>JAUHXV010000066.1 GCA_030426765.1 Bacteroidia bacterium | reverse complement strand
TTTCGCTGTCCTGACTCATACGCTTTAAGTCAACGATTTTGATGTGATCAGCTAATATCGAATTAATGGTGGCTACTTCAACCGGCTTTGTCCGGATAGACAGTTGCATGAGATTGTTGCGGACGCTATGAGAGGCACCGGATACCCTGCTCTTAATAATCAAAATACTCATGATCAACACAAATGCTACTCCGGTTATCGCTGCCTGATCTGCTCCCATTCCTAATCCGATGGCGATCACTAGAAACAGGTAGATGAGTTCTTCCGGCTCTTTGATAGCCGCTCTGAATCTGACGATTGACAAAGCGCCCACCAGCCCTAGCGACAACGCAATGGAGGATTTCACAATGGTGATGATCAGCATCGTGGTCAATGCCAGCAGAATAAAATTGTTGGCAAACTGACTTCGGTTGCTGACACTGCCTCCATAGCGCTTGTAATACACCGAGACGATCCAGGCGAGAAGGGCTGCTATCAGAGCATTTAAGAGAAAGCGGTTGAGATCGACCACTTCCCAGGTGAAGTCATTGAGTAAATTACTAAAGTCCATTTGTTTGTAGTACGTCTGTTAAAGATTCTGCCTGTTCAGGAGCCATAAATTTCTATCCCGTCGAAATACCATCCCATCCTTAGAACAGAAGATTCGTTTTATCAATCACTTAAATTTACTAAACCTTTGACAAAACGAATACTATGTGTTTTAGCTTAGAATTCCCGGCCAGGCGTTCTTTGATCAGGACATCCGCTATTTAGCAGCCTGAAAAGTATAGAATCTAATTGGCCATGGTGGTCAATTTATCTTGTTGAGGTTAGTTTTTAATTAAATTAATTATCAATCTAATTATCATATCTCTTTGGTCGGGAAGGCTTTGCGCCACAGCCAGTATCGCCTCCCTACGTCTTGGTAGTTAATAGTGTAGATAACATCTACGCTTAACACGTCAACTGATAACTCTTCTGTGTCATATTTATTTAGGAGCTCAAATGACCTTGCGTAATGACCAATAATTGAAAGAAACCCTTCGGTTATCTGCTTTTGGTTTTGAAATGCTGCTTCATTTAGAAAGCCAATCTGTGTTTCAAGTTCTTTGATTTTTTCTGCTTTACAATTGAGAAGTTCTTTATTTAAGGAATATCCTTTTATCAGATACTCCTTAAATTTGCTAGTTGCCCACTTTCTAAATTCAGTGGCTAGGGGTGATTTAACTCTATATCCTACAGATAAAATAACATCAAGATTATACTGAAGAACTTCTCTTTCTATTTCTCTATCTCCATCTTTTCGAACTTGTGCAATTTTTGCACTAGCTGCCTCTTGATCAAGTTCACCTTCTCTGAAAGCATTCTTAATGTGTCTGTTGACAACAGTTCTATCTCTTCCAAAAAATTCAGCTATTTGAAGTTCAGTTGCCCAAATCGTGTCAGCACCTTTGTCAAGTAATACTTGATACTCAGCAACTCATTGAGCAGGTTTAAATGCCACAAGAACTTTAGTGCCATCAGTATTATGAATTTCTTTACTCATTTCATATTGTTAAAATTAACCCCAACCCCTAAATATACGTAATGCGCTTCCATCAAACCACTTTGATCATCAGTGATAATTAGTTGCGTTTTGTTTAATATCCAGTGCGTATACCCATTTCCCCAAAACAATCCCATTTATCATTTACAGTATTGCATTCTACAAGTAAACATGCTTCAGCACCACCTCATCATCTCATCACCCCATCACCCTATCACCTCATCACCCCATCACCTCATCACCCTCTCACCCCATCACCCCATCACCTTTTAGTCGCCGTAGCTTTAGCGAAGGAGACCCATCACCCCCTACAACTTCCTGATATTCAACAGAAATCGTACCTTGGCCTGTGGTTATTGGTCCCTCCCCTATCTTTCCCGCGTTAAACTGAACATAATGAGAAATCAATACCCTATCCCAAAGCAACAGATACACGCAAAGGCCATCCTTCTGGCCCTGTTGTTGATTTCCCTATTTCACTTCGACTCGACAGCACAATCGCTGAAGATCACAGCCACCGGAACCGGTCAAACCACCGGCCATATCGCCACGCTGACCGTCGTCAACACCACAGGTTCTACCATCCGGGTCAGCGAACAGACATGTTATATCCCGTCCGAAGGAAAATACCAACCGTATGTAGCCATGATCCCTGCCACAAGCCTGCCCACAGGCACGAGCCAACTCCAGGTAAAAGGATATTGCGCGGATGTGTACGCACAACCGGTACCGGCGGACAATCCCATGCCACTCATCAGCACCTGGATTCCTGTCCTGCAACCCAACCGGAACGCGCCGCAAGGCGGCACGAATCTCCTGACAGCACGCGCGGTACCGGCATTTATTCCCAATGATATTCCTGACTTGAGAGAAGCAAAAGGATTTACTGCTTTTCCGGCCGGCGCAACATCAACGATTACCACATGGCCAAACACCACCACTCCGATCGACGGAACGATTAAACCTGAATCCAATCCTCAGACGTTCGCCCCTATGCTGGTGGCAGCAGTGAGCACCATTTCCAAATCGTACGATGCCTTGAAGCAGGACGGAAAGATCAATACTCCATATAGCAGCGATTCGAAAAAAGAACGCGACGCCGTTATCCAACAAGCCTTCTGGATGTACACCGCCGCCATCACCGGACGCCATTATCAAAAAGAACAATTCCGGGCGAATGCCATCAATCAGTTTGAAGACAACACAGGTACCAGCACAGAAAGTCTGATCCAGGATGTCCTCGACAAACTGACATCAGGTGTCAATGATTTTTGGAACACTTTCCTCAATGTGAGTATCGACGCCAAAGTGCTCAACGGTGCAATGACAAATGTCGATTCCGCGAATGCTATAAGTGCCATACCATCTCCATGGGACAAAATTGAATTGACAGACTTTCGGATGAAACCGGGAAAGGGACAAGCCGGTGCAGCTGTCTTTCCATGGATCCCGGTAATCGCCGGCGCAGCAGCTGCGGGAACAATTATTTATTTGCTGGCTGACGAGAAAGATGATCCCGATCCAGTCGATTGCATGTTTACCGCTAATACTACAGCAACCAATAGCACGTGCGGTCAATCGAATGGCGCAATCACAACGAGTGTCATGCCGGCCGGTAACTATTCCTATCAATGGTCTAACGGCGCCTCGACTACTTCCCTGACCAATGTCCCTGCCGGAATGTATACAGTCACAATAACTGAAGACGAAACCGGATGCAGGCAAGTTGTGCAATCCACCATTACCGACGAGTCGATAGATATCGATGCTACTATCACGGCACAGAATACGGATTGCGATCAACCTACAGGAAGTGTATCTGTCACTCCATCGACTCCCGGCACCTACACCTATCAGTGGTCCAATGGGGCAACCACACAAAATCAATCCAACCTACCTTCAGGCTCCTACACCGTGACGATCAGCGCCGGTGGCGCTTGCCAAAACGTACTCTCCACTCAAGTGGGCACCAATCCTTTTGAACCCACCGTGACGTTTACCACCACGCCATCGACCTGCGGAGATGCTGATGGCTCAGCCACGATCAACGTAAATCCACCAGACCAATACGACTACGCCTGGTCAGACGGGCAGACCGGATCAAGCGTTTCCGGATTGGCTGCCGGATCATACAGTGTGACCGTATCCAAACCAGGCACGACATGCATCTACACGACAAGCGTTACAATTGAAGATGAAGCAGCTAATTTTTCTGTTTCCATTTCAAGTACAATGTCCGATTGTGGGTTGGCAAACGGAACAGCAACAGCGACGGTGAATCCACCCGGCGCGTATACCTACCTGTGGTCCAATGGTCAGACGGGTCCTCAGGCCACAGGATTAGCGGGAGGAACATACACCGTGACCGTATCCATCACTGGCACCACATGCTCTGAAGAAGCAAGTGTCATGATCACGGAAACACCACCCAACTTTGTCGTCTCTCTGTCTTCCACGCTGGCAAGTTGCGGAGTATCGGATGGCACCGTAACCGCTACCGTAAACCCACCCGGTGCCTACACGTACATGTGGTCAAATGGACAAACGAGCGCCCAGATCACCGGACTTACTCCCGGAGTGTATTCGGTGACAGTGGCATTGCCTGGCGACAATTGTGTGCAACAAGGCACTATCACGGTGTCTGAAGAACCATTTCCGTATTCGGTTTTATTTAATACCACACCTGCCACTTGCGGTGAATCGGATGGCACTTCCACAATCGTACTCAATCCATCCGGGGAAGTCGATTATCAATGGTCCAATGGACAGACCGAAGGACAGTTGTCCAATGTCCCGGCCGGAACCTATACCGTTACATTGACAGTGCCCGGCACCAACTGTTCTACAGAAGCAACAACCACTATTGATGAATTGCCGGCGGAATTTACAGTCACCACCAATACAACGCCAGCCGGTTGCGGATTAAGTAATGGTTCAGCCACCGCCATGGTCGATCCTCCGGGAAGTTATACCTACCTCTGGTCCAATGGTCAAACCGGAAATCAATTGTCCGGCGTCATGGCCGGAAGTTATACAGTGACTGTATCCGTCACAGGGACATCCTGTGTACAAACCGCCACTGCGATGGTGCAAGAACTACCGCCCACTTTCACACTTTCTTTTGACTCCTCGCCTGCGGATTGCGGTGCAAATAATGGATCGGCTACCGTGCAGGTGATGCCGGCCGGATCGTATACCTTTCTTTGGTCCAATGGCAGCACCGGCCCACAAATTACGAATGTCGGTGCTGGTGACTACACGGTAACCGTCACGATGACAGGAACATCCTGTTCGACTTCAGGCACTGTGATGGTAGGCCAAATGGGTGGCGGAGGATTCACCGCAACATTTGAAACAGAAAATGCTGATTGCGGAATACCAAGCGGATCCGCGACGGTTACCGTAAGCCCACCCGGAGAATATACCTACCTCTGGTCCAATCAACAGACAGGCATGACACTCGAAAGTGTCGGAACGGGTACATACACCGTGACCGCCACTGATGAGGGTGGATGTACCGGAAGTTTCTCTGTAACGATTGAGGAGAATGATGCGGAATACGTTTCTGTTCTCAGTGTCACGCCCGGAACATGCGCGGGCGGCGGAGACATACGTCTTTCGTTGACGACTCCCGGAGCAGGACCGTTGGTTGTGGACGTGACCGGCCCCGAAGGCATGAGTATGTTTACCGTTCCAACCGGCATCTACGATCTTTCTTCACTGATGGCAATTGTGCCGGGAGCCTATTCGATTACCGTGTCCGATCAGCAGATAGGTCCCTCGTGTACAGAGACCGTCATGGCGACTGTCAATGATGTTACTCCGCCGCTTGATTTGTTTAATGATTTTTATACCGCCCAGGGATCAACGCCTTTAAATGGCAATGTACTGGAAAATGATTTAGGGCTCGATATCGAAATGACGCAGGTGGACAATGAAATGGGAGGCACCGTTTCATTTATGTCGAATGGTGATTTTCAGTTTATCGCCGATATCGGATTCAGTGGCGAAGCTTCGTTTTTGTATACCGTTACAGATGCGTGCGGGAACACTGCCGTTGCGGAAGCGGTTGTTTTCGTACAAGAATTACCCTGTGATATTGATGTAACCTTTAATGACACACCTGCTTCATGCGGAATGGAAGATGGTGCGCTGACCGTCGTAGTGAGTGGACCGGGTGAGTATATCTACGAATGGAGTACCGGCGATGAGGGCCCCACGATTACCAACATTCCGCCTGCAGAGTATTCTGTGACGATCACGGATCTGGATACCGGATGTACCTATGAAGATTCATTCGTGCTCGAAGGTGTCCCGGGTAATTATATTGAGAATATCATGGTGACGCATCCCACCTGCGATAGTGACGGGGACATACAGTTTACCGCAATCAGTCCCCTCGGAAACACACTAACCATGTTGGTGGATTATCCGTTTGGCGCGGCTGAGTTTGATATTGATGCCGGCCTGATCGTGTTATCTGATTATGTGTCTACCATACCCGGAGATTACTCTATCGAAGTGTCTGACCCTGATGCAGGTCCGGGTTGCAGCGAATCGTTTAACGTCACAATCAATATTCCACCTACGCCGGTCATTGAGGTGATCGAAGTGATCCCGCCTTCAGGACCGGGGGCGAATGATGGATCTGTGTTTATAGAAGTCACTACACCTGGGCAGTTTCCCTACGCAGTGTATGTAAACGGACTGTTTTCATTTACCGTGAGTCAGAATAATTTCTTTTTGATTGATCTGGCGCCAGGCGTGTATTCGGTCTACCTGGTGGATATCAACGATTGTCAATCCAATACAGAGGACTTTGTGATGCCTTCTGTCCCGGAAAGTTTTTCGCTCGGTGTCAGTATCACTGATGCTTCACCTGTTTCTTCAAATGAACAACCTAATATTGCGCAGCCAGGTCGCTTATGGCGTAGTGCCTTGACAGGATCGTACCGATATGAGATTGGGAAAATGCAGCAGATGGTTCGTGTGCTCTACGCGCCGGCAGTCACCACCTATAGCGGTGAACGTGTAAATGGTTTTCTGGCCATGGAATATCTGTCCGGTCCGAAGGATCTGCAGTGGAAAGGTTTAGGTCTGCGTGCCCAGGCAGGATTGGGCTCTTACATTGATATGGGAACTCCTTTGACCGATCAGGCATCTGACCCATTGTACTGGCTCCTGCGCGGATCAGTTGAGTACCGGCTCTTCAAGCGTATTATTCTGTCCGGGAATATTTCGGTGAGAGGATTGGACTACATTGCCCCCGTGAGCTATGAGTTTGGTATTCGCGTGCCTTATTTGAGCTGGAGGAAGAATGGAGGTGGGTGATGTAGGTTCATAGTGCAAATACCCTGTACAATGCTCTACCTCTCCGAAATCTCCTTCAACTTCTGCAACGCTTTTGGCCAGGTCTTGTCAAAATAATCAAGGTAGTTGTCGTCCACATCAATTTCGGCGGTAACGGTGGTGACCCCGTCTTCCTCATCAAAGGAATAATTTTCAAGGCAGCCTGCCCACTTTTCGATCTCTTCTCCTTCGGTGATTTCCTTATCTCCATCCAGCATGCCGATATGTCGTATGGAAACAAATCGGGCCGGAATATTTTCCGCTATCTCGGCGACCATACCTCCCTTCTTTCCGTTTTCATCCGTTCCGACAAAATATATCTTTGATCCCTTGTCCCAACTCCCTTCATAGGTTGAGGTGGGATTAAACTCCGCCGTCCATTGATTGTACGTCTCTATATTCTCCAGGCCAAGCATGGTGGTGTAGACCTTTTCGGCGGGTGCGTGTATGTCGATGTTGTATTGTATTTTTTTCATATCGGGTATTAAAAAATTCAAAATTTCAAACCAAGCAAAAGCCCAAACCCATAGTAGTGTCCGGAGTTTGTGCCATGCTCACCAATACTATTAAGGGCATAATATCCTTTCACCCCTAACAACAAAGAGACGACGTTAAATTTGATTTCATTGCCCAGGCTTAGCAATAGCGGGGTATTTTATTCCAAAATACTGATTTTAGTATAAATGTGCAATGCCTGAAAACCGCAATCTTGTGGTCGACCTTTCCCAATAGACCTTTCCGCTGCACGAAGTACATAATACACTTTCCTGCATGCGAGTTGCATTATTCTGTAAAGGCTTTTCTTCCCTGAACCTAAAATTCAGGCTATTCATCATTTATACGATCCCGTTTGTACTTCCCAAACCCAACAGTATATCCGACCCCAAAAGAAAAAGAGGAAAGCTTGCTCCGCATCGAAAATATATTGAATAACTGATTTTCCGGAGGTGTCTCAGGGGTATATCCCGAAATCTCCAATACGTATGGATAAGGGTATTCACTGCTGATCGTGGTCTCAAAGCCTACCCGTAGATACACATTGTCCAGGATATTGTATTGTGCTTGCAACTGCAGGAAGGAATATGTAATAGGTCTAATACTCCAAAATGACTTTTCTTCCACATGGAGCTCTGCTATTTTTTCTCCAAAATCACCATAGTAAAATATGCCCGTAGATCCATAGTAGGAATAATAATTATGCCAATGAAGATCATATTCATCGATCCCAATTCGCCCTTTCCATCGCCTGTGCCTGAATAAAATAGCCAGTGATGGTCCCCAGCCATTTCCCATAAATTGGTACGATCCTTCCAAAACAGGATATGGCACATCATACACAAGGTCAGGAATCGCATAATCAATAGCAGATCTAAAATTTCGCATCCCTGCTCCAAGTGAAATGCCGAACATTTTTGTTGGCCAGTAAGTAAAAAAAGCCGAGCCCGATTGTGCAATTAATCCCTTCCCATTGATATCATACACCCCGGGGCCGCTTTCAACAAAAGTCCCAAAATTGACCGGCACGACCAGCGGATCAATCCCTATGCCTATCTCGAATTTGTGCTGTGCGTTTGCTACTTTGACAATGAAACACAGACACAAAAAAAGGAGTATGAAGAATAGTTTATGTGACTTCATTGCTACAGGATAATTGTCTAAATTACTGTTCTTCTGACAAGCATAAGAGAATACAACTTGAAATTAAGAAAACACTAACACTCATCTCCTACTCATCTCGCACACACCTGACAGAAGCCCCGACACCATTAACGCCACAATTGGTGTAAGCACTAGCCTGACCATCGTAGGTGCCATAATATGGGGTAACGGTTCCAAAACACTCCTTATTAGGCTCGGAAGTCCAGAAAACTGCCAACATGCCCAATAACTCATCCTCAATACCAATTCTTCGCCCTCCCGGCAAAGCGGTAAATCCACTTGCATTCGTACCTGTTGCCGTATTCCAATGTACAGATCCGGCTTCTTTTAATTGATCCCCGGCAAGAGCATTTCCTCCATTACAATCGATCAAGGCCTGCCATTCTTCCAAGGTCGCCACATGCCATCCTTCCGGGGCCAGTCCACGGGGATCAGAAACTGCATACCAGTTATACAGCTGACCATACACGCCTTCCAATTCAGCGCTATCCAGCACGGTACAATGCGCCGGACTGTCATCCCCAAAATCAATCCAATGTTCATGATAGACATACGGAATCGTATCGCCATTGGCAAACTTTGAGACCGACAGGTTTTTCAACATCCATATCTTCCCATCACACATTTTTCCGATCGGGTATACATTCCCCTCGCAGTCAACAAACGGATCGTAGGTGATGCCAGGTGGATCTTCCTGACAACTCAAACCCATCAAAGAAGTAAAGGCAATGAATAACAGCGCTTGAAAATTAAGATTCACTCGGGTCACTTTGTTTTAGGTAATATCTTCCAATATACCAGATAATCAGATAGCAAACCATCACTTCCTCACCTTTTAGTCGCCGTAGCTTCAGCGAAGGAGACCCATCACTCCCTCACTCCCTCACCCCCTCACCTTTTAGTCGCCGTAGCTTCAGCGAAGGAGACCCATCACTCCCTCACAAAATACATCGCCATATCGCCCTTTCCTTTCACAAAGATCTCCCCTCTGTATTCGCATGCAACAACATCGCGGATCAGGTGATAGGTGGCCCCGGAAATATTGATCCTGCCCGCCTCACCGGCTGACTCCATCCGGCTAGCCGTATTGATAGTATCGCCAAAAAGATCATAGCTGAATTTCTTCTTCCCAATCACCCCGGTTACGATAGGCCCGGAATGAATCCCTATTCGCATACTCCATTTAATCTTGTGCGTCCGGTTGCGTTTTTCGAGGTAGGCCAGCATCCGCTGTGCCACGCGGATACATTTGATCGCATGATCCGGAATCTCGTTTTCCACCCCACAAACGGCTACGTACGCGTCCCCAATGGTTTTGATTTTCTCCACGCCTTCCTGCTCAACAAGCTCATCAAATCGCCCGAATATATCATTGAGTTCGCTCATCAGCTTCGTCGCCGAAATGGTCGGCACCAATTCTGTAAACCCCTTGAAGTCTGTAAACAGAATGCTGACATTCCTGTGTCGCTTAGGGATGGTTTTGCCGGTGTCTTTCAGGTCTTTTATGACGTACTCCGGGAGGATATTCTGCAGCAGGTTGTCCGACTTCTTCTGCTCCGCGATTAAAGAATCTTCGGAACGATCCACCAGAACGGACAAACGCCAAACGAGGAGCAGGCAGATGAGTCCGGGCATACTGATATTGACCACTTGCAGCAACTGCAGATCGAAGACATCATGGCGAACGGTAATTTCTGTTTGGAACAAAACAGATGCCATCAGAAGCAGGCAGGCCATCAAACTGAATCCGTGCGCCCACATCCTGGCTTTGCGCGGAAACGACATGTACGGAAGGATAATGACCATAAACCAACAGATGGCCACTCCGGAAGAGTATCCCAATAAAAACAGGAAGAGCAACACTGAAGTAAAAGAAGCCACCATCAGCCAAACGGAAGCAAATACCCGCCACCCGATCCTGTTAAACCACAACACCATCAGAAACATCAGGGCCATGAGTGCATTTCTCGCGTACACCACGGGCGCTTTGGTCAGGAAGATGGCGGTGATCATCCAGGCAAGCATGAACAAAGCTCCCAACACAGAAGCAATATTAGTCACCTGCAGATACCTGCTTTCGGTCACAGACAAATCTTTAGGTGGCGCCATACCCGCTTGTTTGAAAGAGGGATCAAAGATGCGGGATTCTCGTCATCGGACGATCTATTACGATTAAATAATTGAAGGTTTAGCATCTATAAGGCTTAATAATGATAGATGCCGTTTTAAAGAACTCCTACAGATGGATGATGGGTATTGAAGCAACCGCAATATTTACTGTCCACTAGGTATCAGGCTACCTGGCGGCTGATCATGGATTGACAGAGGTTTTGCCTTGGCAGGATCAAAGCAAATACGACTTCTTCTTCAGTGCTGAAAACCTGTTGGCGCGGCGGACATTTATATCACCAGTCTAATTTCTTTTGATTCCATCATGTAGAAATAAGCGCAGTTCTTCTTTCGTAGCTATATACTTCGCGTCTGAAATAAGAGCCTCATGTCCATCACAAATCACAAGGTATGGCTGGATATTTTCATGAAATACTGTCATTTCCAAATCTGCATTTCTCGCCCCATGCGTTTCTATGCTTAGATTTGAATACGTTGTATAGGATTCTTCTTCACTCAACGGTCGCTTGTCAGAAACATTCAGCGCTACATATATATAATGCTCTTCCAAAATGGCCTGAATTATAGAATCCTCAAGAATGAATTGCTGGATCACAATTGGGTTCGGACAATGCTCGGCAGTAAAATGAAGAAGGACGTGTTTATTTGACATTACTGCCTTTTCCATTGATTCCAGATACAAAGCATGCCGTGGGCCCGGGCTTTCAACCAAATCAGGCAAGGCCACAGTGTCAAAAGCAATTAAGGCTATACTGCAGATCGATAAACTAAATAAGCGTATCATTTGAATTTTGATATGCGATATCACCAAAAATACGCAATCTACCTCCACCCTATCCCCCCTGAAAATCAGAAAATATAGATTGTGTTTTAAGAGATATCCATTGCGGATTGTCGCTTAGCTCCCTAATAAACGGGTCGAAGTGGCTCACCTCAACAAAGGTCTGGCTTCATTTAAAAGCCAGGTGCCCGGACATGTACTAAGTAAGGCATACAGTACATCAGGAGTCTCTATGATCTCCGGTGTCAACTCAAGCTGACAGGCACCTAAATAACAGTGCCTGTCATACAGATATGTATAGAATGAAAACCTTAGTTAGTTTTCATTATTCTTTCTAGTAGTCTTTGACCTGAGTTGACATCTACGATTTCCACCAGGTAAATTCCTGTGGCTAAACTTTGAATATCAATGACCGTCTGATTTGTTGTATGGATGATCAGTTGTCCTTCCATGCTATAAATATGCGTTCGGAATTTAAGATTGTTCGAAACGTCAATATGGATTACATCGCTTGCCGGGTTTGGATAAATCTTGACGGATGCATCGGCTAATTGATGCACTGCCGTGACTAAATCCACACCATCACAATCTTCGTCAATGCCATTATTCGGGATTTCGATCGCATCAGGATTAATGGATGCATTCATATCATCACAATCCTCAGCTATTGGGAATCCGTCCTGATCCAGGTCATCGTCCAGCGTTTCCGGATTACAGTCATCATCCAGGCCGTTGTATGGGATTTCTGCCTGACTTGGATTGACATTCGCATTGCTATCATCGCAATCCTCGGCTGCCGGGAATCCGTCCTGGTCAAAGTCGTCGTCCAGGGTTTCCGGATTGCAATCATCATCCAGGCCGTTGTACGGGATTTCAGTCTGATCGGGATTGACATTCGCATTGTTATCATCACAATCCTCGGCGGATGGGAATCCATCCTGGTCTATATCATCATCTACTGTTTCCGGATTGCAATCATCATCTATGCCGTTGTATGGAATTTCGGTTTCACCTGGATTGACATCCGGATTATTATCATCACAGTCCTCGTCTGCCGGGAATCCGTCCTGATCCTGATCGTCGTCCAGTGTTTCCGGATTGCAATCATCATCAATGCCGTTGTATGGGATTTCTGTCTGGCCTGGATTGACATCCGGATTGCTATCATCACAATCCTCGGCAGATGGGAATCCGTCCTGATCAAAGTCATCGTCCAGGGTTTCGGGATTACAATCATCATCTAAGCCGTTGTACGGGATTTCCGTCTGACCAGGATTGACATCCGGGTTGTCATCATCGCAATCATCCTCAAACCCATATCCGTCCTGATCTAAGTCATTATCCAGGGTTGCCGGGTCGCAATCATCGTCTATGCCGTTGTAAGGAATTTCCGTTTGATCAGGATTAACATCAGGGTTATCATCATCACAATCATCTGCAAGCCCATATCCGTCCTGATCTATGTCGTCGTCAGGTGTTTCAGGATTACAGTCATCGTCAATTCCGTTGTATGGAATCTCTGTCTGATTCGGATTAACATCCGGATTGTTATCATCACAATCCTCGGCCAATGGGAAGCCATCCTGATCAAAGTCATCATCTAAGGTAGTCGGATCGCAATCATCGTCTAAACCATTGTATGGGATTTCAGTCTGATCGGGGTTGACATCAGGATTATTGTCATCACAATCATCTGCAAGCACAAAGCCATCCTGATCAAGATCATCATCTAAGGTCGTTGGATCACAATCATCGTCTAAACCATTGTAAGGAATCTCCGTTTCACCGGGATTGACATCCGGGTTGTCATCATCGCAATCTTCAAACGAGTAGTACCCATCCTGATCGGCGTCAACGATGCTCTCTAAGTCAAATTTATACACCTCCGAGACATAGACGCCAAAACTCGGCCCATTAATGATATATACCTCTCCATTAATAACAAAAGAAGCAGGTGCCCACCGAGAGTTACCAGGGTGAGGTGGCAACTCATCCCATACGTCCTCGTCAGGATCATACGCCCAAAACTCACCTGTTTCCATAGATTGGTGGTCCTCTCCATCTCCACTCAGGACATAGCCCTTTCCATTGTAAGAAAATTGCGTCCCTGCTACCCGAGCTTCAGCGGGTATCGAAGCCACCTGTGTCCAGGAGTCGTCCGAGTTGTCGTAACGCCACCAATCATCGAAGATACCGTTGCCATGCCCAAAGCCTGCATAGACATAATCGCCGATGCCAAATTGATACGGATGATGTCTCTCAAAAGAAGGCAAATCCTCTTTCTGCGACCAGGTATCTGATGCAATATCATACTCCCACCAATCACTCATATTTCCTGCAAATGTGCCTCCTAATCCTACATATACTTTCCCATTATGTGCTATTAATGCAGGGTGTATTCTGGCCAAACAAGGACAAGATGCCAATTCCGTCCAACTCATATCCGATGGGTCAAACACCCACAAATCATTTAACCGTGAGTCATCATCTGACCCAAATCCAAAGTAGGCTTTCCCATCCCAGGTATCACCAATTGCAAAACCACGCGCACCACCGGGAAAATCGGGAAGTTGGGTCCATGTATCGTTGGCTGGGTTATACTGATAGAAATCATCTCGTATTCCTGAAGGCGAATTACCGGTTACTAAATAACCCATACCGTCCAGGCTAAATCCAAAGGAGTGATCGGTGGCATTAAATTCATTTGGCAAAGAAGCTACCTGTACCCAGTCCTGTGCCTGTAACTGAAAACTGATGCATAAAAGAAAAGCAAAAAATAATCTCATCATAATGTGTTTCGTAAATGTATGAAGGTGAATTTCAACCCCTCTTGCGCGATATAACGTTGAAGGATTGACGATGTAGGATATTCATTATGAGGTTAAAATACTATTTTCCTTTGGAAAAGAAAAAACGAAAAAGCAAGGCTTCGTGTCAGGCATTTTTAATCCCTCAAATCTTAATAATTGCTAAATAACCGGGAAAGCAACAACAACGTTCCGGGCAATCCGACGGCAGTGCCGATAACTATCGGGATATCGAAAGTCTGTCTTTGACCACCTATGCTAGTTAAGGCTGGTGTAAAGCTAAGCGAAGGAGGTGCCCGGGGAACTGGGAAGGCTATAGGATACTAGTAGCATTTATTATCCTCCAACCCTTCGGTTTTGTACTTTTACAAAACCGAACCCGCATAATGTACTACTTCAAGTCGCTTTCATATTTTCTTCATCGATTTGTATTTCAGACCCGGTTCCTGGTGGGGCACGCTGAGAAGTACGGCCTGTCCATGCGCTTTCGCGCACCGGATGGTGGGGGACGCAAAATCTACAAACGTGGCATTTACGAGGAAGATTTTAGTGATTTTTTGCTTTGCGACCTGACACTTACAACGGACGATGTGGTGCTGGATATTGGTGCAAATATTGGCTGGTATTCGGTGCTGTTGAGCAAGTACTTCCCACAGGCCAGAATATTTTCGTTTGAGCCCGACCCGGAGAATTTTCATTGCTTTCAGTCAAACATTGAGAGAAATGCGTGCACCAATATCACCTCGGTGGAGAAAGGAGCAGGAGAGGCCACCGAGACCAAAACGCTGTATCTCTATAAAAAGAGCAACGTCGGTCGACATTCCATGCTCAGCATCAATGAGGGCCCGACCATAGAGGTCCAGGTGGTGAGCCTCGATGAATTTTTGCGCGACCAACAGGTGGATCTATCCAAAATTAAGTTTCTCAAAATTGACATTGAAGGTTACGAACTCAATGCCTTCAAAGGTGCGCGTAAGGTGCTTGAAAACGTACCGATGATAATGGCTGAGTTTTCCCCCGGCTATATGCGGAAGGGTGGGCTGGAGCCGGAAGAGCTATTAGATTTTTTAGCGGATTTTGGTTTCACTCCGTTTGAGCTCATAGATGGTCAACTACAGCCGGCGGACAAGTCGGCGCTGCTCGCACGCGACAAAAACGTGAATCTAATCTGGAAGCGTTAACTACGCACAAACGATCTAAGCACAATAAGCTACACCAAAGAGAGCTGTGGCTTCTGATTGAAAGATTTTTAACGGTTAGTACACCTGCCGTACGACCGATAGGGAGTATGGTTATGGTGTACATTGTTATGCTTATTTTAATAATCACAATCCTTTAAATATTTCATCGCCTTTTCTTCAAAAAAGTATTGCCCTGTAATTTTAACTCTCATTTTCAATTCTTTATAATAAATTAAAGCACTTTTACAATTTCCAACTTTTGAATGAGCTATTAATAAATTAAAAAACAAGCCAGCTTGATACTTTGGTTCTTCAAATTTACCCAATAAGGTTTCGGATAATTTTATCGATTTTTCGTATTCTTCCTTATCCATAAATAAACTTGATAAGTTTACTATTGCAGGCAAGTAATTTGAATCTGATACTTCTATCGACCTATTGTAATATTCTTCAGCTTGGCCATAGATAACTTGTCTCTGGTAGACATTACCAATATTGGAGAGAATTGAAGGATTGTCTGGCTCTAATTCATTAGCTTTTTGAAATAATTTTAATGCCTTATTGAATTTATTGGAGTTAATTTTATCTAGGGCTTTCTCATTGAAAATATATGCTTCTTTATTTGAAATTGGATATTCATAATCGTCAGAATATAGCGAAGGATGATTCTTTTGCTGTTTGAACCCTTCACCATAATCTTTAGTCTCGTTACAAGAAAAATATGTCATTGCAAATAATAAAATTGAACACAATACGACAACTGATTTTATTCTCTTCATTTTCCTTTGATTAAGCATAACACCTAAATATACTCAATCCACCTCCACCCTATCCCCCTGAAAATCAGAAAATATAGATTGCGTTTTAAGAAATATCCATTGCGGATAGCCAAACCAGTAGTTTGAAAATATCCTTCGAAGTGTAAGACAAAAATGCCCCTCACCTATAGCTTAGGGCTAAACCCCATCGCTATCCCGATCGATCGGGACGCCCCTCCAGGGCTTTTTACTTTTCAACATTTTTAATAAAACCGCATTCAAGAATTCTCCATTCTTCCATCTTTCGAAAGATCAGTTTGCTTTCCGCCCTTTCCGCCCCTTCAGAGCATCCTCCTTTGTCGGATGGCAGGGTCTCTGTTGCACTGCGACTTTCCGCCCTTCTGCCCAAAAGAAAACGAAGGAGAACCTCACCAATAGCTTAGGGCTAAACCCCATCGCTACCAGAACGCCCCTTCAGGGCTCTTTTCTATTCAACACTTTTAGTTGCACCACATTCAAGAATTCTCCATTCTTCCACCTT
>JAUHXV010000009.1 GCA_030426765.1 Bacteroidia bacterium | reverse complement strand
TTGCAGGACAAGCACAAATCCATCACCTGCGGAAGAGATTTGTTGGCCAATCCATCCGGCAACTGCCCGGACATGGCAAGGCGAAGCGCATTAGCTCGTCCTCGTGTAGAATCCACTTCATCTTTTGTCACCATAAAACTAGGACACATCGTTCCGCCCGACACCTTTCGACATGCGCCCAGACCTGAGCACTGATGCACAGCCGTATAAAAATTTCGCTGCTGAGGATATTGGTACACAGCATTGAAAGGTAAATCCCGGTACGCGGGTCCGTATCTCAGATGACTATCCATCGGCGGTGGGTCCACGATCTTACCCGGATTAAGCAGATAGTGCGGGTCAAACAATTCTTTCGCTTGTACAAAACCACGATAGATGTCAGGTCCGTAAAACTTTTCCAGATAACTACTCCGCACAATGCCATCGCCATGCTCACTACTCCACGATCCTTTGTAGAATTTCACGCGCTCAAATACTTCGTCAGCGATGTGCTTAAAGTGATCGATATCGGTTTGTTCACGCAGATCGAGTATCGGTTTGATATGGATCACGCCCACACTTGCATGCGCGTAGTAATCCACTTCCACTCCGCGCCGATGACAGATGTCGATGACATCTTTGATAAACTTATACAAATCCTCCAGCGGTATCGCGGCATCTTCAATGACGGGCACACCTTTCTTATCGGCTGGTTCGCCAAGCATAAGACCGAGGCCTCTTTCTCTGATGCCCCAGACATGATGGTAGGTCTCACCTTCCGGATAGAAATCATGCGCATAGCCAAAACCCTGTGCTTTGAGATCTGCGTGCATCGCTTCTGCTCGTTGCTGTATTTCTTCCGGATCATCTCCGTAGAATTCAATCATCTGAATCGCATCCGGATCGCCTTTCAGAAAATCGCACATGGCAGCGGTCTCAATATTTTTACGACTATATCCGATCAGAATTCTGCTCAGCACTTCGACGGCCGCAGGATCGTATTGCACCATTGTCGTGACGGCGCGAATTGCTTCCAAGGCCTGGTCAAACTGCACCACACTTACGCCTTTATATTTTGGTAAGTCCACAAGGTTGAGTGTGGCCTCCAGAATGATTCCGAGTGTGCCTTCACTCCCTAAAAGAATCCGACTCAGATCACCATATCCACTGGCTGCAATGTCATCAAACGCATATCCGCCTACCCGACGCATAGTCTTTGGATAGTTGGTCTCAATCTCTTCCGAAAGAGGACGGACAATGTCCATCATGCCTTGATACAGGTCTTTATCTGGATCCGAGTTGTTGCGTTTTAGGTTTAAAGCTTCTTCAGAAAGTGGACCGGTACGGATAATCCTGCCATCCGCCAGCAGGACTTTGAGCGAAAGGACATGATCACTTGTTTTTCCGTAAAGAATACTTTTTGTTCCGGAAGAATTGTTGGCAATCATTCCGCCGATTGTCGCCCGCGTACTGGTAGCCGGATCGGGAGCAAACTCCAGAAGTTTTGGCTTCAGTATTTTATTGAGTTCATGTCGAATGACACCCGGTTGTACGACAGCAGTTTTCCCGGAAATGGAAATGACCGCATTCATGTATTTGGAAAAATCCAGCACAATACCTTCTGTCACTGTCTGCCCGGCAAGACTGGTACCTCCGCCACGCGCAAGGATTGGTACGCGATATTGGTTGGCTATAGACATGCAGGCTTTTACATCTTCTTCATCGCGGGGACAAACGACCACCTGTGGGGTCATTTGGTAGACACTTGCATCCGTGGCATACATACCCAGCACAACCGGATCGACGTAGACATCTCCGCGGATGACTTTTTTTAAGGCCTGGCTGAATCCACGATCCGATGATTCCATTAGTGAACGCGTACTGCTTTTATTTCGTAAAAAAAGATATCGTCATTGGGTACATCAAACAAAAGTCCGGAAGGCTGTCCATTATTGTCTTTAAGAATCTGCACGGTTCCAAAATCAAACCAGGCCTGATCTTCTTTCCAGTCGAGGCGATAGACATCATCATGCCAATGCGTGAGCGTAGCTTTGAGGTCGGGTGCCGGAATAAAGTCTATGACCAGTTCACCATCTTCCTCTGCTATATTAATGTCTCCATACATGGAGCACCTATACTTCCCTTTGATCAAATCAATGGTCATAGATGGCGGTGTTCCGATCTTCCATGCATCCTTTCGTTCCTTAACTTCGTTTTGTCTCCGTTCCAGGCTGGACTCAGTACGCATGATTCCAATTTCCTTCCAATTGTTTTCAGGTAAGTCCAGCACCTGATCTATCAATTCATATCCCAGCACAGAAATGATACTGGTCATCGAGTTGGTCAGCACGACAATCCCGAGATCTTCGTCCGGCAGCAGCGTCACCGCAGAGTACATACCATCATACCCTCCCGTATGCGAGACAATCAGTCGGCCGTGATACTCATTGACGCCCCACCCTAAACCATAGCCGGAAAAGTTGCGACCGCCATACATGTCCTTAATTCTGTCGCTGACCGGAAAAGAATTCTGTGGTGTCCACATCGTGATCTGATCATCGCGACTAAATAAAGTATCGGTGCCATGAATGCCGTGGTTCAGTTGGAAATCCATCCATTTCAGCATATCGTCGACCGAAGAGATTATTCCACCGGCCGCACCCATATTGTCCCAGGCCACCCAGGGAATCGGATGGTTTTTTCCATTTACATATTTGTGTGGGGAAGCAACATCCGGTATAGTAGGTAAAACAGATGTAGTCGTTACAGTATGATTCATTCCCAGCGGTTCGAAAAATGTTTCGTCGACAAATTTATCCCAGGATTTTCCGGTGACTGCGCGAATCACTTCTCCGGCAGCGAGATACATCACATTGCTGTACCCATATCCACTTCGAAAATTAAACTGCGGTTCCAGTTTGGCTATTCTTTTCACGGTTTCTTCCGCCGAGTAGTTGCTCCGATACCAAACCACATCTCCGCTGTATGTGCCCAGGCCCGAACGGTGACATAACAAATCGCGTATCGTCATCATCTCCGTGACACATGGATCGTAGAGTTCGAAATAGGGAAGATACTTCCTGACCGGATCATCCCACTGCACTTTTCCCTCTTTGACCAGAACGGCAATGGAAGCAGAAATGAAAGCTTTTGTATTGGATGCAATCGCGTACAACGTGGAGGCGTCAGCTTTTTCATTATTCCCGGCTTCGCGCACACCAAAACCTTCTGCCAGAACAACTTCTCCGTCTTTGATGATACCGACCGATAAGCCGGGAATGTCAAAATCTCTTCGCCAGGACTCAATTAGTTTTTCCAACGAAGCATCCTGCGCCTGAAGACATGGAAAAGAGAAGAAGAAAAGTAATGAAATGCAGTAAAGGCTAACTCTTTGAATCATAAATGGTATCATACTTTATGTGCAGACTAAAAATTTTAACGCGTTATGTGTAAACATTTCTGATCATTCATCCAGGCCCAGTATTTTTCGATTGGACTGCGTGTCTGTTGTACCGCCGGCAAAATCATCAAAGGCACGTTCCGTTGACCGAATCATATGACTTTGTATAAATGGTGCTCCTTCCGCTGCGCCTTGTTCGCTGTCTTTGATACAACACTCCCATTCCAAAACCGCCCAACCTTCATATCCGTATTGCGTCAGTTTGCTAAAAATCGCACCGAAGTCGATCTCCCCATCGCCGAGACTTCTGAAGCGTCCCGCGCGATCCACCCAATCCTGGAAACCTCCATAGACACCGCCGGTGCCATCGGGATTGAACTCCGCATCTTTGACATGAAACGCTTTGATGCGGTCGTCATAGAGGTCTATAAACTGGAGGTAGTCCATTTGTTGTAATACAAAATGGCTGGGATCGTAATTGATGCACAACCTCGGATGTTCTTCGCACAGATCCAGAAAGCGATCAAAGCTGGCACCGTCGTGCAAGTCTTCTCCGGGATGGAGTTCGAAACAAACATCCACACCGTGCTCATCGAAGACATCGAGGATCGGCATCCATCGTTCGGCGAGTTCATTAAACGCTTCCTCTACCAACCCTTTGGGTCGCTGTGGCCATGGGTACACATAGGGCCATGCCAAACCTCCGGAAAATGTCACGTGTGCACTCAGGCCCAGATAGGCGCTGGCCTGCGCAGCCATCGTCATTTGCTGAACCGCCCACGAGGTACGCGCTTTGGGTTTGCCGCGATACATCGGAGGGGCAAATGCATCGAACAACTTATCATAGGCAGGGTGCACGGCAACCAGTTGTCCCTGCAGATGCGTGGATAATTCGGAAATCATCAGCCCGTGTGTTTTGGCTATACCCGATAATTCGTCGCAATACGTTTTGCTTTTTGCGGCTTTATCCAGGTCCATTATGCGTAGGTCGTTTGTGGGAAGCTGAACCCCCGTATAGCCATGCCCGGCTGCCCAGGCGCAGAGGCCGTCAAACGAGTTGAATGGAGCTTTGTCTTGAATAAACTGTGCCAGAAAAACAGCCGGTCCTTTCATCGATCTGTGATTTATTTTCTTCGCAACAAGATAGCCTTTTCAGGGGAGCAAGGGGATTGGGTGATTTGGTGAGGGAGTGAGAGCTAAGGGTATGGGTCTCCTTCGCTAAAGCGCGGACTGATTTTTTACAGATCACCTCCTCACCCCATCACCCCATCACCCCATCACTCCATCACCCCATCACCCCATCACTCCATACATTTCCCTGAAATGTCCCTAAGTTTAGGACTGTGAAAAAAACGCATTATTTCGAAGACGTGTATGAGGTGGTACGCTCGATTCCCAAAGGGCGTGTCTCGACCTATGGGGCGATTGCGGATTTTCTCTCTTTAGGATCTGCGAGAATGGTGGGATGGGCATTGAAGCAATCCGGCATTATGGATGGCCCTATTCCGGCTCATCGGGTGGTCAATCGCGAAGGGTATTTAAGTGGCCGGCTGGGTTTTCCCGATCCGGGATATATGCAGCGCGCATTGGAAAGAGAAGGGGTCGAAGTGCGCAAAGACCGGGTGGTGGATTTCAAAACGCTGTTCTGGCATCCCGCCGAAAATATCCTGTAAAAGAAAAAGCCGCTATCAAACGCAAATTCGACAGCGGCTGTATCATGAAATTTACAATATCTATTGTTGTATCAACTGTTTGTGGGTGAAAATAGTTCCCTCCGCAGTTGTCATAACCACATAATACATGCCCTGTGGCCATGAAGCCGTCTGCACGTAATTCGTGCCCGGTACGGCTACACCTCTGGTTTTTTCCATGCCGTTAGCAGCAAAGATCACATAGTCTGCTTTTGTATTCTGATTGATGGTGATGGCAAACTGTTCCTGTGCCGGGTTAGGCGTCACTGAAATGTATTCAGGCAGCACAGGCGATACAGATGAACCGTCTCTCAATGAATAGTAGTAAAAATCCATGCCGGCAGGAGTCACTGGCGACGTAATGGTATCTGATATGTGATAGTGTACTTCATCAGTCACTGAACCATTTGTCAGGAAGGGTACATTCGGGTTGACACCACCTAATACAGCCAGCACACTGAGTTCTGTAGGTGCCGCTACTTCGTCCCAGGTAAGGGATGGGTTCAGGAGATTATTAGTAGAATCCACAAGTGACCAATGTCCTTGTAAGAAATCCCATTGGTGGATATTGGTGATAAAATGATCATCAACATCTTCAATCGGATAATTGATCCAGGTGTTGTTGACAAAATCACTGCCATCGTGTACAAAATTGTATTCGTTGGCGATCACGTCATTTCCGTAATAATCGATCGCTGTGCGCTGCTCAGGAAACCAGTCGGGGTCTTCATAGATAAACGTGTTGATGGTATCGGTCAGGCCTTGATTATTATAGCTAAAGAATGTGCGGGATTCAGGACTGATGGACATCGTCAGAAAATCTATGACGAAAGTTTCCTGCAAAAACAACCGATCCTCATCGTACTGAAAATACGTGACCGAACCTGGTATCCAACCCCCCAAAAACGAAACGTTTAACCATTGGTTGGTCTGAACAAGATGATTATCGCTGTATATATATTTTAACGCGATAAGGGGACCTACCACTCCGGTAAACGGATCTTCAATGGATACCACTACGGAGTCGACGCGTTCCATTCCATCATAGTCAAGGGAGACGCCGATGGCTTCTTCAAACTGCTGCTCACCATCATTCCATTCCTCTATTAGAAGGTTGCTTGGTAACTCTATTCCATCATAGGTAAATGAATAAACAGACCGCAGACGAAAATTTGCACCTGTGGAGTCCAGCGCATACTCATCGATGCGGCTGGTCGTGCCGTTAGCATTGTATTGCATCATTTGCTTGGCATACACAAAAGAACCAAACTTACTGACGATACTGTCGAGATTGTGTGTGAGTTCGACACCGGCTCTCGACTGATCCAGTGTGAATGGTTTTGGCGTAGCGCCTAACTGGGAAAATTCATCCGCCAGTTGCTGATACTTCGTAAAATCGGCCTGTCCGAATAAAGAAATGGTCAGGAACAAGCCCATAAGGGTAAATGTTTGTTTCATAATTTTTGGTTTTAAGGTGTGAAATTAATGCAAAGGAATTGCATCGCATAGACTCTCTTGACTCATTCTACAGAAGTGGATAAAAAACAGATTTAGAGCACCTCCTGAAGCCCCAAAATCAAAAAGGCTGATTTTTCGTCATAATATTGACGTATTTTTGTACCTTTATCGCATACCAAGCCCGGAATACGTCATGTTAGCCAACAATCTTCAGTTTTTACGCCGAAAGGCAGGCCTCAGTCAGCAGGAATTGGCCGATCACCTGTCGATCCCACGCACCACCTGGAGTGGGTATGAGCTCGGAAAAGTGGAACCTAATATCACCATGCTCCAAAAGATCTCTTCCCATTTTGACCAGCCTATAGACCGGCTTCTGACGGAACGTATCGATTTTGATGACCTGGAAATCGCCAGAGATGCTAATGTTCGCGTTTTGGCCATCACGATGGATCAGAATGAAAATGAAAATATTGAACTCGTCAGTTCGAAAGCGGCAGCCGGATATCTCGATCAGTTTCAGGATCCTGAATACATCCGCGATCTGCCCAAAATGTCTATCCCGAATCTTCCTTCCGGCAGCTATCGCGCTTTTGAGATTAACGGCGATTCCATGCTACCCATGCCTTCAGGCTCACTGGTTATCTCCAAATATGTCGAGACCCTCAGGGATCTCAAAGACGACAAGACGTATATTATTATTACGGAGAATGGTGGAATTGTGTATAAACGCATTAAAAACCATCCCGACCAGGAAAGCATCACCGCCATCTCCGACAATGAAATTTATCCGCCTTACCTGATTCCGTATGACGAGATACGGGAGATATGGCGCTACCACGCCCATGTCGTATTCTCCGATGCCCGGCAGCAAAACGTGGACTGGCTTCAGGAAACCGTCCTCGATATGCAGCGCAAGCTCTCCCAAATGGAAAAGAAAATGTAAAAAGGGCATCGATTGTGCGGATTTCTTGTACGATCAGACCTTCTCCGACTAAAACTCCCTAATTTTGCAATCCCTTATTCAGAAGGAATTGCAACATGAAAGATTATAGTCACGTATTTAACGCGCATCCACAGTATATCGACTCGCTTTACCAGGCCTATCGAAAGGATCCGGCCAGTGTCGATGAAGGATGGCGTTTGTTTTTTGAGGGTTTTGAGTTCGGCCAGAATGGCAACGGACATGCGACCTCGGCAGCAACTACCGGGGCAGGTTCGACTTCCGATTCCAAAAAGGAATTTGGTGTCATGGCCATCATTCAGGGCTTCCGTCAGCGTGGCCACCTTCTGTCTACGACCAACCCCATACGCGCAAGAAGAAACCGCAAACCGCACCTCGATCTAGCCGACTATAATCTGTCTACTGAAGACCTCGATCAGGTCTTTCAGGCCGGCAATGAAATCGGTCTGCCCAATGCCACGCTCAATGAAATTCTGACCCGACTGAAACGCATCTATTGCGGCAATATCGGATTTGAATACGCCCACATCGAAAACCACGAAAAACGTTTCTGGCTAAAAGATAAAATTGAAAACTTCGCTGCCCTCTATGATCGGGACGATTATGGGCTTGATCTGGAAACTAAAAAGCGCATCCTCGGAAAACTGAACGGCGCGACTGTCTTTGAGCGTTTCCTCCACACAAAATATGTCGGGCAAAAGCGGTTTTCTCTCGAAGGCGGAGAAACTACAATTGCCGCACTCGACGCAGCGATTCAAAAAGGCGCCGAACTTGGTGTCGAAGAGTTTGTCTTCGGCATGGCGCACCGCGGCCGACTCAATGTGCTCGCCAATATTCTGGGCAAAACTTACGGACAGATCTTCAATGAGTTTGAAGGGAATATGCATCCTGAACTGAGTTTTGGGGACGGAGACGTCAAATATCACGTTGGATTTTCCTCTCAGATCCCAGGGCCAAGTGGCAAAACACTGGATCTGAAACTCGTCCCGAATCCATCTCATCTCGAATCTGTCAATCCGGTTGTGGAAGGTTTTTCTCGCGCAAAGGCGGACCTGTTGTACAATTCCAATTACGATAAAATACTGCCTATCCTGATCCATGGCGATGCCGCTATCGCGGGACAGGGTGTCGTCTACGAAACCGTACAAATGTCACAATTGCCCGGATACTACACCGGCGGAACGCTTCATTTTGTGATCAACAATCAGATCGGGTTTACGACGGATTTTGATGATGCGCGTTCTTCGACGTATTGTACGGCTGCGGCCAGTCTCGTCCAGGCGCCGGTCTTTCATGTCAACGGTGACGACCCCGAAGCAGTGGTGTTTGCTATTCGTCTCGCTACGGAATTCAGACAGAAATTTAACTGCGATGTATTTGTTGATATGGTGTGCTACCGCAAGCACGGACACAATGAAGGCGATGATCCGCAGTTTACCCAACCGGAGATGTACAACTTTATCGCAGACCATCCGAATCCGCGCGAACTCTACCTGCAGAAACTGGCCGGACGAGGTGAAGTTGAAACCAAACTTGCCGAGGAGCTGGAACAAAACTTCTGGGATGAGTTGCAGGACCGCCTCAATATGGTCAAGGAAAAGAAACTCCCCTACGAATACCAGGAACCGGAAAATGCCTGGAAAAAACTGAAAAAACACGCTACGTTTGAAGAGATGCTGGTCACACCGCAAACCGGTATTGAGACTAAGCGGATCACTGACCTTCTGAATAAACTTGTAGAACTCCCGGAAGGCTTCAAGCCCCTGAGCAAAATCAAACGAATCGATAAATCCAAGCGAAAGCTTATCGATGACGGTATCGTCGATTGGTCGCTTGCAGAACTCCTGGCTTATGGAAGTCTCCTGACAGAAGGGATGAATGTGCGGATGAGCGGACAGGATGTTAAGCGAGGTACCTTCTCACACCGCCATGCGATGATATATGATTCGGATACGTATACACCGTACAACCGCCTGAGTCATCTGAGTGGTGACCAGGGTCGGTTTATGATCTACAACTCTTTGTTATCTGAATTTGCTGTCCTCGGTTTTGAGTACGGATATTCCCTGTCGAGTCCGGATCACCTTGTCTTGTGGGAAGCACAGTTTGGCGACTTTGTCAATGGCGCGCAGACGATCATCGATCAGTACATCAGTGCGGCCGAGAGTAAATGGCATCGCATGAGTGGGCTGGTGATGTTGCTACCCCACGGCCATGAAGGTCAGGGACCCGAGCATTCAAGTGCTCGACTGGAGCGATTCCTTCAGGCGTGTGGAGACGGCAATATGGTTGTATGTAATATCACCACGCCGGCTAACTTCTTTCATGTGTTGCGTCGTCAGATGACATGGAATTTCAGAAAGCCACTCATTATTATGTCACCGAAGTCTCTCCTCCGACATCCGGAGTGTGTATCGCCGACTGCTGATATGGCTTCCGGCACATCGTTCCTGCCGATCATCGCAGAAAAGCATACCAAAGCAGAGGCTGCCAAAATCAAACGACTCATCTTCTGTACCGGCAAGATCTATTATGATCTGACGGAGCGCATGAAAGCCGAAAATGTAAAAGGCGTTTCTATTGTCCGGATCGAACAGTTGTACCCGCTCCATAAAGCCGAACTTGATGCCCTCGTTGCACATTATCCGAAAGCTGAAAAGTATTGGGTCCAGGAAGAGCCCGGCAATATGGGTGCCTGGGTCTATATCAACTCCAAAGTTCCGGAATACGGACTCAAATTGATTGCCCGCCGCATCAGTGCCTCACCGGCTACCGGCTTCAAAGTTCTCCATGATGAAAATCAGGCCCGAATCGTCAGCCAGGCGCTTGGCCTTGAGGATTAAGCATGGGGCATGGGGCATGGACATGGAGTGATGGTCTCCTTCGCTGAAGCTACGGCGACTAAAAGGTGATTTGTGGGACGAGGGAAATTTGATTCCATGAATAGTAGCCTTTCAATGCGTTGAAAGGGATTTTAGAGAGATCAAAAAAATCAGTCCGCGCTTCAGCGCCGGACTCGCCTAAAGAGAATTTAAAAAAGTTAAACCCTGCCCCGAGCTTTAGCTCGCGGGGATCAGGCAACACTCGCAAATACCTACCTAAACCCCTAAACCTCCCCCTCAACTTTGTCTTCGGAGAGGACAATCCTCAACACACGGAAGTTGCAGACACTTCGACTGTCCGCACAAAAAAACCCACAGCCTTGTGTGGAGCTGTGGGTTAAACCTTTTCATCAGAAAGTACTATTAAGCCTGAATACCTATAGGGCTATTTGATTTTGCTATACGTTTTATAGTGATTACACTATCCCAAGCTTAAAAAAGTGCACTTCCTTTTTTAAGGTTAAATCTTCTATCTGCAGGGGTATTCGAAATTAACGGCGCTGTCCGACGACAATCTGCTGATTGGCCAGAGGCTCTAGCCCATCCACCATGCGAATCAGATATAGTCCCGGATTAAGCGTCACCGGAGTAAAATCAATATACTCTTGTGAAGATTCAGGGGCTACATCGTGCTGTAAGATGAGCTTTCCTGATACATCATACAGCTCAATGCTTGTCGGCTGCATATCTATATTTTCGCTCGTCCATTCAACATACACACCATCCGAAGTTGGGTTAGGATATACCGTCGACGCAAATGAGGTTTTTACGTCGGCATCTGTACCAAACACAACACTGCGAATTGGTGAATTTTTAAATTGTCCGTCAAGATCTACCATATGGAGACGGTAGTAGGCGGCTAGGCGATTGTCTATTCCGTTGTAAACATTCTCATCTACATAGCCATAGCTTTGTACGATCTGACTTGTACCTGCAGCATCTACATTACCGATTGTCTGCCAGTTGCGCTTATCAAAAGAACGTTGAACAGCAAAGTGGCTGGTGTTGATTTCACTAACGGTATTCCAAGTGAGGTATGAACTTCTCTCTCCTTTTTTCTCTACATCAAAGGCTACAAGCTCAACCGGTAGTGGTGCCATAAGATCCATTGTACGCGTACCGGCAGCATTGACAGGGTAGATATTGAAGTCGGTTCCCAGATACTCAAGACTGGGTTTTGTATCAAATCCTCCCAGATATACTTGCCCTCCGGAATCCCCATCACCAGGTGTTCTGTCAAAAGTGATAGTAAAGAAAAGAGTCGGAGGTCCTTCTGGTACATCTCCTCCGGCAAAAGTGCCATCGAAGCAGGTCATTTCCGCGTATGCGTTGTGTTCGATAGGAACACTTGGGTTTGGCGGATTTTGCTCATTATCAGTAGCAAATGAGTTGGCATCAATAAACCAACCAAAAGCTTCTGCTCCAGAGTAATCAACACTGGAAGGATTAAATGAAGCTTCAGTATCATCATAATATACGTTAATACTAAAACCAATCATCCCATTGCCCGAACCTGAAGTACCGGTAGCATATATACTCACTATAGAAAGTGCCGGGTCTGAATTGTCAACATCAAACGTAAACTCAATATTCTGAGCGTGGACCAGACCGGCCGAAAGAAAAAAGAAGAACGTGTATAATAGATTTTTCATCATAGTCAATTTTATCCTTGATTAATTACCGATGCTGGCAGATTTAGATGGATTCGATTGTTGCTTTGTCTGGATCAAATCGATAACGTTCACGTTTCTGTCCAGGTTCACATCAAAATTGCTGTATACATTAAATTGAGATGGATTCGAATTTTGTTTTACCTGAATCAGGTCAATAACGTTGATATTGTTGTCACCATTTGCGTTGGCATTATAAAGTGCCCAGATAGCCGGATCATCTAAAGAAATCATAGCATCATTTGAGATACCAGGGCTATCGAATGCATTTGCCAGGTCAGCAGAAAAATCATGCAGTGATGGATTCACTACATCAAGACCGGCATTAGGTGTTCGAATCGGCAGGTGATTCCTGTGATAAAGTGCTACGACAGAAACAGGAAATCCGTTTTTAATTCTTGGTAAAGAGACACCATCTAATCCAACAATACTACCATCATTCATTATGAATGCTGCGGCTTTACCTACTGCCACGGCAGGAAGGGCTGGATCTCTCAATTCAAGTTTTACCCAGTCCGTGACATTTGCAGGGATCGCACCTACAGTAGCCGGAGCATCCGGATAGGGACTATTTAAAGGAATCAGACCATTCGTATTAAGCGTGGTGGTCATGAGGTTAGTACTCAGGTTATAAGGCCCTTGTAAAATGGCTTTCAAATCCACATGTCCGAAAAAGTTATGTCCTGTAAATTCTGCAGTGGCCACATCGGTAGAACCGTCAATTGTGTTTGTTCCGGCATCAGCACCTGCATATGCCCAGTCGGCACCATCAAAGAATGCACCTTTGATATCATCCGCATCACCAGGGCCTGTCACCACATCACCGGGCACATAGGTGCCGGTGTAATCAGCATCATAATCTGTAATGCCTATGGCATCAACATTCCACCAACGGTTGATGTATTCGGTAGCGTCTGCAGGATTGTCAGGGTGCACAACATCATTGACGCGGGTGCGGATCTTCGCATTCGTATATGCAGTTCCGGACCAGGTACCTTCGATCGGTGTATAGTCGGTATCATCGCCAATAGGAAAAAAGAAGTTGCCATCAGCTGTCATTTTCTTTTCCATTTCGCCGGTGCCATCAGTGACTACGTATTCATTGACATCATATCCGGTGGCGGTGCCAGATGGTCCGATTTTCAGTCTGTTATTACCCGTATAGATTTTGCTTGTACCGGCCGCGTTGAAATCAAGATTGTCATCCACGGTCATATGATCCAGCAGATTGACGTGGAAACTGTTGTCTTTCTCAACTAATACCGTCTGGAAGATGGCTGTACCGGAGGTCACATCAGAATCCGCATTCCCTGAGAAGATCAGGGTGTTGGGCTGATTGGGATCCCAGGTGCCGAGGTTGGTAAAGTTTCCTTTGAGCTCAATGGTACCATCATTGTCAATGGTGCCGGTGGCGGTATTGTGGATACCTCCCTCGACATAGAGGGTGGCACCTGCCTGTACTTTGACAGTAGCTCCGTCATTAAACAAGAGAGTCTGACCCATGCAGAAGGCAGGAACTGCACATAGGGCGGATAGAATTAATCTTTTCATAGTCACCGCGGTTAATCTTAATTTTAAAAAAGGGTACTCCTTTATTATAGTGTCTTCAAAAATAAGGTATTCCAAGTTTACCCACACATTTTCAAAGATAAATTCTGTGTTCAAATGTGTCAATGGTACAAATGGGTGAGTATTCGGCAATAAAATCAGGCTTAGGAGAAGGCAAAAAATTGAAAAACCGACATCCAGCTCATTTTAAGCGAAGACTCAAAAATTGCTCATTAATTCAATTCGGGGTGGGGGAAAGCAATAAAACAACAAAAACCTTGCCCCTTTTGCCTTTGGGAGTAGTGCAAATATATCGGACAATATAGCGACAAAAACCAACAAAATCCTAATGGATCATTGATTTTTAGAGTTGATTTTTTTTCTACATCTGTTATGATCTAAAAATCAACTGCTTCGACCAAAAAAAAGTTGACCCACTAGGACTCGAACCTAGAATGACGGTACCAAAAACCGGAGTGTTACCATTACACCATGGGTCATCAGGGCGGCAAAAATAGATAATTTCTTTCATTTTCCAATCTATTCATGCCTCGATCAAAACCTAATCTGATCTTTTTTCTACCCTTCAAAATTAGGGTCCTGGGGGATAACGCGCAAATTATCAGGATAGGATTTCTTCTTCTCCTACTTCACGACGAGGATTTTGGTCACCAGCGCATCCGGTTTGTTAAATCCATCACTTTCGGAGGTCGAAAAGACCAGGTATACCCCTGTCTGCGCCTCCCTGCCCTTGAGGTCGCGTCCATCCCAGATCGCCTGCCCCCCCAGCGCCTGGGTCTCAAACAGGATCGTACCGGTGATATCAGTAATCTTAACATTGGCATCGCGCGCCAGCCCGCGGATAGCGATCGGACCATCGTACTCAGGTCGCACCGGATTAGGGAAGGCATATACATCACTGCTATGTACCAGTTCAGCGTCAATCGCATCTGCACGCACGCTCATAATGCCCCCGACAGTAGCAATATACGTCACCCCATTATTGCCATCGATCGCGATATCTATGATCCGATTGGTCAGCAGCGGACTGTTTTCCGTGGTAAATGAAGTCACCTCCTCATTGGCAGCCGGGGACTGCACAAAGATGCCGCTGCCGGTACCAAACCATTTTCGGTTGGCACCATCGACTGCAATCGAATACACCGTTTCTTCACCCAACAGGTAGTTGAGGATGCCATCCTGCTCCACTTTAATCCGGCTGCCGGGATGGCCGTTGAAGACATCGCCGGCGGCATCAAAGACTACCGGCCCCTCGGCGGTCCCCACCCAGATATCGCCTTCCACATCGACCGCCAGGCATTGCACACTGTTGGACGGAATGGCCGTATTGGAAGAACTCAGCAGCACACAGCGATCATCACTTTCATCGTCGATCGTACCGCCATCATCATAGACGACCACACTGGCTGACTTGCTATACAACATGATCCACTTATACCCGCGCTGGTCGATGACGATTTGCGACGTGTTGGTAATATTCGTACACGGGAAATTGAAAGATTTCCAGGTACCGTCGGCCTTTAACACACTCAGTGGTTCAGGCGCCAGATAGTTAGTCACCCACAGATTATTACCTCGGTCAAACGCCAGCCCGGCCACTCGTTCACGCGCGCCATCACCGACCGCGCCCTGCAGCGAACTATTCGTATCGTCATATACGGTATAGGTATCCCTGTCCTGCTCCAGAAGTCCGCCCCAATAGGAACCCACATAGGTGATATCTTTAGTCGGATGCGGGAGAATTCTGAAAAAGTTTTCAAGCCCACTCTCTTCGATTTCGGGAGTATTAAACTGGTTGTATGTATTCCACTGCACACGGTCAAAGGTGTAGAAACCGTCTTTGTTGCTCTGGTACCCATAGCTCTCGGAAGCGCCGCCGGTGGCCACATACAGGACACCGTCTTTGATATTCATTTCGCTGACATTTCCGGAGTAGGGTGTGTTGTAATCCAGGTAATCGCAAGGCGTGAATTGATTCTGTGCGAGGCGAAACTCAGGAAACTGATCTGCGTACCAAATCCGTCCGGTTTCATCTTCGAGCGCGTAGGTCGGTACGGCGGTGCAGAAAATTCCGTTGTCATGCCAGTAGCCGCCTTCAAGGAAATAGGCCACTTTTCCGATGCAACCGGCATCACAGATAAAGCCGGCCATCAGGTGTTGCCCTTCCGGTGAGATAAATGAAAGGGTAAATCCTTCCAGCGCGTGCCAGAGAATAAACTCACCCTGGTCCATCTTGTACAGATCGCCATCAATGCCGGCAAAGAGTTCATTTTTGTACACCTCAACGGCCTGACTCTCATAGGTGTCCGGCAATCCGGGTATAGCGACTTTTTCCCATCCTCCAAAATCTTCGATGATCGATCCTGACGCGGGATCAAAGGCATAGAGACCGCTTTCTACGGCCATATAATATTTATCCTGGTATTTGGTGAATGCTTTCACGGGACTGTTGGTAAACACAGTAGATTGAAACTGCATACTCACGATGTCCAGCACCACGAGTCCGAAAGGGGTGGACAAATAGATCAGCGAGCTGTCGTCGACATATATATTGGATATGCGCTTATCGCCCTGAATGGAAGTGTTGCGCAGAATGTCATTCACATTGGTCACGCCATCGGCATCCATAAGGTCGATATTGCCATTGGCGTACCCGATGATCAGAATTTCGAGGGCGTTGTGGTATTTAATCCAGGAAGGGGCAACATCACTTAGGCCATCGATTTTTGAGAAAAACACAGCTTCAGAGGTGTCCTGTTTGAGAATTGAAATGAGCGCATACTGACTGCCGTAGTATACGCGCGTCGGGCTTTGGGTGACAGTAGCTCCGCCGTTATACGGCAAGTGTTCGGACCACTGCCCAATGCTGAGATCGCTTTGTCCCGTCAGCGACTGGGTGTGCAGCAAACAGCAAAGAAAAAAAGCGGAAGAAAAAACAAATCGGAAGGTGATGGACCAGGTATCTGTCCACAAGGGTTGATTTTTCTTCGTGATCGTCATGGAAGGAAACTTTTGGGAAAGGGTAAACATCATGCGTGACAAAGATAAACGTCTGCTGCGGGACAAATCGTATGCCTGCCGAGCGAATAGACCCTTCTGTCGGCTGCTGGTTAGGTAGATGGCTGCTTATACAGGCTGGAGCCATCGAGAAACTCGAAGACCGGGTCAGGCACGAGGTACCGTATAGATTTTCCTTCTGCGATGCTCTGCCGGATATAGGTAGAGGAGATATTTAAGGTCGGCACATCATACGTGCGGATATCGGCATTAGCAGGCAGATCGGTAATGGTGCTGCCGGGGCGTTGATACAGGTGGATGGGATAGCGTTCGAGCAGGAGTTCAAAGTTTTTCCATTTGTGGATGTTGACCAGGTTGTCGCCTCCCATGATCAGGGAGAAGGTATGTTGTGGATACTTCTCATGCAGATACACCATGGTATCAATGGTGTAGGAGGGCTTGGGCAGTGAAAATTCGATATTGGACTCTTTTAGTTTTGGGTTGTCCTCGACGGCGAGTCGCACCATGTGCAGGCGATCGAAGTCTTTGGCGAGGGTAGCTCTTTTTTTAAGCGGGTTGTGCGGGGACACGACGAGCCATACCTGATCCAGGTCGGTTCGTGTGGCCATATATTCTGCGATGATCAGGTGGCCGGTATGGATGGGATTAAATGAGCCGAAGAAGAGGCCGATGTTCTTTGCTTTTAGCATTCGGGTGTTTTTTTACAAATATAATGAGACCTGAAACTTGAGACCTGAGACCTGAGATGCTAGACCTGAGACTATTGGGCATGGGGCATGGGGCATGGGGCGACGGGCTGAGAGCGAAGGGCTGAGAGCGAAGGGCTGAGGGCTGAGAGCGAAGGGCGAAGGGCTGAGGGCTGAAAAATCAGTCCGCGCTTCAGCGCCGGACTCGACTAAAGAGGATTTAAAAAAATTAAACCATGCCCCGTGCTTTAGCTCGCGGGGATCGAGGGAAATTTGATTCCATGAATGGTAGCCTTTCAATGCGTTGAAAGGGATTTTAGGGAGATCAAAAAAATCAGTCCGCGCTTCAGCGCCGGACTCGACTAAAGAGGATTTAAAAAAATTAAACCATGCCCCGTGCTTTAGCTCGCGGGGATCGAGGGAAATTTGATTCCATAAATGGTAGCCTTTCAATGCGTTGAAAGGGATTTTAGAGAGATCAAAAAAATCAGTCCGCGCTTCAGCGCCGGACTCGACTAAAGGGAATTTAAAAATGTTAAACCATGCCCCGAGCTTTAGCTCGCAGGGATCATGAAACACACATTAAACAAATTCAAGCAAACCCCTGCCCAGTGCTTTAACCCGGGGAATTGTCGACAATACTCAAGCTTCTCCGAGCGAGCTTTTTATATCATGGAGTGCCTGCTGGACGAGATCAAACCAGTCTGTGTGGTAGTAGTACGGAATGGCTACCCATTTCTGGAGGTAGATGGGTTGTCCGTAGGGTTTGAAATACTGCCATCCCAGTGTTTTGGTTTCCGGGAGGATGTGGCCATCGATTTTGAGGACTATACTGTCTTCGTACACCATGGCGAATGCCCTTCCTTTGTATTCCATGGAGGGAGCAGACATCAGGGTGGATTTGTGGAAAAAGGGTTCCTTGCTTTCCATTTGAGAGCACAGATTCATGAAATAGGCGAGAGCTGACATGGTTCCGTAGCGTATGGTTACCGCAATATAAACACTTTAGAAAATATTTTAATATGTTTTGGAAGTTTTTTCGGAAAATTTGTTTTCCGCTGACTATTTATTTGCTCTGGAAGCCGTTAGTCTTGTGACTGGCATCACAAAACGGCATGTTGGATGAGGCACCGCAGCGGCAAAAGGATATGCCATTCGGTTTAATCACGGTAGTCCCGTCCGGTAGCTGCACCTCACAGGGTCCAATCAAACGCACCGGCCCGTTTTCAAACACTTTGGCTGTACTCATGGGTGTAGCCTGTTTTTCCTGCTCCTGACCAGATGTATTCTCTGTTGACATGCGCTGATTGTTTAAGTGATTTATTGAAAACTCATTTAATGAAGAAAAGTTTAGAAGCATGGATCTCCTTCGCTAAAGCTACGGCGACTGAAAGGCGTAGGGCAAAGGGCAAAGGGCAAAGGGCGTAGGGCAAATTAAAAGTTACGAATTACGACACAAGATGCTAGACACAAGATGTTAGACACAAGACATAAGACTTGATGTCGAATCATCAGCAAGCCTTCTCCTGTTCCTTTAACCGTTTACCATTCACCGTTAACCCAGAAAAATCGGGAGCCTTTCTGCCCTCTTTTATTTCACGCAGAGGCGCAGAGACGCAGTATTAACCCTTCCGCCCTTCTGCCTAAACCCTCCTAAACCCTCCTAAACCCTAAACATTATTGTCATAGACAACAATCCTCAACTCTCACTTGAGCGTGAGCACAATCGGACAATGATCGCTGCCCATTTCATCCGGCATAATGAAGCTATCCTTCACGGCAGGCATCATGGGTTCCGAAACGAGAAAGTAATCGATGCGCCAGCCGATGTTCTTCTGACGAGCACCAAAGCGGGCACTCCACCAGCTGTAGCCCACTTCTTCAGGACGCAGATGTCGGTATGTGTCGACAAATCCGGCTTTAAGCAAAGCATCCATCCCATCGATCTCAGCCTGCGTATACCCGGAGGTCTTGTTGTAATTTTCTTTGGGACGAGCAAGATCGATAGGTTGATGCGCCACATTAAAATCACCACAGGCGATAACCGGTTTTTTCTTTTGCAACTTGTTTAAAAAGCTTCTGAAATCTTTATCCCAGGTCTGACGATAATCGAGTCGCGACATTCCACTCCCTGAATTGGGGATATATGCCGAGATCAGATAGTAATCCTGAAATTCAGCCGTTACCACTCGACCTTCCTGATCATGCTCTTTTTTTCCAATACCATAGGTCACATTAATTGGCTCATGCCGCGTCATAATCGCCGTACCTGAATATCCCTTTCGTACTGCAGAATTGGAATACACCTGATATCCGTCAATGTCTTTCAATGCTTCCTGCACCTGATCATCCTGTGCTTTCGTCTCCTGGAGACAGATGATATCGGCATCCCACTGATTCACCTGATCATTAAATCCTTTTTTGACTACTGCACGCACACCATTTACATTCCAGCATATAATTTTCATTCCAACAAATTTTAGAGCGATGAAGATATAAAAGTTTGAGAGCGACATAAAACAATGGAATCAAGTACTTTTGTCCTAACACAACGCGTATGGGCAAAATAAAAATCGGTCTTGTGCAGATGAGTTGTTCGGCTCAAAAAGACCAGAACCTATCAAAAGCAATTGACGGCATCCGATCCGCACAACAGCAAGGTGCACAGATAGTCTGTCTCCAGGAATTATTTACCTCCCTGTATTTCTGTGATGAGGAGGATTATGACAATTTCCTATTGGCGGAATCTATTCCGGGACCTTCAACAGATGCGCTTTCGAGTGTAGCGAAAGAATTAGGTGTAGTGATCATCGCTTCACTCTTTGAAAAACGTGCTGAAGGATTGTATCACAACACTACAGCTGTACTCGATGCGGATGGCACCTATTTAGGCAAATACAGAAAGATGCACATTCCGGATGATCCGAATTATTACGAAAAATTTTATTTCACACCGGGTGATCTCGGCTATAAAACATTTAAAACCAAGTTTGCCACGATTGGGGTTTTGATATGCTGGGATCAGTGGTACCCGGAAGCCGCACGCATCACGTCACTCATGGGCGCGGAGATCCTCTTCTACCCCACGGCTATCGGATGGGCCACGTCACAGGATGAAGCGACCAATCGCGAACAATACAATGCCTGGCAGACGATTCAGCGCAGTCATGCGGTTGCCAATGGCGTGCATGTGGTCAGTGTCAACCGCGTGGGTTTCGAACAGGAAGGACGGATGAAATTCTGGGGCGGATCTTTTGTTTCCAATCCTTTCGGTTCCATTCTGCATCAGGCATCGCATGAGGAGGAAGAAAACATGGTCGTGGAGATTGACACCAAACAAACCGATACCTATCGGACGCACTGGCCATTCCTGCGCGACCGGCGTATTGAATCGTACAAACCCATTACCAAACGATACCTGGATGAATAAGATGACGCCGCGCGCGGCTGGTTATTTCTTTCCGGCAGAATGGGCGCCACATGATGCTACATGGCTGAGCTGGCCCCACAATCCTGACACCTGGCCCGGGAAAATTGATTCGATTTTTCCTTCCTATGCCTTGTTTGTTAAAACACTCACAGCAGGAGAAAGGGTACACATCAATGTAGCCGACGAGAAGCTGGAACTAAAAGCAAAAGAGATTCTTGACAAACATCAGGTCAACCTCGATCGCGTGCGTTTTTTTCATCACCCAACCAATGACGCCTGGTGTCGGGATCATGGACCTGCATTTCTAATCAACCCCGATGCTGAACAGAAAAAAGTAATCGTGGATTGGAAGCACAATGCGTGGGGCGGAAAATATCCACCTTTTGATCTCGACGATGTCATCCCAACGAGAATCGGTGAAGCATATAATATGCCGGTGTATCATCCCGGGATCGTCATGGAGGGCGGCAGTGTGGATTTCAATTGTGCCGGTACTCTCCTGACTTCCACTTCATGCCTGCTCAATCCCAATCGTAATCCGCATCTCACGAAAAGAGAAATCGAACAATACCTGATCGACTATTATGGGGTTGAACAAATCCTCTGGGTAGATGAAGGTATCATCGGCGACGATACGGATGGCCATATTGATGATACCGTCCGGTTTTTTAATGAGGACTCTGTCATCACCGTCATCGAACACAACAAGAGTGATGAAAACTATGCTTTGCTAAAACGCAATCTCAAACAACTGGAAGAGATGCGGCTGGCAGATGGACGGGTATTGAATATTGTTGAACTGCCGATGCCTGAAGCGGTCTTTTATGAAGGCCAGCGACTCCCTGCTTCGTATGCTAATTTTTACATTTCCAATCAGCATGTCATCATGCCCACGTTCCGATCTAAGCGGGATCAGGAAGCCATCGATATTCTGGCCACCTGTTTTCCGGATCGAGAAGTGGTGGGCATTGACTCCACGGACATTATCTGGGGACTCGGGAGTTTTCACTGTTTAAGTCAGCAGGAACCCTCCGTGTAATCTACAGCTCCCGCATTCGTCGAAAACCCATTAGCGACATACTGTACAGGGCATAAAAAAAGCCGAAAGTGATCACTTCCGGCTCTTCGTATAAATACTCTGTGAAGACCATTTACTGTTTTGATATCTGATGTGTAAAGACTTTTCCGTTCTGTGTCACGGAGATGATATAGTTGCCTGTAGGTACATCCGAAATATTGACATCTCTTGTGTACAGACCAGCACCATCCAGACGGTGATCTTCATACACCACTTTACCGTTGACATCCGAGATGGTCACGGATACTGGTCCTGCTTCCGGAGTAAATGAAAGAGAAAACACACCATCACTTGGATTAGGATAGATTCGGGCATCTGCCAGTTCGAGGGCCTGGATCTGATGCAATCCGGTAGGACCATCCGGTTCATCTCTTGTGGTTTCTATTGGAGGTTCAGGCTCTCCGCAATCGGATCTCGACCTGTATTCATGGCCGGGTATTTCAGACCAGTTTTTCAATACGGCTGTGGTGTGCATGTATTGACCATCCCGCATGTAATCTACATTCACTTTATCGCCGGGCAGAAAATTTGCCAGGGCAAAGTGAAGTGACTGAAAATCGCTGACATCAAATTCTTCTATTTTTTTAATGACATCACCTTGCTGCAAACCGGCTGCTTCCGCTCCGCTGTCTTTAATGATGCGGTTGATTGTGGCACCATATTCATCTGAGCGATTATGGGCGTACACACCCAGGGCTGCGCAGTTGGATTCCTGTTTGTGTGCTGTACGATACACAGCGGCATGTGGGCGAGCGTGATCGGACGTCCATGTGTACACATGCTCAATTTTCCGATCATTGTCCATTTCAGCGTTTTTGGATATGATCACGATTCGTTCCTGCTCATCTTCATCCACATCTTCGTTGAGTGTACCCTCAATGATGACGTTATCACCGGCAGAGCGGAACAAAAACAGACGCTCTTCGCCTTCCGTTTCGACATCGATGTCTATGTCCACTTGTTGCATCACACTCGGATCTATCGCCATTTCTTTGAGCAACTGATCCGGATTATCGCCTTCTGCGATCCATGTTTCCGTAATGGTTTTTCCGTTATCGTCTGTTTTCTTGGTGGTGATCGTAATACGTTTGGTTTTGCTGTCCTCCGGGGCTGCGGACTGCGCTGTGGCCGACAAACCAAAAAGCGCGATTAAGGCAATCAGTAAACTTGCATGTTTCATAAGAAAGAAGGTTGAAAGGTTAAAACGAATTGGTTTTATGCATGAAAAATTAGTCGGTTTCGGTTCAGATGTCAAGTTAAACTGGTCTTTATTCGATAGACGGTAGCAATGGTCGGACGAATTACAGGCGTTGTTTACTTTTGGTCGTAAACTCTACTCTGGATTTACCGGACAATTCCACACCCTGCTTCTTTTCATACATCTCCAGGTATTTCTGGTGCACCTCATCCGGCATTTTCTTTCCATTGATTTTGAGTTTGTCCGGGGTCAACTGGATTTCAATTTCTTCTCCGGGCTCTACCAGACCGTCGTTCACCATTTCCTCACTGAGGCTGAGTCGGTGTGAACGCAATTGGAACAGTTCAGGTGAAGTACTTTCAAGCTCGTACATCTCCTCAATGATCCGCTGGCTTCTTTCCACATCCCCCTGCTGCCTTCTGATATCATATTGCAGCATTTTTTCTGCTTCTTCCAGTTCTTTGTTTCTACTTCTGATCTCATAGCGGATTTCGTCGTCACGATCGCGGGCTGCATCACGTTCTATGCGCATAGCTTCGCGATAGCGCTCACCCATTTCTTTCCATTCCTCCGCGTTTTCTTCCCACTGCAATTTGTATTCCTTGAAATAATCATCATTCATCTTAAAGTAGTTGCCGGACTTAATCTCATGAATCGTGGTATCGCCATTGATCATGATGATGATCTCTTCGTTGTCTCCATCTGCGCCGCGTGTGATGACTTTGATGTCTCCGGTAGGGGCTCCATCCAGGATGAAAGCATTCCCGTCCATGAAGTATTCAAATTCAGGCATTTCGGGCAATTCCGGCATAGCGGGCATGGGGGGCATCTCGAAATCGAAATCATATTCGTAAAGTGCTGCAGGCACATCCGGCATTTCGAAATGAAATTCATGTGCTGATTTTGGGGCGCGGATATTGCCAAACAATTCGTTGACTACAATATCGTACCGGCCGTATTCTGCAGGCTCAACTTCTTCGCCGTCTACCTTGAGTTGTTTGATGGCACCATCTTCCACTTCGACACTGATATCCTGCTCTTCGGTTTTTTTATGCAGGCGGTAAGTTCCTTTGGCGGGAATAGAGTCCGCTACAGCTTCGGTGAGGATGATGTCGGTCACAACGGTCACTTCATCCTTTGACGGCTTGTCGGTTGTCGTATGGCTGGTCAGTGAAAAGGCCAGGAAGCAAAGCGTGGTCAGGCTGAGAAGAACTGTTTTTTCCATTTGATTGTGATTTTTATATGGTACGTTGAGAATGCGTTTAATGCGCGCCAGCATAGCGCCTTTTCGGGAGGCGAAGCCTATGGCCAGCGATGGTCCCTGGGTCACCTGAATTTCCTGGACGGTCATCAGGGCTTTGGCATATCCAAGGTGATCGCCACACCAGGCAATAGCAAGATCATCCGCTCGGTTTTCTCTTTCCGATCTGACTACAGCAGAGATCCACCAGGTGATCGGATGATAATAGAAGAGCGTTTCAATAAATGACTGCACCAGGTTTGACAGATAGTCCTTTCGAACGATGTGCGCGAGTTCGTGCGTCAAAATAGCTTCGACGTCTGCCGGAGACAGCTGATTGAGAATCCCTATAGGAAACAACACCAGGGGCTTAAGGTGTCCGATAGTCACCGGGGAAGAGACAAATGGACTGCTGCCGGCCTCCGGTTTGATTTTGAGCTTAAGGCGCTCAACGATTGCGTTCAGGGCGTCCTGTATAGCGGGTTCATGTTTTGTGGATTTCCGGATATGACGCACCCAGCTAAGACTAAAGAGCAGGCGAATCATCAATATCGCAACACCACCGGCCCAAACAGTCAGCATGACCGGCAGATGTCTTTCGATCCAGGCTGATATCTGATCGGAAAAAGAAAGGGTAGTTGAGCCTTGCACAAAAATATATTCACCGGCTGTCTCCAGGATAGTCCCTTTTCCCGGCAACATCACCAGGAAGGTTGACAAGGTTGTACAAACGATTAGCCATAGCGCAAGGGTTGATAGGGTGTAACGCAAATTTGCCTTTCGTTTGGGGATGTAGCGCAGTACGATAAATAGGGCCAGGCCAATGAGGGCGATTTGCCATATTGAATGGACAAAAGTCCATCCGAGAGCCTGTGCCCATTCAGATTCCATCCAGGTTAGATTGAGATTCATGACGGTTTATTTTTTTCGAGTTGATCGATCAGGGCTTTAATTTCTGCGAGCTCATCAGGCGTTGTCTTATGGTTGCCAAGCAGGTGCAGGGCCAGCTTAGAGGCAGAGCCTTTGTAGGCGGCCTGCAAAAAGCGGTCGAGCAGAGCGGACTGAATGTTTCCCTCTCTGACCTCTGCAGCATAGACGTGCGTGCGTTGCGAATCGTTGCGCGAGAGCAGGTTTTTTTCAAACATGATCTGCATGATCTTCAGGGTAGTCGTATAGCCGATGGATTTCTCCTGACTATCGTTGAGTCTCTCATTGACCTCCCTTACGGTGCTGGGACCTTTCTTCCAGAGAATCTGCAGAATCTCCAGTTCGGCCTGTGTGGGTTGAATATTTTCTTTCATCATGATATACGAAGTGTTTCGTACACAATAATAGAGGAATCCGGGCATTTAGTACGAAGCTCTTCGTATTTTAAGGAAATTTTAACATTTGGCCCTGATCCCCTTGATCAGACCCTATGAGCAACACGATATGCTGACAATTAAAAAAGCGTAATAAGTGAATTCCTGACAGCCAGCGAATTAGAAATTATATGCGACTCTGTTTCGGAAATAATAGGTGCTGCTCGGTACATCTTCCGGAGGAGTGGAATTGAAATTGTAGTTGAATGCAAAAGAAAAGGTGAATTGTTTCGTAATGTTCAGCATCAGGGATGTTTCATTGCTGAATCGATAATCATTCGTGTTGTTGATCACCGGCTGAAAGTAAGTGGTACTCACAAAAGTCACGGTCTCTTCCGGCAGCAGCGTAAAGCTAAAATAACTGGACATCCGATGCTCATTTAAATATATAGTCGGTTCAATGAGTTCCTGATATTCATACATATACGCAATGCCCAGATAGAATTTTGAAACTTCAGAATCTGTGAGTTTGATACGCGGTCCGGTTCCAAACAACCTCCGGGTCCCGATTTTAGTCAGGCCGTTATACTGTATCTGCGAAAACACTTCCCAGCGTACGTGATTACCCAGTTTGCTGTAATCTCTTCCAAGTTTTCGGATAAATCGCAGATGACCAAATCCCGAGTTGGTAAACTTCTCATTATCTCCGCTGACCAGATCAAAGTCTGTGATAAACAACCAGAGATCCCGACTATAGTTGTGGTCTTTTTTTCTGACCGGTTTGTATTCGAGAAAAGCGCCGGCGCCAAACGCGATGATGGATTTGGTGGTTTTTGATCCCGCAAAACTGAAGTAGAGTCCGCCAAAAAAACCTGTCGTGTCCGTTCTGATACGTTGACTTTCAATATTGACAATCTGCGCATCAAGGGTTGATGCACAAGTCAGCAGGACGAATAAAGCCAGTACTCGAACAGGAAAGCTTACGCTCATACCCCGGTGCAGTACAAATTTTATACCCGAATTTGTCAAAACCAACAAATTGGATCAACCGGACTCGTGTATTTGTTGTGCTTAAACCGAACGCTTATACTTATGGCGTGGGATAAAGAGCGCTACCCTTTCAGGTTTTTTTCATAAATATCAATCCACTCCTGAGGTGTGATCTTGGTACATAGCTCTCCCAACAATTCTACGGTGACATCTTCAGGCTTTCTAAACCGAACACAGCTTTTGCCCATGTTCAGCTTTTTATCGGAATGTTTGCCCCATTCTTTTTCAAACCATTTGAGATGTCTTCCCGCATACAGGCCTGAGTGATAAAAGGCAATATGGTTTTTCTGAGAGGCCAAAGCGATAAAAGGCAATGGGAGTTCGGGATTGACATGATATCCCGGAGGGTACAACTTGTGGGGTACGACATAGCCCAGCATACCGTAGTTCATTTGTTCTTCAAATCCTTTCGGAAGATTTTTCAGGATCACTTTACGCAATTTTGAAATGATGGCTTTGCGTTCTTCCGGGAGACCATCGATATATTCCTGAGGTGTCTTTGCGTCTGATTGCATATGTGAAATGTTGTTTGAAAATAAAAACTAAGCCATACCGATTTGCTGGTATGGTCTCTAAAATAAAAAACTATGCCTGAAAATCAATTACAACTCCTCCAATTGTGCCTGGAGTTCATCCCATGCATCATCGGAAAGGATTTTTTCCTCTTCGATGGTCATACCTTCTGCTTCTTTCAGAATATCCATGGCTCGTTCTTCACCTCCGGGATGTGTACTTAGCCAAAACAATTGATCGGGAATTCGATTTTCGGTGGTGGACATTTTATACAGAAAGTTAGCCAGGCCTTCCGGATGAAGCTTGGTGTTGACAAGATATTGTACTGCCTTCTGATCGGCATCACGCTCGAGTTGTCGATCAAACGCTGAGGATGTAAGCACTTGCATGGCCTGCTTGATCATTCCCGGACTGCCACTTCCGGCAGACATCGAAATGAGTACTGACAGACCCACCTCTCTCACGAGTTTGCGCATCAGATGTCCCAATTCCAGGTGTGCCAATTCATGCGCCAGCACACCGCAGAGTTCGGCCTCATTTTCACTTTCCCGAATCAATCCGGAAAAGACTACGATGTGATTGTCGGGAAGTGCAAAGGCATTGATTTCTTCCCGATCCACAATGTGCAGTTTAATTTCATCGCGGGGGATGTTATTAGCTTCACACAGTGCGGACAGCAATTGATCAAGAGGGGTGACGATCTCGTGATCCAGGATTTCTTTTTCGGTTTTATTAAAAAACTCCCAGTAGAGATCACCCAGTTTACGCTCGAGCCGATTGGTGTTTTCCCGCACATTAAAAATATCCATCCAGTCTACACGACTGACGAGCAGCCAGGTCATAAAAAACGAGGCAACGATCACCAGAGACTGAAGGAAGAGTTTTCTCATGTTATTTTTTACAAATCATATCCGTGAGATCACCGTAAAACCACCATGCTACGTGATGCCCTTTGCGCGTTTCGATCGCTGTATAAATCGTGGCAATCAGTTCGATAAGGTTAAACAGCACCACGGTGATCATGTAGGAAATATAGGGGTTGGTCACTACACCATCACGAAACAGTATTGATACGGTCCACCAGAAGCTCACCGTATTGATCATCAGCAATGAGAGTTGGGAGAGCAAAGCCTGTGTGCAATGCCACCTTACAAAGTATGTGCCCTTGCGGTTACCCAGAAAAAAAATGAGAGTGGCGATGAGATTGATGATGGGTAGTGGCAACCCAGCCATCACCGCAATCAGCGACATCAGATAGCTGTTGGATGCCCGCTCCGCTTCATGTTCCGCAGGCACGTAATCGAAAGTAGCGTGAAATCTCATAGGCCTTTGACAATATTCCATATCCAGTTGATCACCACGAGTCCGATCAGCACAATGGCTACACTACGCCGCCGGATAAATGCTTCTGTTCGTTCATACCAATACAAGAAGGTAGCATTGCCGGACAGAAAATCCCATACGATCCATGGGGGCCCCAGTACGATCAGGGACACCAGTAAAATGCCGATGGGATTTTCTAGAAAAGACTTTTTAACATCACCCTGCACAAGCGACACGACTGCACGTGTAGACCCACAGGATGGACAAGGCAGACCGGTTACTTTTTTAACCGGACATACCGTGACATGCGGGGTGTGTCCACCCTGGGGCATATGATACTTGATCCAAAAAAGTCCTCCCAGACAAAAGATGAGGATGGGGATATAGAGTTTATTCCTACTCATGGCAGGTGGCTATGCAAGCACACTTTGAAACTGCTGCATATTTTTTTCGCGCGTAGCCGGCATGATCATAAACCAGTCAATGATCGTCCAGATACCAAGGCCGCCGCATGTGAGAAGTTTCCCAATACCCATGCCGGTATCACCGAGCAGAAAGCGGTCAATGCCAAGACTTCCTCCGAGAAGGGAAATAATGAGGTATGTGGTCGGGTCTTTAAATTGTACCATTTGAAGGGCAGGCCAACGTTCATCATCCAGCTGCACCAATTGCTCTCTGACCCATGCCAGATGGTTGGTTTCAAAAAACTTGCTGTTGCTCATGATAAACATGTCTACTTTTTGCGCATCCATTTATTTTCGTTTTGATGGTGAAGGAATCGTATTGTACAACTCCAAAGTAATGTAAAAAATCAAATCACACATGGTGTTTTCTACAAACGAAGGCCTTCCATCGATATCAGGAATGGGTTAAAAAAGTTCCCGAAGCAATGATTTATTCATAAAATATCTTGCCATCAGGCGCCAAACTCACTTCAACATATACCGAAATCCTACATACCACTCTCTTCCAAAAATCGGGCCCCAGATCAATCCACTGTCAAAATAGGGGCTAAACGGATCTTCAGCATCTATGATGACCGGCGCCTGTTTGTAATTGGCTATGTTTTCAACACCAATATATACTTCAAACTGCTTACTGAATACTCGCGTCAGCTGGGAGTTGAACAACCAGTAACCGGGCGATTGACTTTTCAATTGAAAATCCTCCGGATTGGTGTAGGTATCTGGGATACGCTGCTGTCCGGTGTAGTGTGCGGTCGCATTGATGCGCCAATGGCCTTTATACAATGCCAAGCTGGAGATATAGGAAAGGTTAACAAAAAACCTTGACTCCGGTGTAAAGATCTGTCTCCTTAACCCCTTATCCTGATATGCAATTTGTGCATCCTGCAATTTATACGCAACCTTCAGATCCAGCCTTTTCAACACTTCGTACTGGGCTTCGATCTGAAAGGTATTGGCATAGGCATTGCCGTCCAGGTTGTATACCACGAGTTGCTGCGGACTAATATCCAGGTCGGGAATAGCCCGATCTGTAAAGCGCGTATGAAAGAAATCAACAGCCAGTAATCCACTTCGATAGTCAAGGGTAAATTCCTGCGTCACGCTTACGCCCATGTTCCAGGCTTTTTCCATCTCAAGTCCGTTGTACGGATAATTGTTCTGTGTCTGTCCCGGCTTACCCACAGTCCATTCTCTGGAACTTGCCATCCAGCCCAGATTTTCAGCGAAAGGTAAAGGGGTGCGCATACCGCTTCCGGCCGAAGCGCGAAAGACGGTTGATTCGCTCGGCGCATATCTCAGATGAAGTCGCGGATTGATCAACCAGCCGTAGAGATTGTGGTGGTCAGATCGTATGCCTGCGACGAGCGTAAAGCGATCATCCGGCACGTAGGTGTATTCGAAAAAAGCACCTGGTACGATTTCCTCAAAATCGTATTTGGTTCCGCGAAATGTTTCATCGTAGTCCTCATACCGAAAGCTCAGGCCTGTAACATACTTGTGTCGGGTATCGCCAAAAATGGATTGATAAAGCCAGTTGCCGTAGAGCGAAGTCTGGGCGGCATCATACTCATTGTTGCCTATTGTGGCCTGTTGCGTATGGCGTGTAAATCCCCATTGTGATCCTAAGGAATTATAGCGCTTATCGGCAAACACGTATCCAAGTTTGGCATACGCATCAATCCGATCAGCGTCGATTTTTGTGCGGTACAGAGGATGGTGATGTTCCTGGTGATCGGTTTGACCTCCTTCTTTTCTGTCCTGCAGCCATTGGACGTTTAGCTGACCTTCAACTCCGCTTTTGTTATTGTGATAATCCCATTTATTCGCCAATGTGAGCAAGCTACCTGTTGGCATGTCCATAAAGCTGTCATTGTTGCGGTCGTGCTCTGTGGGACGGGCACTGTAGTGCCCCAAAAATGCAGTACTGAGCATCGGACTCAGCTTTGCTCTGGAGAAGAGGTTCAGTTCTGCCCGGGTGGACTCGTTGAAATATCCATTCAACAGGAGTTTGTCTTCATCTGCCGGCTTTTTAACTTCGACATTGATCTGTCCGGTCATACTTTCATACCCCTGCACTACGGAACCTGCTCCTTTGCTGATTTGTATGGATTCAATCCAGGCACCGGGAGTATACACCATGCCGAAAGGATTGGCAATCCCTCTCACTCCGGGTATTTGCTCCTGGCTGATGAGCGTATATTTTCCCGACAGGCCCAGCATCTGAATTTGCTTTGCTCCGGTTACTGCGTCAGTAAAACTCACATCCACCGTCGCGTTGGTTTCAAAACTTTCCGACAGATTACAGCAGGCGGCTTTAAACAGTTCGTCTTTCGAGATATTCTGTACCTGCAGCGGATCCAAAAAAGAGATTTCGGTTGTACGCTTTCGATACCCAACAACGACCTCATCCAGTTGGCTGGCTTGTTCTTTAAACACCACCGACAGGTATTGTCCCGGTTCTACTTTAACTGTGTCTGGTGTGTATCCGAGAAACTGGAAGATGAGCACATCTCCGTCTTCCGGACCATGGGCAATAAAGAAGTAGCCAGTCGAATCCGTCGTTGTATTCGTTGAACTTTTTTGCCAGTACACTGTCACAAACTCCATCGGGATCAGCGAACCATTTTTCCGCTCTTCCATGACGACGCCTTTGACGGAAATGCTCTGTCCATACCCTATCCATGCTACCCCCAACAGAATAGCAATTAATACACTACGCGTCTTCATACAAATCAGTGCTTTTCGACGCCGTCTTCATACTGGCAGCACCCGGGAAGTTTAGCAAATGCCTTTTCATCAGCTTCCATATACTCTGAATGGTAGCCGGCTTTGGATACGGACTTGGCGACTTTCATCTTGTCCATTTTGGGTGAGCCGACAAGTACGAGGACATTGGATTGTTTATCCCATTCCGCCTTCTTAACCCCTTTCGAATCCATCGCAGCGGACTCAATGCGCTCTTTGCAGTCGTCGCAGACCCCATACACTTTAAAAGAGATGGTTTGATTTCCTTTTGACTGGTCGGACTGAGCTGATAGCGAAAGCGCTGTACCGAACAGCATAAGAAGCGTTAGAATAATTGTATGTGGAATTTTATAAATTGATTTCATGACTTAAGGATTGAATAATTAAACACTGTATTACATTTCACCTTGCACATGTGCGAAACAGTACAAGGTCAACCTCCCATCGAGAAGGTTAAAGCGGTTTAATCATTCATCAGCCGTAGAAAATCAGGGCGTGTTGCAGAATATAAATCGGTGGACCCGAATCAGTGCCTGCATGCAAAAAGAGATGGTGGTCCTCACCGGACTGATCATCAGAAATTTCAGGCAATACGGTAGTTGGCCAAATCTGTTGGACATCCGTCCATTTTACGATTTGGGAGAGGACCAAGGTAATGTCCTGAGATATGAACTTTAATTCGTCATCACAACACCCGTTATCTGTTGCCTCACAACCTGTAGGCGCTTCTGCCTGGCAACATGATTTCTTTGAAATAGTCACGGGTGGTTCGGCATGGTGCTCGCATCCCGAGCTGAAAAAGACGGACACAGACTCCAGCATCCCTTTGCAATAATGCAGTTGCAGTGGCAGGCCAAGCTGCGAAAGCAGCATGACGGCTGTAAAGACATATGTGCTGAATACTCTGGCCATATCCGATGACAAAAATAGGGGGAATTTTAATTTCCTACCTAATAACAAGCAGATTAAGAAAAGGTTAACGTGATGAATTCAACACACGAATCATATCGGTTTTGACTTACCGCCCTACTTATCGAGCCTATCAACACATTAATTATACGTTAATAGCTGGCGTGTTGGGGTTGACGACCTTACCTTTGAACAGATGTTGACTGCAATCCTTATTTCTTTATTGTGTTCCCTGTCTCAACCAGAAGTCAGGCGTGACAGCCATCAACTTTCGGCCCTTGAGCAGGATAGTCTGACCGTTTATGTTTTTCTGCTTGATGAATGCCTGATCAGTCAGTACTTTACTCCGGAGTTGACACGTCTGTATGATACCTACCAGGAGAAGCATGTGGGTTTTATCGGCTATTTCCCGAATGCGATTTCATCGCCTGAGCGCATCACTGATTTTGGCAGAGAATATCATCTGTCTTTTCCGCTGGAAGGCGATTATGATAAAACGTGGGTAGAAAAATTCAATATCACCGTGACACCTGAGGTAGCCGTGTGGGATCATCGTTCCGATCGCCTCATCTATCGGGGCCGTATCGACGATAGTTATGTGCGCGTAGGTAAGCGCAAGCTGCATCCGCAACATCATGATCTGGAAGACATGATCGAATCCTGGATCGATGGCAGGGTGCCGGAGCAACTCACAGAAACACAGGCCATTGGATGTTTTATTAACTTTGATCAGCACAAGGAGTAACACCATAGAAACTTTCCAACATGAAGTACATATTCTCCACGCTCATTTTTCTGGCCGGCACCGCTTTTGCAACGGCGCAGGATGTGACCTTTACAAAAGATATCGCGCCGATCATCTATAACAACTGCACGCAGTGTCACCGTCCCAATGAGATCGGACCTTTCTCCATGACAAATTATGATGAGATCAGACCCTGGGCGCCGATGATCGAATACGTTACCTCTATCCGATACATGCCCCCGTGGAAGGCAGATCCTGAGTACTCCCGCTTTCAGGGTGAGCGATTTCTGTCGCAGGAGGATATTGACCTGATCGCGGAGTGGGTTGAGGCTGGAACACCTTATGGGAATGCAGCTGAAGAACCGGATCTGCCAGAATTTCCAACCGGATCGCAAATCGGCACACCGGATTTGGTGCTTTCTATGGCGGAAGCCTTTGAACATGTGGGAGGCAATCAGGATGAGTACAGGGTATTTGTTTTGCCCACCGGTCTCAATGAAGACAAACAAATTTCAACAATTGAATTGCGTCCAGGCAATACGAGTATCGTTCACCATGCTTTGTTCAGTTCTGACAATACTGGAGAAGCCCGTGCGCTGGACGAAGCGGATCCCGGATACGGCTACGATGGATTTGGTGGTTTTGGAGTGAATAGCGCGTTTGAAAGAATGTTTCCGGGCTATGTCCCGGGTCAGAAACCAATACCCTATCCGGAAGGCACGGGACAGATATTGCCTGCGGGCTCAGATATCCTGATGCAAATGCATTACGGTCCAAAACCGTTTCCGGAAAAGGACAGTTCTACGGTCAATATTTTCTTCAAGAAAGAACCCGTCACACGACAGGTGCAGAATATCATCTTCTTACCGTTTGCCCCGTACATCACAAACGGACCATTTATCATTGCTCCCAATACTGTCAAAACATTCCATTGTGAGTTTACCTCTCCCATCAAGGTGAGTGTATTTGCCATATGGCCGCATGCCCACTTGCTCGGTCAGTCGTTTGAGGTGTACACTGTAAACGCGCAAGGGGATACGACTAATCTGATCCGGATTCCGGATTGGGATTTCAATTGGCAGGGATCCTATAATTTTAAAAAATACATCATCATCGAACCGGGAACCACGCTGCATGCGTATGCCACGTATGATAATACAACGAACAACCCGAGCAACCCGAATAACCCTCCAAATTTTGTAACCTGGGGTGAGAAAACTACAGATGAGATGTTGTTCCTCCCTATTTCATTTGTGTTGTATCAAAACGGCGATGAGAATGTGGTTTTTGAAGATGAAACGACCTCGGTGGATGATCCGGACCTGAGTTTTGTCAATCACCATTTATCGCCTGTGGTGCCCAATCCGGCCAATGATCTGGCGTATGTCAATTTTGCATTGGAACAGGCTGATCATATTACACTTCGCGTCATGAATATGAACGGTCAGGTGATCCGAACGCTGGCCTCTGAGGAATGGATGTTGGCCGGCAGCCATACCGAGACTATGGACCTCAATCACTGGCCTTCCGGCACCTATTTTGTGCAGATGGAGGGGACAAATTTTATCCAGGCGCAAAAGCTGGTCGTGGTTAAGTAGCGTACATACAACATACATTTTCGGCAAGCCGATCTGCATAACAGGTCGGCTTGTTTTTTTTCATGCCTGCTGAATTCCTAATACAAACGAGGGTGTAAAAGCCTGTGTTGACGATCACCATATAATAAAAGACATTTTTGTCCTTTATTATATAAATTCCCTATCTTTGTTATATCGAAAACATTTAAATACAAACATTGAATATGGAAGCATATGATCAAAAAACTGTCGGAGAAGTGGTGGCAAGCAATTTTCGGACTGCAGCAGTCTTTGACAAATACGGAATTGACTTTTGTTGCAAAGGCAACACACCCTTAACCAAAGCATGTGAAAAGCGGGATTTGGATGTGGCTACGGTCCTGTCGGAAATTAATCAACTGGCCACAGAAGTGTCTGATGAGGAAGATTACAAATCATGGTCGGCTGACAGACTGATCGATCATATTGAATCCAAACATCATCGCTATGTCGAGGAGAAGATACCGGTCATTCTGCAGTTCCTGCAAAAACTTTGTAAGGTTCATGGCGAAAGACATCCTGAACTGTTTCAGATATATGAACTGTTTCAGGCATGTGCCGGAGACCTGGCTCAGCACATGAAAAAAGAAGAATTGATTTTGTTTCCGCGTATTCGAAAGATGACTTCAGGAAGTTATGGGGAAACGACAAGAGGTGCAATCGGCAGTCCGGTCTCGGTTATGATGCACGAGCACGATACGGAAGGCGAGCGGTTCAGAACGATAGCAGCACTATCTGATCATTATCAGGCTCCCAAGGACGGATGTACTACGTATCGCGTTGCTTTTGCCATGTTGAAAGAATTTGAGCAGGATCTTCACCTTCATATCCATCTGGAGAATAACATTCTCTTTCCAATGGCTTTGAAAATCGAGGACGATTATGTAAATTAACGGTGAAAAAATGTGTGTTTTCATAGTAAGGTAAAAGAGTAGCTGCTGTAACAGGCAGTTACTCTTTACTTTTTGGGTAAGACCCGATCTCTGTTAAAAGTATCCGGTCTCGCATTTGTAATCCTCGTCAGCCAAATCCCTTTGGCCCTTCTTCTGTTCAGGCTTCAGATATAGGTATGATTCGCCTAAGTGCAATTCATTGATGGTACTGTGAATCTTCGTCTGCAACTTAGTGTTCAATTTGACCCCAAAGGATTAATTATAACAATGTAAGAGATTCGTTACCTTTGCAGCCAATCTTCAACACCTATTTTGAACATGCGTATATCTTTCCGCTCAATACTATTGAGCCTTTGTTTCTTTCCTTTTTTTATGGCCTGTGGCCCATCCAAAGATGTGGATGAAAAAGAAAATCAATCTGAGCCACCCCAGGAACAAGTGTCTCCGGTACCAACTCCCGATCCTGCAGAAACGTATTCAGGAAAATTGCAATTGCAAACTGTTCCGGTCGAATTAAATAACGGTGAAAAATGGAAGTCCGATGGTGTTTCAGCCGATAATGTTTTCAAACTGGACTCCGTAATTAAGGAAGTTGACCCTCTGGCTACCGATGAGGTGTACAAAAAGATGATGTCCGATTGCTCTGCAGCCCTGGATAATGCCTATTATTCAAATAAATATGAAGGAGAAGCAAAAAAGCAGTACGCTAACTTTCTTAAGAATGTCGTGTTTGCATCAAAATATATAGTGTCTGCTGACACAGCAGAACGCAAGGAAGCAATTTTGGTCATACGATCGCATCTGGCCACTTACTCAGACTATTTTGAATAACCCACGATGGTTTGGTTTAATCCAACAGATCTCCCAATCCTTCTTTTAACACATTTTTGAGATACGGATTTGATTCTTTTTGATACAGGTTGTTAATCGTCTGTCGAATCATCTCCCGGTACACCATATTGTCTTCCTGTACATACTGGGGCAGAAGACCGGTGATCAAGTAGAATCTTCTGTATTCAGAATCTGAGGACTGTAGATAAAAGGGTGACTCTATCACCTCCAAACCCTTTGCCTGCATTTGCTGAGGTTGATCAGACAACCAAAGGGCCATGGCAGCGATCAGGTCTTCCAGATAATCATCCGAAATCTGCGCAGCTTCATCGGTCATAAAAAAATCCAGGCTTAGGGCGGATTCATTTCTGACTCGAATAAACGCACGCGCTACATATAATGCTTCCGATGTATTGCTCTCAAAATGTGCAAGCCAATGCACAGCTTCATCAATGTCTTCTTCTGCCACCACCATCAGCGCATCGTAGATGATAGGCACTTTCTTTGTTTTCTCCAGAAGTTTTATCGCAATGTCTTTCGCTTTGGCCGGATCATTTTCAAACAACGCCTGCATGGCGTAGTATTGAATCTCGGGGTTAGTCTCAAATTTAGCGGCCTGATACACGCGGTTGGTTTCTCCTTCTTCAATCAGGTGATTGATCGCCAGCAATCGCATGGTATAGGAAGGATCTGTCAGGAGGGTTTCGATCAGATCATCGCCAGGTTCCTCGATCAAACGAAATGCAGAAAGTCTGTGATTGATGGATACAGGCGCCAGCGACCGGATGGGATACTCAGAAGAAGGCATATCATGGTGTACTACTGCAAGCAGTATATCTCTGGGATCAATGATCACTGCCGAAGGAACAGAGGGAACATCAATCACAAAACGTTGCGACACCTTTGTCAGCCGGAGTTGTTCAATGAAGATCTCTAAATACTCTGTCAAAACCGCTACTTCAAAGGGAAGTATAAACCGATCTGTATATCCCTCTTCTGCCTGCACCTGCTCGACATCAATTTGTAATTGCTTTTTCTCCGGTAAGTAGGTATGAGAAATATTCAAAACAGGATGACCCAGGCCAAAATACCATTGATCGAAAAACCATCTGAGATCTTTACCGGTGACATCTTCAAATGCTTTTCGCAGGTCGTCTACCTCCACGGCCTGAAATTCATTTCTCTTCAGGTAGCGATTGAGTGATGCATAAAAAGCTTCATCTCCAACCATATCACGCAGCATGTGCAGCACGAGTCCACCCTTATTATAACTGTGTGCGTCAAACATATCCTGCGCCTCATCATAGTAGAAATCAATGAGCGGGTGTACTTCGTTTTCCGCCTGATCAAAATATCCACTGAGTTCATTCAATCGTGTAAGGTCTGCCTGTTCCCTCCCGTACTTAAACTCCTGCCACAAGTATTCCCCGTAGTTGGCAAAGCCTTCGTTGAGCGCCAGATGTGACCATGATTCACATGTGACGACATCGCCAAACCACTGGTGAAACAATTCATGTGCGACGATGTAGTCATTGATCCCTTCTTCAAAGACATGATCTTTGTTAAACTGAACAAAATCACCGTAGATCACTGCGGAAGAATTTTCCATGGCTCCGGTGACAAAATCCTTTACGATCACCTGAGAATATTTAGGCCAAACGAAATCGTATTTCAGGACCTTTGAGAAAAACTCTATCATCTCCGGCGTATGTTGAAAGATCGTGCGTGCAGAAGGACCATATCCCGGATCAACATAATAATCGACAGTTCGTCCCCGCCAGTAATCTACTTCTCTGTCCCATTGTCCGACGGCTATCATGGCCAGGTACGGGGCATGGGGAATATCGAGTTTCCAGTGGTCTCTGCGCATGCCGTTGGACAGTGATTCGGAAGCCACCAGCAATCCGTTGGATAAGGTCATCATCGTATCGCTCACGGTGAGTATGATCTCCTGAGTACCGCGTTCATTAGGACTGTCAATGGTGGGAAACCATTGGCTGCTGTACTGCGTCTCCCCTTGTGTCCATATCTGCTGAGGCTTTCCGGGAATCGTATCCTGCGGGTCAATAAAAAACAAACCTTTGTTGCTCGTAATCGCTCCACCGGGAGTCAGTGCAGTCGCTCGGGGTTGTACTTTATAATCAATATCGACGATGACTTCTTCTCCTTTTTTATACTTCCTGTCCAACGGAATCACCAGCACTCGTCCTGTGTTGCCATATGAATTGAGGTGTTTTTCATTGACTGTAAGATGTTGGACGTCAAAATTGACCGCGTCGATCTCCAGTACGGACTGCTCATAAAAAAGAGGTGTCAGGGTAAGCGTCGCTGTACCCATTACGGTTTCGTTTTTCCAATCGAACGCCAGGTCTAATTTTGTGTGCAACAAATCCCATTTGCGCTCTCGGGTAGCCTGGTATTCTTTTTCAACCGCGGGCTCCCATTCTTCGTCAGCCTTTACCACCATGGTGTCGAGGGTGATGAATAAAGAATCCGGCATGGTGCTCGGCGTGGAAGTTTGTGATTGGCGAGTGCTCTTGCATGCCAGCAAGAAGGTGGTCATCACAAACAGCACAAAAAAACAAGAGGTCTTATTCATCATTTGAATGCTTACAAGATCATAATGGGGCACAAAGATACTTCGGGGAATGTTTACAGTGCAGAAGAGCTAAAACGAATCACGCACTATGTTTCCCGATGGCATAAAGGCAAAAAAAAATAGGGAAGCCACTACAACTTCCCTATTAAGGTCTCAAAATCTCAAAATTGCACTATGCTAATTCTCTATGGCAGCTACTTCTTCCTCATCGATCATTTCGTGACGAGGTGGTGTAAATCTGCCCTTTATCTTTTGTTCGATTTCAAGCGCCAGCTCCGGATTGTCGAGTAGGAACTGCTTGGCGGCATCTCTTCCCTGCGCTATTTTGGTGCCTTCATAGCTGTACCAGGCACCGCTCTTCTGGATGATATCGAGATCGGATCCAAGGTCTACGATTTCACCGACTTTGGAGATTCCTTCGCCGAACATGATATCGAATTCGGCGATTCGGAAAGGTGGAGAGAGTTTGTTTTTCACCACTTTCACTTTGACGTGGTTGCCAACCATATTGCCATCGCGATCTTTGAGTGCGGCACCGTTGCGTCGGATGTCGAGGCGCAGCGAGGCGTAGAATTTCAATGCGTTTCCACCGGTGGTGGTTTCGGGGTTGCCGAACATCACACCGATTTTTTCTCTGAGTTGGTTGATAAAGATGCAGCAGCATCCGGTACGGCCGATGGTACCGGTGAGCTTCCGCATGGCCTGCGACATCAGTCGGGCCTGCAGCCCCATTTTGGAATCACCCATTTCACCTTCGATTTCTGATTTGGGTACGAGGGCGGCTACGGAGTCGATGACAATGATATCGATAGCACCGGAGCGAATCAGGTTTTCGGCTATTTCAAGGGCTTGTTCACCATTATCGGGCTGTGAGATCAAGAGATTTTCACAATCTACCCCGAGATTTTCGGCATAAAAACGATCAAACGCATGTTCGGCATCAATAAAGGCAGCCAGACCGCCTTGCTTCTGGCATTCGGCGATGGCATGGATGGCGAGGGTGGTTTTTCCGGAAGACTCAGGACCGTATATCTCTACCACACGGCCTTTAGGGAATCCGCCGATCCCGATGGCCATGTCCAGCGACACCGAACCTGTGGGGATGACGTCTACATCGACAACTTGTTTGTCGCCGAGCTTCATAATAGTACCTTTGCCGTACGTCTTTTCCAGACGATCTACTGTGAGTTGGAGGGCTTTCAACCTTGACTCGCGTTCCTTTTCTGATGACATTTTGTTAGATTTTGATGATTAATATATTCGGTTGATCCAAAGTGCTTCGGCAAATATACAGACATTTTATGACTAATTTCTCGTCATTAGCAAAATTTTTAATATTTTTTTCTCGGGCAATGAGGATCGGACATATAAAAAAGGCCCCGACGTATCGGAGCCCGTTTTCATTTGACCAAAGGCCTTGTCTGATTTAGCTGGCGGAGACCGGTGAGGTGGAGGCACTGTAGCCGAGCAGCGCATTGATCACCTTTTGTGAAGGAGAGAAACGCTCTTTGCCGAGCATTTCTTTTCCCTTTTTCAACACTTCAAGGGTATTTGCGATCTGTGGCACGGTGTCGACCAACTCCAGCAACATGTCTGTTTCTGCTTTTGTCGTCTCTCCGTAAATCAGCCTTGTCAATTGTAGTTGGGTAAAGTCTTTCTTCATACTCAGATTTTTATACACCATAATAACAGAGGGCTATGTCTCAATATTGTGCGATGGAGAGAAAAAGTGAATATTCCGAAAAGGTGGCTGTTTTCTGGCATTACAGGCCAAATTCCACGAATCACTTTTTATACGAGCGATACATCGAAATGGTGTCCTGATCAGGGATACTGATCTGTCTTTCGAAGGAAACCTCAAAGGCGACCATTGTATTCGTCCCTTCTACGGCCGGAATGGCCTGGAGTTTTTCATGAATGATATCCTGCAGGTGGCGGTTGTTGATGGCATAAATCCTGACCATCAGGTCGTATCGCCCCATGATACTCATACAATTGACTACCTCCGGAATCCCTTTCAGGGCTGTGATCACCTCTGGTATCTGTACAGATTCCCGCACGATGATCAGCACTATAGCCGTAGTATCATACCCGGCGTGCTCCGGCGATACCAGGAAGACCGGCTTTTTGAGGACGCCCTGCTCCTTCAACTTACGGACCCGCTGATGCACCAGCGTATTTGACGAACCAATCTGATCGGCGAGGGCAGAGTACGGGAGGCGCCCATCTTCCATGAGGGCGTTTACAATGCGTTTATCTGTACTGTCAATTTGATTTTCAAGCGTCCATTCCATATCCCTGATTTATACGATTTGACCTTAAAAGTAGTATTTAAGTTTATTTTGACATAATATCAATTCAAATGAAACACATTCAACTCATATTGCATTAATATTGAGACAAATTAAACAATTGCATTATGGCCATCGCAGCAATTTTATCGGTCACCATGATTTTGTTTTCCGTGATCGACATCATCGGTTCGCTCCCTATTATTCTCGATTTGAAAAAACGGGGCGTCACGATCCATCCGACTACTGCCACGGTTTCGGCCGGAATTCTGATGATCGCATTTTTGTTTTTTGGTGTGGCTATCCTGAGTGTATTTCACCTGGAAGTCAGCTCTTTTGCCATGGCAGGATCGCTGATTATTTTCTTTATAGGGCTGGAAATGGTGCTCGGGATCCGGTTTTTCCGATCAGATGATGCCGAACCGAGTTCGGGTAGTATCGTCCCGATTGCGTTTCCACTGATCGCCGGAGCGGGGACTTTGACTACGATCCTTACCCTGAGATCCAGTTTCCAGCCGCTGGAAATTGTCATCGGTATCGTTGTCAATCTGCTGCTGATCTTCCTGGTCCTCAAGTCCACTCCGTTTCTAGAACGCAAGATTTCTAAGTCCGCTACGGAGGCGCTTCGCAAAATTTTTGGGATCCTGCTGCTGGCGATTGCCATTCAGATGTTCAGGTCGAACCTTATTTAAAATATTGGGTGAGGGTCTCCTACGCTGAAGCTACGGCAATTAAAAAGCATGGGGCATGGGGCATGGGGCATAAAAATTCTAATTGCAGTTTTAACTCGGTCTCTTTTTATACCAGATGCTTTTCTGCCTCTTTCTCTTTTCTGCCCAAAAGTGGTAGCTAATCCCCTAAACCTTGTCGTCATAGAGGACATCTCTAAACCTCTCAAACTCCCTGATCCATGGGATTATAGTATTTTAGTAGATCATCAAATCCACTTTTAGTTTCCATAGCTTGCGCGAAGAAGACTATCAGTCGCCGTAGCTTCAGCGAAGGAGACTATCAATCACTGTACACATGAATCTCAAACATCTGTTACCCGGCTTATTATTTTGCATTTGCATATGCTCTGCAGTGAGCCTTGTGAGTCAAACAAACCCGATGACTCGCAACTTCGCTGCTGCGGAAACGGATGTGCACTACCAGGAAATGTATGTGACCATTGATCCGGCGGTTAATCAAGTTGCAGGAGAAATCACCTTCTACTTTAAAAGTCAGATGGATCAGCTCGAACGATTTGTCGTAGACTACCAGGATGAACTGCCCGTTCTGTCCATCCAAAGAGGAAACACGCCTTTGAATTTTTCGCGCAGCGATAATCTCATCACCATCGATCTCAACAAAACTTTGATGACAGGAGAGACCGACACACTCACCATCACTTACGAAGCTGCAGATATACTTCGGATGGAAATGCATGATGGCGCGCCAGTGATCAGCACCGATCTGAATCTGGATATGCTCTGGTATCCGGGAAAAAGAGATCTCACCGACAAAATTGATTCCGTCGATCTGTATATCACCACTCCGCCCGATCAATATGTAGCGGGTAACGGAACCCTGCAGGGTATCCAGGAAGTCTTCGGCACATGGGTTCACCACTGGAAACATCGGCATCCGATCGCTACGACTTACCTGCTCGAACTGGCGATATCCAATTACACCATCGTTGAAGACTCCGTCCTGCTCATGGATGGAACCATGCTTCCCATATACCACTACCTCTATCCGGAAAGCGCAGCCGAATTGTGGGAAGAACTGGAAGCCACGCCGGACATCATGCAGTTTTTCGAATCGCGCTTTGGCAATTATCCTTTTGCGGATGAAAAATACGGTCACGCGCAGTACACCGCCGGTGGTGCGCTCGAAGTACAAACCATGAGCCTGATGGGATTTTTTAATTTCAATGTGATCGCCCACGAAATGGCTCACCATTGGTTTGGAAATACCGTCACCTTTGGATCGTGGTCCGATATTTGGCTTAGCGAAGGATTTGCGGAATATCTGTCGGGGCTTGCTGTAGAAACGTTGCGCCCATCCTACTGGAATGGCCTGAAAACCTCAAAGATCAATTCGATTACGAGTCAACCGGGAGGTTCAGTGCATGTCCAGGATACCAATGATCTATCGGTGGTTTTTGATGGAAGACTGACCTACAATAAAGGCTTCTACCTCGCGCATATGTTGCGATGGATGGTAGGCGACAGCGCGTTTTTCCTCGGATGCCGCAATTACCTCGCAGATCACTATGACGGGTTTGCACGCACATCGGATCTGCAGCAACACATGGAGACGGTCTCCGGCATCGACCTGAATGAATTTTTTGCAGATTGGTTTTACGGAGAAGGGTATCCATCCTACACCATCCTCTGGGAACAACAACAAGATTCGGTAATCCTCTGGATCGATCAGACGCAATCAGATCCTTCGGTTTCCTACTTTGAAATGCCATTACCCATCGCCGCATATCGATTCGGGATAATTGCCGATACAGTTTTCAACCACACCTACGAACATCAGCGTTTCGCCATGTACGTTGGCATGAACAATGTCAGCCAGATGCTTTTTGATCAGGATAAATGGATTCTGTCGAAAGGCAATCAGGTCATCAAACAAATCACACCGGTAGCGGAGTTGAATCCAGAGGATTTGATCATTTATCCAAATCCGGCCTCTGACTTCATCGAACTTTCCGATGCCATTGGAATAAAGGAGATCGAATTTGTAAATGCTTTCGGTCTTCTGACTACGCGCAAAGTCATCGGCAACCGCATCTCTCTTGCGGGCCTCCCACCCGGCCACTACACCGTACTGGCTCGGGATCAGAACAGGAAGGTCATTGGAAGGAAATCTTTGGTGATTCTCTAAAGAATGAAGTAGTGATTGGTGGAACGGCAGAAAGCGAAGGGCGAAGAGCTGAGGGCGGAGAGGAATCATTTATCTGGCTTAAGGAAACAAATTCATATCTGTCTCAAGGAAAGGCATCCCCTTTCTAAGGGGGATCGCTCGTAGAGCGAGGGGGTTCGCCCCTTCGCCCTCCGCCCCATGCCTTTCAGTCGCCGTAGCTTTAGCGAAGGAGACACATGCTCCCCGCCCTTCGCCCTTTGCCCTCGGCTTACTATCTTTGCCCCCCTATGAAAATAGCAGTCGTTGGAACAGGATACGTGGGCCTCGTGACGGGAACCTGTTTTGCAGAAACCGGAAATGACGTCACCTGTATCGATAATAATGCGGATAAAGTAGCCAGCTTGCGCGCCGGCAAGATCACCATCTTCGAGCCCGGCCTTGAGGTTTTGTTTGAGCGCAGCCGCGAGCAGGGGCGATTACACTTCACCACATCGCTGGCAGAGGGAATCAAAGATGCGCAGATCATCTTCCTCGCATTACCGACACCCCCGGGATCCGATGGATCAGCGGACCTGTCCTATATCCTGGGCGTGGCAGAAGACCTTTCCAGCATCATTACTTCCTATAAAGTGATCGTAGACAAGAGCACTGTCCCTGTAGGTACAGCCGAAAAAGTGGAAGCAGTACTTTCCAAAAAGCTCTCCAAAGATTTGTTTGATGTAGTCTCCAACCCCGAGTTTCTCAGAGAAGGCGTCGCCGTGGAAGACTTTATGAAACCCGACCGTGTCGTTGTGGGCCTTTCATCAGATCGCGCGCGCAGTGTGATGGAACGACTCTACAAGCCCTTTGTCCGACAGGGTAATCCCATTCTCTTTATGGACGAGCGCTCTGCCGAGATGACCAAATATGCCGCCAACGCGTATCTCGCAGCCCGAATCTCCTTTATGAATGAAATTGCCAACCTCTGCGAGCGTACCGGAGCAAATGTGGATCACGTGCGCAAAGGCATCGGCAGCGATTCCCGGATCGGCAAACGATTTTTATTTCCGGGTGTCGGTTACGGAGGCAGTTGCTTTCCGAAAGACGTGCAGGCACTGCACCTGACCTCTAAAGAACATGATTACGAGTTTAAGATCCTGGATGCCGTCATGGATGTAAACCGCAAACAAAAGCACATACTGGCTCGAAAGATCAATGACTATTTCAACGGTGAATTGAAAGGCAGGAAAATAGCCATCTGGGGACTCGCATTCAAACCGAATACGGATGATGTGCGCGAAGCACCGGCGATGGATATTATAAAAGACCTGTTAGATGCCGGCGCTGAAGTATCAGCGACTGATCCGGAAGCCATACCAAATTTTCAGTCGCAGTTTGACGGAGACGTTAACTACACAGAAGACATGTACGACGTACTGAATGATGCGGATGCCCTTGCGATCATCACCGAGTGGAATGAGTTCCGCACGCCGAATATCCAGGAGATCAAAAAGCGCATGAAGTCACCGATCATTTTTGACGGACGCAATATTTATGACCTTGAGGATATCCCCGATGAGTTTTATTACTCCAGCATCGGCAGACAGGTCATTCAACCCAAATAATCAGCCATGTATAAAATACAAATGGTCGATGTAAAAGGCCAGTACCAAAAGATCAAAAAAGATCTGGATGCACGCGTCATTGCCACGATTGAAAGTGGTGCTTTTATCCAGGGGCCGGAAGTCAAATTGTTTGAGTCAGGCCTTGGTGGCCTGCTGGATAATGCGGAGGTTGTCGGTTGCGCCAATGGTACCGATGCACTTCAAATCGCTCTCATGGCACTGGATCTCCAACCCGGTGATGAGGTGATCGTGCCTTCCTTCACTTTTGTTGCCAGTGTTGAAGTCATTGTATTACTGGGCATGGTGCCGGTGGTTGTGGATGTGGATCCCGAGACCTTTCTGATGCGAACCGAGGATATTGAGGCATCTCTTTCTCCCAAGACAAAAGCCATCATTCCTGTCCATCTCTTTGGCCAATGTGTCGATATGAAATCGGTTATGGCGATCGCAGAAAAAAACAACCTGTTTGTCATCGAAGACAATGCGCAGGCCATCGGTGCCCGTTGCGCAGATACATCCGGTGGAATGAAAATGGCCGGCACGATTGGCCACATTGGCTGTACCTCATTTTATCCTTCCAAGAATTTGGGTTGCTATGGCGACGGTGGTGCAGTGATGTCCCGCGATGCCGCACTGGTACAGCGATTAAAAATGCTGGCCAATCACGGCATGGAGCGCAGGTATTACCACGATGCGATCGGTGTCAACAGCCGGTTGGATTCCATTCAGGCCGCTATCCTGAATGTCAAACTGCCCCACCTCATACGATGGAATACCCAGCGACAGGAAGCGGCAGCTAAGTACGACGCGCAACTCTCAGGAATCGATCAGTTGGAGACACCAAAACGAGCTGCATCGTCCGAACATATTTTTCATCAATACACACTTCGGATCAAAGAAGGACGCCGCGATGCATTGCAGAAGTTTCTCGCTGAAAAAGAAATTCCTTCCATGATCTATTACCCTGTTCCGATGCACGAGCAGGGTGCGTACAAGGAAGTGGTCCAGTGTCGTGTACCTCTGACGCATACCAACACGATCAGTGATGAAGTGCTGTCGCTACCGATGCATCCCGATCTGACGGATGAGCAGATCCAGTATATCTGTGATCACATCAAAGCTTTCTTTAGTGCCTGACGATTTCATTTTCGGGAAGGACAGAGTGGCTATCTTTACCCGAAGATGTTGACCGTAACTATCCCAAACAATTACGTTGAGGAACGCTCCTATGCAGTTCGTGTTCTGTTAGAGCACTACTGTGGCATTCCTGTTGACATAATCGTGCGGGATGGTTCTGAGGATTACTTGCTGCGGTGGGACAATAAATCCATACGGATTGCTGATGCATTTTTTGGAAAAATCAAATCCGGCTCATCTTACCTGCATACCACAAATCTTCCCGGTAAAGTTATCAAAGCAAAGTCCGCCTTACTGGATGATATCACCATCCTGTACGGAGAGGATCACGTCGTACTACAGTCAGAGAAAATCGATTGTCATGCGGATTTGTTTGCCGGCGTCTTCTTTATGCTGACGCGCTGGGAAGAGTCACTTCCTGTAAAAAAAGATCAGTACGATCGTTTTCCGGCAAGTGCCGCTGTGGCTGTTCGGGAAGGATTTGTAATGCGTCCTGTGGTGGATGAATATTGTCAACTGATCAGGGCGTGGCTGGAAAGACTCAACTACCCTTTGCCAAAAGAAACGCATAGGTTTCGTATTGTACCGACCTGTGATGTGGATATTCCTTTTTTCTGGAAAGGAAGACCTGCCTGGAGAGCCCTCGCCGGGCTTTTCCGGAAACACTTTAATCCGATTAAGTCAATTCACGATTTCAGAAAATACAAACAAGTCAGAGAGCAGAAAGCGAAAGATCCGTATGACACCTTCAGCGACATGATGTCCATGGTTGAAAAAAGAAATCTCACGTGTGAGTTCAATTTCATCGCCGGTGGAAATACGAAGTACGAAGGGTATTATTCTTTAGAGGATCCTGCCATTCAAAAACTATTGGGCGAAGTCAAAGAAAGAAATCATCGAATCGGATTGCACCCAAGCTTTGATACGTATTTAGATCCGGAGAAGATTCGAAAAGAAAAGACTTCATTAGAAGAAGCCGCAGGTGTATCAGTGAACGCATCACGCCAGCATTTTTTGCGATTTCAGCTTCCCGATACGTGGCGAAATTTGGCAGAAGCCGGTATTAAAGTAGATAGTTCCATGGGCTATGCCGCAGAACCCGGATTTCGCTGCGGCACAAGTAGGCCGTTTCCCGTTTTTGATATTCATCAGCGACGTCAGCTCAATCTGTTTGAACGCCCACTCCTGGTGATGGATGTCTCTCTTCGCTTTTATAAAAAACTATCCGTAGAAGAAAGCATAACGCTCTGCGAAAAAATCAAATCAGAAGTCCAAAAGCACAACGGGGAGTTTGTATTCATCTGGCACAATTCCACGCTCAGCGAAATTGACGATTGGAAAGAGTGGCAATCCGTTTTCGAATCACTGATGACTGATCCATCCTAATCTTATTTTTCAAGAAAAGCATTAGTTAGCAAAAACCATCCGCTTCGTTTGGATCTGCTTTCCATCGATATAAAGCGTATACAAGTAGGTACCGGTCATATTGTATCCGTGGTGGTAGAGCACTTCATTCATACCATTTTGCACCTCTACCGGAATCCGCTTGACCAGATTGCCTTTGATATCCGTGATGACAATCGATGCCTCATGGACCTTGCCCGGGCTGTTCATCATAAAGCTGATCGTCGTCGACTCATCAAACGGATTGGGTTTGTTTTGAAACAATTCGATGTCGGCTGTCTCATCCGGCTCACCGGTACTGGTCAGGCGTGACAACACTTCTTCAGAAAACAAACTCTCCACACCATTGGAATCAATTGATGCCACAGAAATGAAAATATTCAGTTCGCGGCTCGGGAGTTCAAACACGCCGGATTTTCCATCCGTGATATAATATAAGGTGTCAAAGTCATGGGAATGAATGCGAAGGCCTACGACATAATGATTGTAATCGAGGGGATCATCGATTTCGACATAGAGATAGTCTCCATCCTGACCTGCCGAGGCTAAAGATGGGCGATCCGGTCCAAGTGCTGCCATGGCAGCGGCATTGCCATTGATGACTGCATTGCGCGCGAGATAATTAAAGTCTACAAAAAAGCTGTCGATCTCCATATCGCCATCTGTATCCACACCCAGGATATCGCCGGAGGTATGTTGTCGGTCGTGATATTCTTCGTTGCCTACGTCCGCATTTCCATGCTCATTGGCGCTTGCGAAACGAATGGCATCGTACCCATTTTCTCTGAATGGAATGTGATCGCTGCCTCTTCCAACGCGATCTTCAGCAGACATCAACGTAATCATCATCGGCACCTGCGCGATCGGTTCAATCATTTCTGCATATTCGAGTTTGATAAACCGCCCTAATGCTTTGTGCGCGGAGTTAAAGCCACCAAACGAAAAAATCCGAACCTGCGTACTGTCGATGTGATTCAATCCGGGACACGAAGGGGCAGAAGATGTCTCTCCACAAATGATACCACCCACGATATCATTGTTGAGAACGGTTTTGATTTGCAATCCTTCCGCAACCGCATAGGTGGCGTATGCATTTGAACCGACCAGTCCTTGTTCTTCACCTGTGACAGTCATAAATACAATCGTATGATCAAAAACATACTGACTCATCACGCGTGCCAATTCGATCACAAGGGCGGTTCCGCTACCATTGTCTTCCATACCTTCTGCGAGGCAATCCACATCGCAATTACCCGCACAACGGCTATCCATGTGCGCTTCGATGATGATCGACGACGGATCAGAAGCACCTCTTCCAGGGAGTACGGCTACTACATTTTTATGTCTGCCCATGTCGCATACATCCTGGTCAAACTGAAGATATCCGGTGAGCAATCTGCCTTCTCTGGCTTCGCTGTACCGATCAAACTGTGACAGGATCCATTTCCGTGCTGCTCCGATTCCGGTATCTGCGGATATCGTATCTGATCCGGTATTGCGTGTATGAAAAGGGCGCAGAGCCAGCAATGTGGCTTTCATACTATCCGCACTCACCTGTTCGGGCAACTGACTGCTAATCTCCCACGGATCAGCAATGACCTCATCAGGCATATAATCCTCAGGATTGTAATTGCCCTTCAGTATATCAAGGATAAGCGGATTGGTAAAGTAGATATTCTCCTGAGCCGCAACAAATATGCAGGCTGACAATAGGAAGAAAACGGAGAGTAGAAAATGTTTCATGTTGAAAAAGCTTATTCTCTAAAGATAATAAGCTTCCGGGAAACGTTTTCTAAAGTATTTTTCGGTTTACTTTTTGATAAACCTCTGCCTTTCCCCCGGACCAACTTCAATCAAATAGATTCCTGGCAGGTAAGATTGAATGTCAATCTGAGTTTCAATGTCCGTGACAATTCCATTTGTGAGCTCGCGGCCGTTCATGTCAAAGACTTTATAGGTAGTCCCGATCCTGGCCTGATCCACGATAAAAGTGACATTATCTGTGGCAGGATTAGGTTGTACCTGAAATGTTACTTTTTCTTTCGCCTGATGGGTTTTTGTCAGACCGCATGTATGATGTGCATCAAAAATACTTTGCAGTGAGTCTACAGGCTCAATACCAGCATTGTTACGCGTGCGAACACTCATTTTGAGTGAAGGGTTACCGTACGTATCATCGGGTTCAGCCACTTTCACAAAAGCAAATAAAGCGGACGAGCCATTAGGTGCACATCGCGTATCTGCTCCGACTACCTTTGCGCCTTGCAGCGCTGCCATCAGTCGACACGCCAGATCACCTTGAGCAGCCCTGAATCGAGATTCCATCGAATCCAGTATTTCCTGCCCTAACAGAATATTGCCTTGTATGGAGTAATAGATGCCATCAATACTTCCTGTCACATGATTTTTATAGTCATTGGTATTTGCTCCTGTAAATCCTGCAGCACTAACATTACTTCCTGTAAAACCAACAATACCATATTGTCGAATAGAGGAGTTATCCTGCACATCATTTTTTGCCAGCCAGCTAATAATCTGGCTGGGATCATCGCCTGCGCGCATTCTCGTACGTGCGTTGTTCTGATTAGCCGGGATATAAAACGCCTGCGAGTTGATAGCGCCGGTATCCGGTAACAGGTCGCCTAAAAATGAATCATCAGAGAACCCGGTATTAAATAGATCCACACATGATGCGCCTGCACTGCCCACCTGCCGTGACGTGGAGTCAGCTGCAACTATAGAAAACGTATCCTGCGCACCTAATTGCAAAGTGAAAAATAAAAGAATCGTAGCGAAGCGGAGACCCTGTACTCCGACAAAACGAGGTAGTACAGGGGTGAAAATCGTAGCGAAGCGAAGATCCCGCCATTCGACACAGTCGGATGTTCTGCGGGGAAGAAGAGTGAAGGAGGCAAATAATATTTTCATTTCCGTATTGTTTGAAAAATAAAAAAATGATTGGGAATATTATTTCCCAAGACATAAAAATACGAAAGGAAAAAATGACGCTAAAACTCTAACAGCAATCCCAGGAAGAATAAGATGCAATGTAGTGTGCGCTCTACTATCTCTTCTTCTTTTTCTTCTTCATCGGATCTACACTCAACTTCAGGCCCTTATATTTAGCTTTTTTAAAGGCGCGGACCACTTGTTCCTGATAGGCTTCATCTACATCAAAGATGGTGTGTGAAAACTGCACATCGATTTTTCCGATCTGTGCTTCCTGATCCGGGAGGTATTGATTGATCAGCGTGAGGAGCGTCTTGGGGCTGAACTTATTGACAGAGCCGGCATTAATGACCATGGGTGCAAAGGTAACCTTAGGTCTATCTGCGCCTCTTTTTGCGGGTTCGGGTCTGCCATCCGGACGCTTTTTACGTTCTGGTCGTTCGAATTTTCCATCTCTGTTTTTGCGCGTATCTCGGTCTTCTCTTCGGCCTCTGTCATCACGACGATCTTTCTGCCGGTCTTTCTTTCCGCGATCATCTTTCCTGCGGGATGTGATGTTGATGTCCCGGGAGTCTTTGTAATACGAAAGGAACTGATTGAACTCGATACTCATAAACCTTTTGATCAGTTCGTCGCGATCGAGCCAACTTAGTTTGTTGTGAATCTGTGGGAGAAACTTTGCGATCTGGCTTTCATCGACTTCTACATTCTCCACTTTATCGACCAGATGATAGAGTTGCTTTTCGCATATTTCCTGACCGGTAGGGACCAGTTTTTTCTCAAATGATTTTCCAACGCGCCTCTCCAGATCACGTAGGCGGTTGTGCTCGCGGGAGTGTATGATCGAAACGGAAATTCCTTTTCGATGTGCTCTTCCGGTTCGACCGCTACGATGGATATAAGTATCCGGATCATCCGGCAGGTTGTAGTTGATCACGTGTGTGAGGTCGTTGACATCGAGTCCGCGTGCGGCGACATCCGTGGCGATGAGCAGTTGAAGCGACTTGCTGCGAAAACGGCTCATGGTGTATTCGCGTTGCTGCTGGCTGAGATCACCATGCAGCGCATCGGAGTTATATCCTTCTTTGGAGAGTTTTTCTGCGATCTCTTTTGTTTCGGCGCGGGTGCGACAAAACACGATGGCATAGATATTCGGGTGTGCATCCAGGATGCGCTTGATGGCGACATATCGGTCACGAGCGGCCACTTCATAATAGTGGTGCGTCACATTATCCGCGCCTGTCTGGGTTTGTTCGGCAGCCACCTCCTGTGGGTCATGCATATAGGTCTTGACCATCTGGCGGATACCTTTGGGCAGGGTGGCAGAGAAAAGTAATGTCTGTTTTTCTTCCGGCGTGGAGGCCAGGATCGCATCCATATCGTCTTTAAAGCCCATGGACAGCATCTCATCGGCTTCATCGAGCACGAGCCATCGGAGATTGTCCAGTTTGAGGCGTTTGCGATTGACCATATCGAGTGTCCGGCCTGGTGTGCCGACAACGATTTGGGCTTTGTTTTTCAGTGCATATATCTGAGTATCCATACTTGAACCTCCATAGACCGGTACCACTTTGATGGCCGGTATATGTTGGGAGAAGTTTTGAATCTCTTTGGTGATCTGCAGGCACAATTCGCGCGTCGGGCAAAGGATCAGGGCTTGCACATCCTCTGAAGCCGGATCGATCTGGTGCAGGATCGGAATACCGAAGGCTCCGGTTTTGCCGGTTCCGGTTTGTGCGCGTCCGATAAAGTCCTGAGTGGAGGTGGTGATCACCGGAATGGCTTTGGACTGGATGGAAGTGGGTTTTTCAAATCCCATTTCACCCAGGGCCCTGAGGATCTCCTTGCGAAGGCCCATCTCTTGAAACGTAGTCATAAAATACTGAATATCGGCAGGTTATAATTTCCTGTCGGGGGCAAAGGTACTTATTATATATGATGACACCCTCATCACCACTGGACAAGCATTTGTTTAAAAAAATGCGTCCGATATACAGGTTATGCGGTTAAGGGGTTAAAAGGTTAAAAGGTTAAAAGGATATGAAGATAAATAGGTCTTTTGTTTTTAGCTATATGCTGTAGGCTATATATTATCCTGCATTCGAAGTTGATCTCAACTTTTCTTTTTTCGATGGGATCATGCCAGAGAGAAAGTACTACTCCAACTTCATCCACTTACCGGAAGAGATCACTCTGCCATCCTGGACCACAGAATAGGGATACATCGCGGGAGGCAGATGGCTCACATCAATAGTCTCTGTCTCCTGTTCGAGTCTCCTGTCCAAAAGGGGGCGGCCGTTCAGGTCAAACAGGTAAAGGCGAGCTATGATGCGGTCCGGGTTTAGAATCTGTATCCTGTTGTAGCCGGTATTGACAAGTCGGATATTGTGCTCTGCTTCCCGATCAAACTCCGTGGAGCTTATGATATCTCCATTTTCTGCGACATGTAACAGATAGGCATGGCGATTCTGGTCCAGCGAATCAGTAACAAATCCATACGCAAATGCGGATCCGTCAGCGAGTAATTTGAGCCCATTCATCCAGTACGCTCTGTTGCCTCCGTATTCTCTGTACCAGATCCGATTCAGATCCTCATCATACTTAGCTAAATAAAATTTTTTAATTACACCGAATGTGGGAAAATGTGAAAACGGACCGTCCAGGTGAGCACCAACCAGGATCTCATTATTTTTTTCGTCAATTGATTTAAATACAAAGGGATAATTGTCGTGTATATCGTATCCAAGAGTATCGGACTTCAATATATTAAACAGGGTGTCATACTTTTGAACAAGCATCAGCTTAAATCCACTGTTCTCTCTGTCCCTGTAGTAGGCGCCATGTGAATAGTAATGATTGCCAAAGGATAACACATCTCCATGAGTTGCTGTATTGATATCAAAATAATCATATCGTTGATTCTGAAAAAGAGATGTATCTATTATCTGTATACCATTATAAAAAAATAATAACATATCCCCAGTGATATGATCAATGCGCATGGACGTAATCCAAAATGATCCCTGAGGGGTGGTCTGTCCAATTCTAATCGGTGGGAGCACTCCTTTTAGATTATGATCATAATCTAAAAAAAAAACTTCATCCTGAGGTGGAGCCAATAGGCTTCCCAAAACATAAGTGTGTCCTTGGTAGGTATCAATAAAGAATATTAAGTTGAGAATGCCTAAAGTGTCGAGATACTGTGAAGATTCTATATTAAAGTTTTCATCACACAACAAAACCCTAAATGATTTTCTCGTTGGTACAGTTGAAAATGATTGCACGAACAACCACTCTTTTGTTTCCTCAATATAATTTGCGGCAATCGTGCTATATTGTTCATCAGAAGTTAAGGTGAAGCGTTCAATAAGTGTAAAATCAGGATGTTCATTTTCACTAATCAGAATTTCATTGACCAATAATTTATATTCTATGTCTGGGTCAATTTCATTCACAGCCCCATTGGAAATAATCGCAAAATAATCATCTCCAACTTCCACAATTCCCAGGCACGCAGACCCTCTAAAATCGGTGTCCAGCCACTCATTGGGTTGAGAAATACCTGCCGATGCCAGGCAACAGATAGCTAGTAAAATGAAGTGGTTTTTCAAGCGCATAGCAGAATTAAGTAAAATTCATTACTCACGCATGCTTTATCCGGGGCCCGGATGTAAAGCTGCCTGCTTTATAAACTCATTTACGATCAAATTTATTGCTGATCCAAAATCCGGATGTATCTCATTTTGGCAATTGGCTAATTTTCCATTTGATACATTTGTCTCTGGCTTATTCTGTATATCTACACATGCACTACGACGTCATCATCATCGGAGGAGGAATTGTCGGTTTGTCGACCGCCTGGAAGTTGATTAGCAACCAACCGGGTCTCAGGCTCTGTGTAGTCGAAAAGGAATCCTCTCTCGCAACCCATCAGACGGATCGCAACAGTGGTGTCATTCACTCCGGCATCTATTACAAGCCGGGAGGTGCCAAGGCCGTGAATTGCGTAAAAGGCTACGGGATGCTGCTTGACTTTTGCACTGAACATGAAATCCCGTTTGACCTCTGCGGCAAAGTGATCGTTGCCGGAAACGAACAACAAATTCCTACTCTGGAAGGGATTTACGATCGCGGAATTCAAAACGGACTCTCAGGGATCAGGATCATCGATGCAAAAGAAGTTAAGGAGGTGGAGCCTTATTGCCATGCCGTAAAGGGTATTTGGGTGCCGCAAACCGGTATCATTGATTTCCGGTTAGTGGCAGAGAAACTGGCAGAATTGATACGTGCAAAAAAAGGCGATATCATTACCGGATGTAAGGTTGAAAAAATCCAATCCAACAAAGACGGCATCACTGTTTTTACAAAAAACAGGTCCTTACATGGTCAAATGGCCATTGGATGCGCTGGTCTATATTCCGATCTTCTTGTTAAACTGGCAGGAGAAAAACCTCCCCATCAAATCCTTCCTTTCAGAGGAGAGTTTTATGCGCTAAGGCCTCATGCCACCCATTTAGTCAAAGGCCTGATCTACCCGGTTCCGGATATTAATTTCCCTTTCCTCGGTGTGCATCTCACCAAACGCATTCACGGCGGAATAGAAGCCGGACCTAATGCAGTACTTGCTTTCCGAAGGGAAGGGTACAAACACCTCGATGTCCATGCCGGAGAATTATTTGAGGCACTGACCTACCCGGGATTTCAAAAACTCGCCGGACGCCATTGGCGAAAAGGTATGGACGAGATGAAGCGCTCTTTTTCCAAAAAAGCTTTTCTAAAAAGTCTGCAGACGCTCGTCCCTTCCCTCAGGTCTGAAGACATCCACCGAAGCCGGTCAGGGGTCCGCGCCCAGGCCGTAGATCGAAACGGCAATCTGGTAGACGACTACGTCATCGTCGAACAGGAGCGGATGATCCATCTTTGCAATGCACCGAGTCCCGCGGCGACGTCTTGTTTGTCGATTGGGGAGTATGTGGGGTCTGTTGCTTCTAATAAGCTCGGGGAAATCGGAGGGTGATCCCTCTTGCTTGTCCAGAAGACGCAGTCCTTTGGAGGAAGAGGGATGGTAAGACTTTGCTGGGTCACGGAGATCCTCCGCGTCCAGTGAGGGTAGTTTTTCTGGGTCACGGAGAACTCCCTCGCCCGTAGGGCGATCCCTCTTGCTTGACCAGAAGGCGTAGTCCTTTGGAAGAAGAGGGATGCTTTTCCTTGAGACAGATCTGTGCTGGTTTTTCGAGAATTCCCCATCTTTGCCCTCCCCTGTTGAATTTTACAACTTTTTCAGGTTTATCTTATTTATACAGATATGGAAACCACGACCACAACAAAAAATCCGGTGCTTATCTATACCGAGCAAACGCCCAACCCTGAGTCACTGAAGTTTGTGACCAATAAAATGCTCTATTCCGGCACGGCTGACTTTAAAACCCGGGAGCTCGCTGACCAGTATTCTCCACTGGCAGCTGCGCTCTTCGACCTGCCTTATGTCAAGGCGGTATATATCTGCAACAACTTCGTGACGATCACCAAGGAACTCAACTACGAATGGCAGGACCTGATGATCCGCACCAAAGACTTCATCAAGGACTACATAGCCGCTGACAAGCCCATCATCCTCGAAGGATTTGCTGAAGCCATGGATGCGCTCGAAAAGGAACGCATGTCGCAGATTACCTATAGCGAAGATGAAGGCGAACTCGTAGCACGCATCCGCGAGCTCATCGACACACATGTTAAGCCTGCCGTGGAAATGGATGGTGGCAACATTGAGTTCAAATCTTTCCAGGATGGTATTGTGACATTGATCATGCAAGGTGCTTGTAGTGGTTGCCCGTCAAGCACAGTGACCCTCAAGTCCGGCATTGAAGCGATGCTCAAGCGCATGGTCCCCGAGGTCAAAGAGGTCGTCCAGGAAATGGGGTAATTCACCTCTTCTGTTTTACTTACTGCAGATTCATAAGTTGCTTAAACTGGTTGGCCCGAGCGGCCAATACATCTGCTTTCTGCGTGTAGTATCTGGCATCTTCCTCCCGGTTGACACCCTCTAACACAGCTGCATGCATGCGTATCAGGTTGACGGCATACAAGGAAGCATCTGCGTCATTATTATTGGTGATCGGGTCAGCTATTCCGAGATCAAAATAATAGTCAGGCAGATGATCCATGAGGTCCGTCGTCGTGGCAAGGTATTCTATGGCATTGCCTTCCGCCTCAAGTTCGAGCAGCCTGTCTCTGAAATGAAAATAATACATAACATGCAGGTCGTTCGACCCAACCAAATTGACTGATTGGTTGACGGTATTGGCTGTATATAAAAAAGCTACCACACAAAGCCCGCCACCGATGAGTGCTTCTTTATACGATTTGCTGATGATCCAGTCCACAAGTTTGTACAAACAATAGGCTGCCGTCAGCGACAAAAGGATCACAAGCGGTGTGCGATACCGGGCCAGATTGCCCGCGATCAGAATCGGAATAATCGAAGCCACAACCATCAGGAAAAAGGGAATAAACGTAAACCGATACCGGTAAAAACCAAGTACGAGACCTACCAGCCCAAGTGGTGCTATGAAAAAGTACCTGACAGGCAATTGAGCGAGTATAGGCGCCCACTCACGGTAGAGGTAGTAGTTCATATTATTCGGGATCTCATACCACATAAACATCCCGTTGATCTTCTGCTTATAGATCCGCCAGAAATCACCAAAAGAAGTAAAAGTATCCAGACACAAAAATGCCGTTTTGATCATTTTTCCATTTCCGTCATGTCTCAATTTGACAAGTGTGGGCATATGCACATAGAAAGACTCCATGGGTCCGGCATGCGTTGTATTCATCGGAATATATGCCATAGCACCGTGTCCTGCCATGGCTGTCAAAGGCACTCCCACCGTATAGTTTCGGATAAACAGCGGTGAGAGTACAATCAACATGCTGGCTATAATGATGGAAAACCGAATCGCAAATGATTTGAGATTCTGTCTTTGTTCCCATGCAAACCAAAGCCATGCCGGTACCAGAAATAAAATGAAATACGATTGTGCCAGCAACGCGAGTCCGGAAGACACACCAAACAAGATCAGATTCTTCCTGTTCGGCTCTTTACGCATACGCAGATAGGTATACAATATCAGGACCGTAAAGAAATTGGTCAGCGTCGTCCGAAACAATACCATCTGATAGACGAGTATAGTACCACATAATGTCATGAAGACCGCGCCCAGCACACCGGTCAGTTCATTAAACTGTCTCCGACCGATGAGATACACCAGCACTGAGGTAAGGGCAGCCAGGAGGAAATTCCAGAAGTGAATCCATTTCAGGTTTTTGCCAAAAATGGAATATGTGATCGCCACCATATACGTGTAGAGTGGCTCCTGATGAAAGGTTTTGCCCTTATAGATATCGTTGATTAATGCCTTCTTTGCCTCCAAATCCGTTCGCCTCGGACCTCCTGCCGGATCCTGATAATAGACTTCTGATTCTGCCGGATAGGATTGCAACCAGGAAGCGGCAAAATCATCGTGCCAGTCGTGATAGGGATGAAGAACCGTATCGCACATCCAATTGCCTTTGGCCAGATAAGTTGCCCAGGTATCAAAGAATGCCATATCGCTGTTGTCCCAGTGATGAATACTATTCAATGGAGACTTATTTCCCTGCGCATAGTAGATACCACTGATCAACAAAGACAATACAAAAATCCCGGCCATCACCTTGAGCGAATGTGCCTTTAGCTGCTCATTGAACTTCTTAAGCAGGATATTGGCCTGAGCATTTTTCGTCGATTGCTTACCAATGGAAGATTTCTTTTTCGCCTTTTGTTTTTTGGCCATAGTGGGATGGGTTTCACCAATAAAATTAGTGAATCAAATATAAAGTCTGAAGAATTGGAAAAGGAGTTCTAACGCCTTGCCTGAATGTAATCGGCGACTCGTTTTTCAAATAACGATTCCAGTTGGACTGCGAGTGGATGCACGGAACCATCACCAATCACGTGATCGCCAATACGTGTCACCGGGAGTGCACCTTTGGTTGATGCCGTCAGAAAAGCCCCGGCCATATTCTGAATTTCTTCCAGTTTTATCTCACGCTCAGAAACGCGTATACCCTGTTTACCAGCAATGCCAAGTATCTGTTTGCGCGTAATGCCTTTCAGGATATTTTCTGCAGGTGTATGCAGAGCTCCATTTTGATCAATAAAAAAGATATTGCATCGAGAACATTCTGTGATGATATTATTCCAGTGATACAGCGTTTCAAATGCACCTGCTTTGATCACAGTCGGTTGCTGCTGCATCGACTGCACATAGATGGTGGTCTTCGCTGCGGGTATGTCGCGCTGATAATTTTTCAATAAAAGACTCACACCTTGCTCATACTGCGTTTTCGAAGTAGCACCCAATCCATGCAGCAGAATAAAGACATTCTTTTCTGCCGGAATCGTGTACCCATCTTCACTGAATCCACCCGTCACCACAATCCGGAATCCTGCCTGCTGCGCTTCATTCACATGGATCATCTCATGAATACGTGAGATCCATTCTTCTTTTGACACGCCCTGATCCAAACCCATGATCGCCATGGAGTTCATGAGCCTTTCCACGTGATCCTCCACAAAAACCGGCACGCCATCTATGACTCTGAAGAAATCAAAAATGCCCAGCCCTCTCAGCAATCCGAGATCCCAAACGGGAATAAGCGCTTTCTCCTGCGGCAGGATTTTTCCATTGATGTAGATGTATGGGTAGATCATCTGAGGGTTAAGAAGGTTATTAGGTTATAGGGTTATAAGGTTATAGGGTTTGGTGAGCAAAGGTATGCGTTTTATGAGTTTATCGGTTAATAGTATTGAGGGGGCTGTTGTCGATAAATTCTACGGTTGATATAGTAATGCTTTGGGCAGAAAAGAGATCCCGATGTGTCGGGAGCGGAAAAGAGGAAGCGGCGAAAGTGATTTTTACAGCCAAATAAAAGAAGAGCCCTGAAAGGTGCTCTCGATCGATCGGTATGACAGCGAAGGGGTTCTCCCGCTATGCTGGACTAAGCACTTTAAAGACGCACGCAGAGGCGCAGAGGCGCAGTTTTGGTTTTTAACGCTTTCTGCCCTTCCGCCTCTTTCTCTTTTCCGCCTTTTCTGCCCTGATAAATACGAGCCTATTCTTTAAAGCTGTATCACAGAAACAGAAAAAATCCTATTTGACCACATTCCAACTCAGCCCATCAAAAAACATCAGCTTATTGATGACTGGATTAAAACAAATCAGTCCACTCACCGGCGCATGGATTTGTGACGGATCGAGTTTTGGCAACAGCAATGCCTTTCCGGAAGAGGGATGGATCTCCATCACCGATGATGCATTCTTAGTTTGCTGGTTGATCGCCATGCCCGGAACGAGCGTAGCCTCGTTGACAGAAACAGGGATTGAAGTTGGGACTGAAGACAAGGGCTGCCAGCTATTGCCATTATAACAACGTATCGTGGAAGACGTGCTGTCATAGATCATCATCCCTGATGCCAAATCCTGAATCTCCGGAATATCTTCACCGCTATATGCAGGCAGGCTAACAAATCCGGTTCCAAGTCGCAGCAATGCTGAGGCTTGCGTGGCACCCCCTTCCATAGAGACCGTAGCAAAGTCCTCTGGCAGGTCAGGTGATGCATACACCAGAATCCCTTCTTGCAAAAGTTTTCTCCATTCAGTCCCATTGTAAAATACAATCGCCAGACTGTCTTCCAGAAAAGCGAGTTGCCCTTCAAAAGGTGCGCCCAGATCCGCCAAAACCCCCGTAGTAAGGACAGGCAATTGCAATGCCTGATGTTGCGCGTAGAGCAACAAACTCACGCTCTCGCCGCCTGATACTACGGGATCCGGTTGCTCCGGTAGTTTGATGACGACGTCGGCTTGTCCAACATCCACTGTGTCGCGCATGATGATAAACTGTCCAAGATTTTTCAAAACATCAACCCCACGACTCACAACCATCGCCTCCACGCCCGGTACTGCCTGCATGCTGTCGCTCAGCATTTGAAGCCAGGAATACCCAAAATCATTTGTCTGACGGAAAAACATCTGAAACTCCAAATGCTCTGCCATCTCATAACTCAGCGCCCCGGCATTTAAAAATGTCACGCTATCTACTCCGGGAAGAAACTGATTGACACCATAGTTATTCACAATCCAGTACATGCCCTGAGGCACTTTGTCATTAGGCAGTGTGTCGGGCAACACACGCAAGTGAGTCACCACCACTTTCCCATCAGGATGTGTAGGTCGGAATCCCATGGCGAGATCTCCACCATCGATCCACAGTGTTTCTCCATCCGACTGTACGTCAATGATCTCACTTGTACCTGACCCAACAGGTGCATTGGAAGGAATGATCGAAATATTTCCCGTGAGGCTTCCATCAACTCCATTGGCTTTGTCGATGACTTCACCGGAAGCGATCTGATCAAACTGATAATACCCGATGATGGTAGGATCAGCATCCGGATCTTTGACCAGATGGCGCATGAGCCGTATTTCATCCTCCGTCAGCGCGCGATCCCAGATACACACCTCATCAATTTCACCGAAGAAGTTTCTGCCATCCCAGCCTTTATAACTTCCTATCCGAATCTGATCAAAGGTGACCGGTGATGGAGAAGTATTGTGCACCGCAGATACCCCATTTACATAGATCGTCACAGAACCCGGCTGCACCACCATCGCTACATAAGACCATTCGCCGGGAGGAGCGGTGAGGTTACTGTCCCAGGACCACGATCCACCGGGCCAGTGATATCCAATCGTATTGTTGCTTTCCCGAAAATTGATACCGGCCGTTGTGCCATCATTCATCACAATACCGGAATATGCATTCTGGATGCCATTCGGTTTGACCCATGCGGTGATCGTCACGTGATCTGCTGTATAGTCAAAACCAGGCACAGTGAGATAGGCGGGATGCGAAACATTCAGCATCGCACTGCCCGGAGTCGTATCAATTGCGCAACGATTGTCTGCCACAATCATTCCGGGAATTGTAGTCGTATCACTACCGTTGACATCACTCACGATCAGGGTGACATCAAACACACCCGGTCGACTGTAGACCACTTTGGGATTGCGCGTAGTATCCGTAGAAGGTGTCCCTCCGGGAAATTCCCAATGCCACGAAGCACCGGTTTCTTCCACGATGGACAGATCAGAAAAATAAGCGGTATCGCGATCACAGAAGAAATAATTTTTCTGCACCGCAGGTGTAGCGATCGGTTGTGATGGTTCGTAAAAAGGAGACTCCCACACAGACCGGTTGGTTGCATTTCTAATTTTTCCTTTTCGATACCAGGGAAGGGTTTTTACGGAATGTGTTTTTGCCGGAAGGCCGCTGCTGAACAATTCCCAGTCCGGCATAGTGTTGTTTCGGTAGTATACGCTGTTGCGCGTCCCGATATAAATCCCTCCATCGGTGCCATCCTGATGCAGTATGCATGTGGGATCCTGTCCGCTCAAACCGGAACCACTGATATTCATCCATGAGGCTCCGCCATCTTCGGATTTGTATACAGTGTACCCATTGATATCCGGATTGCCATTATACATCGAGGTGCGAGCAATCCATACTGTCATAGGATCTTCCGGATCAACCACAATATCATACGGCACCCAAAGACGCGCATTGTTCAGTATCCCGGGCGGAGGCGTGATTTCAGTCCATGAAGTGCCTCCATCATCCGATCGGTATATACGTTTGGTAGCCCACCAGTCCGGAAATGTACTTGCGTAAATGACATTAGGATCAGAGCGTGAAAGCGCCATAGACGCGAGATCGACACCAAAGTCATACACCTCTTCATAGGTATATCCATTATCACGGGTCAGGTAGAGGATAGTCCCCGAACCGGAATACCAGGTACCATAGTACTGAGGATGAAACAACAGATCACTGGATCGTCCGGTGATATAAGTGCTGTTGGGTTGATGATTAAACGCACGTGTGACGGGTGCTATCGTCCGGTCACTTTGCAGTGCCTTGATATTGTAATTGCTATACGCCTGTCGATCCAGTCCCGGATTGACAAATCCGCCGACACCATCACCGCCATCTGTACAAATCCAACCATTAATATAGGTGTCTTCCTCGCGCATCAACGTCCCGTTGTGATAGGCACCGCCGATCATCACATTGCCATACCAATGTCCCATACCGAAACCCCAAAAGTCCGATCCGGCAATCCCCACATTGCGCCTTGTAAAATTCAATCCGGAGTCATCCGAATAAAAAATGCCTCCGTCTCCGCATACCCAGATCTCACCCGTCGAAGCCACATAATGCAAATCATGAATATCCGCATGCACATAATTTGGTTTGTAGGAATGACTCCACTTGGCCGGGCAGACAAAACTATTACCTTCATCGCCGGATACCCATAGGTTTACACCACACACCCAGATGGAATCTTTATCAAAAGGACTGACGTCAAATGCCAAATCGTAATAATACTGACCGCCGTCATCCAGCCCCTGATCACTCCACCCCATTAGATTCATATTACTTGCACTCGGAGGGCCTGCTGGTTGTGGTCCACAACATTGAAATGTCCATGTAGCTCCCAGATCTGCACTCACATATACCCCATACAATCCACTTCCGCCATTGGCTGTGCCGGTGGCAAGGGCATACACCTTGTCCGGAGCATCCGGTGTGACTGCGAGTTCAGTTCGCCGCTGATGCTCTCCTGCTCCGGTATTCGGTGCAGGCCATCCGGTGGTTTGCTGTGCAAACGTATTTCCACCATTAAACGATCTGAAAAATTCTGTGATGTCCCCGGAATGTCTCACCGCATACACCGTATCAGGATCTGATGGGTGAAACTCTATTTCCAAAACATCACCTGACAAAACACTCGTCCAATTTGCCCCTCCATCCGTTGTTCGATATAGCCCATTACTGGTTGCAGCAAAAACTGTAGCCGGATCATCCGGGTTGCAACGTATATCTTTTGTATCAAAAGAGAGATTCATAAATGAGGCATCACCGGTTTCTTCCCAGGTAGAACCGCCATTCGTGGTTTTATAAATATTGGATAGCAGTTCTGCATACACCACGGACGCATTTCCCGGATCGATCTCGATAGCTGTCACTGCCCCGGTTAAAAAATCATCGGTCAGTGGTTCCCAGTTTACTCCATAATCCACGCTTTTCCAAAGTCCGGCATTCGCTGATCCGGCGTAAAGAATATCCGGATTTGATTCTGCTTGTTCGACAGTGTAGATATGTGCAGAACCCGGCGCATAACTTCTTCCCGCAGCATCGTGATCCCAGTCAATTGGTCCGACTGTCGACCAGTTGGACGTAGATCGCTGATATTTATTCTGAAAATATTGGTTTAGAAAAATGGAATCATAGACTGGATGAGGTACTACATTTTTACTGAGTCCTGAAATCCATCGTTTGAAGTACTGGGTATGCTGGTTTTTAACAAAAGGATGCTCACGATAATAGGCTTCGTAAAGCTTTAGTACTTCGCCCGGATCAGCATCGTGGGCATACATGGCGGTTACCCAGTCCGGCATTGCCTGATCTTTTTCCGATTCGTACGCATACTCCTGTTGCGCCACAAGCACAGGTAGCAGGGCAACGAAAAAGGATAAACTAAGAAGCGTCCGTAGGGAAATAAAAAGGCTATACGTTTTCAGCATAATCAGGTTTTCGAAAATCTTATGGCCGGGGACAGGCAAAAATACGCAAGATCAGCTAAAAGCTGGCCTTCAAATACTTCGTACATCGGTCAAAGCCTGGTATTATTGGTCCTCGAGCAATTTTTCCACACTGGCGGGAACAGGCAAATCCTGCTGCATCAACGGATCAGATTCCGGAGAGAGATAACGCTTTTTCAATGGAACAACACCCGCCCAGATGGGAAGTTCGTAATCAGGCGCATCGTCGCCGGGAGGACCGGTGCGCACCTTGGCCGAGGCGGTGTCAATTTCAATCGCAAGTACAGACGTAGCTTTCATTTCAATTTCATTGGGCAGTCTCGCTTCGTCCCACCTGCCCGGGATGATCTGTTCTGTGACGACACGCAAGCCTTCCATTTTTTCTTCCCCTTCCACTTGCCGCGCTCTACCGTAAACAACGGCCGACTGATAGTTCATCGAATGGTGAAACACCGATCTGGCTAATACCAACGCATCGAGGATCGTCACCACCAGGCATAATGGACGGCCATCTGCCAACATCTGCAGCATACGACTCTTGCTGCTCCCGTGGATATAGAGCTTGTCGGCCGAACGACCATAGGCAGTTGGAATCATATAGGGTTGTCCCTGATCTTCCCAGCTGATGTGGCACAAAAACTGCTGATCGAGTATCCCAAATATCGTGTCTGCATCATACGCGCCTCTTTTGGGCAGCCGCTTTACGGTGTTCAGTGAGGACTTTTCAAAGTGATGACTATCCATATCCAGATATTTTATGGCAAATTTATGCTTTCAAACTCAGCTGCATTTTGACACCTGTACGCATGACCATACGCCATCCTCAATCTGACAAGGATTGGAATGAGATCATAACCCTGCTTAGTGCTTATCGAAATGCATATGCGGATCAGATATGCTTTCCTTCTTTTGATGAAGAACTGCAATCACTCGAGAAAACGTATGCTGGTGAAGGAATGTATATGTTTATCGCCACAAATGACGAAAATCGCGAAACGATCGGATGCGTAGCGCTGCACCATTTTTCAGAAAACACCACCGAAATGAGGCGGCTCTTTGTCAATTCTTCCTACAGAGGGCAGCACCTTGGCCGTAAGTTGGCAGAGCATGTGATTGAAGTAGCACATCAACTGGGATATGCATACATCAATCTGGACACTATGCACGAAATGAAAGCTGCACAGGCACTGTACGCACAACTTGGTTTTGAAGTTATCCCACCGTATCACCACCAGCCTCCGGAGCGCTTGAAATGCTATCAACTCGAATTAAAAAACTACCGATTTTGAATCAACCTTCGATATTCAGTAGGCAGCTGAAAAAGGCAGAAAAATCAGCCCGGGCAGGAAAGCTTGGCAAAATTGTACGGACGCCCTTGCGATATTTCCTGCTGATGGTATTCAACAAGCTGGTCTACCCGATTGTCAAACGAGGAATCAAATTGAAGACTAAGACATTTTTTAATGCTTCATTTATCACACTGCTTCCCGCTGGAACCGACATATCCCTGCATGGCATAAAAGCCCATGATTCAGAGATCCGGCTGACAAAATTTCTGTGCATGCATTTAAAACTGGGTGACACCTTTATAGATATAGGCGCTCATTATGGTTACTATTCTCTGCTGGCAGCTTCGATGGTTGATGAGCAAGGTCGTGTGTTTGCGATCGAACCAACTGCTGAATCCTTTGGTTTGTTGAAGGAGAATACTGAGGCTGTGAAAACCATCACATTTTATCAAAAAGCAGCATCTGACACACCAGGCGAAATCACTTTCTATGAATATCCGGGACCGCTTGCGGAATACAATACCACCCTGAAAGATGCGTACAAAGACACTCGCTGGATCCATAAAGTAAAGGAAACGGTTAACAGGGTAGAGACCATTGTGCTGGATGATCTGCTCACCGGCGAAAAGATCGAATCAGCAGTAATAAAAATTGATGCCGAAGGCGGGGAACTCTCGGTTTTGAAAGGCCTGACAAAATCACTTCAAAACAAAGATCTTGTAGTCATCATGGAATATCTGGTGTCAAAGGATGCTCAGTCCACCCATCACCGGGCGGTTGAGCTGTTTGCCCAATATCAGTACCGGCCACACTTCATCCAACCGGATGGAACATTAATGCGGTTGGAAAATATTGATGACCATCTGGAGAAACTACACCTGCAGTCAGACAACTTAGTTTTTCAGCGAACAGCTTAGATGAAAATGCTTGGCCTCATGAGTATTTGATTATTTTCGCCTCACAACTAAACTCATAGACTATGTATCCGGCACTTACTCATTCTCATTCAGGACTTCGATGGATTCTGTTGATTCTGCTTATCCTGACGATTGTCAGCGTTTTTGGAAAGCGCAATGGCCAGACACCTTTTACAGAAGGGGACCGCAAACTCAGCCTCTTCACGCTCATAGCGGCTCACCTACAGGCGGTGCTGGGATTGGGTTTGTATTTTATGAGTGTCAAGGTGGAGTTTTCTTCGAATACCATGAGCAATTCTGTGTTTCGCTTCTTCACAGTCGAGCATACTGTGATGATGCTGATCGCTATTATCCTCATCACACTGGGCTACGGCCATGCTAAAAAAGGAAATGCCAAACGCGTATTCCTCTTCTACCTTATTGCTTTGTTGGTCATCCTTGTGGCTATTCCATGGCCATTCCGGGAACTTGGAGCAGGATGGATGTGATCAAGTGATGGCAGAAAGGCGGAAGGGCGGAAGGGCAGAAAGGTTTATGACGAGGGTCTGAACGTTTAATGTTGAGGGATTTCGGGGGATGTCTCAAATCAAGGATTTGCATTTTAGGCGGAAAAGAGAAAGAGGCAGAAAAGAGGAAGAGGCCTATGCCTAAACACTGCCATGTGATTTTAGGGCGGAAGGGCGGAAGGGCAGAAAGGTTTATGTCGAGGGATTTCGGGGGATGTCTCAAATCAAAGATTTGCATTTTAGGCGGAAAAGAGAAAGAGGCAGAAGAGAGGAAAAGGCCCAAACATAAAAACTGACATGCTCGACACCTTGATACAGAAATGGCAACAACACTTCGGACCTTCCTATCCCGAGGTGATTATCCGATCGCCGGGACGTGTCAATATCATCGGAGAACATACGGATTACAACCAGGGATTTGTTCTGCCGGGAGCAACAAGTCAGTCGCAGTATGTAATGGTGGGAAAGAGTTCAGATCACCATTGGATAGCAAGTGATCTGGGAGAGGAGATTCAAGGCGAAACACCACTTCCCTCCTGGGCTAAGTATATTCATGGGGCCATCACTTCTTACGCACCCGATATCGGGTCTTTGCACATACTCATCGGAGGTGATCTGCCGATCGGAGCCGGTATGTCCTCCTCCTCCGCACTTGTTTGCGGTGTGCTGCTCGCGCTAAAAGAACTAACAAAAAGAAAGGAAACCGGCGAACAACTGGCGGCTATTGCCAGCCAGGTGGAACGAGAGGTAATCGGTGTGCAGGGAGGCATTATGGATCAGTATGCGATTCTCCTGAGCAAAAAGGATCACGTCATGCTACTCGATTGCCGAACAAAAGAATACCAACACTTTAAGGTGGATTTGGCAGGTGGCAGGTGGATGTTGATCAACACGAAGGTGCAGCACAATCTCATCGATACCAATTACAATCAACGGTCCAATGAATGCAGACAGGCTGTTGATTTAATCAGGAAAAAATTTCCTTCAGTGGAAAGTTTGCGCGATGTGACACCTGGAATGTTGGAAGAGATGCAACTTCCGCAAACACTTTCCAACAGAGCCCGATTTGTGATTGAAGAAAACAACCGTGTACCGGAGATGCAAAAGGCCATTGAAACACACGATCCTCAGGCTGCCGGCCAACTACTGAACGCTTCTCATGAAGGGCTTCGAAAGCTGTACGAAGTGAGTTGCCCCGAGCTCGATCACCTCGCTGACTTTGCGAACAAATACAATGGAGTGTACGGAGCGCGCATGATGGGTGGTGGTTTTGGCGGATGTGTGTTGTGCCTGATAAAAGAAGAGGCCATTCGTGATTTTGAAGAGGGGTGTGCGGATTCTTATCAAAATGAGTTCGGTTTTTCACCTGATTTCATACACTTTGAACTTAGTAAGGGGGCTCTGCTCGTTGATCAGGATTGACTGAAATTTCAAGCGTGCACGGATGGATGCATGGACACAGAGACGCAGGAGCAAACTCCTTGCATCGGCCAATCTGCAGCTCTGAGTCCTAGAGTTCCTTGATTTTAAAAAAATGAAATTGCCGTTGTTGGAGTTTGCTCCAACAACTCAACCTCCAGGCAGGATTTGATTACGCCATGCATTGAAGCAGAGAAATAAATATCTTTTACACAACCCCCCTACTGTTTCATCACCTTAAAGCTATAGCTCGTCCCATCTGCCTCTTCGATCCGGCACAGGTACATACCGGATGGAAGAGAAGGCAGGGATATCTTCAGTGGGATCGGGATCTCGGGCTGATGTAGGATCAGTCGACCATACATGTCGAAGAGATGAAATGAAGCAGTCCTGAACACGCCGCTCTTTGATTCGATATGCAGCTCCGTGTCAAAAGGATTTGGTCTGACGCTGAGGTCTGTATCGGGGTCAGACGCATCATGTGTACCTGTCGGAAGTATTTCTATCCACTGACAAGTACTGTCTGTTCCATTGGCATTGCTGACGGTGAGGCAGACGTGGTAGAGTCCATCCTCAAAACTGTGGACAGGACTCGGCTCATCGCTTGTCTCTCCGTCCCCAAAATCCCAGTACCAGGTCTGCGGGTCGTAAAACGACAGATCAGTAAATCTGATATCATGATACCATCCCGGCTCATCTTCCTCATACCGCCACCGTGACACCGGGATATTGTCAATCCCAAGCGTATCGCAGGGGCTGCCGTCAAGGGGGCCTAGTCTGAAGTTGGGGATGTTTGGAGCCGTCCTAGCATTTGGTACAGTCAGGTTTATACTATGCTGATCAAACTTACACATATCAGTAGGTAAATCAGGTCGATTTATGACGTGCATATATTTAGTTGAAGAAGCTGGCATCATGTAAATTTTCCCGTCAGGGGCCAATACTTGTGGTCCAAGATAAGTTGGAAACCACTCGGGCTCTACGAATCCATCAAACTCTCCGGCAATCTTTCTGGAATCGGGTATATTCTCATCCCAGAGATCCCACTGCCAAAGCGTGTCGTTATTATTGCCATACAAATACTGTCCCGAAGGGGAAAAAGCTACACCAGAAAAAACGCCTGCTGTTGAATTAAACGTTTCAAGAATTTCTAAATGACCAGAACAACGGTCAAAAGAATATAATGTTAAAAACTGCCCTATTTCAAAATCATAGCTATCCATTCTGGCGAAGTAGTTTCCATCAGGGGAAAAGCATGACTGACCTAACCCATGATACACTGGAGCCTTGGTTTCTCTAGTATGACTGTGTTGAATTCCATCAGGGGATAGGAGAAAGCAATAATACTTTGAAGACAGTCTCTCAAAATACACAATCCACCAATCTCTTCCGTTAGCATGACGCACGGCTTCTATTCTGTCAACATACCAGTGATGCTGTTCACCAATTAATGAATCCTGATATACAATACTGAAAACGCTATCCTGACTCATCTCCACTCTCGCTTCAAGAAACTTCCAAATTTGATAATATCCCTCATCAGGATGCCATTGAGCTGTATGGTATATAACTGAGTATTCGTTTTCTGAATCAGGTACAGGTAAAATCAATGCCCCATCCGGCTTTCTAAAACCCAAAGCGGGTTTTTCTCCACCGGAAAAAAAACTCCAATATCCAAAATTGCCATCAAATGCGATGGAATCAGCTATATAAGCCCCATCCGGACCAAAGATCTCCATACCATTGGTCCAGATGATGGGCTCACCTACTGAATTACATATGTTGGCACCAGTTTCAAGCATGTAATTTTGGATGTCATACTTAAGTTCAATTTCCATTGAATTCCGTGTAAAATCCAAAAACATCAAACTATGACTGCTTTTACCAACAAAATCGAAATACCCAATTACCCAGGAATCTCCTTGCCGTTGGCTAAATGCAACTATACTTGATAAAAGCAGAAAACATGTAATCAGTAGAGTTCTAAACATGACTATTTAATTATAACGACTTTACGGGCGTCTAATCTTTTTCCAGCCTTGGTAATAATGTAATATATACCGGCTGGATATAGAGAAACATCAACAGATAGTTTCTTTGAATTCGGATTAAAAGTTTTCAAGATAGAATTCGAGGAAGATCTTATTTCGGCAACTTCTATAACTGATTCAGATACAAGATTTATGACATCGCTCGATGGGTTGGGGTAGACCGTTTGAATATGCCCTTCATCGAGTTGGATATTAGGGTTAGGATATACAATATATGGGGAGGGAGAAGTGCAGACATTTGGTTCTGCCTTCCAAATGGAATCCGTGAGCATCATGAGCAGTCCTTTCGCAACGGTCAGCCCTCTTCCGCCTTGCCAGGGACACAATGATGCAAGGTCTGCAATATCGGTAGAGTCAGATGTCTTAATGGTATCACCTAAGAGTATATCTGCTTTATATATAAGTGCGTCCCGATAATACTCCTCAAAGTCATTTCCGGGAGTAATAGCTTCCAGACTGTCTGTTATATCCTGTGCCGGAATGGAAATCACATGAAGACAAAAAACGAAAAATGCGTATTTGATTGATTGCGTCAAATTCTGTACAAATTTATCTGTACAAATTACTATTTATTTACGTTGCTTGCCATCATTTCGATTATCGGGCTAATAATTCTTTAAGGAAGTTTTCTTTCGGTGGTTAGAGGATTTTAGATAAATGGATGCCGGGACACAGAGATGCAGGAGCATCAGCCTTCGGCGGACTAGCGCTCCTTATCTGGTGCATCGGCAATCTCCGCAACCCAATATAACGGCTTGGCTCCCGCAGTACAGCGGGATTGGAGTTTGCTCCAACGACATATGCTCCAGGATGGATGTGATTAACGAACAAGAAACACCGATCAACGATTTCAGAACGGCACAAAACCTTCTAAAATCAAATATCGTTAATCCTTGTTCGGTGTTCAATTCGGTTTCTAAACCTGATTTGATTAACGAACAAGGAACACTGATCAACGATTTCAGAACGAGACATAATAAATTTTATTCCTCTGGCTGTGCGATTAAAATCATTTATGCCGCAACACCCACAACTCCACTTTCTCCCTACTTCTCCATTGCGCATTTCTTCTTGTCTTTTTAGAAGCCGATTTTACCTCCGCCTGCTGTAGTTCAACTTTTTCAAAACGAGCGCCTGAAGCCAATTCCTTTTCTATTGGATGATCCTTAGCCAGATTAGAGACCTGGGCGAGATTAGAAAACAACAATACCAGTTGTCCATCCGGCTTCAGATGTTTCTTAGCTTCTGCAAAGAAGGCTGGAAACAAATGCTCATCATAGTAGATGGCCGTATCCAAACCCTCCATCTCCTTGTCGGCCGGAAGCCACGGTGGATTAAACACGATCAGATCCGCCTCCTGATCACAGTCGGCAAACAAATCTCCATAGTAGAGTTCAATTCCCTCACTCTGCTTTTCACTTTTCAATGATTGCTGCAACCCGATAATTGCATTAGGATTATGATCCGTAGCATGCACTATACCAAATCGATACTTACGCAAAAGAAAAGCAAGCACACCACAGCCCGTGCCCACATCAATAGCCACCTCACGTTTTCCCGCATAGTTTTTTAACCAGGCATCAAAGAGCAACACATGATCAAATCGTGTCGGAAAATAGACCCCATAATATGGGTGAATCCGCTGACGCAATCCGGGAAATTTTATCCCTTTCTCATACCACTGCCACGAACTATTCAGCCCCTGCACCTGCGGAAAAGGCAATAGAAATTCACTCACGTCCGGATAGAGTATTTCGAACCAACCGACAATAGGCGATTTCCTTGCAGTGATCTTGTGTCGCTCGATGCGGAGCAATACCCGATGTGAGCGTTCTCTGTACGCTTTTCGGAATGCACGCTGGCTTTCAAAAGTCTGATTGCCTCCTTTATAGCTAAGACGCTGTTTCAGTTCGCGAAGCAGATTCAAACCCGTGCTGAAGAAATCACGGATCATCACATACCTGCCTTCCTCCAGCGCCTCCAGCGCTTCATCCATATCCATTCGCTTAGTCAGCCGAATCACTTCGGCAGATGCCTCCAGTGGTTCAGGGCGACTCACCTCGATCTCCTTCCCCCGAATCGTAAATGCAGGCTTTTGACTCATATGGTTTACGTTGTATTTACCTACGCGGAAAGGTAGTTGAAAATTATAAACCCCTGATGATAAGACGGGAATACATAGCAACCCTTTCCAAAAAAATTAAAGTTGTATTTTCGGATACACGAAACATATACCATGAAAAAATTAATAACGCCTCGTACACTTTCTGCTTGTCTGCTCATCGTGAGCATGATGTTCATTCACCTCACCTTAACTGCCCAGCAAAACTCTGTTGTGCAAATCCATGCCGACAAAGGCTCGGGGTATGGCGTCGCATATGGAGGTCCACAGAATTTGCCCGACAGAATTGTCACTGCACTTCATGTAGTCGCCGGAAAAAGCACAATCCTGGTCATGTGGCAGGGAAAGCAGTCCTATGCGTCCATTGAAAAGATCTACAAAGCATCAGATCTTGCTCTGTTAAAATTACACACCCCACTCGGCATCCCGCCCCTGGCCCTTTACTCCGGAAATCCACCGTGGGATACCAATGTGCAGTTTTGGGAAATTCCACTCAACACCCGTCAGCTTACGCCTAAAACCACAGTACTTGAAGAGCAAACAAGTTTGTCAAGGATCAGTCCGAGAGTGGCTAATAGTTCAGGAGGCCTGACCAAAGCGCTGTGCCAGGATGGCGGGCAGTATTACCCTGGTATGACCGCTGAGGTGATCAACTTCAAAGAGCCTAATATTCGCAAAGCCCATTCCGGCTCTCCTCTCACCTACAATGGAAAGATCGTTGGCCTCGTAGACGGTGGTGCTAATCTTGTTGGCGGAAAATCCTGTGTATGGGCTATTCCGTCAGAAAGCTTTCTGAGACTCTACAGTCAGGGTACGCCGTATCCCGGTAGCATGCAAGCCTGCGGGGGTGCCAGTGGCAACCAATATATGTTTAGCGGCATGCGCTCCGACAATCCGCTTCTCTCTGAGGAAGAGCGCTATCAGGCATCTGATTTCGAATCATCATCGATTTCCAATATGGAAGGCATGAATCTCGAGATCTATCACGACTACCGGATGAGCTTTGAAGAGCTCTACCTATCTATGTTTGAAGAAGATCAGCACTACATTGATGACATCTTCGAATCTGAGGACGACTACACACTTGACAATCTGTACAATTCAAGTGTGGACATCTATACGGAAGGGTCAACCGGTGTCACACTTATGGTTCCGAGCAATACCTACCTGACTGCCAATCGAAATGAGTATGGCACCTATCTGGGCACTACCAGTCCCGGCGGATCCATCAGCATGCATTTTTATATTTCCCCCGGATACGATATGAGTCAGGGCATGCAAACGATGGAAAACTTTAAATACGGCATGCAGCAGGCCGGATATAATATGACCCCGCATCCTGACGACATCGAAGATTACAGTTATGATGATTACAATCCGTATTACTCCGAGTTTGTGTCACAGGAATTCTACAACGAATACAACGAAGTAGTGGCCGACTTTACCGGAGAGATCATGATCAATGATGGTGATTTTCTAGCCATCGTCATCCTCGTTTCTGATTGGGACCGATTGGAAAATGATCCGAATGAGCTCCACTTTCTGTACCTGATGGAGTCTTGTGCGCAGTTTTCTGATTTTGCGTATTACTAGGAAAGTTCCGCTGCGCGGAACGTGAGGGAGTGATGGAGTGATTTATTGATATGAGAATATCACACCTTTGCGTCTTTTCGACTCTGCGTGCAAAACTTAATAAGGAAAAGGGTTCCCTTTCCGTCTCCAGGAAAATGCATCCCCTTTTCGAGGGGGATCGTTCGCAGAACGAGGGGGTTCTACGTGAACCAGAAATATCAGTATCAATGAAACAAAGGGCAAAGAGCGATTTGTTGATCAGTGGAACGGCGCAACCCCGACCCCTGTTTTTCCTCAATTCACTTCGCAATATAAATACGCACGCAGAGGCGCAGAGGCGCAGTTTTATTTCTGCATTATCCTTGAATAAAAATTAAATTGGCTTTTCCGCCTCTTCCTCTCTTCCTCTTTTCCGCCCACTGCATGCTCCTCCAGTAAACAATAGAGCAAGCCTAAACCGTTTACCCTTGACCCTTAACCGTTAAGCCGATAAAGAAGCTTGTCCATGCTCTCGTAATCACGCATGCCCACTTCTTCCTCTTCACCACCGGAAAAACAAAAGCCACCGGAATATCCGGATGCAAGAACTTCCTCTAACAGTTCCGGTGTCCAGTCCGCCATTAAAAATATGTGCGATGAATCGATGTGCTTGCTCAGTCCATGTTTGCGATAGTGATCAAGGTGCAACAAATAACATGTCCGATCAGGCTTAGAGGATTCATCAATCCGATCTGTTTCTAAAAAAAGGGAAATCTCAGAAGGGAGGCGATCACCAATATCCTTATCGCTTACAATCGCACCTGGTTTGGCATCGATGATCGCTTTAGCAAAGAGCATTTCGTTATCCACATCAAATTCAGCCGCCAGCTGAACGCCTTCGATCCAACCACTCAGGGTATGCCACGATGCAAAGGAAGTGGGATCATCGTTAAGTGAAAGACTGATCCAGTCGACGCCCATGGCGGCAAAGTAACGCGCATCCGTAAGATGTTTTATATTTCTGATCAGGATCGGGTGACGATTCATGAAATTGTAATTTGAAATGGCAAAAATAAATTATCACGGGAGAAAATTCAGCGGGATCACCAATACGCCCAATGGACAAGTGAACGGAGACACTGTTTTTCACTATCATCAGTCGGGCAATACACTGACCGCTAACTATTCAGGAGGCAGTATCGTGGACGGACATATGAAAGGGCATGTGCATGATGATGGAAGTCTTGACTTTGTCTACCATCACATTGATACGGAGGGTGTGCTGAAAAGCGGACATTGCGCGAGTAAGCCTGAGATTCTTCAGGATGGTCGTATTCGATTACATGAAAAATGGAACTGGACATTTGGCGGAGAAGGGGCAGGCGAATCGATTGTTGAAGAAATCAAATAATTGCTTTTTCGAAATCAACAAACGGATTGTTTCAACGCCTTACTGCAGAAACGGATTGAACAATTTCTCATACCCGATCTTCGTCGATTGCATATGCCCCGGATACACGATCGTTTCGTCGGGCAACACAAATAATTTTTCACGAATACTTCGCAAAAGCGTCTGATGGTCTCCACCGGGAAGATCCGTTCTTCCGATACTTTCATAAAATAGCACATCACCTCCGATCACCCAACCTTCTTCGGCACTATACAGACAAATACTTGCGGGCGAATGCCCCGGAGTGAAAAGCACTTCCATGGCATGTCCTGAAATTTCGACCGTATCGCCTTCTTCCAAAAAGGAAACCGGCATCGGTGATGCCTCATACGGTATGCCATACATACTAGCCGTATGCACCTGCGCTTCCAACACCGGCAGTTCACCTTTATGCATCTCCAATCCCAGATCATATGTTTCTGCGACAAACTTATTTCCTAACACATGGTCAATGTGGCAATGGGTATTGATCAGTCGCACCGGCTTCAGGTTGGCAGACTCAATGTATGCTTTGAGTTGCTGCTGTTCCCTGGCATCAAAACAACCGGGATCAATGATGATGCATTCCCCGTTTTCTGCACGGATGATATAGGTGTTTTCCTGAAAAGGATTGAAGGTAAAACCGTGTACGTGTAAAGCCATAGGCCAAAGGTAATGGGAAAAGGGGAAGGGCGAAGAGCGGAGGGCGAAGAGCGGAGGGCGGAGAGCGGAGAGCGGAGGGCGGAGGGCGGAGAGCAAAGAGCAAAGGGCAAAGGGCAAAGGGCGAAGGGCATGGTGCATTGAGCGAGGGTAATCTGTTAGCTCCGTGCTTTAGCTCGGAGTTAGGCAGACATGACAAATCAACCTCCACAAATTGAAATGTTACCCCGTGCTTTAGCTCGGGGATCATGGAAAAAACCTCATTCTCTTCTTAGTCGCCATAGCTTCAGCGAAGGTGACTTTTAATCATCCTAAAAGAGTCCTGTTCGGCTGGTCTCGAACTAAAGCACGGAGCTCATAGAAGAGAAGAAGAATCACTCCAACACCTCATCACCTCATCACCACATCACCACATCACCACATCACCACATCACTCCATCACCCCATATAAATCCAACATTTCCGATCAACACCGCCGGATAACAGACAAGCGTAAAGGCCATGCTCTCCGAATTCTTTACTTTCGCAGAAATATAAATTTCCGATATGAAAAATCTCACACTACTTATGCTGGCTCTTATCCTGACAGGATTGTTAGCCTGCAATTCTGACAATTCTTCCTCAGGAGAAACAGCCGCACAAAAGGAAGCGCAGGCATTTCTCGATAGCTATACAGAGAAATACGTTGACCTCTATTATACATCAGCCAAAGCCGCCTGGAAAACCAACACCGAAATTCAGGAAGGCGATACCCTCAATGCGTACAACTCACGCATCGCAGACGAAGCCATGACTGCCTTTACAGGAAGTGTGGAAAACATCGAAACTACCAGAAAATTTCTCGAGCAGAAAGACGAACTCACACCCTTGCAAGTGCGTCAGCTGGAAACAATTCTATATCTCGCAGGCAGCGACCCGCAGACGGTAGCAGACCTGGTGAAAGAAAAAATCATTGCTTCTATCGCGCAAACTGAAAAGCTATATGGCTTTAGTTTTAAAATCGATGGCAAAGATGTCACCACCAATACGATCGACGAAATTCTAAAAACCGAAAACAACCTCGATGAGCGACTCAAGGCATGGGAAGCAAGTAAGGAAGTGGGCAAAGAACTCAAAGACGGCCTCGTCAATCTCCGACGTTTGAGAAATGAAACCGTGCAAGCCCTCGACTACCCGGATTACTTCTCCTACCAGGTATCCAATTATGGACTGTCGACCGATGAGATGATGGAAATGATGGAGCGTCTCAACCAGGAGTTGCGTCCTCTGTTCAGAGAACTACACACCTATGCGCGTTATGAACTAGCCAAAAAGTATGGTGTCGACGAAGTCCCCGATTATCTGCCGGCACATTGGTTGCCAAACCGATGGGGGCAGGATTGGAGTGCCATGCTTGAAGTAGAAGGCCTTGATGTGGATGCCGTACTCGCCGATAAAAGTCCGGAGTGGATCATCCGCGAAGGAGAAGCCTTGTATAAAAGCCTGGGTTTCCCTGCTCTGCCGGAGTCTTTCTGGACGAAGTCCAATCTCTATCCGTATCCTGTGGATTCTACGTTGAAGAAAAACAACCATGCTTCGGCCTGGCACCTCGACCTCGGCACCGACGTGCGCAGTTTGATGAGTGTAGAGCCCAATGCAGAATGGTTTGAGACCTCCAACCATGAGCTAGGACACATCTATTACTATATCGCGTATACTAATCCGGATGTACCCCCGCTGCTTCGTGAAGGGGCTAACAGGGCCTTCCACGAGGCTTTAGGCAGTATGATGGGCATGGCGGCGACCCAAAAACCCTATTTGGTGGGCCGTGGACTGGTACCGGCAGATGCAAAGACAGATTCGATCCAGATCCTGCTGAAAGAAGCCCTCAATTTTGCCGTTTTCATTCCTTTTGCAGCAGGCACCATGAGTGAATTTGAAAAATCGCTGTATGCAGACAACCTGTCACCGGATGAGTTCAATAAAAAATGGTGGGCACTGGCAAAGAAATATCAGGGCATCGTACCACCGTCAGACCGCGGAGAAGTGAACTGCGATGCAGCCACCAAAACACATATCAACAATGACGCCGCGCAGTATTATGACTATGCACTCTCCTATGTCATCCTGTTCCAGCTCCACCAGCACATCGCTGAAAATATTCTGAAGCAACCTGCCACCGCTACCAATTATTTCGGCAATAAGGAAATCGGAACATTCCTCAACGAAATGATGCGCGTCGGCGCAACCCGCGACTGGCAGGACGTCATGAAAGACGCCACCGGACAGGAGATGAATGCCAACGCCATGGTGCGCTATTTTGATCCGCTTATGAGCTGGCTCAAAGAAGAAAACAAAGGCCGGACATACACGCTGCCTGAAGGGATATAGAGGGAGGGAGTGATGGGGTGATGGTCTCCTTCGCTGAAGCTACGGCGACTAAAAGGTGATCTGTGGGACGAGGGAAATTTGATTCCATGAATGGTAGCCTTTCAATGCGTTGAAAGGGATTTTAGTGAGATCAAAAAAATCAGTCCGCGCTTAAGCGCATGACCATCCTGGTAGAAATCATTCCTTTTTTTTATCCCGATGTGTCGGGAGCCCCGAGCTTTAGCTCGGGGGGAGTGATGGAGTGATGGTCTCCTTCGCTGAAGCTACGGCGACTAAAAGGTGATCTGTGGGACGAGGGAAATTTGATTCCATGAATGGTAGCCTTTCAATGCGTTGAAAGGGATTTTAGTGAGAGGTGATAAATCAGGTCGCGCTTAAGCGCATGACCATCCTGGTAGAAATCATTCCTTTTTTTTATCCCGATGTGTCGGGAGCCCTGTGCTTTAGCTCGCGGGAATCAGGCAACACACAGCAAACAAATTCAAGCAAAACCTTGCCCTGAGCTTTAGCGAAGGAGATCCGCACACTTGATACTGGCCTTTCTGGGTCACGGGGAACCCCCTCAGCCGTAGGCTGATCCCCCTCGCTTGTCCAGAAGGCGCAGTCCTTTGGATGAAGGGGATGTTTACTGGAGACAGATTTAGATTTATCTCCTTAAGACAGGACATTCTAAGCTCTCCGCCCTACGCCTTTCAGTCGCCGTAGCTTTAGCGAAGGAGACCCAAGCTCTCTGCCCTTCGCTCCATACCCAAAGCATCCCAATATTCCGGGATAATGTCAGATATCTGCTGTTGTGGAGGCCTTAAGTCGCCGGACCAGTCAGAAAAAGGCCAATTTTCCCTTAAAACCCCTATATTTTACGCTCCTTTTAATCGTTATAGACGGGTCGATGCGAAAGATAGTAACAGCCATATGCCTTCTGCTGCTGCACACGATGCTGCAAGGACAGTCCATAGCGACTGAATTTGGCAAAAATCGCATCCAGTATCACGATGATTTTGACCACTGGGATATGTACGAAACGGAGAATTTCGTCACCTATTGGTATGGCAAAGGACGCGACATCGCGCACACGGTCGTCCAGCTGGCCGAACTCGACAATCCCGAAATCCAGAATATTCTCGAGCACAAAATGAATGACAAGATAGAACTCATCGTCTATCTTGATCTGACCGATATGAAGCAGAGCAACCTGGGGACGGAAGAACAATTTGCCGGCAAAGGGGGCATCACGAAGGTCATCGAAAACAAAGTCTTTATCTACTTCAATGGCAATCACAATGACCTGCGCAAATCGCTCCGGCAAGGCATAGCGGCTGTGTACATCAATTCCATGTTGCATGGCAACAACCTCCAGGAAATTGTCCAGAACGCCATCCTGCTCAACCTGCCGGATTGGTTTCAACAAGGGCTTGTGTCGTATGTGGGTGAAGAATGGAATCCGGATCTGGACAATAAACTCAAAGACTATTTTTCCGATCCGAAAAAGAAAAAAAAGAAGAAAGACTTTAACCGGCTCACTAAAGACGATGCCATCCTGGCCGGGCATTCTATGTGGCATTTTTTAGCGACGACGTATGGCGAAGCCTCCATTTCCAATATTCTATACCTGACGCGCATACAACGCAGTCTGGAAAACGGACTGATCTATGTACTGGGTATCGACTCGAAAGAACTCGCCGTACAATGGAAGGCGTATTACGAGAAAAAATATTTTTCCACTGAAGGGATTGGCGGACTTTTTACGCATGATCTTCCGCTGACTAGCCAAAAACGGCCGGTAGAAATCGGTCGAATGCGATTGAGCCCCAACGGACAGCAGCTGGCATATTCGCTCAATGACTTTGGTCGCGTCAGAGTCTATATCTACGATCTGGTCACCGGCGATAAAAAAGTCATCTACCGATATGGTATACGCAACTACGAGGTAGAAACAGATCCGATGTATCCTGCGATCGCCTGGAGTCCGGACGGAAAAGACCTGACCATACTTTTTGAACGACGCGATGTCATCTATGTTCGTCGCTATGACCTTGAAGAAGATGATGTGTTTATGGATGTACTGAGTCCTGAGTACCATCGCGTCTATGATATGGACTATTGGTCTCCGGATACGCTGATGCTTTCTGCTTCCACAGATGGGTTTTCGGATCTGTACCTGTACGCGCCTATTACGCGTGAAAGCGTTCGGGTGACGGAAGACTTTTATGACGATCTGGATGCTTCTGTGGTGTATCTGGAAGGGCAGCGATACATTTTGTTTTCTTCTAATCGCACAGATGAAAATCTGCGCAAGATGAAACTCGACACGATTTTGCCCATTGGTCAGTTTGATCTTTTTCTGCTCGACTATCAGAAATCCGGTGGGAGTCTGAGGCGCCTGACGTTTAGCGAAGAAGCCAGTGAACGCAAGGCCCGGATTGCCGGAAATGACGAGTTGATTTGTCTGGCTGATTTTTCAGGTTTATGGCAACGTGTTAAAGTGAGCCGCCTCCTGGAAGATCCGCCCTTATCAGTGCTGCATACCACCTACGACCGCGATATCCTGCTGCATGAAATCGTGCCTGCCAGCCCGATGGTGATCGACTGGCTGGTAAAACGCAACAAACCTTATATCTATACCAGCCATATTGATAGTACATACGGTGCACTCAACAAACAAAAAGCAATTTCTGATTTCATCATTAAACTGGCCGAAGAGTCGAAAGAAGAAATTCCGGAGGAGGCCATCATCGATCCCCGATATCTGTTTCAGACACCTTTCCCGGTACCGGAAGCGGAACCTGAAGAAGAGGTTTCAGAAGAGATACTAAGCACAGATGATGGCGTGGCTGACCTGACAAAAATTCTCGAGCCCTCCAGCTCCGGAAAACTGGAATACGATCCGGGCGACCTGACACCTTTTATACGCTCCAGAATCATAGCCGCACGATCGAAGTTTAAACTACATCAGTTTAATGTCACCATGGACAACGATCTTTTGTTTGGCGGACTCAACAGCTATGCCGGACAGAAACGCGAGTTTGAACCCTCTCCGCTCGGCATCCTTTTTAAAGCCAGTATAAAAGATCTCCTGGAAGATTACGTGATCACCGGTGGTGCGCGTTATCCCACGACCTTCAACGGATCTGAGTACTTCCTGGTTTTTGACAATAAAAAACGCCGCATTGATAAACAGTTTGCTCTATACCGAAAATCGGTGACCGAATATGATCAGACATCTCCAAACGAGCTCAAGCAGTATAAGTATGTGACCTTACTTGCACTCTCTCAGTGGCGATACCCGTTTGACGCGTACAACAGTATTCGTGCTACCCTGACGCTACGCAACGATGATCAGATTCCATTGGCGCTCAACAAGCCCTCACTGGACGAAAAAACAAATTCCGCCCAGCGCATAGGTCTTTTGCTGGAGTGGGTCTATGATAATACGCGAGTGATTGACATCAATAGTCGCACCGGTACCCGAATGAAGTTTGGTGCTGAAATTGTCAAACGGTTTGATCTCAACCTCTTTGAGGATGATGAAAAATTTCAGTTTAACGAAGGCTTCATGACCGTCCTGTCGATGGACGCCAGACACTATGTCTCACTGGATGGAAGATCGATTTTCGCCGCAAGGCTTACCGCAGCCACTACCCTGGGAGCTGAACGTATACTGTACAATCTGGGAGGCGTGGAAAACTGGTTGTTTCCCTCCTACGATGACAACATGCGTGCGGCCAGTGATGAAAATTATGCCTACACAGCCTTAGCGGCCAATATGCGCGGATTTAAATACAATGCGCGGATCGGAAGTAGTGTCATCCTCGGAAATGCCGAATTGCGCATACCGATTTTCCAATACTTGTCCCGACAGAAAATTCGCTCCTCTTTTATCCGCAATATCCAACTCGTAGGCTTTGCCGATGCCGGTACTGCGTGGGAAGGGACTAACCCCTTTGCCTCCGGAAACCCACTGAATACTGTTGTTTTGTACAATCCACCTACCGTCGAAGTGACGGTCAATTACTATCGCAATCCGCTGATCATCGGATACGGATTTGGTGTGCGCACACTGGTCTTCGGGTATTTCCTTAAACTGGATTACGGGTGGGGATTGGAAACCGAAACAAGTCGCAAGCCCATTCTTCAGTTTTCCATGGGCACGGATTTCTAGTCGTTAGATTTCAGATTCATCAGATACCATCTCCTTCAGGCGCTCTGTGTTCTCAGCGAGTTTGAGTGCGTCAATGAGTGGGTCGAGATCACCTAAGACAATTCTGTCAAGACTGTACAGCGTCAGGTTGATGCGATGATCCGTGACGCGGTTTTGAGGATAATTGTACGTCCTGATTTTATCTGATCGATCTCCCGAACCAACAAGTGATTTTCGATGTGTGGCATACGCGGTGGTCACGGCTTCACGCTGCGCTTCGTTTACTTTTGCTGCCAGTCGGCTCAACGCGATCTCTCTGTTTTTGATCTGCGAACGCCCGTCAGTACTTTCGGCAACGATGCCGGTAGGAATATGCGTAAATCGCACCCCTGATTCTGTTTTGTTGACATGCTGTCCGCCCGCACCGCTTGAACGAAAAGTATCTACGCGCAACTCATCTTTTCGGATATTGATCTCTTCGATTTCAAACTTTGGCAGTACGGCCACGGTAGCGGCAGAGGTATGGACGCGCCCCTGTGCTTCCGTTTTTGGCACACGCTGTACGCGATGGGCCCCTGACTCAAATTTGAGGAAGCTAAACACATCTTCTCCGTAGATCTCAAGGATCACCTTGTTGTATCCTCCGGCAGTACCTTCATTGACGTATTCGATTTCGTATTTCCAGCCTTTGGTGTCAAAGTATTTGGTATACATTCTGTACAGATCCCCGGCAAAAATACTAGCCTCATCACCGCCTGTTCCGGATCGAATCTCCATAATGACGTCTTTGTCATCGTCGGGATCTTTGGGGATCAACATCCACTTCAGCTTTTCTTCCAGCTCTTCTTTCTGCTCTTTAAGATCTACCAGTTCGTCCTGCGCCATTTGTCGCATTTCGGCATCCTTCTCTTTGAGCATCTCCGTGGATGAGGCGATATTGGACAGGACGAGCTCGTACGCATCAATGACCTCAACCAGCTGGGTCAGGTTTTTATATTCCTTGTGGAGTTTTGTAAAAAGCTTGATATCCCCGGTCACTTCAGGATCGGAAAGACGGATTTCAATATCCTGGTGCTTGTTTTTAATCGATCGCAACCTGTCAATCATCATGGGGGCAAAGATATTGTGAAAATCTCAGGGAGACCTTCAATCGGCGGTAATGGAGCGCTGTTTCCCGGAAAAAGGGGACTTTATACGGCTTCGAGGAGGCCGGCGTCGTTTTCAGAGACCTTATTGACTCGAGTGGACACGCGATACCAGGTGAAATAATCACCGGGGACATGTCCGACCTCTTTAATGATGTCTTTGGAGGGTATCTGATTGTCCAGCCATAGCCTTTCCTGTTCGGGCAACAGAACAAGTGGCTGTCGGTCGTGCAAATGGCGAATGACGGGGTTGGCCTCCCGGGTGATGAGCGTAAAACTGTTGACCTCCTCTCCGTTTTCCGGATTTTTCCAGTGTTCAAATAGACCGGCGATGGTAAAAATTTCGGTGTTCTTCAATTGAATCCGATACGGGACTTTGCCATCGGGTGTTTTCTGCCATTCGTAGTATCCGTCAAACGGCACGATGCATCGACGGCGAACAAACGCCTGCCGAAAAGAAGGTTTCTCTTCAATGGTTTCGATACGGGCATTGATCAGCCTGGAGCCAATTTTCATGTCTTTGGCCCAAAAGGGAATCAGGCCCCATCGATACAGTTGGATCGAAGCGGGATCATCCTGCGTGATCACCGGATGCATGTGAGTGGGCGCTACGTTAAAATTGGGCAATGGATTGTACCGCTCAAGGTCTTCACTATAGAAGGTCGCCTTGAACCGTTCTTCAAGTTCTTTTTCGGTTTTTGTCAGCGATGACCGTCCGCACATTAGCCCCCAATCCTCACGTATGCATCAATCTTATGGTAATCCTTCAGTTTCTTCACCAGTTTCCTCGCTTCATTGACATCCGAAAATCGGCCTACACATACGGTGAAGTACTCTGATAAATCAAAGTTGACCACTTCGGTGTCTGAAAAGCCGGCTTTCTTTAGTTCTTTCACGCGTTGTTCGGCGTTTGCTTTTTGGGTAAAATTGCCTGCAATGACCAGGTGTTGTTCTCCGGTAGCAGAGGACGTACTCGACGAAACTGCCGGTTTCGTTGTGGTAGTGACCGGCTTGTTTGTACTCGCCGGTGTATTCGTTTCTTTTTTTGGCGTGGGCTTAGGCTCGGATTTTTTCACCTCTTCTTTCCTGACCTCTTCCTTCTTAGGCTCGGCTTTTTTTGGCTCATCGTTAATCTCCGGCTTCGCGTCATCGCTTTCATTTGTCTCCGTGGCACTATTCTGTTCTTCAGCCTGCATCATGTCGCCATCCATCACCATGGTGTCGGCATCCGTGATCAGATCCTCTGAAAGCTGGTTTTCTCTGGCGTCGACTAACTGACGTGGATGACGAGGTTTGTCACTTCCCCATACATGGCTGATCCAGATATAGAGTAATAGCAGGATAAATATGGTAACGAGTATGGTGATGATCCGATTCATAGCGATTGTAGTTTTCTGTGAGCAATCAAATCTGCATACAAAGATAATATATATTCATAATGTATAAAACTATGTTTTTAGGGTATTTATTTATGGTATATTTCTTTTATGGGAAATTTTCTCCCTTTTACCTGCTGATTTCCCAAAAAGGCCATCATCCGGCAGAGGTAAAACCCCATCTTATGTCCTTTGGCTTTTCAAATTGTGCGGGACAAATCCCATCTTTACAAGACGTAAAAAGGAATACATGGAAAACCTGCAGTCAATTATCGAAACCGCCTGGGAGGACAGGTCATTGTTGAAAGAAGCACAGACCCGAGAAGCCATTGAGGCGTGTATCGAGCTGCTCAATACGGGAGAAATCAGAGTAGCCCAGCCTACAGGGGAAGGCAAATGGAAGGTCAATGACTGGGTGAAAAAAGCGATCACCCTGTACTTTCCAATCCGCGAAATGGAAACGATCGAAGTGGGTCCATTTGAGTTTCACGACAAAATCCCGCTTAAAAAAGGTTTTGCCAAACAAGGCGTTCGGGTGGTTCCCCATGCCCTGGTCCGCACCGGTTCGTTTGTAGAAGCCGGAGCCATACTGATGCCTTCCTATGTCAATATCGGAGCCTATGTAGGAAGCGGTTCGATGGTAGACACCTGGGCCACCGTAGGGTCATGTGCCCAGATCGGCCGGAATGTACACCTGAGTGGCGGAGTGGGCATCGGAGGTGTACTCGAACCACCGCAGGCGAGCCCAAATATTATTGAAGATGATTGCTTTATCGGTTCGCGATGTATTATTGTAGAAGGGGTGATCGTCGAACGTGAAGCTGTGCTGGGTGCGAATGTGGTCATCACACAATCCACGCATATTATTGATGTGACCGGACCGGAACCCGTGAAACATAAAGGCCGCGTACCTTCGCGATCCGTCGTGATCCCCGGCACCTATGAAAAGGAATTTCCGGCAGGAAAATTCAATGTGCCGTGTGCTCTGATCATCGGCCGACGAAAAGAATCAACCGATAAAAAGGTATCTCTGAATTCAGCCTTACGCGAGCACCAGGTGGCCGTTTGATGCCTTCTGAAAACTAAATCCTATTTTCTCACAGACATGCAATTAGCGCAATACATTGATCACAGTTACCTCCGACCTGATTGTACGGAATCGGTGATTGATCAATTGATGGCAGAAGCGACACAATATGGATTCAAAGCCATCTGTATTCCGCCCATGTATCTGCAGTATGCAAGTGAAAAGTCAGGTAGTGATCGATCCTTTCTCCTTTGCACCGTGGCAGGATTTCCGATAGGCTATGATCATGTGGAAGCAAAACTGGCTTCCCTTCGCAAGTCAGCGGATTTGGGGGCTGACGAAGTAGATGTGGTCATAAATCTGTCCACAATTAAAACAGGACACTGGGCCGACACTAAAACTGAATTGACAGCTCTTCATTCGGCCGCGAAAGAACAGGACATCACGCTGAAGTGTATCATTGAAGCCCAGTTGCTCACCGAAGATGAGATCATGCGTATGTGTGAAATCAGCAATGAACTCAGGCTCTCTTACGTTAAAACCTCCACCGGCTTCTTTGGTGATCCGGTGCGAGAAGACACGGTGCGGTTGCTGAGGCGACATCTCGAACCCGACATCCGCATCAAAGCTTCCGGAGGAATCAACCATTATAACGATGCGATGAAAATGATTCGGGCAGGTGCTGACCGTCTGGGTTGCAGCAAAAGTGTAAAAATTGTGAAAGAAACCATGCATGAATAGAATTTACTCAACGATGACAACCACTCACACCTGTATCCCTGTTTTTGGTTTTAAACTTCTCATCTCCTTTGTGTGCTGTATGTTTTTTCAAACTACAACGCTCAGCGCACAAATCGTGGAAGAGTCTCAAATCACTGCCCTGATGGATCGGTGGACCAACTACAATGCCACCCATCAGGAGTTGCGCGGGTATCGGATTCAAATTCTGGCGAGCACCGACCGCCGTCAGGCCGAAACGATGAAAAGGAAATTTGAACTCCAGTACAGGGATCTTCCTATTGAGTTTGTGCACAATTACCCCTACTACCATCTTAAGGTCGGAGCATTTATGACGATGCAGTCGGCACGTCCGTTTTTATATACCCTGCAGCAGGATTTTCCGCAGGCCATCGTGGTCACCGACAATGTCATGATGGAAGAGTTGCTGCAATTTGATCAGTAGGTCAGGACTTTGAATGAAAAAATTTGACTGGATAAGTTTCGCTATTGTGGTCAGTCTCATCATTATAGGACTGATGATGATTTATGCTGCCGGCTACCAGCCGGATACGCGCGAACCATTCCTTGCCACGCAGGCCGGCAAGCAAAGTATTTTTGTCATCGCCGCGTTGGCGATCCTGACCGGATCGCATTTGATCGACTGGAAGTTTTGGAGCGGTTTTGCATACCCGTTTTACGCCATTAGTTTATTTCTCCTGGTGCTGGTCCTGATCGTCGGGACGACCATCAAAGGTTCTACCAGTTGGTTTCATATCGGTTCTTTTTCCTTTCAACCGTCGGAACTGGCAAAGGTTGGTACCATTATGGCCCTGGCCAGTTTTATGAGCCACCACCGGACCCGACTGTCCGACACACAGGATCTGATGGTGGCTTCGGGCATTATTCTGATACCTGCCATACTCGTCCTGGCGCAAGGTGATGCCGGATCAGCCATTGTCTTTCTTTCCATCTTTCTTGTTTTATTCCGTGAAGGGATGGCGATCTGGATACCTGTATTGATTTTCGTGCTTGGGCTTTTGTTTGTGCTCACATTAAAATTTCATGTGTTTGTCGTGCTCCCTTTACTCATGATCGCCGGAGGAATTTTTCTGCTGGTGGGTTTGAGGCGTAAACAATCGCATTGGCTGGTGAGTCTCACTGTCATTGTCCTGTCGCTGATGCTGGCGATCTTTAAGCAACTCGAACTGGTCATCGGAATCTCGGTAGCCTTTATGATCTATGCATCGGTGGAAAGCTTCTTCAACAAACAGATTCGTCAGGTTGTACTGCTTTCTCTCGGCATAGCTCTTCTGTTTGGTTTTGCCTATACGAGCTCCTATATTTTTACCAATGTCCTCGAACATCACCAGCAGGACAGAATCAATGTATGGCTGAATCCGGAGGACTGTGATCCACGCGGTTCGCTGTACAATATTCTGCAATCCAAAACGGCCATCGGATCCGGCGGGCTGACCGGAAAAGGATACCTCAAAGGCACTATGACCAAGCTCAATTATGTGCCTGAACAAAGCACGGATTTTATCTATAGTATTATCGGTGAGGAGCACGGTTTTATCGGATCGATGGCGGTCATCATATTGTTCCTGATCCTGATGCTCAGAATGGTCAATATCGGTGAGCGAGCTCGCGTGCCTTTCATTCGGCATTATGCCTATGGTGTCGTAGGGGTATTGTTTACCCATTTTCTGGTAAATATCGGCATGACGATGGGGTTGATGCCGGTCATCGGTATACCCCTTCCGTTTATCAGTTCCGGCGGTTCGTCGCTGCTGGGCTTTAGTTTGCTCGTCGGCATTCTCATCAGTATGGACTCGAGTTGGGTCAAATCAAGAAGAGTCATGTAGACGCTTGTCTGCATCAATTCTTTTTATCAAAACACGCTTTCAATTTTATTTCCGCATAAAAACCACAGGGGCAAAGCAATGGCTACTCCCGAGTCGAAGTGTATCTTTGCTGCGGATTAACCAGATATTCAGAAACATTCTATGAAGACGATACGTGTAGGTATAACGATAGGCGATTTTAACGGGGTTGGCCCCGAGGTCATCATTAAAGCACTCTCACACCCTTCCATTGTGGAGATGTGTACACCGGTGATCTATGGGTCGAGCAAGGTGATCAGTTACCATAAAAACATTGTCAATCCAGCTGACTTTTCTTACAACACAACCGGTTCTGCAGATAAAATCTATCACCAGCGAATTAATGTGGTCAATGTCTGGCAAGACAATATCAATATCGAGCTGGGAAAAGAAACTCAGGAGGCCGGAAAGATCGCTCATATCGCCTTAGACCAGGCTGTCAGAGATCTTAAGGATGGTCATATCGATGTGCTTGTGACGGCACCCATCAGTAAAAATGCCATGAAACTTGCGGGTTTTCAATATCCGGGTCACACAGAATATCTCGCCAATGCATTTGGGGTGAAAGAAGGGTTGATGATGATGATCGCAGGCAACCAGCGTATGGCGTTGAATACCGTACACATCCCACTCCGCGATGTTCCGGCTGCGTTGAGTGTAGACAGTTTAAAAAATAAACTTAACGCCCTGATCAATTCGCTTAAAATTGACTTTGGTATTTCCCGTCCGACGGTGGCTGTCCTCGGTTTGAATCCGCATGCGGGAGAGAATGGAAATATTGGAAAAGAAGATGACGAAATCATCCGCCCCGCGATCCTCGAATGCAAAAAAGCAGGGAATGTGATCATGGGCCCGTATCCGGCAGATGGCTTTTTTGGTTCGGCCAACTATCAGAAGTACGATGCTATTTTTGCCATGTATCACGATCAGGGTTTGATTCCATTCAAGCTGCTCCATTTTCACGACGGCGTGAATTACACAGCCGGTCTGCCTTATGTACGTACTTCACCGGACCACGGCACCGCCTATGATATCGCCGGAAAAAATGAAGCTGACCCTGAGTCATTCAAAGCCGCCCTGTTTGCCGCAATAGATATTTATAAAGCCAGGAGGATGCATGCAAAGGATACGGAAAATCCCCTGCGATAAAAATATGCCAAAGCCAACCCAATATCCCGGAGATTAGTAATAGTTCATTACGTGAGAATTGGTTTTCCGAGCCTTGGGTGGCTTTGGCTACTGAAAGTGAACATCTTTAGTGCACCATACGCTCCTTATTAGCGTCATTCCGGTGCAATCACCATCCCTTCGGAAGGCTTAATTTTTGAAACATCGATATACTGCACGGTATAATAGTCATACTCGTGCAGGTTGTACAATTGAATGGTGCGTATCAGTTTGTCGGCATATGCCGGATCTGATGCATAGCCGCACAGCTGCAGCCCTTTGGCCCATTCTACGTATTCCGTTTTATCGTAGATAAACAACGGTCGATAGTGGAGTGTATTCATTAGAAAATCACTGTGGTCTGCATAGGAAGCCTCGACGGATTCGTATTTACGAAAACAGGATGGAATGATCCGGCCGTTTTCATCGCGATCATCATCGGGATGGTAGTAGGCGTTGCCGGTCCAGTAACTTTTACATTTTATGCCAAAGTGATTGTTGGATTCTTTCGCGAGGTTAGATGACCCTGCGTTTGACTCAAGTATTCCCTGTGCCAGAATGATGCTGGCAGGAATTCCGGATCGATCCATTTCATCAATGGCCAGATATTTATACTGATCGATATACGACAACACATAGGGTTTGTGCGATTCCTCCGGACGCATCGGGAGCAGAAGAAGTAAAAGAAATACACTTTTTAAAAGCATAGGATAAAGGCGACCAATGGTGAAAACTACCCTTAAAAGCCAAATTCTATGCCAAACCCCTGCAAAAGACGAATTAAATAAAAAAATAATGTGTTAAGCGCAATCCGATAGTATTCCGTTCATTTCCAGAGGGCTGTCTACCTGGTTTTGGTTACGAGATGGTCGACATCGTTTTCCTTTCCGAAATTGGGTTTTATCTTTCCGCATACGCTCGTTATATGACCCGTTTATCTTCCCTTTCAGAAGCCGACAAAAAAAAGATACTGCTCAGTCGGTTTGATTACCTCGAAGGACCGAAATCCAGAAGCAGTGAGTTTTTCTTTAGTATCAATGTATTTCGGCAATTCATCAAAGGCTTCAGAAAGCTTCACTTTGTAGGACCCTGTGTGACGGTCTTTGGATCCGCTCGTTTCAAAGAGGATCATAAGTATTACAAATTGGGTCAGCGCATCGGCGAGGAGATTGTCAAAACCGGATTTACTGTGATGACGGGTGGAGGACCGGGCATTATGGAAGCCGCCAACCGGGGAGCATATGAAGGAGGTGGTATGAGTGTGGGTTGCAACATCAAACTCCCCTTCGAACAGGATCCGAATCCCTATATGCATGAAGTAGTGACCCTGGACTATTTTTTTGTCCGGAAATTTATGTTACTCAAATATTCGTATGCCTTTGTGGTACTGCCCGGTGGCTGGGGGACCATGGATGAGATGTTTGAAACTCTCACCCTGGTACAGACAGGGATGATCCATCATTTTCCCGTCGTCCTGATGGGTACTGAATATTATAACCCCCTGATGGATTACCTGGATCTGATGATTCGGGAAGGGACTATTTCTGCCGAAGACCTCAACTATGTCAAACTCACGGACGACCCGAAAGAAGCCATGCTCCACCTTGAAAAGTATATCAAAGGCTTCTACCAGATTCGAAAAAGAAAGCGGTTTTGGGTGCTGGGAGAAAAACTCCGGTACCGAAAACATAATGCGAAAAACGTAAAGTAAAACCTGCTGAAACAGAATTCCTTGATCCTCCGTCAGGCCAATCCTGGCTGTCTGAGTATCTATGATTTTAGTTCGTTTGCCACTCCGGCTAACGACTATTTCGAAGTCATCTAAGCAGCGTTGATCTGCCTGTCGTATCTTACATATATTGCTGCTCGCCCGACCAGGTACACTTAAACCATTCAAAATGAAAAACTTCCTCTACTTCGTTCTCCCCTTTATTGCAGCTTTTCTCCTGACCTCAAAAACACACGCTCAATGCGAGGCTGATTTCGAATTTGAGCAGGTTGATGGTACCTATATTATGAACTTTTTTAGTACCTCTTCCAGTGAACATGACATCATCTCTTACTTCTGGGATTTTGGCGACGGACATGAAGGGGACGGACAGAATCCTTCGCATGAATACGACGAACCCGGACCTTACCTGGTCTGTCTGACTATTGAAGACAGTGAAGGATGTACGGACGAACAATGTCATGACTTCTTCATTGAAGAAATCTCATCTGAATGCGAAGCCGATTTCGAATGGGAGCAAATCCCCGGAACACTAAACGTACAGTTTTTCAACACCTCTTTCAGCGATCATGATATCATATCCTTCGAGTGGGGTTTTGGAGATGGTCAGGAAGGGGATGGCGCTAACCCTATTCATGAATATGACGAACCCGGCGTGTATGTCGTTTGTCTCATCATCACCAATTCCGAGGGATGTGTCAGTGACGTTTGTCACGAAGTCGTAGTGGAAGCGGTTGCCGGTGGCTGCGAAGCCAACTTCGAATTTGAACAGGTTGACGGCACGTATATCATGAACTTCTTTAGTACGTCATCAAGTGACCATGATATCATTTCCTATTTCTGGGATTTTGGCGACGGACATGAAGGCGACGGACAAAATCCTTCGCACGAATACGACGAACCCGGACCTTACCTGGTCTGTCTGACTATTGAAGACAGTGAAGGATGTACGGACGAACAATGTCATGACTTCTTTATTGAAGAAATCTCATCTGAATGCGAAGCCGACTTCGAATGGGAGCAAATCCCCGGAACATTAAACGTCCAGTTTTTCAACACCTCTTTCAGCGATCATGATATCATTTCCTTTGAGTGGGGTTTTGGAGATGGTCAGGAAGGGGATGGCGCTAACCCTATTCATGAATATGACGAACCCGGCGTCTATGTCGTTTGCCTCATCATCACCAATTCTGAAGGATGTGTTAGTGATGTTTGTCACGAAGTCGTAGTGGAAGCGGTTGCCGGTGGCTGTGAAGCCGACTTCGAATTTGAACAGGTCGATGGTACCTATATCATGAACTTCTTTAGTACCTCTTCCAGTGAACATGATATCATTTCCTATTTCTGGGATTTTGGCGATGGGCATGAAGGCGACGGACAAAATCCATCGCACGAATATGACGAACCCGGACCTTACCTGGTCTGTCTGACTATTGAAGACAGTGAAGGATGTACGGACGAACAATGTCATGACTTCTTTATTGAAGAAATCTCATCTGAATGTGAAGCTGACTTCGAATGGGAGCAAATCCCCGGAACATTAAACGTCCAGTTTTTCAACACCTCTTCCAGCGATCATGACATTATTTCTTTTAACTGGAACTTTGGAGATGGGCATGAAGGCGATGGTGCCAACCCTACACATGAGTATGACGAACCCGGTGTGTATGTAGTTTGCCTTATCATCGAAAATGCTGAAGGATGTGAAAGTGATGTGTGTTATGAAGTGGTCGTTGAGGGAGTATCTGGTGACT
>JAUHXV010000065.1 GCA_030426765.1 Bacteroidia bacterium | reverse complement strand
TTGCATTGCCTTTCGCGGTCAGTGAGAATAGACATATAGATTTCATTGCACTGGTCGAATTCCGGAACGTAAACATCTTCGGCGATGAGAACCTGGCGAACGAGTTTCCCTTCGCCGTTCATACCTCCGGGAGTCTGAGGCGTTTTCAGCATCATACCAATGATATTACCGGCGTGTTCTTTTAACTCATCGAGATTCTTCGCGAGTTTTACTCCGCCTCCTTTTCCACGGCCACCGGCATGGATCTGTGCTTTCACAAGTGCGAGTGAATTGCCGGACTCCTTTGTAATAGAATGGTAGGCGTCAACAGCCTCATCTAAGGTTTTAGCTACAATGCCTTTTTGCACTTTGACGCCAAAGCGGCTCAGCAATTCTTTTCCCTGATACTCATGTAAATTCATAAATATGATTCTTTTCGATTAAGTGTGCGAAACTAAATAAAATCAAGCTTTCAGACCCATTTTCTCAATCCTGTATGAGGGCCATGGCCTCCGATACAAGGGTCGTCGGCCGCTTACAGGCTTTGTTTTGACAGACATATATAAGTGTCTCTCCCTCAGACAATTTATGCTCAAGTAGTGGCAGATTTCCTTCATCAGCGCCCCCCAAAAACACAGCATCCGGGTGGTAGGTTTTCAGCATTTCATCTCGCAATGACGCGTATTCTTTCCCTACAATGGCCACTTCAAACGGAGGTTGAGCGATCGAAAGCATCAGCTGGCACCAATTGGCATAAAATGCCGGCTGCCCATCCCGTTGGATGACGGGCCAAATTTTGGCAAACATATCTTTCGCTCGCGTCGTATATTTCTCTTCATAGAGGAGTTCGCCCAAAACATAAAGATTTCGCGCCATAATGCTGTTGGATGATGAGATCACATTATCCGAAATTTCTGCTCTTCGGGCAATCAGTGGAGGATCCAGGTCAGAGGTGAAATACAGAAACCCTGAAGGGTCACCATCAAAATGAGTAATCACATGCTCGGTAAGTCCCTTTGCGTGGTCAAGCCACTGGATATCAAAGGTGGTTTGATACAGGGAGATGAACGCCTGGATAGTGATCGCATAATCATCAAGGAATCCATTGATCGTCGATTTCCCGTTTTTAAAATTCCGATCCAAACGATGATCTTCATGCATCATTTCACGTGCGATGAACTTAGCATTCTGTAGAGCACGATCCAGAAATGATTTTTCACCTGTTGCCTGGTAGGCATCAATGAGTCCTTGCAACATCAGTCCATTCCAGGAGGTGAGAATTTTATCATCGAGTCCCGGTGCAATTCTTTTCTTTCTCTCTTTTAGCAAGACCTGATGTATCCCGGCAATGATCTTGTGGTATTCATCGACAGTGATATCAAACTGCCTGGCGATGTCCTCCGGTCGTCGGTGTCGTTGGAGTATATTCTTTTTATCCTCCCAGTTGCCGTTTGACAGAATATCGTTGCTCGCATAAAATATCTCCCGATCACGGCCCTCCGGTATCAGCGCATCCAGTTCCTCTTTTGTCCACACATAAAATTTACCCTCTTCACCTTCGCTATCCGCATCAAAAGAGCTGTAAAAACCGCCGGAAGGATCACTCCAATAAGTATTGACGAAATCTATGGTTTGACGCACGAGCTCCAGGTATTCTGTATTCCCTGTCCAGGCATAGGCTTTGGCATACAGCGACACAAGCTGACAGTTGTCGTAAAGCATTTTCTCAAAATGGGGCACCAGCCAGTTGGCATCTGTAGAATACCTTGAAAATCCGCCTTCCAACTGATCATAGATCCCGCCCATCATCATTCTGTCGAGGGTCACCAGAAGGAGCTCTTTTGCTTCAGTGTCATCGTATCGGTGGGCATAGTGCATGATGTATTCCCAGTTGCTCGGCATAGGAAACTTTGGAGCACCTCGACGGCCTCCCATCCGAGGATCGACGCGTTCTTTAAATTGCCGGGCGACGAGATGCAGATCATCCTCTGTAAAGGTCATCGAAGCATCTGCTGCAATACTGTCAATGCCGTGGTCTCGAACACCTTCTACGAGACGGCCGGCATATTCTACGAGTTTTTCTCGTTCTTCCGCATGCGTCTTTCTGAAGTATTCGAGTATTTCAAGCCATTTTTTCTTCGGAAAATAGGTCCCTGCCCAAACAGGTCTGCCGTCGGGGAGAGCAAAGGAATTGAGTGGCCATCCACAACTTCCTCCTGACGATAGTTGACAAGCCGTCATATAGACATCATCAATATCGGGGCGTTCTTCACGGTCGACTTTGATATTGACGAAGTGCTCATTCATAAAAGCTGCCACTGTGGTATCTTCAAAGGATTCGTGCTCCATCACATGGCACCAGTGGCAGGAGGAGTAACCGATACTGATCAGTAGAAGCTTTCCTTCCGTTTTAGCTTTCTGGAGTGCTTCCTCGACCCATGGATACCAATCCACCGGATTATGGGCATGTTGCAACAGGTATGGGCTGCTCTCGTGGATAAGTCGATTGGTATACGCGTGCTCCATGGAAGAGTTGTTTTGACAGCCAATGCTTCCCGCAAGACAAACCAGTACGATAGAAATGCGGAAGGTGTAAGGCAACATGGATGAAAGAATGGCTTCTGAACTGATAGTTTTTGAATCGGAACTGGTGAAAGTCAGCTTCCGGAGTAAAATCTTTATCACTACCGGCAAATGTAAGCCGAAACGAAGAGAAACCCTAATGTCATATCAGGCTCTTCTCTTGATTATTGAGGAAATTCTGATAGCCTTTTTAAAGAAAAAAACCACCCTGTTCGAACGGATCAGGGTGGCTCTCAGATTGGTTTTAACAGATCGCAATAGCGATTTCTGCGTTAAGGACAAAATATGTACCAAAAAACGAATATGTGATCCGTCGTTGTATGAATTTAGTGCATCTTTACGACAATTATGGCACAGGAAGCAGATAAATACAATCAACGGGGCGCATCGGCGTCTAAAGAAGAAGTCCATCATGCCATTCGTCACCTCGACAAAGGGTTATATCCACATGCCTTTTGTAAAATCCTCCCTGACACTGCCGGAGGTGATCCGGAATACTGCAATATCATGCACGCGGATACTGCCGGAACGAAAACCAGCCTGGCGTACATGTACTGGAAGGAAACCGGTGATGTCTCCGTCTGGAAAGGGATCGCCCAGGATGCCCTTGTGATGAACCTCGATGATATGGCCTGCTGCGGATGTTTTGATAATATTCTGATTTCAAATACCATAGCGAGAAACAAACACCTGATCCCCGGTGAGGTCATTGAAGCACTCATCATGGGTACAGTTGAGTTTGTCGAATCCATGGAAGAACGAGGCATTTCCATCCGACATGCCGGAGGAGAAACAGCGGATACTGGAGATATCGTGCGTACCGTGGACATGGGGATTACAGCATTTGGCCGACTCAAACGCGATGACCTGATTATCAATCAAATCAGACCCGGTGCAGTCATTATCGGGCTGGCGTCGGATGGTCAGGCGAGTTATGAAAACGAATACAATAGCGGTATTGGCTCGAATGGATTGACTTCAGCACGCCATGATATGCTGGACCATTCCTATGCGAAAAAATTTCCGGAGAGTTTCAGTCCTCAAACTGATCTAAAGTATGTGTACAATGGCCCGTGGAAACTAACTGATACCGTAACGATCAACGATGAGGAGATCGCTATTGGAAAACTTCTCTTATCCCCGACACGCACCTACCTGCCGATCCTTATGCCTGTTGTCCGCGAATATCGAAGTGACATCCAGGGCATCATCCATTGTACCGGTGGTGCGTTCAGTAAAGTGCTCAAATTTGTTGGAAAGGATATGACCATACATATCGATAAGGCTCCGCAGCCTCCTTTACTCTTTAACCTCATACAGGAAGCGTCAAAAACAAACCTTGCAGAGATGTACAAGGTTTTCAATATGGGCATCCGCATGATGTTGTTTGTCAATAAAGATTCAGCAGAAGCAATTCGCGATCTGGCATCAGCCTTTGGTGTCAAAGCACACATCATCGGGGAGGTGAAGAAATCCACCGGACCTGCTAAAGTGGAGATTCAAACAGGTGTAGCCGACGAACCACTTGTTACGTACTCAGCTTAATTTTTTCCCGGGAGTATTTTAGGTAGAAATCTTCCTACGGTTTCCTGATACTGTTTGTACAAGGGATATTTTTCAGCAGAAATTGATTCACTGAAATCACTACTTCCCTGAAATAAGATGATCAGTAAAAGGCATCCGGCGACAGACCAGTTGATCCATGCGCCAGTCGCGGAGACACTGAAAAAATAAACGCATATCCAGGTGGCCTGCTCTGCCATGTAGTTTGGATGTCGCATTTTACTCCAGAGCCCGGTACGCAGAAACCCTGCCGCGTACTCTCCATCCACATTTTCACCTGCATGAATTCTTCTGTATTTTTCCTCCTGATAATCGTACTGTTGCTGATCCGCAACGGTTTCCAACACTAAAAAGAAAAGCATCAATGCAGCCAGCAGGTAATCAGGCCAGCCCAATGGAACGTCTGTCCCTTTGAGTGCAACAAGCAGAGGCAAAGTGATCAGCAGCAAAAGACCGTTCTGATAGAAGGATATAAAAAAGAGATTGAAGAAAAACCACCTTACCTTGCCCTTAAGCTCAGGTTTCTCCCGAAGGATCGCCCAGCGATAATCCTCTTCACCTGTCCAGAATTTCCACCTGTACGCCCCACGACGAGAAAAGTTATATGTGAGCCGAATACCCCAAAGGGTTATTAACACAGCTGCCAATACTAACCTGGGATGCATCTCTCCATCGAAGGCGATCACCCAACTGTAGACGACAGGCATGATACTCCATATCTTGTCTACCTGGCTAAAGTTTCCGGACAATTGGCTGACGAGAAAACATAAGGTCGCTATGCTCACATAGATCCAGATGCATTTCCATAGCGTTTCAGTTTGCGTCGCGGACAAAGGCTCGTCAAAATAATAGGTGATGAGCGGTACGAGGATAAATGTGGCAATCAGTATTAAAATGGTCTTTAGCATCTCTCCGGAACTTTGCAGATGGAAAACTACTTAAAATCTCTTAATGCCCGATGTGTCATTAAAAAGAAAAACCCTGTACAATCGTCCGACTGACAGGGTTTTTAATTATTTCGATGAAATAACAATTGAATTTTAATCGACCACGAGAAGTCTTTCTACAAGTGTGCCTTGCTGCGTGTGGAGAACAACAAAGTATAATCCTCCGGTCAGACCTGATGTTTCAACTTCAATTTGTGAAATACCGGAAAGCACACTGACGCGCTGGCTGCTTAAACGCTGGCCTGTAGCGCTCATGACATCCAGCGTACCTTCTATATTTTTTGTAGCGGAAAGTGTCAGGATAGATTTATCCAATCCACTTACCGGGTTAGGGCTCAGAGTATGTCCGGTAATTTCTCTGATATCATTCACAGCGGTTCCCAGAGATGCTTTAAAATTTTGTGTAGCGCTGTATCCTGCACCTGTTTGAGACTCATTGTATGGCCACACCTTCCAGTAATAGGTAGCATCTTCTGCCAAATCTTCAGTGATCAGGTATTCTGAAGAAGTTACGATAGCTTTTTGTGGGTTAAAGGTGAATGACTGAAAGCGATCATAAATGACCAGGTAAGTATTGGCACCCGGTGTGTCTTCCCAGTCCAGAAGAATATTGTTCGTTCCGCCGGCGCTTTGTCCGTTGATCGGGAAAATATATTCAACCGGATCGGTGACAGGTGTTGTATTTGGAACATTGCCAGTGCGGATATATGCTCTTTGGAACGTGAAGAAATCAGTATTCATCAGATTCTTCTGCGTGGTGGTAAACTCGTAGGAAGCACATTCATTATAATAACTCATGTAGTTATTGGTCATGGGTTTGATCACGTCTCCATTGATGTCTTTAACAGAGTTGTTTTCTGCGCAATCATCCTGCCAGAACAAGCCCAGGTTGTAATCCTCCGGGGTATCGCAGATACGGTCACCGGCTGTATTACAATTGGAGCGGTCATGGAGTTCAATGAGTACGGACCCGCCACCGCCATCACAAGGAATGGTATGAGTCAGTGCTACCGGATTAGAATAAGGTGGGATGTCAAACGGGTTGCAGTCCCATCCAGAAAACGGATGTGCGAGGCTAAAAAAGTGTCCTACCTCGTGCGCGAGTGTAGAAGAAGAACCATTGATTTGGCCTTTACGGGAAACCAGCCAGTCTTCCTGTGGATCGTAATAGGCAAGGGTTTGTCCCGGGCCGGTAGATTCGATGGCATTCACAATGAATAAATTGATCGAATTGTTATCTCTTCTCAGCTTCATTTGAACGTTGGCAGCGCCGGATCGAGGTGTATTATACACAGCATCATTATCGAAGTAGTTGAACCGGTCGATATAGAAAATGGATTCCTGGTCTCCGTACTGTTCGTTCAGACTGGCAATCTGGTACAAAACAGATTCTTCCGTCACGCGACCGGATCCGGATTCATTCGCTACCAGGTGAAAAGTCATTGGGATGTACTTCAGCGCACCGCGTTGCACCGGAATCATTTCCTTCTTGTTGGCATCCGTCCTCTCCAGAAGCGGTTCCTGAGGAGTGGCGCAAGGCTGAGCCGATATGGCAAAGGCCATGAACATGCCAGCGAGGGCAAATACTAATCTAATCATAGAGTCTTTGTTTATTATTGAAAGTACAAAGATAACAATCTAAGGGGCCTTTGGATTCCATTGGATACTGAAAACTTCTTAGTTTTGCCGACAAATTCTTGTTTTACAGATAATTCAACCATAAAATATGTCAAAAGTAACCGTTGTGGGCGCCGGAAATGTCGGAGCCACAGTCGCCAATGTATTAGCCCACGAGAATGTGGCCAATGAGATTGTTTTGCTGGATCTGATGGCTGATATGGCCAAAGGGAAAGCTCTGGATACCTGGCAACAGGCACCTATTGATGAATACTCCACACGCATCAAGGGCACAGGCGATTATGCCGATACTGCTGGTTCAGATATCGCTGTCATTACCGCTGGCGTGCCTCGCAAACCGGGCATGAGCCGCGATGATCTGATCTCTACGAATGCCAAAATAGTTTCTTCTGTTACCAAATCCTTGCTGGCGGAAAGTCCAAATGCGATCATTATTGTGGTTTCCAATCCCCTCGATGTCATGACCTATGCGGCACATGAAGTATCCGGGCATCCTTCTTCCAAGGTCATTGGTATGGCTGGCGTGCTGGATACAGCCCGATACCGCGCATTCCTGGCGGAAGCACTTGATGTTTCCCCAAGAGATATCCAGGCGATGTTGCTCGGAGGACACGGAGATACGATGGTTCCTCTACCGCGCTATACCACCGTTTCCGGTATTCCGGTGACTGAGCTGATTGATGATGCCCAACTGGATGCTATCGTCGAGCGTACGAAAAAGGGTGGTGGTGAACTGGTCCAACTGATGGGCACGTCAGCCTGGTATGCTCCCGGTGCCGCTGCGGCTCAAATGGTGGGATCCATACTCCGAGATGAGAAGAGAATATTCCCATGCTGCATTAAGCTGGAAGGTCAATATGGCCTGAGCGATGTCTATCTCGGAGTCCCTGTGAAACTTGGAAAAAACGGCGTCGAGGAGGTCATTGAACTTAAACTCGACAAAGAAGAAATGGCGCTCCTGGAAACCTCATCAGGACATGTAAAAGAGGTCATGGGTGCTTACGATAAAATGGGTTTAAGCTGATTTAATACGATTGGAAAAAGCTGAATTCTTACAACAGGTTTTTACGCAGCGAAAGGAATCGCTTTGGGATCTCTCACATCGGCAACCAGTGTTGGTTGTCTTTCTCCGGCATTTTGGATGCGTGTTTTGTAAGGAAGCCATGTCCGATCTTGGTAAAGAATGGGATGCCATTAAAGAAATGGGGACTCATCTCGTGCTCGTCCATCTCGCAGATCCGGAAACCGCAGAGACATTCTTCCAGAAATACGGACTGAAAGGTGTGGATTATATCACGGATCCTGATGGCATTGTGTACCAGCAATTCGGCTTGCTGAAAACGACTATGAAGCAACTTATGGGACTGAAAGTTTGGCTCCGTACCTTTCAGCAAGGCGTACTGGAAGGACATGGTCTCAATAGTCACCTCATCGGAGATGGTTTTCAAATGCCCGGTGTTTTTCAGGTATTTCAGGGTGCGATTAAAGAGCGCTTTATTCACAAAACGATCGCCGACAAACCTGATTATCTGAAGTTGGCTACATGCCCCGATTGCTGATCATGATCATAGCAAATTGCTAAACAATCAGCTGAAATAATTGTATTCCTGTGATAAGACAGATGTATGGAAATTGATAATAATCAGGTTGTTCAGGCGTTGCGCCAGGTTAAAGATCCTGCCACAGGCCAGGATATCATCAGTCGAAAGATGATCACCGATCTCAGGATCAGTGGAAATCAGATTCAATTTCAGTTGGCTACTGCCGACCTTCCGGAAGCGCAAAAATCAAGCCTGAATTTTGCCTGTATGGAAGCGATCCAGGCCATCTATCCGGATGCCAATGTCCATATCCACATGCAACGCCAGGAAGGGCAACAAGGAAAAGCCAGTCCACTGCCCCACGTGAAAAATATCATCGCCGTTGGATCAGGAAAGGGCGGAGTGGGCAAGAGCACCATTTCAGTCAACCTTGCACTGGGGTTGCAGAAAGCCGGGTACAAAGTAGGCTTGCTGGATGCTGACCTGTATGGTCCTTCTGCGCCAACTATGCTGGGTCTGCATGGACAGAAGCCTAAAGTGCAGGTGGTTCACGGAAGTCACAAGATCATTCCATTGGAAGCCTATGGAATGCCAGTGATGTCGATTGGTTTTGTCGTTGAACCGGAACAAGCCGTTGTGCTAAGAGGCCCACGACTTGCAGGCATCATTAAGCAGTTTATCAATGACACGATATGGCCTGAACTGGATTACCTGATCATCGATCTGCCCCCTGGCACCGGAGATATTCAGCTCACGCTGGTCCAGACGGTTCCATTGACGGGTGCAGTCATGGTGACAACGCCACAGGAACTTGCCGTAGCAGATGCTGTGAAGGCAATGAATATGTTTCTCATGGAATCTGTAAATGTTCCAATACTCGGCGTAGTCGAAAATATGGCCTGGTTTACCCCTGAAGAGCTTCCGGACAATAAATACTATCTGTTTGGAAAAGGGGGTGGCCAAAAGCTGGCTGAACTTGGGCAAACGAAAGTGCTGGCGCAAATTCCACTCGTGCAGTCGGTACGTGAAGGTGGTGATAGTGGAAAACCTGTTGTCCTAGAGGACGAATCCGGGGTCTTACAGTCACGTTTTATGGATCTGGCAAGTGCATTAGATGAACAAACAAGCCGCCGCAATGCTGGTGGAGCACCTACCAGAATAGTGGAAATGAAGGAATGATCCCATCAAACCTATATGGGTTTATAAAGAAAGGCTAATTTTACACGCTACATGTCTGATCAGGAAAAAAAACAACTTATCGTTCAGATCGAAACCGCACTCGATGATATCCGTCCTCACCTCGCTGTTGACGGAGGTAATGTGTCCGTGGTCGATGTGACGGAAGAGCTCGTGGTCCATGTCAAGTGGCTGGGCGCTTGCGAGAGTTGCTCAATGTCCGCGATGACTATGAAAGCCGGTGTAGAACAAACTATTAAATCGAGATTGCCCCAAATTCAAGCCGTCGAAGCTATCAATTCCCTGCATGTCTGATACTACTCGGAACAAATCCTTCCTGACAGAAAAGATACGGGAGACACAGTCCCTTCTTTGTGTTGGTCTGGATACGGTAATGTCCAGATTGCCTTCCTCAGTCCAAGGTGATGTACTTTCATTTAATAAGGCGATTATCGATGCTACCCGTGAGGATTGCATCGCGTACAAGCCCAATTTTGCGTTTTACGAAGCAATGGGAACTGAAGGATGGTCTATCCTAGAAGCGACCATCAGATATATCGGTGATCAGCATCTCATCATCGCAGACGCAAAACGCGGCGATATTGGCAACACTTCCCGGATGTATGCTGAAGCTGTCTTTCACCGATTAGGTTGCGATGCCATTACCGTCAATCCGTATATGGGCGAAGATTGTGTCAGACCATTTTATCTGGACGGAAAATGGGTTATCATCCTTGCCCTGACATCGAATGCAGGAAGCCATGATTTTCAGAAACAGACACTGAGCAATGGACAATTGCTGTACCAGGAAATTATGAATGTATCTGCAACATGGGGTTCTGCAGAAGATACTATGTTTGTGCTTGGAGCAACCCATCCTTCGGAAGTAGAAGCTTGTCGAAAGGCATTTCCGGATCACTTCTTTTTGATTCCCGGAGTAGGCGCGCAGGGTGGAGATCTCAATGCAATCTGTGAAGCGGGAATGAATCAACAGGGAGGCTTACTCATTAATGCGTCGCGCAGTATCTTGTATGCCTCTGACGGACCAGATTTTGCGGAAGCTGCCCATCAGGAAGCCAGCCGAATGAACCAACAATTCAAGCCACACCTTCAGCGCATTGGATTAGTCTGAGGCGAGCTTGCTTTGTCCCACCCGAATTTGATATCCAAGGTTTTCAAAATGCTTCAACGTGTCGAGTTGAAAGAGCGATTGAATTTCATTTAAATACTGCGTCTGGCTGATCAGAAATTCATCTCCTGATTTAACTTCATCGACAGCGTTGAGCACGTTGATCTCAATTTGGTCTTCCTCATGTTTTATTTTTCTGTAAAAATCCAGTTGTAACTGATGCTCGGGCACTTCCACTTGCATAAAGACCTGCTTAACATTTGGATCATCGGTCATTCGAAGCATGGCCCCTTCATGTTCAAATGGGTGCCTTGGATGAATATCAGCGCGAATGAATGAAATTTTCCTTGTAAGTATCAACACTGCTGGAATAAAGATCAGCATTCGCCACTTTGAAGGAATGAATGTGAGAAGATCTCCTGCTACCACACCGGTCACCAACGCAAAAAACGGATATGCAGGTGCATCATACCATTCCAGTTTGACCGCAGGAATAGATATGATCAGCATATACCCCAGACCCAAAACAAGCCACCGAATCAGGTGAGGTTTCTTTTCAGTGCCTAATTTCATCAATCCAATCAATGCCGCGCCGGCAAAAACAAAGATCCACGGTGTGAACGTTTTTAAAATCACAAAATTCGAAAAATAGTAGGTCGACGGATGTTCATGCCAGGGCATAACATTCTTTGCGATCCTTGTAAACTCTGAATGCCATACTAAGTCGATATACCCGGGTTGTAATTGCTCCCTGATCAAATAATACATCAAACAAATGGCCACTGAAACTGCCACACCGATGATAAAACGAGGGCGTATCAATACGTTTCGCAAAGGGCTCATCAACCAGATCACACCCAATGGCGCCATCATCATCCAACCGGCAATGGACTTGGCATAATAAGAAGCGATAAACGCAAGAAAGAAAAAGAAGAAATGTTTTTTTGTCCATTGACCTGAATGTATCGCATCCAGCATTGTGATGACATAGACAACCACAAAAAACGACATGACGGCATCAAGATCCCCTGTTCGCCCGATATGATGTCTGATAAACCCTTCGTGCCCCACAAAGCAAACCATCACCAGAATGCGTGTGATAAAGTCAAAACGCCAACGCTTCAACCCTGCCATCAGTACAATCAAAATGCCCAACACTGCAAGAGCTGACGGCATACGCACCGCCAGTTCAGCAGAAGGCAGGATCATCAGAAACAACGCCTGCATCCAGAGGACTAGTGGAGGCTTAGTGTTGTATTCCCCCTGCACCGGAACGATCCAAGATGAACCATTGGCCATATCAAGCGATGCGTTGACATACACTGCTTCATCCCATATATAAATAGCGGGAGTTCCCAACAAGTAGAAGGCCGGTATAGCGCAAAGCAGTACTCCTGCCCAGTCAGCAAAAGACAAATTCAGTGTTGGAAAAAATTGTTTCATCCTACAGGTGACATATCCGTTGATGTATGCCCTCATCAATATTTCCTCCGCAAAGTACAACTACACAGGTATCCTCAGGCTTTCTTTTCAAATCTTTGGCTGCTGCAGCGATTGCGACACCAGCAGACCCTTCGATCACCATATCGTGATAATTCCAGGTCATCCGGATGGCTTCTTCGATCTCCTGTTCCGAAACCAAAATAAATCGGTCAATCAATGTCTGGCATAAACCAAATGTAATACTGTCCGCTTCCAGAGGGCCGGCTGATCCATCAGACAAAGTCGGTTGGGCATTCGGAGCTTCTACAACTTCACCTGCGGCAATACTGAGGCTCATTTCCGGAGAATTTTGCGGTTGGCAAGCGACAATCTCAGTGTGCGGAGAGTGGATTTGCAACCAACTCCCGATACCCGATATCAGGCCACCACCCCCTACGGTTATATAGACCTTATCGATGTGATCCAGCTCATTTAACAACTCTTTACCAATCGTGCCTTGACCGGAAATAACATCCGGATCGTTATACGGGCTTACCCACGGCAGATTGTTTTCTTTTGAAAATTGCTTTGCAGTAAGTTCTGCAGTGAGTGAATCACCGTCTACAAGTCTGATCTCTGCGCCAAGGCTATGCAGCAATTGCTTTTTCCTTTCAGCTGTTTTGTTCGGAATGAATATGGTGGCTTTCAGATGGAAGAGATTGGCTGCTGTCGCGACGCCAAGTCCATGGTTTCCGGTAGAAGCAGAAACGAGTTGCTTTCCCTCCTGCATGAGGCTGAGTCGTGCCAGTGCTCCCCGCCATTTAAAGGAACCCGTTTGCTGAAGGTTTTCAGGCTTAAACCAAAGCTTCAGGTGTTCATCCCGGACTAAGGTTGTGGGTAAGAGTTGAGGTGAAACTCGAGAATAAGCAGAATCAATTCGTTGAGCAATTTCCTGTGGAGAAATATTGCTGCTTTTAGATCCATCCATCAGCCCGATGCTTAGGAGGGTACCTGAACACCGCTGGACAGAATTCCGGCAAGTTGTTCAATTGTAAAATCAATCTCTTCTTTTGTATTGCGGCTGCAAAAAGAAAAACGCACGGCTTTTCGATCGGCGGGATGCTGTATGGCATTCATGACGTGCGATTGAGATTCGGCTCCTGAACTGCATGCGCTGCCGCCGCTGACGCTAATGCCGGCAATATCCAGCGACATGATCATCAGCTCGGCATAAGGTCCGGGTGGAAAGGAAACGCTGAGGACTGAGTAGAGTGCGTTGTCCGGGTGTCCGTTAAACTGTACATCCGGAAAGTGCTCAAGGAGTTGCTGTTTCATATACTCCCTGAGACCCTTGATGTAAGGAATGTCTTTCTCAAATTCTTCATTCGCCAGTTGCAAGGCTCTAGCCAGGCCGACGATACCGGCGATATTTTCAGTTCCGGCCCGCATATTGCGCTCCTGGGACCCTCCGTCAATGTAGGGATGTAAGGCGCATCGGCTGTTGATATAAATAAATCCGACGCCTTTCGGCCCGAAAAATTTATGAGCTGCACCGGAAATAAAATCCACCGGTATCTCCTGCACATTTACAGGATAATGACCTACAGTTTGTACCGTATCCGAGTGCAAATAGGCTCCGTACTGACGACAAAGCGCTGATACCGCTTCCAGGTCGAGGATAGAACCGATCTCATTATTGGCATGCATCAGTGTGACAAGTGTCGGAACATCTGATGAAGCAAGTAGCTTTTCAAGATGAGTCAAATCAGGTAAAGCATACTGATCTACGTTAACCATTTCAACTTTTACGCGATTCATCTCCTGAAGGTGCTCTACCGAATGCTTGACGCAGTGATGTTCTGCCGGCGAGGTGATAATGCGCTGTACATTCAGATCCTGAACCGCGCATTTTATGGCCATGTTGTTGGATTCTGTGCCTCCGGAGGTAAAGAAGATTTCGCCTGTGGAAGCGCCAATTAAGCCGGCTACGGTCTTTCGGGCGCCTTCGATAGCTGCTCTCGTGACTCTGCCTTCCTGATGGATTGATGAGGGGTTTCCGTAACTCTGTGTGAGATACGGCATCATGGCGTCCAGTACCTCGGGACGCATTGGGGTAGTGGCGGCATTGTCAAAATAAACTCTCCTGGACATCACTTTGATTGAAATTTGAGGCCGCAATTTACGGAACAAATAGGAGTTATCCGGAATGCGCTTCCACCAATTGCCTCACGGTAGTCACAAGCGCCTGAGCGGATTCCAGGGTGGCAGATTCCGCATAAATGCGCAAAATAGGCTCCGTATTCGATTTCCTCAGGTGCACCCAGCCCGTTTCGAAGTCTACTTTGAGGCCATCACGGGTGTCGCAGGTTTCATCTTTAAAATGGTTGGCGACTGATTTCAAAATGCTATCCGGAGACATAGACGGATCAAAAGCGACCTTGTCCTTGACCATTTCGTAGGCCGGATAACCGGATTTCAATGTAGACAAAGATTTACCGCTTGTTGCCAGATGCATAAGGATCAGTGCGACTCCCATCAGTGAATCTCTTCCGTAATGAAGAGCCGGATCAATAACCCCGCCGTTGCCTTCCCCTCCCAATACAGCATTTCTTGCTTTCATTTCCCGCACTACATGGACCTCACCTACCGGAGCATAAAAACACTGAGTACCAAATGATTTTGCCAAATCACCTAATGCTCTGCTTGATGATAAGTTGGTCACCACAGGCCCGGGCGTATGACGAAGAACATAATCTGCCGCACAAACAAGGGTGTATTCTTCACCAAAGAAAACACCATGTTCATCAACGAGCGCAAGACGGTCCACATCCGGATCAACACTGATTCCGGCATCTGCTTTGTTTTGTTTAACAGCATTACATAGGTCAGTCAGGTGTGCAGGAAGCGGCTCGGGATTATGTGCAAAAACACCTGTGACATCGTCATTGATCAAGGAGTACCTGACCCCAAGGGCTTCAAACAAGGGCGGCAAGCTGATACTTCCTGTGCTATTGATACAATCCGCTACGACGCTAAGTCCTGCTTTTTTAATCGTAGCCGCATCAATCAATGGATGTGCCAGGATCGAATCGATGTGCTGTTGAATAGCACGATCATCAGCAGTTACTTTGCCAAGCGCCATCACCTGAGCGTATTCCGCATCAGGACTCCCGCTTTCAGCTTCATTACGGATGGTTTCACCAATTTCGGGACTGATAAACTCTCCAGCGTTGTTGAGGAACTTCAAGGCATTCCATTCCGCTGGATTGTGGCTTGCCGTAATGATAATCCCTCCGGAAGCTCCGGATGCTTTAACATACATCTCAACTGTCGGGGTAGTGGAATAATCGAGATCCACCACATCAATTCCTGACGCGACCAGGGTCTGGATGGCAAACTGCTTGACCATATTCCCGGAAATTCTTCCGTCACGACCAATCACCACAGTGGGATTTTTGTGTGCAGAATGCAGATAACGGGCATACGCAGCGACAAATGACACAATATCAGCCGGTGTCAGGTTATCACCCGGCTTTCCTCCGATCGTTCCGCGTATTCCACTGACGGATTTTATTAATGGCACAAGAATGTAGTTTAGAATGTATCGCAAAACTATACATTTGATTGATGATGGAGACAATTCTACAATGGGATGTGGCGGGTTTTCAAGCCATCAATCACGGATGGAGCAGCGCGGTGCTCGACTTTTTCCTAATTCCGGCACGCAATAAATATGTGTGGGTGCCCCTTTACATTTTGGCTTTAAGCTGGCTGATCTTCAACCTGTCTCTTCGCCAATGGCTGCTGACGTTTGTTTTTATAGCACTTGCCATTTTCGCGTCTGATACCATCAGTTCTGAGCTCATCAAGAAGCAGGTCAAAAGAGTCCGGCCTTGTTCCGAACTTACGCTTGATCCGCCTGCTATCCAACGTGTCCATTGCGGTGGGGGCTACAGTTTCACATCCTCACACGCGACCAATCATTTTTGTCTGGCTGCCTTTATGGTGATGGTTTTCGGAGGCTATATGAAGCGCTGGAAGCATCTTTGGTGGCTTTGGGCGGCCGTTGTCGCGCTTGCACAGGTATATGTAGGTGTACACTATCCGTTGGATGTGATTTTTGGAGGTCTGGTGGGCATTATCATCGGTTGGTCAACCGGGGTTCTGTGTCGGCACATGATTAGACCTGCTTTTTGATTTCCCGAAAATGAATGAATATCTTGTGGCGCCTGAAACCAGAAGGCGTATATCAGTATTTAAAAAAGGATAGAACATCATGCAGATTATTGACGGAAAAGCACTTGCGGCAACGATTAAAAGTGAATTACGAGAAAAGGTAGATCAGGTAGTGGCTGCCGGAAAGCGGCCACCTCATCTGGCAGCCGTGCTGATTGGAGATCACCCCGCCAGTCGTTCCTATGTCACCAACAAAGTCAGAAGTTGTGACGAGGCCGGATTCAAATCCACCCTTATTCAACGTCCGGCTGAAATTTCGCAGGCAGCTTTGCTCGAAATTGTCCATGACCTGAATGATAATCCAGAGATCGATGGTTTTATCGTACAGCTACCTCTCCCTGAGCATATCCATGAGATGGATATCACGCTCGCGATCAAACCCGAGAAAGATGTGGATGGTTTTCACCCAATGAATCTTGGATTGATGACCCTCGGATTGCCCTCATATCTACCTGCTACACCGATGGGTATCATGCAAATGCTGGATAGGTACGAAATTGATATTCGGGGAAAAAACTGCTGTGTGATCGGACGAAGTAATATCGTCGGCACACCGATTAGTATCCTTTTATCGAGAAAAGCTAATCCGGGTGATGCCACGGTCATGTTGTGTCACAGTCGGACTCCCAATATCAAAGAAATGGCTCTTCAGGCGGATGTACTGGTAGTTGCTTTAGGTAAGGCCAACTTCCTTACGGCCGATATGGTGAAAGAAGGTGCCGTTGTCATTGATGTGGGTATCAATCGGGTCGAGGATGCGACAAAGAAAAAAGGCTTTCGGCTTGTGGGTGATGTGGATTACGACAACGTGGCACCAAAGTGCAGTTACATT
>JAUHXV010000008.1 GCA_030426765.1 Bacteroidia bacterium | reverse complement strand
CATACTATCTTCCGGAATGGTTTCCACGATCGTATCGGTCACCGGATTGATTGTGATGAAGACCAGAGCGGTATCACAAAGCGGCGGAGCACCATCATCGCAAATTGAATACGAGAAGGTATCTACACCCACATAGTTTGGATCCGGTGTATACGTAAAGGTGCTGTCAGCAGGATTAATGACCGCGGTTCCATGCATAGGCCCGTCAATGACCTGTGGTATGTCGAGCGGGCTATCCGGATCGGTGTCATTGTCAAGCACATCGATCGAAACGGAAGTATCTTCATCAGTGGTGGCACTGTCATCTGTAGCGACAGGAGGATCATTGACCGGTGTAACGATGATGATAACTATTGTCGTATCGCAAATCAGCGGATCCACAGGGTCACAGGTGACCAGGCAGAAGGTGTCCTGCCCATTGAACCCCGGATCAGGGGTATAGGTGGCACAGGTATCCACTACGGCAAGATTTCCATCATCGGGATCTTCACAAGTAGCGAGGTTGTCCCCGGTTTCATTAAAGGTGGTCAGTTCACTCACACAGATGGTGATCATACTATCTTCCGGAATGGTTTCCACGATCGTATCGGTCACCGGATTGATTGTGATGAAGACCAGAGCGGTATCACAAAGTGGCGGAGCACCGTCATCGCAAATTGAATATGAGAAGGTATCTACATAGTTTGGATCCGGCGTATACGTAAAGGTGCTGTCAGCCGGATTAATGACCGCAGTTCCATGAGTTGGACCATCGATGACCTGTGGTATGTCGAGCGGGCTATCCGGATCGGTGTCATTGTCAAGCACATCGATCGAAACGGAAGTATCTTCATCAGTGGTGGCACTGTCATCATTGGCTACCGGCGGATCATTGGCTGGTGTGACGATGATTATGACTATAGTGGTATCGCAAATCAGCGGATCCACAGGGTCACAGGTGACCAGGCAGAAAGTGTCCTGGCCATTGAAGCCCATATCCGGGGTATAGGTGGCACAAGTATCCACTATGGCAACATTTCCATCATTGGGATCTTCACAAGTAGCGAGGTTGTCCCCGGTTTCATTAAAGGTGGTCAGTTCACTCACACAGATGGTGATCATACTATCTTCCGGAATGGTTTCAACAATCGTATCGGTCACCGGACTAACGGTGATAAAGACCATGGCTGTATCACATAAAGGAGGTGCAGCGTCATCACAAATGGAATACGAAAACGTATCCTGTCCTACAAAGTTGGGGTCCGGCGTATAGGTGAAGGTACTGTCGGCCGGATTGATGACCGCGGTTCCATGAGTCGGGCCATCGATGACCTGAGGGATATCAAGCGGACTATCCGGATCACTATCGTTGTCCAGCACATCAATTGAAACAGGCGTGTCTTCATCGGTGGTGGCACTGTCATCCATCGCCACCGGAGGCTCAGCACAATTAAGTCCGGCATCATCATCTGAATTGTGTGTATCGACAAACGCACCAAATACATTTATGATGTTGATCACACTTGCCAATGAGCCAACGGTGATTCGAATTTCATCAAACGGCATAGTGGTTTGAAATCCGATATTATATACGCCCGGATCAGCATTAATAAATAAGACCAGCAAGCTCACATCAATCAGATCATTCCCGGTGGCAAATTCCTGGAAATTTCCATCCAAATAGGTTGAAATAGTTATGGATTGGAATAGATTGATTTGCAGCAGAAGGTTGACATCTTCAATCACAAAGCCGGCAATGGTACCGGGTGGATAGGTAAATAATGCGTCTCTGACCGCGATTGATCCTGTCTCTAAAGCCCCTACAGGAATAGTAATCGTGGCATAGTCAGTATTAGAGGCCGTGATCACTTCATCCGGATCCTCCACTTCGCAGAGTGCACAAACGCCTCCCTCTACACCGGTGAGTTGAAAGTCAATATATACCGGAAACTCAGGTGTGTTTAAAAAATAGTTGGTGTCACACTCAATAGTCGTTGGGCAAAACGTACCCAGCACAGCCTCATAAATGCGTGTAGTGCCTATGTCGATCATTCCGACATTGGTCAGGCTGATCCGGACTTCATCAAATTCCTCTGTTGTCAGAAATCCTGCATAGAACTCTCCCTGGTTGACCAACAAGTCCGTTCCTGCGGTCAGCAGGATATCGAGCCCCGACGCAGATTCAGCGAAAACCCCATCCAGGAAAGTTGAAATCGTAATGCCGGAGAGGACACTGACATCGACCAACTGGACATTTTCAATATGAAAACCGGCAAATGAATTGGCAGGGTAATCTGTTAAGGCATCTTTCACAGCCAAATGGCCTATGGTGGCAACGCCGGCAGTAATATCTATTTCAGCATAGCTCGCAGGATCGTTGTCAATGACATTACCCGGATCTTCCAGTGTACACCCTACACATGCTGCTCCGGTAAACCCACTGTTCACAACATTAAAGTAGATTGGATAATCGGGACTGTAGATCGAGGTGAGTTCATTACAAGGCAAATCGGGTCCTTCACAAAACTCCCTGAAGATCGCACTATAGATTAAAGTGACGCCCAAATCTACATTCAGCGGATATGCGATCGAAAACCTAACCTTGTCAACACCGGTCGACGTTACAAAACCAACCGTCATCCGTCCTGAACTATTAAATAGCGGAGCACCAATCAGCAGATCATTTCCCGTCATTACTTCCTGCTCGACCCCATTGAGATACGAGGTGATGATCATGTTTTCAAGCAGATCCAGCCCAAGGATACTGATGTTTTCAATATCAAATCCAACAAAAGTTCCGGCGGGATAGTCGGTGATCTGTTCTTCAACTGCGATAGAGACAGTATCCAGCACGTTCGCGATATTTTCGAAACTCGCAAAGTCAGAGGTGCTGGCACTAATGGCTGATTCAGGATTATCTACCGTTCCAAGACTTATACCCGTGGATCCGGTTAAAGCATAATCTATCGTCATCGGAAAGTCAGGCGTGTTCATCTGGGTTTCTTCATTGCAAACGAGATCCGGTCCTTCACAAAAACGTTCCATTACCGCATAATGAACATCATAAAATCCAGCCCCGAGGCCTGCGGCGAATGTGATTTCTACCTCATCAAAATCCGAGGACGTAACAAATCCAATCGTGTAGGGATCATCGAATAATCCGGATTCAAGTCCAATCAGATTGAATCCAAAAAATGTTTCCTGGAGCACATTGTCGAGGTAGGTCCGAAGTATAAGGCCATCAAAAACATCAACCTCCAGTAATGTGCTGGATATCACAAAGCCTGTGAAATTACCTGCGGAATAGGTATTGACAGGGTCGGTTACACTCAAGGTAAGTGTCCCGCCGACCAGAATTTCTCCTCTGGCAAAATTATCTGTATCGCTGTCCACGACATTCGCCGGTTCGAGACTTCCCGGAATGATACAAGCCACATCACCATCCCAACATGCAAGTGCGGACGAACTGAAGTCCACATTCACAGCAAACGTGCCCGGTACCCATGGAGTCACTTCGTTGCACGGAAGAGAGGATTGCTGACTTTTGACATTAAAGTGAAAAATGAAAGAAAATAGCACAACCAGAATGAAGGGTGCAGGCAAAAAAATCCTAATCCGTCCATGGCGGACAGAGCCGTAAAATTGGGTTTTCATATTAGTTGTTTTTTTAAGTGATGTGCAGGAACTTACAACTGATCAGTTCAGTCCTGTCAGTGATTAATTTTTGAATTTCAATGAATAAATGACTAACTCACAACAAATGCTCTTACGCTATCTGATGACGAGATAGTTTGATTTAGTTCATTAGTTCCTTTCCGGTGTGGTATGCAAATAAGGGTAATAGAAGGGGTCAACCAGTGCTAACTGGCTGGAAATAAATGTACTCCTCGAATTGGGTGTTCTGTAACGTGTTTCATATTTATTTCTAAACCCTGTTAAAAAAAAACAGCATTGGGTGAAATGCATTGGGTTTCTTACAACCAAATATAAGTTTTCCAGAATACAAATGCAAGTCTTTTGAAAATTTACAATTTCTTAAGCCAGGCAGCTAGATGACCTACATTTGAAAATAGTACCAGGGATTTTTTGTAGCTGTTCTGAAACTGAGTTTTATGGATAGGGGATTATGATCGATAAGCAGGGATGCTGCTCACCTCAGGTCAGGAGGTTTCCCTCTTCATCCCATTCCGCTACGATATTCCGTTTGTCCTGATCCACACATTTGGCGAGCCAGGCTTCGTCATACGCCAGGCCATGTTTTGCTAAAACATCTTCGGGCACCCCATCCCAGACATTCGGAGTATTCCCCTTGTATCCCAAATCATCAATTCCCATGCGAGTGGTATAATAGCCGGTCAGCACCAGGTTGCGCATGCGGGTAAAGAAAGCAACACCCTGAGCCACTTCAGGGTCGGCTTCGTCGGGATATGCGATTTCGTCCAGGAGCTCTTTTTGTTGAACTTCCGTGCAGGCTGAAAAGGTGTGTTCAAACGCATACAAAGCCCGGTTGTCCAGCCACATCAACCCACCTCGCAAAGGTGTCTGGTGGGAAGTCAGATCCTTCGCGATAAACTCGATAAACTCCGGCACACCGGCTTCGGTAGCAGCGCCTGCTGTAGCTGTTGCCGGCAAAATCAGGTCACACAAAACAGCAATTGTGGCCAATTCATGTTCGGAAAAAAATGATTCCGCCATGACGCGTTCATCACGTTGTTTTTCCTTATCAGTGCGTCCGTAATGTTTGTCATCGGATGCCGTAGTCTTTACCTCTTCACCTTTTCCCGGCTGACAACCGGTAAGCAGCAGCCCACCGGCCACGCCTCCGATCAACATTGACTTAATTGTTTCTCGTCTATCCATACGTTGATTAAATATTTCTCTTTTTGATCTGTTCGACAATATAATCTGAGGTGCGCCACGCCAGGGCCAGGATGGTCCAGGTTGGATTTTTGTCCGCCTGGGAAACAAACGGGCCACCGTCTACCACAAATACGTTGTTCGCATCATGGAGTTGTTCGAAGGAATTCGTCACTGATTTTTTTGGATCATTTCCCATGCGGGTTGTCCCCACTTCATGGATAATCTGACCTGGTAAAGCAAGGCCGTAATCCTGATCCTGACCAGGTTTGTCACCAAGTATTTTACCGCCCATCGCATCCAGGATTTCTTCGAATGTATTGTGCATGTGTCTGGCCTGATAGCGCTCGTGATCTGTCCATGTATAGTTAAACCGCAACACAGGTACACCAAATTCATCCACAACATTGGGATCTATCTCGCAGTAGTTGTCCTCACGGGCGATGCATTCACCGCGACCGGAAATGCCTACGACAGAACCATAAAACTTTTTAACATCCTTTCTCAGTTGGTCTCCATATCCGCCGATGCGTTCACCCAGATATTTGTTCAGATCATTGGGATTGAATCCAAAACCATAAGAAGGCATCCCCATGCCGCCCCACATCTCGAGATGATAGCCACGCGGGAAATCCAGTTTTTTATTGTCCAGCCACCAGGGTGTGTAGATATGCATGCCACCCACACCATCTTCATTGTAGGTTTCTCTGTTCATCAACGCCGGAATAAATGCTGCTCTGCTCGCGCCGGTGGAATCGTGGAGATATTTTCCCACCAGGCCACTGGAGTTGCCCAGGCCTGCCGGATGTTGTTTGCTTTTTGAATTTAAAAGTATGCGTGCCGAACTACAGGCAGAAGCAGCGAGTACAACAATTTTTCCATTGAGCTGATACTCCTGTCGGTCTTCTTTATTGATATAGGAGACTCCGGTGGCTTTGCCTTCATGATCGGTCAGGACTTCGCGGACCATTGCGTTGACAAACAAGTCAATTTGCCCGCCTGCTTTTTGGGCCGGAAAGATCAAACAGGTGCCCGATGAAAAGTCTGCATATACCGAACAGGCTCTTGAGCATTGGCCGCAATAGAAACAAACCCCACGTTCTTCATTGATGCGTTTGGTCAGCATGGACAATCTTCCCGGTATCACAGGGACACCCACTTTTTTTGCCCCTTCGATAAAATACAGCTCATGCAGGCGCGGCTTCGGTGCGGGTAGAAAAAAACCATCGGGTTCATTCGGTAGATTTTCCTTGCTGCCAAACACACCGATGAGTTTATCTACACGATCATAATAGGGTTTGACATCATTGTAGCTGATGGGCCAGTCTTCCCCTAATCCATCATGACTTCTGTGTTTAAAATCTATAGGCCCAAAACGCAGTGATATCCTTCCCCAATGGTTGGTCCGTCCTCCCAGCATCTGAGATCTGAACCATTCAAAGCGCGTGCCGGGCATTCGGGTATAGGGCTGACCTTCTATTTCCCAGCCACCATATGCACTGTCAAAATCGCCAAATGGTCTGGTGGTTCCTGCACCGCGACGAGGAGATTCCCAAGGCCATTTCATTTGTGTTTTTTGTTCGGGATCAGCAGGATCAAAGAAAGGTCCGGCCTCAACTACAGCCACATTCAGGCCTGCTTCACTTAATACTTTGGTGGCCATCCCTCCGCCGGCACCCGAACCGACAATGATGACATCATAGACTTTGGAGGATTTTTTTATTTGCATAATCTCAGTTGTGACTCTCAAGATACTAAAGTAATTATGGAGTGATGGAGTGATGGAGTGATGTGATGAGGGGTGATTTATTAGTGAGTAGTGAATAGTGAGTAGGAAGTAGACAGATATATTACCTATCGCCCCATGCCCTTCGCCCTTTGCCCCATGCCCGTGCCCCATGCCCCATGCCCCATGCTCCATGCTCCATGCTCCATGCCCCTTCGCCCTTTGCTCTTCGCCCATAGCTTCCTATCTTTGCCCACCTTAACGAAAAAGTGAATATGTCAGCTGATCCTTTTAAAGACCTCGTATCGCATTGTAAAGAATATGGGTTTGTGTTTCAATCCAGTGAGATTTATGATGGATTGAGTGGCGTGTATGACTACGGGGCCTATGGTGTGGAGTTGAAAAACAACATCAAGGCGTACTGGTGGAAAGCCATGGTGCAGAATCATGAGAATATCGTGGGTCTGGACTCAGCTATCATGATGCATCCTCAAACCTGGAAAGCTTCCGGTCACGTGGATGCCTTCAATGACCCGCTGATTGATAGCAAGGCTTCCAACAAGCGATATCGGGCAGATGTACTCATCGAGGAAGCCCTCGAGAAAATCATGGGTAAGGCCGAAAAGGAGATAGAGAAAGCCCGGAAGCGGTTTGGCGATGATTTTGTGGAGGAAAAATACAGGACAGAGAATCAACGTGTAGCCGATTACATCAAAAAACACGATGATTTCAATCAGCGGTTTGTCGATGCTATGACAGGCAATGACATGGCAGCTCTGAAGACCATTATTGAAGACATGGAAATCGCTGATCCGGTGAGTGGATCCAAGGAGTGGACTGATGTCAGGCAGTTTAACCTGATGTTTCACACCCAACTGGGCAACATCGCTGGTGAAGAAGGTAAATTATATCTTCGTCCCGAAACAGCCCAGGGGATTTTTGTCAACTTCCTGAATGTCCAGAAGACCACCCGACAGAAACTCCCGTTTGGTATTGCACAGATTGGAAAGGCTTTTCGAAATGAAATTATCGCACGTCAGTTTATCTTCCGCATGCGCGAATTCGAACAAATGGAAATGCAGTTTTTTGTGCAGCCGGGCGCCGAGATGAAGTGGTACGAATACTGGAAAGAGACGCGAATGAAATGGCACCGGGCGATTGGAACGTTGGATGATAAATTGCGGTACCACGATCATGAAAATCTCGCACATTATGCCAATGCGGCCGTTGATATCCAGTTTGCGTTTCCTTTTGGATTTAAGGAACTGGAAGGCATCCACTCGCGTACAGATTTTGACCTTCGCAGTCACCAGGAATTGAGTGGAAAGAAGCTGCAGTATTTCGATCCGGAAACCAATGAAAATTATATTCCTTATGTAGTGGAGACTTCGATTGGTGTTGACCGTATGTTCCTGGCCGTGTTGACCAATGCCTATACCGAAGAAACTGTTCCGGATGCCGAAGGGAAGGAATCTAGTCGGACAGTACTGAAATTTCATCCCGCATTAGCGCCGGTAAAGTGTGCGATTCTACCGTTATTGAAAAATAATGATGATCTGACAGGTACGGCCCGGAAGATTTTTGATGATTTGAAATTCAGCTTCCAGTGTCAGTATGATGAGAAAGATGCCATCGGCCGTCGGTACAGAAGGCAGGATGCTATTGGCACACCGTATTGTGTGACGGTTGACCATCAGACCCTGGAGGATCAGACCGTGACGATTCGGGAACGTGATAGTTTGAATCAGGATCGGATTCCGATTGATGAGATTCGTTCAGTCGTTGAGTCCGGGATTAGCTTTACGTCTCTTTTTGATTAAGCCAGGTCTGGCTTATAGCCGAACGGGAGTTTTTTAATTCGACTATAGATTAACTTTCACCAATAGCTCCCGCTGTACAGCGGGATTGGAGAGCTTGTCCAGAAGCCGAAGTGCTTTGGGAGCGGATGCTCCAACGACACATCGTCCAATAGTATTGGCATGTGGAATCAGAGATGCAGGAAGCACTCCTTTTCATCTACAACAGATTCCTCACTTCGCTCGGAATGACCTTCGGTTTTTTTATAGAGGGGAGAGCATGGCAGTGGCAGAGCCACCGCCATGCTCTCCCATTACCCACTTAGTCAGCGTCATTCCGACTGAAAGGAGGAATCTAATTGTTATTTAATTCATCCTTTTGACCAGAAGGGGAAACATTGCCTCTTTGTTGCAATTCGAGAATCAGCCATCCCGACGCATCGGGATCGGCAATATCAAGAGTTATTTGCTAATGAGGAATGCTTACTGAATACAGCTCCCGCTGTACAGCGGGATTGGAGAGCTTGTTCGCCTCCTTGTCCAGAAGCCGAAGTGCTTTGGAAGGCGGATGCTTCAACGACACATCGTCCAATAGTATTGGCATGTGGAAACAGAGATGCAGGAAGCACTCCTTTTCATCTACAACAGATTCCTCGCTTCGCTCGGAATGACCTTCGGTTTTTTTATAGAGGGGAGAGCATGGCAGTGGCAGAGCCACCGCCATGCTCTCCCATTACCCAATTAGTCAGCGTCATTCCGACTGAAAGGAGGAATCTAATTGTTATTTAATTCATCCTTTTGACCAGAAGGGGAAACATTGCCTCTTTGTTGCAATTCGAGATTCAGCCATCCCGATACATCGGGATCGGCAATATCAAGAGTTATTTGCTAATGAGGAATGCTTACTGAATACAGCTCCCGCAGTACAGCGGGATTGGAGTTTGCTCCAACGACATCTGTGGTTGAGCGGGATCATGGAAGCAGAGATGCAGGAGCACTCCTTTTCATCTACAACAGATTCCTCGCTTCGCTCGGAATGACCTTCGGTTTTTTTATAGAGGGGAGAGCATGGCAGTGGCAGAGCCACCGCCATGCTCTCCCATTACCCACTTAGTCAGCGTCATTCCGACTGAAAGGAGGAATCTAATTGTTATTTAATTCATTCTTTTGACCAGAAGGGGAAACATTGCCTCTTTGTTGCAATTCGAGAATCAGCCATCCCGACTCATCGGGATCGGCAATATCAAGAGTTATTTGCTAATGAGGAATGCTTACTGAATACAGCTCCCGCAGTACAGCGGGATTGGAGTTTGCTCCAACAACATCTGTGGTTGAGCGGGATCATGGAAGCAGAGATGCAGGAGCAATTTCTCTCCTGATCCATAGGCTATCTTTTTACATTGAGAAAACGGGTAAAAATTATTTACCAATGCCAAAAACAATAATCCCACCGCTTTTCGCTAAATTTAGGAGACATTGATCCTTCTCACTTCTAAAACAAAACGAAATGAATACAAAATCAATCGTAGCCGGAATCATGGGCGGCGTGGCTTATTTCTTCCTGGGCTGGCTGGTTTGGGGTATTATTCTTCACAGCTTTATGTCCGGATATTCCAATGAGGCTTGCAATCGTCCACCGGAGGAAATGAATATGATCCTGATGATCGTAGCCAATCTGATCTGGGGACTGACGATGGCCTATATTCTTTCCAACTGGCACGGAGAAAACAATTTCGCTAAAGGACTCCGCATAGGAGCTATCGTTTCCATCGCGATTGGCCTTTCTTTTGATTTATTCATGATGACTATGACGACTATGGTAACCAGTTACGTCGTCATCGGTGTAAATGTCATTGCCAATGCGGTCGTTGGGGGTATCGTAGGCGGTATCATCTGCTGGTGGTTGGGACGTAAATAAGTCAGGACGGTCAAAGGCCATCACCCTCTACATCCAGGATCTCTTCTCCGTTTCCACTCGGTAAAGGATATAGTCTCGAGCCTGGTTGGCCACGCGTGTTTGGATATAAGCGAAAGCCATTTCCCCTCCCGCAGTGTGGATGTGCAGCGAACTCACACCACGTCTTCGCTGCATAGGTGAGCTATGTATGGTAACGGCCTGCACTTTGTAGATTTCAATCAGCCTGTTCGTATTTCCAAAAATCCCTCCTTCGGAAAGGATGAAGTCAGGATGTATCTTAAACCTGCGCTTGCGCTGGTACAGAATACCCATCCAGATCGACAGCGGGAAGATCAGCACCAAAAGCCATTGCACGATACTGTCATTGAACCAGGCCATAAAACCAAATCCCACTGCTGGAAGAAATCCCACCAGACTGACCACCAGGACAACAATGGCCGGATGCATCTTGTGCGCTGTAAAGGTCGCTCCTTTAAAGGCGGGTACAATCGTGTCTAAAGTATGCTGTACCTGCTGTGCATAACACCCGGGGATGATGAGCGACTTATCCCGGGTTTGATTGATACTGGTGGCCTGATAGATGTTCATTTGGAAAATACCAAACATCTTCTTCAAAGGCGATGTCACCCACCGGATAATCTGAATTTTTGATTTTTGAATCGACTTTTCATTTCTTGTAAATAATCCACTGACCACTTTATAGCTTTTGCCATCCCGCCAGAATTTCAGATTGTAATAGCGCAGTACGGTCCGGATCAGGGTGATGAAAAAAGAAACAAAAAGCAATAAGGGGATAGCAGACAAAACCACAATCAGACCAAGGACAGAAGCAGCCATTGTCGAATCATCCAATTGCCCCCAGACATCCCAGCCTAATAATTGTTCGACATCATCAGCCAGCCCCACAAAAAAAGCAAAGATGATCGCTGCAGTCCGCAGATGATTAGCGCTGATGCCCACCTTCATTAAGTCAGAAGAAGACAATGCAAGAATCAATTCAGGGGACTCCTCTGTCTCAGTTTCGAATGCCTCCTGGGCGCCGGATGCAGCTATTTCAGTAGCATGAGATTTTTTATAGGAGAGTACCAGGTTGCGCAAAGCCTCAGCCTGTGTCAAACTAATTGCATCGATCTCCAGTTCACTGCCTCTCGAACCGGCGGTATCGACTTGCACACTGACCACATTCAGAAATTGGTGGACAATATTTTGCTTGAAATCCACAGACTGAATCCGTTCAAACGGAACATTGAGTACCAGTTTTCTAAACACACCTGAACGCACACACAGCTCATTGTTTTTTACAAAATAATAATATCGGGTGTAGGCAACAATCGAATAAATCATGGCCAGGATTGCAATGCCTAATGCGATGGCAGTGATGATGAGTCCCCGACCTTCAGTAGGCTTGATCAGCACGATCAGGAGGATCGGCCACATCTGTCGGGCAATTATGCGGATGTACTTTAACAAGATCAGCACGATCGCCCAGGAAGATTGCCGTTGCGGCTGATACAGATTACCACCGGACTCCATTACGATTCAGTTTCGATGGAATGTTCAGTGGCATCCAGAATATACGACTTCAGTTTTTCTGCGGTTTCCGGCAGGAGTCCTGGGATCATCAGATCAGCACTTTGACCGCCGGCCGTATAGATCGTCAGTTTGGCCAGTCCGAACTGCCGATCGATCAATCCTTCACGAATATCACAGTGTTGTACCCGGTTGTACGGAATGGTGGTCATGCTTTTCCACAACCATCCCGACTGGTACGAAATGTCTTTCTCGCGCACGGCATAAAACATATAGTGAAACGAAATGCCGTTATACGCCACAATCCATATTGCCAGCAACGTCACAAGAATGGCCGGAACGTGAATATAGGTCAGATACGGAGCCTGCCACCAGGCAAATGTCCAACTCACCACAATCAATACGATTGCAATAAGGGATGCCACGATGATGCGCACCTTTTTATAGACTGGTTCAAGTGGCATCATAGTCATCTGTTCCACCGCGGGAAGCGACGACAGATCGATCTGCGGGTTTTCAAACAGGTTTTCTGTTGGCTTCATCATTCCTGATTTCTTCTTCTGTCATGGCTTGCAGTTCAGATAAAAATGCCCTGGCTGCCGTCATGGATGTGATTTTTTCTTTGATCATCAAAAGTCGTTTGACCGATTGCTTTAATTGTACACCAAGCGTTCGGCCATTGGCTCCGAGCAATTTAATCAATTTATCAAAGACTGCACTTTCATAGTACGCGGACTGCGGGTTTTTATGGAAGTAACACCTCAGGGTATTTTTCTTGAGCGTGATGCGATCGAAACCAAGCGAGCGTGCCAGCCAACGCAATCGAAGGCCTTCAAACAATTCGTCAATAACTTTCGGTCGAGGACCGAATCGGTCTTCAAGCGTTGCGGCGAATTTCTGTATCCCTTCTTCCGAATCCAGATTATCGAGTTCGGTATACAAGCGAAGACGCTCGTCAATGCTCGAAACATACTCATCCGGAATCAGCATTTCCACGTCACTATCGATCTGCACATCCTGCACATATTTTCGATCACGCTCCATCTGCTCTTTGAAAAGGTCTTTGAAGTCGCTTTCTTTCAATTCCTGAATCGCTTCTTCCAGGATCTTCTGATATGTCTCATATCCGATGTCAGAAATAAATCCGCTTTGCTCGCCTCCCAGCAGATTTCCTGCACCCCGGATATCCAGATCACGCATGGCAATATCAAATCCACTTCCTAGATCATTGTACTCTTCAATCGTTTGCAATCGCTTTCTGGCCTCCTGCGTCAGGGAGCTTAAAGGAGGGGCAAAGAGATAGCAGAAGGCTTTTTTATTAGATCGACCTACACGACCCCTGAGTTGATGCAGGTCACTGAGTCCAAACTGGTTGGCGTGATTGATAATAATCGTATTCGCATTCGGGATATCCAGGCCGGTTTCAATGATATTGGTACTGACCAACACATCGTACTTTTTGTGTATAAAATCGAGCAGCGTTTTTTCCAAATGGTCTGATTCCATCTGGCCATGTGCCATAGCAATATCAATATCCGGACAGACCCGCTTGATAAATGCAGTAATCTCCGGAAGTGTTTTAATGCGATTGTGTACAAAGAACACCTGGCCTCCACGATTGACCTCATAATAAATCGCATCCTTGACGACCTCTTCATTAAAAACTCTTCGCTCTGTATGGATCGGTTGTCGGTTAGGAGGTGGTGTGCGAATAATGGAAAGATCGCGCGCCGCCATCAGTGAAAACTGAAGGGTGCGGGGGATTGGCGTTGCAGTCAGGGTCAGGGTGTCTACATTGACCTTGATTTTGCGCAGGCGTTCTTTGGCACTTACACCAAATTTTTGCTCTTCATCGACGATCAGCAGACCAAGATCTTTAAAGTCAATGTGCTTATTCAGGATGGCATGCGTCCCAATGACGAGATCTAGTGCACCGGCTTTAAGGCGCTCCATGATCTGCTTTTTCTCTTTTGCCGTACGAAACCGATTGATATAATCCACGGAAACACCCATGGGTCCGAGACGCTCCGAAAAACTTTCATGATGCTGAAGGGCAAGGATGGTAGTCGGTACGAGGACAGCTACCTGCTTTCCATTGATGACCGCTTTGAACGCGGCGCGAATGGCTACCTCTGTTTTGCCAAATCCGACATCGCCGCAGATCAGGCGATCCATGGGATGCGGGCGCTCCATGTCTTCTTTTACATCCTGGGTGGCGGTCAATTGGTCAGGCGTATCTTCGTAGATGAAAGAGGCCTCAAGTTCGTTTTGCAGATATCCGTCCGGAGCAAAAGCAAAACCCTCAGCACTTTTGCGCAGCGCATACAGTTTGATCAACTCACGGGCGATATCTTTTACTTTGCCCTTAGTCTTTCGTTTTAAGTTTTCCCACGCATCTGAGCCAAGCTTACTCAGTGCGGGTTGTGTGCCGTCTTTGCCAACAAATTTTGAAATTTTGTGCAACGAATGGATGCTGACGTACAGCATGTCATTGTTTTTGTATATCAAGCGAACCGATTCCTGCATGTGGCCACCGATATTGATTTTTTCAAGGCCGGAATACTTTCCGATGCCATGGTCGATGTGCGTCACAAAATCTCCGGGTTGAAGCTCGCGCAGCATACGCACACTGATCGCCTGATCTTTGGTAAATCCTCTTCTAAGGTGATATTGGTGGAAGCGTTCAAATATCTGATGGTCGGTATAGCAGGTGACCTTTGTGGACTGGTCAACAAAGCCTTCATGAATCGAGCGCGTGATCGGAATAAACTGGACATTGGCTGCCAGATCTTCAAAAATGGCATAGAAGCGCTCAACCTGACGTGCATTGGCGGTAAAAATGTAAATCGTATGGCCTGCTTTCGCCTGACTCCTTAAATTATCAATCAGCATCGGGAAGTTTTTGTTGAAGCTCGGCTGAGACTTCATCTTAAATCCAATCGTTGTATCGGTTTGAATAAAACTTCCTGTCTCTCCTTCTGTGATGAGACGGCTTGATTGAAGGTACTCTATTAAGGTATGGGTTGGCGTATAGTGTTTCTCTTTGATAAACCGTTGCAAGGCTGTCAGGTCGTGATCGATATCCACCGCTCTGAGGGCCGAAAGTTTTTCAAAAGCATCCTGGTAGCGGTCGATGATAAATTCGGGTTGATTGACCCAGATTTTTACATCTGCCGGAATCGCTTCCAGGAGAGGTATGTGTTCGCCACTATCAAAATGGCTTTGGACATTCGGTATGATATTGACCAGTGAGAGGTTTCTTTGAGACAATTGCGTCAGCGGATCGAATATGCGAATGCTCTCTACCTCTTCATCAAAGAGTTCGATACGATACGGCCATTCGTTGCCAAATGAGAAGATATCGATGATGCCTCCGCGAATGGAAAATTGCCCGGGTTCGTATACAAAATCCACGCGCACAAACCCGATGTCCACCAGTAGTGTCATCAGCCCGTCGAGCGCGAGGTCTTCTCCTTTTTTTATCTGAATTTGTTGCTTCGCTACGGCCCATGGGGATAGTACCGATTCAACAAGGGCTTCCGGATAGGTAATCGCAATAAGAGAGGCTTTTGCTTGACCGGGCTGTCCGTATTGGTAAAGTTTGTTGACCGCTTCAGTACGCTCCATAACCTGGCTGGAGACGATTTCTTCAATCAGGCCGGGGCGTTTAAAGCTGTCCGGGATAAAAAGTACATCGGTTTCGGGCAGGAGGGAAGCAAGGGTATTCTGGAGATAAGCGGCTGCTTCTTTGTCTGTCTCAATGACGATCCAAGGTCCGCATTGATTGGCCATCAGTCCCGACAGGGCAAAGCATTTCCCGCTGCCAGCCAATCCGGACACCCCTATGTGTGCCTTTTCTGCTGACAGTCCCTCTACAATCGATGTTACCACGGCATCCTGACGATAGACGTCAATCAGCTGCTCGAGATCCGTCATGGGAGGGCGAAGGTAAGAGAAAATGAAAATAAAGGATATACAAATGCATATCCTTAATTTTCTTTCCGTTGACCAAACCGTCCGGGCTTTTTATGTCAAATCACTGTAGAGATTACAAGGATTGAATAGACCTGACTTTCTTAATCGGATATCCCGTTTTTATCGGATCACCACTACATTTCTCACCCAGTTTCGACGTCCGTCTGTACAATGCATAAAGTAGCTACCCGGGGCTATGTCAAACAAATCAACCTGGGTAGTCTCCTCATCAAAATCACATTTGAAGTCTTTTTCAAGCAGCGTATTTCCTGTCACGTCGATGAGTTTGATATTTAGATCCTTTTGAGCAAACCCAATCAGATCGATTTTGACTTCATCATACGTCGGATTAGGGTAGGTACTGAAAATCTGCAGAGGCTGATGGATTTCTTCGTTAGCTGTTTGGATATTGCCCAAAATAAAATCATACTGGACACCACCTCCGAAATCCGGGTTGAATGAATAGAGCGGAATAGCTCCACCGGATTGTAATTTGCGTTGGAAGCGTAGACTTCCGGTTCCGTTGTCAGGGAAAAACCAAAATGACAGACCATCGTGGCCGTTGTCTCTGAAATCAAGCGTATAACATCCCGGTGGGAAATTCAGATCATCTGTGTATACCGTGTTGGAGGACAAATTGTTTCTCAAAAAAACCACATTTCCATCGCCATCTTTAATGGTATAGAAATAGTCGCTTCCCGGGATATTCGTTTGCAGGCGGAGCTGCACCGGATCGACATAGTCATACACGGTTGCAGGAGAAAAACGTGTCTCGTACCGGTTATTGTCAGGATTACCATCCGTATCTCCATTGACTTCAAGGATCGAGACCGAAAAAGTGCCGCCTGCTGACCAGAATGTAGCATCCGGAAGTGGAAGTTCTATTTCTCTTTCTTCCTGTTGCTCGAGGAATCCAAACCAGGAATAGGTTTGTTCGTTATCAGGTGAAGTCCGATAGGTAAACGTAATGGACTCAACGAGGTCTTCCCCCGTATTTTTGACGACGATCACGGGGGAACTGCATACAGGATTTATCCGGGCATATTCCACGCGATCCGCGTTAGGGCGTTTGACGTCTTCAATAGACACATCAGTTTGAAAATTATATGCCCCGTAGGTCACCAGAAGATTATTAACCAGATAATTGGCTTCAGACATGTCTCCGCCATTTACACCGTAATCAATAGTTACCAGTTCGCCAGGCGTTACATACCAGTCCAGCGGGAACGAATGAACATCCGTCTCCATTCCCGGACACCATCCGGCGCGGTCAAAAATCCAGGTGCCACCCTGAGGATAGATGGGGTTAAGGCTGCAGGCTTTCCACACATCAAAAGGAAATTCCTGACTTCCTCCGTTGACATTGATGTAGTGTTGTCTCGAGACAAACTCTCCATTTTGCCCATGCCCCGTGATCGCTGCGCGAATCTTATAGTAGGAGGCAGTGGGCATGAGTTGGACGTCTCTTGGTTCAAATACGCGGTTTTCCAGAATCGCAGTCATATTGCCTCGTGCCTGTGGCCAAATGGGTTGTATATCCAGGACATCACGTTCGGGGGTTCCGGTGATAAACCAAAACTGTATGTCCAGTTCCTCCTGATTTTGCCCCCCGTACTCTAGTGACATCCTCCGTTTTCCTTTGAGTACAGGAGCGAAGTCAGTTACATCAAAGAAGAATGTTTTCCCCTCCGGTCCCAGATCCAATCCATTTCCATATGGTGTCACGAGTGACAGAATTTCAAATTTTGCATCGCGTTTTGAAAAATAGTCAAGCGTACCGATCACAATACTACCATCCGGATTCCCGGCTAATGTATCCAGGATATTGCCTGCTTCGTCATAGACCAGCCGATCTCCACCAAAATAAAGGAGTTGTGTGTCAAGGGCAACAAGATCAGTTCCTGCAACACCATAATGAATCACCTCGTGCAGGTCGGTCACGGTAGAGTCCAGCGTCGGTACTAAGTTGTCGATGATCGTGTAATCCCCTTGCAGGAAAGTCACATTGGGCCAAAGGGAGGTATGATTAAACTGATGGAATAAATCATCACCGCGGACCGTTTGCCATGAAGGCAGTTTGAGCGCGGCATCCAGCATTTTTTCTGAAGCATCTATGGCGGTTTGGCCTAATCCTCCATTCAATGGGAAGTAGGCGACCAGACTTTGATAATCGGGGTGAGTGGCATCAATGTGTCGGTACATCCATTCGCGAATGGTTATTTCATCGAGTGCTTTATCCCAAATCTGCACTTCGTCAATGGAGCCAAAGTATGGGTTGTTATTGTTAAGACTTTTGCCAAAACGGAATGCCTCGATATCCATTTCTTTTGAGCGACCTGAACCCGTATGCCACAACTCTCCGTTGAGAAAAATATTCATGATACCGGAGGCTGTATTTTTTGTAAATGCCCAGTGATTCCACTGGCCTTCATACTCCTCCGGATTGGCTGCTTTGTCGATTCGATCATAGCCTGAGCCGTCATTTCCACAGTCCCAGTATATGCGGCCATTGCTCCAGGGTAAATGCACGTTGGCTTGTCTGTTGCCGTTGGCATCAAATCCTTCTGCAATAGAAGTGTTTGCGGGTAGAATGCTTGGGTTGCCATGCGACCAGAATGCGATGGTGATTTCGTCACGGATGTTATCGACACTTTCTTTTTGAAGATCCATCATACCGGCCCCGCCGAAATACAGATTGGAAGCTTCAGTACTGATATCTGATTGGATGGCCGCATGGGGTGTCGCGGTAGACGTAAAATCAAAGACAGGGGCGTCATCTTCATTCGCAGTGGTAAAGGAGATGTCCATCAGCAGGTTGTCTCCTTCCCAGTTGAACGTCTGGTAAAAGGGAAAATCCATTTCGCCTGCTGATGACATGTCTGTGGTTTGAAAATAGACTTCTTCAAGGTCGGCATCATCCGGATGTGTATCAATGGTGTCTGCTTGTGTGTTTTTTAGTTTGATTTTAAAAAAACCAACTGTGCTACCACCTTCCAGCAGGTTCATTTTTAATCCGGACACGGCACCTGGTGTCAGTCCTGCTGTTGCAAGTTCATCTCCGGGCAGAATAACCTGATACCGATATGACTTTGCATTAGGCGATAAAGGTTCTGCGGATCCTTGTGCGGTATAGCCTGCTTCAATGGGATTTGAGCCTTCCATCAAAGTGGAAGCATGCTGATGATATACAGTATACGAGTAGGTGGGTGTGAGGTTATAGGGAAATTCGGAACCTGAAAAATTAGTGATGGTGTAATCCGGAGCAGTGGCTGCTGTGGAGTCTACGCGGGTAGGATCCGTGATAAACGTATTACAACTGTAATCCCATTCATAACAACCTACAAAGCCATTGCCTACGGCAGCGTCATGGCATCGCATATTATAACGCATGAGGATTTTCCGATAGGTTTGTTGTTCATCATCCGGAAAATCAAAAATATCCGAACGGTGATCGTCATCCCAGGTAAAGGTCTGTACTTTGATAGTGTCCTGGGCCAATAGACCATGGCAGAGAATAAGCGTAAAAATGAGGTGCGCAATAGATTTTTTCATTCATCGGAGAGTTTAATGCGTATTGAAAACTAAAACACGTAGGTAAAAACAGGTCTGGAGAAACTATTTTGACCATTTTTCCACTACGTATTGACGAATATACACCCTTTGATTTATACCTACCTTCCCGTGACTTTTGTTGCGCTGCAGACGTCTCAATTCTATCCGGCAGGGTGTTGAAAAATCAAAATTTTTAGCTAAAAAGGCAGAGGCAAATCCTCATTTATTGCGGTCTGGTATGAAGTCTTGACGGGTATTCTTCAGCATGCCTTTTTTCTTCACTTTTTCCCACTTCCGAAGGAATCTTTCAAGCACTAATACATTGCGTCTATATTTAATATGTAAGAAGCTTATATATAGGCATATATACTTTAAATGGGATTAGGTATTGCGGCATTATTTCCTTATTTTTGCCCCTCAGTTTTTGATACATATTTATGAGTACACAGAAGGGTAATTACGGCGCGGAAAACATACAGGCGCTGGAAGGGTTAGAAGCCGTACGAAAGCGTCCGGGCATGTACATCGGCAGCACCGATGTGAAGGGGCTTCACCATCTCGTTTGGGAGGTGATTGACAACTCCATTGATGAGCATCTCGCAGGCCATTGCACCACCATTGATATCACCGTCAATACAGATGGATCCATTTCTGTCACGGATGATGGTCGAGGTATTCCGGTTGGGATGCACGAAAAATTAAAAAAATCGGCACTTGAAGTAGTGATGACCGTCCTCCACGCAGGAGGTAAGTTTGATAAAGACACCTATAAAGTTTCCGGTGGTCTCCACGGAGTAGGGGTGAGCTGCGTGAATGCCCTCAGTGAAAAAGTCAGAGTGGAAGTTCGCCGCGAAGGCAAACTCTGGATGCAGGAGTACGAACGCGGCCGACCCATTACAGCAGTAGAAGCCATAGGTGATGCTTCAGAGACCGGAACAAAAGTGACATTCTGGCCGGACGATCAGATTTTTGAAACGCTTGAATTTAAATACGAGACGCTGGCCAACAGGCTGCGCGAATTGTCTTATCTCAACAGCGGCCTGAACCTCAACCTGACGGATCTGCGCAACAAAGACGATGACGGCAATCCTGTCGCAGAATCTTTCTTCTCAGAAGGAGGACTCCGCGAATTCGTTCAGTTTCTGGATGAAAGCCGTACACCTCTGATTGAAAATCCGATCTATGTAAAAGGCAAAGACAATAACGTCGAGGTGGAAGTAGCCATGCAATACAATACAGGCTACCAGGAACATGTATTTTCATTTGTCAACAACATCGCTACGAAAGACGGAGGTACGCACGAAGCCGGGTTTAAACGCGCGATCACCCGTGTATTTAAAAAGTATGGCGATGACAGCGGGTTGTTTACCAAAGCCAAAGTGCAGTTGTCTGGCGAAGATTATCGCGAAGGCCTCACAGCCGTCGTATCGGTAAAAGTACCTGAACCACAGTTTAAAGGCCAGACCAAAGGTGAGCTCGGTAACTCCGAAGTGGTAGGGATCGTATCTCAAGCTGTTGGCGAAGCCTTAGCAGCCTATCTCGAAGAAAATCCAAACGATGCCAAGCGTATCACCGAAAAAGTGATCATGGCTGCCCGGGCGCGTGATGCTGCCCGAAAAGCACGCGAACTGGTGCAACGCAAAAACGTTCTGGCCGGAGGTGGCCTTCCCGGAAAACTCGCAGATTGCTCTTCAAGAGATCCTAAGAAGTCCGAGATATTTCTGGTTGAGGGAGATAGTGCGGGCGGAACAGCCAAACAAGGACGTGACCGAAATTTCCAGGCGATACTTCCTTTGCGAGGAAAGATTCTCAACGTAGAAAAAGCACTCGAACACAAGATCTACGACAATGAGGAGATCAAGAATATGTTTACCGCTCTCGGCGTAAGCATCGAAGAAAAAAAGGGAGAGCGCATCCTCAATATTGAAAAACTGAGATACCATAAGATCATCATCATGTGTGATGCCGACATCGATGGTAGTCATATTGTGACCCTGATTCTGACGTTCTTCTTTAGATATATGCGGCCGCTGATCAACAACGGACATCTCTATATCGCGGCACCACCGCTGTATCGCGTTTCAAAAGGGAACCAGTTTCAATACTGCTGGAATGAAGAGGAAAGACAGGCCGCTGTGGATAGTTATACCACAGGGGATAAAAGTGGCAACGTTAAAATTCAACGCTACAAAGGTCTTGGAGAGATGAATGCTGAGCAACTTTGGGAAACGACCATGGATCCTGATTTCCGGGTATTGCGACAGGTGACCATTGATGATGGACTTGAGGCTGACCGATACTTCAGCATGCTCATGGGTGATGAAGTTCCGCCAAGGAGAGCGTTTATCGAAGCCAATGCCAAGTATGCGAATGTAGACGTCTAAACCTCATTGAACCCGAGCTCACATTTTCTTTTCTAATAAGGTAACCTTCTGTATACTAAACGTAGAGGAATGGTATCCTGATACTTCGGTATACTTGTGGAATTCCTCTGGTACCAAAAGGTTTTCTTACTTTCAATTTTGCTAACACGTCGAATCGGGCGAAATGCCTGCTTTTGAACAGATAACCTTTTAGACCAGAAAGAGCTGTTTCATTGTATTCCAGTCCATACGCATATCGACATCAGGGCGCTTCTTGTCAGTCGCTTTTCAGAAGAAGTCATAGACTGTGGTTTATAGTTCTGCTTTTTATATTGGTGGTGGTTTCCGGCAATACCACATTAAATGCGCAGGCCTTCGTCACCAATGGAAGTGCATCGTATACAGGAGGTGAATGTTATCAGATAACGCCCGATAGTCCGGGACAAGCCGGATCAATTTTTTCTCAAAACACCATTGACCTGACACAGCCTTTTACTGAAACGGCCACTTTTTTCTTTGGATGTAAAGATGGTAGCGGGGCTGACGGCATCGTTTTTATTCTCGCATTATCCAATACAGGATTAGGCGTTGGAGGCGGCGGTCTGGGCTATGAAGGACTGGGTACATCGATTGCGATAGAATATGATGACTATCAGAATGGAAATTACGGTGACCCTGCCAGTGATCATATGGCTGTCATTTCCATGGGTTCTGTCGATCACAACCTTGGTTCAAACCTGGCCGGTCCTTTTAATATCGCCAACATTGAAGATTGTGAAGATCATTGCTTTTATGTATCGTGGGACCCGGTGACCCAAACCCTTTCAGCTACGCTGGATGATGAGGTCATTTCCTATACAGGTGACATCGTAAATAATATTTTTGGAGGCAATGCCAATGTGTATTATGGATTTAGTTCCGGGACCGGGTCATTATCCAATTTGCATACCGTTTGCTTTGGTCCACCGGAAGTAGCCGAAATGCCGGATGAAACAATTTGCATTGGCGAAAATGTACAGCTACAGGCTGATCCGGATGGAATCGCCTGGACATGGGCCCCGGATCCCACGCTGTCCTCCTTGTCAATAAGCAACCCACTTGCCTCCCCGGTTGTGACGACTACCTACACCACCATAATCGAATATGCCTGTGGCTTTTTAGGCTACGATACCGTTGTGGTAAATGTAAATCCACTTCCGATCGCGTTTGCGGACAACAACGGTCCGGTTTGTGTCGATGAAACACTCCTGCTGATGTCAGGTGATGGAGTCTCATATTCGTGGAGCGGACCATTGTCATTTACATCCGGCAGTCAAAACCCACAGATTGATTTTGTTACACCGGACATGGGAGGAATCTATTCCGTTACGGTGACAGATATTAACGGTTGTACTGCCGAAGCGACAACACTTGTGGTCATAGATGAAGGACCGGATGTAGAGGTTGATCCGGTGCCGGACCCGGTGTGTATCAACATGGATCCGTTCCAACTGATCGCGACACCTTCCGGTGGAGAATGGACCGGTGACATCACCTTTGATGGAATATTTGATCCGGGATATGTGGGAGAAGGTGTGCATACCGTTTACTACACCGTGTCCAATAGCAATGGTTGCCCCACTACAAAAGAAGTGGTCATCGAGGTGCTGCCGATCCCGGAAGTGCTGATAGATCCGCCCGGTACATTGTGTGCAACCAGTGGCCCAATCCAATTGACAGGAAGTCCTCCTGGTGGTATTTGGACTGGAGAGATTACGCTAAACGGCATTTTTGATCCCGGACAAGCCGGAGATGGACCTCATTTAATCACCTATACTGCTAATGACGCAAACGGATGCACCAACGTCGCCGATATCATCATCGAGGTTGTACCGGGGCTGACCACACCCATCATGCCACAAGGACCATTTTGCGCCTCTGATTCGATGGTGCAACTTTCAGCAGATCCACCCGGCGGGACATGGGGCGGAGCGGCCAATTCAATGGGTATCATCTTCCCTGGGGATCTCGGTGCAGGTTTGCACAGCGTCAGCTATATGGTCAATGACCCCACCGGATGTTATTCCGGCCAACTGGACATAGAGATTCTTTCAAATCCTCAGCCCCAGATTGATGCTATAGACACACTTTGTTTGAATGAGCCCGCGATGACTTTGACAGCCAATCCTCCCGGAGGCACATGGGGTGGAGTAGCAGATACCAATGGATCGATTGACCCTGTGTTACTTGGTTCGGGCAACCATCAGGTAATATATTCATACAGTACTCCGGAAGGATGCATGGGTGCAGACTCAATTTTATTTCATGTACTTCCATCTGCTCCCCAAATAGGGAATGTGAATATCCAATGTGATTCGCTCGGGGATAATTATGTAGTAACATTTGCCATTTCAGGTGGAGATCCTTCCTCGTATGCTATTCAGGGCAGCACAGCCGGAACCATAACACCCGGTTCACCCACCGTTTTTTCCAGTATGCCCATTAGCAGCGGGAGCAATTATAGTTTTATAGTGGATGATGCGAATCATTGTGCCCCGGATACGCTTTCTGGTGATCATACGTGTAACTGTCAGACGAATGCAGGTACCATGGATATTGCGCTGGTCACGGCATGTGAAGGTGATACCATTTTCGTTGATCCACCCACGGGTGTCATTTTAGATGCGGACGACACGCTGGTGTATGTGCTGCATCTTGGTTTTCCAAATAATATTCTCGTTGTATCTGATACGACATTCTTCGTTCTTGAGTCGCCGTTGCTCCCCGGGACAACTTATTTTGTTTCGTCGGTGGCGGGTAATGGGGTTCCCGCTACAGGAGTGGATCTGAATGATCCATGTTTGTCTGTTTCATTTGGCACCCCGATAATGTGGATCGCACCCCCTCAGGGATATATTTCAGCTCCCACAGAAATTTGTGAAGGAGATTCCGTTGCTCTGGAGTTTACCATGTCTGGCGGAAGTGGGCTGTATAATGTGGTATGGTCAGATGGGTCCGGTTTTTATTTAATCGATAGTATTCCTTCAGGACATGTGGAATATTTTAGTGCTTCATCCTCTTTATCTATTACGCTTGTGGAAGTACACGACGTTGATCATCAGGATTGCGCCGGTTTTCCTGATACAAGTGTAACCCTCCAGGTCAATTTTCCCCAACTCACTCCACTCGAAGCTGCCATTTGTGATGGGGATAGTATTTTTTTAGGAGGAAAATACCGGTTAGACGCGGGAGTATATTATGATTCTTTGTTTACAGCAGCAGGTTGTGATAGTGTGATTGAGACTTCCTTATCACTTCTTCCAGTTGATACTACTTACGCACAAGCTACCTCCTGTGATTCAGCCCAAACAGGTGTGTTTTATGACACCTACGGTAATCTTTTCGGATGTGACAGTACGGTTGTGACAACTGTTGCGTACGTATTGTCGGATACTACTCTGCAGCCATCAAACACCTGTGACCAAACCGCTGCAGGTGTTTTCACCACCTTGTATACCGGACAAAGTGGTTGTGATAGTCTTGTGATTGAAACCGTAACATACATTCCCCCGGATACAACGATGCTGGTGGGTATGACTTGCGATCCTAACCTGTCAGGGGTTTTTTCCACTGTGTTCACGAATCAGTTGGGCTGTGACAGTATCGTGATGGAGACCGTTTCGTTACTGCCTTCTGACACGATGGTGATGATTGATTATAGTTGTGAGCCTGCAGACACTGGAACGGTATCACAGCAATTTTTTAATCAGTTTGGATGTGATAGCGTGGTATACATGAGTACCCTCCTTTCTCTGGATGATTCTTGTCGAGTTATTGAGATCAGCAAAGATGTCTTTATCCCGAATGTATTTAGTCCCAACCAGGATGGTATCAATGACTGGTTTTACATATCCGGTGCAGAAAGCGCCGTTCAGACGATTCCGTTCCTACGAATCTACGATCGCTGGGGTGGTCTTGTATTTGAAGCATTTGATATCGAGCCCAATGTAGAATCCAGTGGCTGGGATGGAACAGAAAAAGGAAAGCGGCTGATGTCAGCTGTTTTCGTTTGGGTGGCGGAAATTGAATTCAAGGATGGATCAACAGAGATCTTCAGCGGGGATATTACGTTGCTGAGATAAAAGGTGTGCTTACACCTTCTCCAACACAACGGCATAGCCCTGCCCGACACCAATGCACATCGTCGCCAGCGCGTATTGTTTGTTTTCTCGTTGCAAGGATCGCGCAGCGGATAAAGCAATTCGGGTTCCACTCATGCCCAAAGGATGCCCCAAAGCAATAGCTCCTCCACATGCGTTGATGCGTTCGTCATGGGCATCCAGTCCAAGTTCTTTTGCGCAAGCCAGTACCTGTGCGGCAAAGGCCTCGTTGATTTCGATCACACCGATGTCATCGAGTTTCAGGCCGGCTTTTTTCAGTGCTTTCTTTGACGCCCCAACCGGACCTATACCCATAATGGAGGGTTCCACACCAACCACTGCAGAGGACACCACACGAGCAATTGGATTGAGTTTATGTTGCCGTACACCGTATTCTGATGCGATGAGCATGGCAGCGGCACCGTCATTAAGCCCACTGCTGTTTCCGGCAGTCACACTTCCGTCTTTTCTAAACGCCGGTCTGAGTTTTGCGAGCCCTTCTGTAGTAGATTCTCCTTTGACAAATTCATCTGAATCAAAAATAATTGGACCTTGTTTGCGTCTGGGTATAGATACCGGAACGATGTCTTCCGCCAATATGGCTCTGGATGCTTCTGCTTTTTGTTGTGACCAGACAGCAAATCGATCCTGATCCTCCCGCGACAAGTCATACTTCGCCACCAGGTTTTCTGCTGTTTCCCCCATGGCTTCGGTGCCATAGCGTTCTTTCATTTTTGGATTGATAAACCGCCATCCAAAGGACGAATCATAAAGTTTTGCATCACTGCCAAAGGGTTGACCTGATTTTGATATGACCCATGGTCCACGCGTCATGTTTTCAACGCCGCCGGCGATAAACAAATCACCATCACCGGATTGAATGGCACGGTGCGCATGGATGATGGCAGACATACCGGAAGCACAGAGGCGATTTACGGTTTCACCGGGAACAGACCATGGTAATCCTGCAAGAAGCAATGCCATACGAGCTACATTTCGATTGTCTTCGCCCGCCTGATTGGCGCAACCCATAATGACATCATTGATCGCCGCCGGATCAAGATCAGGATGTTTTGCCATGAGAGCTCTGATCACATGAGCCGCCAGATCATCAGTGCGTACATCCGAGAGTGTACCTCTGAAGGATCCAATAGCTGTACGCACACCATCTGTAATAAAGGAATCTTGCATAATCTTCTGTTCAAATAATTTAGCTCAAGGTACCGATCATTCTACCGTACGTTCAAAAATACGACCGGTTGATTTTTCTTTCAGGATCAGTTTTTTAGTTCCGAAGTGGGTGATTTCTTCTTTGATGAGCCAATGCTTCGCATCAAAATCAATCAGCAGGTTTTCTTTTTCAGAAGTATTTCTTCCTCTCCAGACTGAAAGCTCAACAGGCTCCCATTGCTTACTTTTTGCGGACGCATAGGCCGCATCCATGATCGCATTGACAATATACCCATCGTAAAACGTTTCTTTCGGTGCATGATGGGCGTCCAGGGCATTAAACATATCCGCAAACATATGGTTGTAGCCCAGGTCATTTAATTCATCGCCTACCGGATAGGTCCATCCCTGATTTGATTCCGCTTTTTCTGCAGAATACGCCACTCCGGAAGAACTCGTGAAGACCTCAAGACCGGTGCGCATAAATCCATTGCTCCAGATCGTCCCTTCACTGCCCATGACTTCATCTCTCAGGTCAAGTCCGCCGCGAAATGCCCAACTCACTTCAAACTGTCCGATAGCGCCGTTTTCATATTTAACGAGTCCGATAGCATGGTCTTCAGCATCAATCGGTTTTACCTGTGTGTCAGCCCAGCACATGATTTCAAGGGGCCGAATGTCTTTTCCGATAAAAGATCTTGAGACTTCGATGCAATGACAGGCCAGATCAATAATTGCACCACCACCGGCTATATTTTTATCCCAGAACCATTCACTGTGCGGTCCGGGGTGTGCTTCTCTTGATTTAGCCCAAAGAATTTTCCCCAGTGCTCCGGAGTCAACGATGGATTTAGATTTAAGAAACTTTGGTGTATACACCAGGTCTTCCAGATACCCGTTGAATATGCCGGCTTCCTCCACCGCATGCAAAATCGTCAGCGCTTCTGAAGCATTGCGACCAAGTGGTTTTGTACACAGTACCGCTTTTTTATGCTTTACACACAGCAGTATCGCTTCCAGGTGAAGGTGATTGGGTAAAGCCACGACCACAGTATCCACCGCTTCATGGCGAATGGCTTCTTCCATGCTAAGCGTGTGATGCGGGACATTGTATTTTTTCGCAAAAGATTTACATGACTCCTCGCGCCTTGACTGAATCATCACAACAGTATCCCGGCTCCGTTGAGACAGAATGGAGTCTGCATAAAATCTTCCTATAAAACCGGAGCCCAGAATGGCTATTTTTCGCATGCGTGAGATCTGTTTTGAATGGGTAGTTTGTCAGGCCGAAACCTTTTCATTTTTAAATACGCATATAAAAGCATGACGAATGTCGCGATGCCGGCAGGAATCAGCCAGATGTGCTTCCAATGATGTCCTCCACCCGGATCGGTATAGTGATCAAAAATGATCCCTGCCAGCCAAAAGCCAATAAACATCCCAACCCCATAAGTGGCTAAGGTGATCAGGCCCTGCGCTGAACTTTTAAACTTTTCTCCTGCTTTATAATCCGTATAAATCTGTCCGGAAACAAAAAAGAAATCATAGCATATGCCGTGCAATATAATACCCGTAAAAAGCATCCACATCTCCTCACCCGAGCTGCCCAGTGCAAATAATACGTATCGCAGGATCCAGGCGAGCATGCCTATGAGTAAAGTCATTTTCAGACCGAAGCGCTTGATAAAAATAGGGAGTAGGAGCATGAAAAACACCTCAGATACTTGTCCCAGCGTCATGTTTCCGGCGGCATTTTTCATGCCGATGTCATTTAAAAAGAGGTTAGCATTCTGATAATAGAAAGCCAAAGGGATACAGATCAGAATGGAGGAGATAAAGAAGAAAAGAAAATTTTTATCCTTCAGTAAGCTCAATGCATCCAAGCCAAGTATATCCCGCATCGTGGGTTTGGCGTCGCCGGCATGCACAGGAGGTGTGTCGGGGAGAAAGAAACTGTAGAGGCCGAGAAGTGCAGATACAGCGGCTGACAGGTAAAAAGTATTTTCCAACATACCCTTTGCTTCCCATTGGAAGGTGTATCCGATCAGCAAACCGGCTGCAATCCATCCGATGGTACCCCAAAGTCTGATCGTGGAAAACTCAGCGGATGGATCTTTCATCTGTCGAAACGAAATGGAGTTGACCAGTGCAAGCGTGGGCATGTAGATGATCATGTAGAGCAGAATAAACGGAAAGAAGGTTGAAAATTGACCCGACTGTGCGACAAAAAACATGAGGCCGGCACCCAGGAGATGCAATACTCCCATAATGCGTTGCGCTGAGAAAAATCGATCGGCGATCAACCCGATGATAAACGGAGCGATGATCGCGCCAAGGGATTGGGTAGAGTAGGCAGCTGAAATCTCATCGCCACTGGAAGAAAGTACGGTGGACAAGTATGTGCCCATCGTAACAAACCATGCACCCCAAACAAAAAATTCAAGGAACATCATCAGGGAGAGCTTTATGCGAATGTTCAGCGGCATAACAGAGGTGTTGATTTCAGTTTAGTTGACTGTGCTAATTTCCATAAAAATGACCATACCGAGGTGGTTTAGGTTCAATCTTCCTGGTATGCTGAGGCCAATGCAAATGAAAACAACTCATAAACTGTTGGAAGACGCAGTGTGGATGAGTTATCACCTACATTCGCTGAATTTTTGAGTTTAGGATGCCAGATAGAGACTTGATACGCTAGGAATGGGGAGGTAACTGCCGTTGAATTCTGTGGATTTGCCTGAGATGGTGTTTCATATGGTCGTTTAGAAAAATCAGCATCTGAGACATCGTCATTCTACCGGTAAACGGGTGGCGATAGATCAGGTGAGTACCGTAATCTTCTTCATGATGACGGATAAAATCGAATAATTCTTCGCGCAAGGTGGTCCATTTCTGTCTCAGGTCTTTTTGGTTGAGGATCGGCTGATCTTTCCACATATTGATGGATGCGGGTGCCTTAAATTTCATAGGACTTTTCAATGAGTATTTTAAGGCGAGGAGACTGGCCCATGATTTTGGATGGTAGCCGGGAATTGAATCGGGATACGTAATTTTCTTTTTCAGGTAGGCCAGAGAAAGTTTTTCACTCAGGTAGAGATGGTTGGACACCTGTGCGATTGACCATTGAGAAGGTGAGATCTGGTGGTAGTACAATTCTTCCGGCAGGTTCCCGACCAGATCAATGAGATGATCGTGGGTTTGCTTCAGCTTATGGATGCGCTCATCCGTGCGCGTGTTTTGCCTCCTCATCTATTTTGTATTTTAGATACCCGAATGTATACAATAAGCGAAAATAGCGATCTATGGCAGATGAGATGAAACGCCCCGGAAGGTGGGCGGACCATGATGATTCAATATTCAGATTCGAGGAGCGGGTAGCGTTACCTCAGGACGCGCCGGATTCCTTTGAGGAGGTGCAGCATTTTGATCAGATATGGTTGTGGGCGATCATGGGCATACAACTCCTCATTGTGATGATCCCCCTGATCTTGACAGGTCAGGAGTGGTGGAGCATTATCGTGGCCTTTTTAGCTGTCGTGCTTGGTATGGCTTTGCTGGGTAGTCTGAGTCTCCGGACCCGAATGGATGAGGAAGGGGTGCATTTCAAAATGAAACTATTTCATTGGCGGGAGCGTACGATTCCCTGGGACGAGATTGAGCAAATCCATGTTCGGGAGTATTCTCCTGTCCGTGAATACGGAGGCTGGGGGATTAAATATGGTCGGAGCGGTTGGGCCTATAATGTCCGTGGAAGTCACGGGATACAGATCCTGAAGAAAAACGGTAAGCGCATCCTCATCGGTACGCAACGACCTGAGGAGGTCGCGGATTACCTGGCGGACAAACCGCTCTTGGTGTAAAAAAAAGAGCGCTGACGGGTAATCAACGCTCTTAATTCTTCTCTTGAAATACGTTCGGGTGGATTAGTTTCCATGTTCCCGATGCCATTGCGGCAACTGTAGATTTTGCGTGCTAAGTGTTAAGCAGCAAATAGTGTATTAACCATTATTAACTTGGTTATCGGTTGTGTTCGTCAGCTAATTAGAAGCGGGAGTCGCAGGAGCTGCAGCGGCTGGTTTAGCGGCTCTTTTCCTGGTAGACTTTCTCTTCGTAGCTTTCTTAGCACCCTTTTTAGAAGCAGCTTTTTTAGTTGCTTTCTTTGCTGACTTCTTGCGGGTTGCTTTTTTAGCAGCCTTCTTAGGAGCAGCTTTCTTGGTTGCTTTCTTTGCTGTCTTCTTACGAGTCGCTTTCTTAGCGGCCTTCTTCGCTACCTTTTTACGGGTTGCTTTTTTAGCAGCTTTCTTAGCGGCCTTCTTGCGGGTTGCTTTTTTAGTAGCCTTCTTAGGAGCAGCTTTTCTGGTCGCCTTCTTGGCAGCTTTCTTGCGAGTAGTCTTCTTAGCGGCCTTCTTTGCTACCTTTTTACGGGTTGCTTTTTTAGCAGCTTTCTTTGCTGACTTCTTGCGGGTTGCTTTTTTGGCAGCCTTCTTAGGAGCAGCTTTCTTAGCCGCTTTCTTACGAGTTGCCTTCTTAGCAGCCTTCTTCTTAGTTGCTTTTTTGGCAGCTTTCTTAGGAGCAGCTTTTTTAGTTGCTTTTTTGCGAGTTGCCTTCTTAGTAGCTTTTTTAGCCGCTTTCTTAGGAGCAGCTTTCTTCTTGGTTGCCTTTTTCTTGGCAGCCTTCTTAGGAGCAGCCTTTTTCTTGGCAGCCTTCTTAGCGGATTTTTTAGCCGCTTTCTTTGCAGCCTTTTTAGGTGCTGCCTTTTTTGCTGTTTTAGCCATAATAATAATGAGATTAAGTTTGTAAATATTTACATAAGAAAGTCGCCTTCACAAGTGGTCTAAAGGACCGTTGAAAAGACGCCTTGATTATCCCTTAGGAGTTGAGGTAATGTGCCGATAGCAAAATGTACATTCATATTCAACTACAAAAATACACTTTAGATTTATTTTGTATATATTTTTTGAAAAATAATTGAAAAATATTTATAACGCGCGTACGTATTCAAAACTTGTTTTCAACCAAAAAATCGCGCTGAAGAATGAATAAAAATTTCACCGTCGGACAACTGTTTTTTCTTCCAAAAGGATAAACAACAAATTCAATGCCATTCATTTCAGACTGGTTTTTATGCAATCATCAAAACGTAAAAGGTTGCGTTCGGCTTTTTGAACAAGTTTCATCGGAGTGCCTGAACCCCTTGTGGTTATTATGTTGTCCCCACAAGCTGCATTTCGTTTTGTTCCTTTTTTTAATCCGTCAACCAAATACCGGTTTAATTTTTTGCGATAACTTTATTCAATGCGCTGCTTCATTGCGATTCGATACGCACTCCATTTTCAAGTACTTTTTTTCATCCTCTCCGGGTGTCTTTTATCGGGATGCAAACAGCGTAAGGGACCTGAAATTTCCCAGGAAAAAAAATTAACTCCACCGGTCATTTTATGGGATAGCACAAAAGAAATGGCGGTTAACCCCGAGATGGAAGAGGCACTTGCAAAGGCCGGGACAAACTATCTGGAGGATACAACAGACCTGATCGGTATCATTTGGTACGGAAGAAGACTGGCATATACACATCGTTTTCAGGAAGCGATCAACCTGTATTCCCGGGGTATAGTGCATCACCCGAAAGCACCTGAATTGTATCGCCATCGAGGACATCGACAAATCACCGTAAGGAGGTTTGAGGCAGCCATTCAGGATCTGGAAAAAGCAGCTTCTCTTGCCCAGGGGAAACCCAGGCAGGTTGAACCGGATGGTATTCCAAACAAACTGAATATCCCTTTGAGCAACCTTCACTACAACATTTACTATCATCTGGGTGTGGCAAGATATCTTTCCGGAAATTTTTCAGAAAGCGTAGATGCCTTCAGACAGTCTTTGGCATATGCGGACAATGATGACCTTAAGGTCGCCACTGCCTACTGGCTGGTGCTTTGCAATTTGCAGTTGGAGAAGCCTAACCATGTCAAACAATGGTTGGCCACGATACATCCTGATATGGAAATCATCGAAAATCAGGCATACTACGAGCAGTTGCTTTTCTTTAAAAACCCGAATGCGCGAAATCTGTCTCTGACATTCGATACTTTGCAAGTTATCGATCCTACCCGGTATTATGGCATCAGCTTATGGAAAGAATCCACAGGTGATAAAGCTCTCGCTGCACTGTTGCGGAGGCAAATATTAAACAATACAAACTGGGCATACTTTGGGTATATTGCGGCCGAAGCAGATTCAGCGCGCCTGATTCAGGATTAAAATTGGTTATGCGATATTCTCCACCCCCATCCGGCTTGTTTGCCGATCGCCGAAATGCACTGGCAAAGAAAATGAAGCCAGGCAGGCTGGCCATATTATTTTCCAATGAGGCTATGTCCAGAAGCGGAGATCAGCACTTTCCTTTTCGGCAGGATTCTTCGCTGTTTGCCATGTCCGGAATCGATCAACCCGGTACTATGCTCATTGTGTTCCCTGATGCCCCAAAAGAAAGCGAACGGGAAATGCTTTTCATCCTGCCGCAGGAGCCTGAAAATACGATTTGGAATGGTGAGCGGCTTTCAAAGGCTCAGGCGCGAAAAATTTCAGGAATCCGTTTCGTGTACAGCACGGATCAATTTGAAAAGAAGTTCGCCTCGCTTGTAAAAAATACAAAAGGAGTGTATTTGAGCAATGAAGAGTCTTTGTCTTCAGAAGACACTCAGGTGAGGTGGAAGCATCCACAAGCGATTGCACTCCGCTCCCGGTATTCCAATCTTGCATTTGAATCTCTGGACCCTATTCTCATCCGGATCAGGATGATAAAACATGCGGAAGAAATCAACCTGATGAAACGCGCTGTCGATGTGACGGAAGGTGCATTTCAACGTGTATTGCAAACCATCAAACCGGGCATGAAGGAGTTTGAAATTGAAGCCGAACTCACGTATCACCTCACCCGTCATGGCTGTCGTCATGCATTCGAGCCTATCGTCGCCTCCGGAAAATCTGCCTGCACGCTGCACTACGTTAAAAACAACGGTTTGCTTAGAGACGGAGAGTTGGTGTTGATCGATTTTGGTGCCGAGTATGCCTGCATGGCTTCCGATATGACACGTACAATCCCTGTGTCCGGAGTTTTTACCAAGCGACAGAAGCAGGTGTACAATTCCGTGCTGCATGTTCTCGAAAAGGTAACTGACATGATGCGGCCCGGTATTACCCTTAAAGCATTAAACCAGGAAACAGGCAAGCTCATCGATGCTGAACTGGTAAAATTGGGTCTTGTCACCAAAACAGAATTGAAACATCAGGACCCCGAACATCCGATTCGGCGCAGGTATTTTATGCACGGTGTGAGTCATCACCTGGGATATGATGTGCATGACCCCTCAGATCGATCAGTACCACTTAAAACCGGGATGGCGCTGACCTGTGAACCAGGCCTGTATATCCCCGAAGAAAAAATGGGTATCCGTCTGGAAAATGATATTCTCATCACCCGCGGCAAGCCTAAGAACCTGATGGCCGATGTTCCTCTGGATCCCGATGAGATAGAAGATATTATGCAGCGGTAAATACGCCTCTGTGTTTGTGGGGTTAAAAGGTTTAGAGGTTATGAGGTTAAGGGGTTAACTGTGTAAATGGAGATTTGTATGTGATGCGTGAGATTGATAGTTTTTGCTTACACAATCCCCGCGAGCTAAAGCTCGGGGCTCCCGACCCGCGGTGCAGCGGGATCGGGATCATTTTTTTAAGTTTCCCTATAGTCGAGTCCAGCGCTGAAGCGCGGACTGATTTTTCGATGAGATTGATTGAGCTTGCTTACACAATCCCCGCGAGCTAAAGCTCGGGGCAATTTTCAAAAAAAAGAATGATTTCTACCAGGATGGTCATGCGCTAAAGCGCGACCAGTAATTTTTTTAATCACTCCATCACCTTTTAGTCGCCGTAGCTTTAGCGAAGGAGACCCATGCTCCCCGCCCCATGCCTTAACCCTTCCTTAAGAAACCCAAAACACACCTTAACGTCAGCACCGGCGTCTTTCAGACATACGATCTAAAACATTTTATCATGAAAGCACTTACTATTGCCGAAAACAAAAGCTTCCGTTTAAGCTTTGGATTACATGCAGGCCTCCTGCTGATGTTATTGATTCCAATCGCACAGAACGTCACAGCGCCGGAGACTGTCGAATACGTTGTTGAGATGGCATATTTCGAAGAAGAGGTAATGTCGGGAAGTGAAGGCCTGCAAGCCAGAAGCCCGGTTTACCATGATGAACCCGAACCTAATTTCGACAAAGCAGCTGAAGAAATTGTTCCGGTGGAATCTGAAGAACCTGTCGAAGAGATAGAGATCGCAAAAGACGATAGCGAGATGCCTGCTGAGGTAGTGCAGGATAGTGAGGAAGTGGACGTGGTGGCTGAAGAAGCTGAACAAATGGGCGAAGCGGGAAGCGAAACCTCGACTACTGCCAATGGCGGAGGAGAAGGAAGCCCTATCGAAGGAAATCAGAATGGTGCCGCTATGGCCGGAGATGGCGGAGGTGGAGATGGATTGGAAGGCGACGGTATCATCACCCGAAAAGTCACCTATCGCGAAAATATCGCCGGCGTAGCCAAAGTCAATGGTCGGATCACACTGGATATATGTATAGACCGCCAGGGGAGAGTGATTTCAGTAGCCTTTGATCCGGAGAAAACCACCATCACCGATTCTGAGATCATCCGGCAGGCCTCACACCTCGCAGCGAGGTATAGATTTGAAGCAAAATACAACGCGCCTAAACGAGAATGCGGACAACTGACCTTTATCTTCCGCATCGACAAAGAAGTAGAAAGTATATAATATATAGTATTGTTCCTTATTCAAAGTGTGCAGTCAGTGGCTGCACACTTTTTTTGTTTCCAACCCACATATAAGGTTTTTTCCTGTCTGTACTTGTCCGTTGAGCCATATTCGGGCCGGTAAAAGCGTTGTATTCGGAGTCACTAGCCAAACTTAACTTATTTTCGCTCCTGCGAAAACGCTCCTTTTTAAAGTGGCGTACGATATCGTTCATCTACAGCAGACTTTATGTATCCTGATTTATCCTATTTTTTTCATGCGCTTCTGGGGACCACACCGGATAATGGTTTAAGCATCCTCAAAACCTTCGGTGTGTTTCTGATTCTGGCCTTTCTGGCCAGTGCGTATGTGTTCAATCTCGAACTTAAACGAAAAGAAGAACAAGGGTTTTTAAAAGCGTCGGTGGAGAAACAGAAAACCGGATTTCCCGCCACATGGCAGGAAATTGTGACCAATGCTTTATTTGGATTTATACTGGGTTTTAAATTACCCTATGTCTTTCAGCATTTCCAGGAATTTCGTCCTGATCCTGCCGGCATAATCCTCTCCGGAAAAGGGACATGGCTCTGGGGGATTCTGGCAGCGGCTGGATTCGGTTTTTACAAATACTGGGACAGCAAACGAAAAGCACTTGACAAACCATTGCTGAAAGAAATTAAAGTGATGCCACATGAACGCATCGGAGACATTACTATTCTGGCAGCTGTCTCAGGAATCATCGGCGCCCGTTTATTTTCCATCATCGAAAGCGAAGAGAATATCAAAGCCTTTATCCGGGATCCACTGGAGCAATTGCTCAGTGGCAGTGGCCTGGCCATTTATGGAGGATTGATTGTCGCTTTTATAGCCGTCTACTGGTATGTGCAGAAGAAAGGCATGAAACCCATTTATGTGATGGACGCAGTTGCGCCCGCACTTATTGTCGGATATGGCGTTGGGAGATTGGGATGCCAGTTTTCCGGTGACGGCGACTGGGGGATCACCAATACAGCGGAACCACCCGGATGGTGGTTTTTACCGGACTGGGCATGGTCCTATACCTATCCGCACAATGTGCTGAATGAAGGTGTGCCGATCGAAGGTTGTGTCTGGGATTATTGCCACGAACTGGCCCAGGGCGTGTACCCTACACCGATTTACGAAGCCTTCTTCTCTTTGGTTATTTTTTTAATCCTCTGGGCTATGCGCAGGCGATTTACAATTCCGGGGATGCTCTTCTTTTTATATGTTCTCCTCAATGGCATTGAGCGCTTTTTTATTGAAAAGATCAGAACGAATCCGGATATCACAGTTTTTGGAATGGAGGCCACACAGGCAGAATATGTGTCCGGACTCCTTATCCTCACAGGCATTGTGGGCATGGTTTACCTCAGGTTCCGGGGCAAATCAGCCTAGGATTTTTTGTACATTTGCATCATGATCACCGCGATAATCCATATTATTATTACATAGGAAAAGAAACCTGTAATCTGTGCTTAACTAAGCCCCGTCAGATTACAGCGGGGCTTTTTTCATATAAAAACGTTGCAACGCATTCATGAAACTGTATCCGGAATATAAAGGACTGAACCTTCCTGAGATTGATAAGGAGGTGATGAAAAACTGGGAAGCGCACCAAGTCTTCGAAAAGAGCGTCGACCAGCGGCCTGATGACAAGCGATGGGTCTTCTATGAAGGTCCCCCAAGCGCCAATGGTATGCCCGGTATCCATCACGTGATGTCTCGCGCGATCAAGGATCTTTTCTGCCGTTATCATACGCTCAAAGGATACCGCGTAGAGCGCAAAGGAGGTTGGGATACACACGGGTTACCAATCGAACTGAGTGTCGAAAAAGAACTCGGGATCACCAAAGATGATATTGGCAAAACCATTTCCATCGAAGATTACAATGCGCGATGCAAGGAAACGGTCATGCGTTTCAAAGCGGAATGGGATGACATCACTCGAAAAATGGGGTATTGGGTAGATCTCCACAATCCCTACATTACCTATGAAAATGAATACATCGAGTCCGTGTGGTTTTTACTCGAAAAACTCCACGACAAAGGATTACTCTACAAAGGATACACGATACAACCCTACTCTCCTGCGGCAGGAACTGGTCTGAGTTCGCACGAACTAAATATGCCGGGAGCCTACAAGGAAGTGAAAGACACCACTGTGGTAGCTTTATTTAAAGTCACCCGGAGTGAAAATGCTGCCTTCCTGTTTGATTCCGATGATGAAGATGTTCGTATTGCAGCGTGGACAACTACTCCCTGGACATTACCGTCTAATACGGCTCTGAGTGCCGGCCCGGAAATCAATTATGTAAAAATTAAAACCACCAATCCGTATACACAGACCCCTGTGAGTGTCGTCATGGCAAAAGATCTGGTATCGTCCTGGTTTGGCGCTAAAAACCAACCGGCTGTGGAATCCGAGTCATCCGCTTTCAAAGGGAAGGAATTGAAAGGCCTTCGCTACGAACCCTTGCTCGATTTCGGCAATCCAATTGAATCGCTTCTGGGAGGGACTGATGCTTATGTGGTACTGACTGGTGATCACGTGACCACGTCTGATGGAACGGGCATAGTGCACACAGCGCCTTCATTTGGAGCAGATGACCAACGCGTAGCAAAAGCAAATGGCGTGGGTACGCTGACCCTGGTAGATCAGTCCGGAAAGTTTAAAGATAATGTAGGCCCCTTCTCCGGCCGTTTTGTAAAAGACTATAAAGATGAAGCGGAATACGCACCCGTTGATATCGATATTGCCATACTGCTCAAGACGGAAGGAAAGGCACTCAATGTGCAGAAGTACGAGCACAACTATCCGCATTGCTGGCGAACAGACAAACCTGTGTTGTATTATCCGATGGATAGCTGGTTTGTCAAAACTACAGCTGTTAAGGAGCGGATGATTGAACTCAATAAGACGATCAACTGGAAGCCGGCGCATACGGGTGAAAAGCGGTTTGGCAACTGGTTGGAAAACCTTCAGGACTGGAATCTTTCGAGATCCAGATTCTGGGGTGTTCCTTTACCTATTTGGCGTACCGAAGACGGAGAGGAAGAGCGGTGCATTGGATCCATTCATGAGTTGACCCAGGCGATTGATGAAGCTAACGAAGCGCTGGGGATAAAACAGTATGTACCCGGAGATTTACACCGTCCGTTTATCGATGACATTGTGTTGGTCTCCTCAGATGGCCGACCTATGAAGCGCGAAACAGACCTCATTGATGTGTGGTTTGACAGCGGCTCAATGCCGTATGCTCAGTGGCACTACCCATTTGAAAATGCAGACGTATTTAAGAAAAATTATCCTGCGGACTTTATTGCAGAAGGTGTAGACCAAACGCGAGGCTGGTTTTTTACGCTGCATGCCATTTCGACGATGGTGTTTGATTCCGTGGCCTACAAAAATGTAGTCTCCAATGGGTTAGTCCTGGATAAAAACGGACAGAAAATGTCCAAGCGTCTGGGCAATGCGGCGGATCCGTTTAAAACGATCGAAAAATATGGTGCGGATGCCACACGTTGGTACATGCTTTCCAATGCGCAGCCGTGGGACAATCTCAAGTTTGATGAAGAGGGCATTGTTGAGAGTACCCGTAAGTTGTTCAGTACATTATATAATACATACTCGTTTTTTGCTTTATACGCCAATCTTGATGCCTGGCGCGCCGGCGATGCACAGGCGCCGAAAGTGTCTGATCGTCCGGAGATTGATCGCTGGATTCTGTCCAGACTCCACACGCTGATCAGCGAATACCGGTCTGACATGGATGATTTTGACGTCACCACTTCCTGTCGCAGGATTGAGCAGTTTGTCAACGATCATTTATCCAATTGGTATGTCCGATTGAACCGCAGGCGCTTCTGGAAAGGCGAATTGTCTGATGACAAGCGCGCAGCTTATGCCACCTTGTATGAGTGTCTGCTCACCTTGTCTCAGCTGATCTCTCCCGTCGCTCCGTTTTTCAGTGACTGGATGTTTCAGAACCTGACCGGAGCTGAAGACCATCACAAGGAAAGTGTGCACTTATCAGATCTGCCGCAACCGAATGATTCATTTATTGACAAGGCATTGACGCGACGCATGGATTATGCGCAGCAGATCAGTTCGCTGATACTTTCCATCCGGAAAAAAGAGAAACTCCGCGTGCGACTTCCGCTGAGAAGAATCCTGCTTCCGGTGCTTAACGATCAGTTTCAAACGGATGTAGAGAACGTAAAAAATCTGATCCTCTCCGAGGTGAATGTCAAGGATATCGAATATATCACAGATACAACCGGTATTGTCAGCAAAAAAGCGAAGCCGAATTTCAAAACGCTTGGCAAGCGTCTGGGTAAGCACATGAAAACAGCTGCCGGGCTGATTCAGGGGATGGGTCAGGAGGCGATTGCCGCATTCGAAAAATCAGGAAGTTTTGCGATTGAAATTGATGGAGAAAACGTATCGCTTGATCGCGAAGATATAGAAGTGATCTCTGAGGATATTCCGGGATGGCAGGTAGCGTCTGAAGACGGCATCACTGTGGCGTTGGATATCTCACTGGATGATGCGCTCATATCGGAAGGATTAGCACGCGAACTGGTCAATCGCATTCAGAATCTCCGCAAGAGCAGTGGTCTGGAAGTGACAGATCGGATTTCTGTTACGGTTGAGCCCGTAGAAGGTATTGAAAAAGCCATCAGTGGTTTTGGTGATTATATCAAAACAGAAACGCTTGCAGATGCACTGAAGACCGGAAGTGTGAGTCCTGAGCACAAAATAGATTGGCTCGAAGGAGAAGAGATTGGTATTCAGTTAAACTGAAACTTGTTTGAGCGTCTGCAAGGTTAGAAAAACATGTTTAATCTTGCACCAAACAGGAACAGTAAAGTAGATTATACCTGAATCGGTCCTCCCGAAAGAATATCTTCCGATGCGTTGTTAGCAAATTTCTGGAAGTTTCGGTGGAAGGATTGGGCAAGTAATAATGCCTTTGCCTTGTAAGCAGCCGGATCGCTCCATGTCTCTGCCGGAGAAAGAATCTTCTGATCGTCCAGCCCGGGACAATGTACCGGCATTGCCAGATTAAAGACCTCGTGGGTTTTGTACTCCACATTGGCGAGACTGCCTTCCAGTGCCGCAGTGATCATAGCGCGTGTATTAGACAATCTGATTCGGCTTCCTACTCCGTAAGGACCTCCGGACCAACCCGTATTGATCAGCCAGACATTGACCTTGTGGCGCTTCATGTTTTCGCCCAGCATGGACGCATATTGCGTGGGGTGCAAGGGAAGAAACGGAGCACCAAAACAAGCTGAGAAAGTTTCCTGAGGCTCGGTCACCCCGGCTTCTGTGCCTGCCACCTTGGCGGTATACCCGGAAATAAAATGATACATCGCCTGTCCGGGAGTCAATTTGCTGATCGGAGGAAGTACCCCAAACGCATCTGCCGTCAGGAAAAAGATATTGCGCGGATGGCCGGCAATAGATCCCGGCATCATGTTGTCAATATGATAAAGCGGATACGACACGCGTGTGTTTTCTGTTACGGATACATCTTCGAAATTAACGGTACGCGTACCGGGGTAAAATCGAATATTTTCCAGTAAAGCACCGTGGCGAATCGCATGAAAAATATCCGGTTCTTTTTCTTCAGTGAGATCGATGCATTTGGCATAGCAGCCGCCTTCAAAATTAAAAATGCCTTCTTCTGACCATCCGTGCTCATCATCTCCAATGAGGTTGCGATGTGGATCCGCACTCAGGGTGGTTTTTCCCGTCCCGGAAAGGCCAAAGAAAACTGCTGTATCGCCATGCTTGCCGACGTTGGCCGAGCAGTGCATGGAAAGTGTTTTGAGTTTTTGAGGAAGCAGGTAATTCAATACACTGAAAATCCCTTTCTTGATTTCTCCGGTATAGCCGGTGCCGCCAATTAATATGGCCTGATCTGTAAAATTGACTACGGCAAAATTGGACTGCCGTGTACCATGCTTAGCCGGGTCCGCGAGGAAACCGGGTGCACAGATGACCGTCCACTGCGGTGCAAATCCAGCCACCTCGTCAGCTTCAAGACGGAGAAACATATTATTTGCAAAAAGTGCACTCCAGGGATACTCGGCCAACACACGCACGTTGAGGCGGTAGTTTTCATCAGAGCATACATATCCATCATGGATATAGATGTTTTGCTGACGCAGATAGTCAAGTATTTCCTCTTTGAGTTGATTGTAATTTTCCTGCTTAAAAGCAATGTTAAATGAATTCCAGGCGACTGTATCCCGGGTGACATCGTCTTCAACGATAAATCGATCTTTTGGCGATCGGCCTGTAAATTTTCCTGTATCGATACATAATGCACCGGAATCCGCCAGTACACCTTGCTTTTGTATAATCGAGTCTTCAATAAGCTCTGCAGGGGTTTTTAAATGGTGGATTTTTTTGGGATCCAGATTAAAGTGCTTAAGGTATGCGGTCAGGTGATGGCTCATAAAACTAAATTTTGCCAGAGCGGGAATTCGTTGTAATCAAAGGGATCATCCCGTACTCCGGTGAAAACGATATTTTTTAGAGGCTGTAAATGTAAAAACTTATACGATATGAATCGACCTGCAGTGTGTTTCGGTCATTTCACATGTATTTTTCTTTAAGATGTTGTGCGTTGGTATTGTATACAATACACTTATAAAAAAAGAAGTCAGGCAATTACTTTTTTGACTTTTTCGGAAGATTGATGGCAAATGTGGTGCCTTCCCCGATTTTGGATTGTTTGACAAATATTTTCCCTTTATGGTAGTTTTCAATAATGCGTTGTGCAAGGCTCAATCCCAGGCCCCAGCCTCTTGTTTTGGTGGTGTAGCCGGGCTCAAATACAGTCTTGATCTTCGATGCCGGAATACCTTTGCCAGTATCCGTGATATCCACTTCAATATATCCGGCATGATCGGTGATTTGCCATGTGATCGAACCGGTACCTTCTTCAAGTGCATCCAGTGCGTTACGCATGATATTTTCAATCACCCAGTTAAACAGCGGCGGATTGATATCAGCCATCAATGCAGGCGTATCTGACGGCGGTTCGAAAAATTCAATTTTACGGGAAGCTCTCCTTCGAATATAGGCAGTAATCTCGCGCATTTGCGCATACAGATCGATGGAGGTAAGTGCAGGAGAAGATCCAATTTTGCTGAAACGATCAGCAATGAGATCGAGACGATCCACATCATTTTGCATTTCATCCAGCACCTCATTCTGTGCAGTTTTTAGCTCACTCAGTTGTGCCGTGTCATCCTGAAATAAAGCGCGCAAATGTTCTATCCAACCCAGGATGGCACTGATCGGGGTGCCCAGTTGGTGAGCCGTTTCTTTCGCCATACCCACCCACACGCGATTTTGTTCCGCTCGGCGCGCATTATTGATACTGATAAATCCGATGGTCACAAAAGCGATCAGAAGCAATAGCTGGATGATCGGAAAGTAGGTGAGCAGCTCATGCAACTTTGAGTTCTGGTAATAAATATATTCTTTGTTAGACTCATCGGAAAGGCTAATGGGAGCCGGTCCTTTTTCGCGCAGGCGATTCAATCTTTGCTGAAGAAAAACCCGGTTCGTATCGAGGTCAATCCCAAAGTTTTTCCCAAAAAGTACTTCTCCGGCCTCTGTCGCTACGATAATGGGGATATCCTGATTGTTTTCAAAGATGGTGAGTTGCAAAGTAAAATCCGCTTCCGGGTCAGCATCCTTAAATGTCTCATAGGCATTAAACAAGAGCAACGCCTTATTGCGTTCTCCTTCCTGCAGACGCTGGGCCAGATAGGTGGTATAGACCAGTGAAATGACGAGGATAATAATCCCGGCAATACCGAGATAAATCTTCCAGTGTGAGCGTTGATCAGTATGATCCATGCGTGCTTATTGCATTTCTAAAAAGGCCTCTGTTCGGTCCCGAACGTTTTTTCGGATATCGGCATAGAAGAAGTTGTAATCTGCAATATGGTAATTTTTTGTTGTCAGTAGAAAACTAAACGGGAATTTCGGTTTGTTGACCCAAAGTAAGTCCTTATAAATTTTTGTTTCGACCAGTTCCTGATAGAGCTTGTGAAAATTCCTGAGGATTGCTCCCGCCTGCTCCGATTTGCTGCTCTCCGGTTTGTCGGCATCCCAGGTCACAGGGTTCGTCACCAGCACATTCGTATCCGGGAAATGAATCTTTTTGGGAATATACCCTTCCTTAAAAGTACGCCAACTGCAAAAGCAACCGGTCTCCTCCGGATAGGTACACGGAGAAATATTTTCGAAATGGTTTTCCGTAACGGCAAACCCAACCAGATATGCAACGACAAGTTGGTCCTGTATCTCCTTACTATCAATTACTTCCCGGATGAGGCGTTTGCCGTGATCTGTTCCCTGACTGTGAGAGGCGATGATAAATGGCCTGCCCTGATTGTAGTGATCCAGATAATACATAAAGGCCGATTTGACATCCTCATATGCCAGGTGGAGCGCCTGCATGGCATCTCGCTTTTGATCGGTGTAATAACTCTTTAAATGCGCCTGCCGGTATCGGGGGGCATATATTTTTCCGGTTCCGTTAAAGACACTGGCCTGGTAGCGAATGGTGGAGGCGTCCGTGCGTTCGTTGACTTTGACATCGCTCAGATCTGCGTTCCAGTTTTTCTCTCCGGCTTTGCCGACATAGGTCGTTGGGTGAATAAAAAAGACATCGACTTTAGCATTCGACTGTGCATCTTTCCATGATGATACAGGGACGGCATCCGCACTGTCTTTTCGAAATGGCAAAGCCGCCCAGTGATCAGGGTTGCTGTAATCTGGTGGCGTGGGTGTATTCGTACCAAAAGCCCCTTTGGGTACAGAAGCACAGGAAGTGAACAGTAGTAAGAGAAAAAAAATACCGGTTACAGAGATTATGCGGTCTGCCATTAATCGGGTTCGAATCCTAAGATGATATTGAAATTGCCATACGCTCCCCAGCGGGCATCCGTATTAAGCAACGTGGGATTGTCCATACCATATCCGAAGTCAAATCCAAGTAGTCCAAACATCGGCAGGAAAGCACGTACGCCAAACCCGGCAGAACGCAACTGATCAAACGGATTGTAGTTTTCAAACTTCTTCCAGGCATTGGCACTCTGTACAAACATAAGGCCGTAGATGGTCGAACTTGGATTCAGTGACAGCGGATAACGCACTTCAATGGTAAACTTATTATAAATCGTGGCACCACCGGCTCGGTTAGCCGGGAAGTGCGCTACTTCATATCCCCTTGAGGAAATAATGTCTTTCCCGGTGATGGCAAATTGCTGATTGCTCAACCCGTCGCCTCCAAGCTCGTATCGTTCAAAAGGAGGTGCTCCGATATCATCATTATAAAAGCTGAGAAAGCCAAGTTTGGCAGAGGTCTTCAGGACCAGTTTTCCGATCAAGGGTGAATACCAGTCAGCCGCAATGTCCCATTTAACGTACTCCACATATTTGTAGACACTTTGCGGGTCATCAGCATTGTAAGATCTGTTAAAGAGGGTAGAATACGGAGGCGTCAACTGCACTGTCAGACTGACCAGCGAGCCTCCTCTGGGAAAGGTGGGATCGTTGACGGTCGTTCTGGCAATCGTCTGGGCGATTGAAAAGTTTCTATACAGACCATTGGAGATGATCTGCCCGGTGTTGGGATCCACAAAATCTCCGGTCGCGTAATTGTCCAGATTGATAAATTCAAGACTAAGCGTCGTATTCGAAATAAAATTGTCATCCGGCCACTTAAGTCGCGAACCAAGGCCTACATAGGCTCTTGAGATATTGAGTTTTCCACCCGAATAATACGTCTGATCCACATTGGTGATGACACCGCCGATGGTAAATGAATTTGGCCGTTTCCCTCCAAGCCAGGGCTCCGTCAGAGAGAAATTATACGATTGATAAAAATCACCATTTGTCTGTACACGTAACGAAAGTCGCTGTCCGTCTCCCTGTGGCAACGGACTCCAGGCCTCAGGCTTGAAAAGGTTGCGCAGGGAAAAGTTATTGAAAGTCACACCCAGGGTTCCGATGACTTTACTCTGGCCGAAACCACCCCAGCCGGCACTGAGTTCAAGCTGATCCGAAGGACGCTCTTCAACTTCGTAAATGATATCTACAGTTCCGTTCGTCTGATCAACAGGCGTTTGAATACCCAGATTTTCCGGATTAAAATATCCAAGCGCGATGATCTGGCGCTGGGAGCGAATGATGTCTGAACGACTGAATTTCTGTCCGGGTTGAGTTCTGAGTTCGCGACGGATCACATGCTCATGCGTCCGCGTATTTCCCTTGATGATGACCTCGTCAATCGTGGCCTGCGGACCTTCAAAGATGCGCATCTCAATATTGATGATATTGTCCTCCACAGAAATTTCAGTAGGCTCTACATTGAAAAACAGGTATCCGTCATCCATATATAAGGATGTGATGTCCCGTCCATCCAGGCTGAATCGAAGTCTGGATTCGAGCAACTCCTCACTGTATATTTCACCTTTGCGAATACCCAGAATACGATTGAGCTGATCACTCGAGTGGATGGTATTTCCTTTCCAGGTGATCAGTCCAAAATAGTAGCGTTCTCCCTCGTGGACAGTGATGACAACTTCCATCAGACCTTCTTCGTTGCGAAAGATGGAGTCCTTGACGATGTATGCATCGCGGTACCCGAGGTTGCGGTATTCCTGTATCACCACGCGTTTGTCTGCTTCATAATCGGACTGCACAAACTTCGATTTCTTCAGTAGGTGAGATTTGGCTTTTGTTTGTTTGAAGTTCTTTCGGAGCTCGCGTTCCGAGACCTGGATACAACCGATACAAGATACTTTTTCAATTTTGATGCGGTCCTTGATATCGATATCAAATACAAGATTGACCAGGTTGGAGCGAATATCTTCGATACGCACATTTACTTCGGCATCGAAGTATCCTTTATCCTCGTAAAATTTTTCAATCGCATTTTTTGCATTCACCTGATTGGCGGTTGCGGCGATCTGTCCTTTGATGAGGAAGGGTGTGAGAATTTCATTCAGATCGTCGTGGACACTCTGCGGGACTCCGCGAAATGACCATCCCCCGAGACGAGATTTTTCATCCAGATGGATGGAGAGGAAGACGATATTATCCACGCGTTTATCCTGGATGATCTGGATGTCGTCAAATAGTCGCAGTTTCCAGAGATTGCGCATAGCGCGGGTGATGTCTGCGCCGGGTATTTTGATGACCTGGCCTACTTTCAGGCCGGAGACGGATTTAATCGCGTTTGCGTCGCTGAAGAAGACCCCTTTGACTTCGATTCCGCCGATTTCCAATTCTTCGACCTCTCCGTACTGCACGGGTGTCTTCTGGGCCAGGGCTTGTTCGGGAGACCACAGCAGAAAGGACAGGAAGGAGATGAAAAGAAAAAGGAAATATCTGTACTTCATGCGGGTGATTCGGATTATCTGCGTCAAAAACGTATGATTTGCTTAGTGTGTTGTCCTGAAGGCCTTAGGGATTGAGCTGTTCACTGATTTTGCCAAATCGGCGCTCACGGTGTTGAAAATCAACGATTGCGCGATAAAAAGCTTCGCGGTCGAAGTCAGGCCAACACATGTCGGAAAAATATAATTCCGTGTAGGCGATCTGCCACAACAGAAAATTGCTGATGCGGTACTCACCGCTGGTGCGGATAAGTAGCTCAGGATCAGGTATGTTAGCGGTTGAGAGGAGACTGGCAACGGTCTCTTCCCGGATTTCTTCGGGGGCCAGATGGCCTTCTTTTGCCAATTCGACCGCCTTTCGCATAGCTGCTGTGATCTCCCAGCGCGCAGAATAATTGAGCGCCAGATTCAGTGTCATGCGGGTATTGTTCTTCGTATTTTCAATGCCTTCCAGCAAGGCTTTCTTTGTAGAAGGTGGCAGACGGTCGATATCCCCGATCATACCCAGGCGGATATTGTTCTTGTTCATGGTCTCCAACTCATCGCGAATGGTGCTGACCAGAATATCCATCAGGGCATTGACCTCAAGCGCAGGGCGATTCCAGTTTTCCGTTGAAAAAGCATACAACGTGAGGTATGGAATGCCGATCTCGGCGGAAGCTTCGGAGACTTCGCGCACGGATCGGACGCCATTGCGATGCCCGAAGATTCTGGGCTTGCCGTGCTTTTTCGCCCAGCGCCCGTTGCCATCCATGATGATGGCCACATGGCGGGGTAGTTTTGCCGGATCGATGCTATGCTTTGCCGATGACATAAGACCCGCAAAGGTATGGATTTCCTATGGCTTGATTACTGAAGACCTGAAATTGGAAATGCAGGATGGAATTGGCCAGAATATGATATTTTGAAAAAAGGGTACCACTTCTTTATTTCAACAAAGAAAAACGGCTGCCGATATATCATGAGCAGCCGTTTTTTGTCTGTCATCCTCAAAATGACGGGTATGATAAATATGTTTTAGAAAAACAAGCTTACCCCGGCTCCCCAGGAATTGTTGGTGATTTTTGATGGGTTGAAATCAGCATTTGAAATGTCGCTTAGACCTGCATTATAACGCACGTCTACTTCAATTGGCCCCAGACCGATCCCTACGCCCACGTGACCTGAAAAGTCGAGGTCTTCATAGACATCCTTGATATCTTCTGTCACGCTATCACCATCCAGATCGCCTCCGAGCAGATACCCTGCGCTGACCCCTGCGAGGCCGAAGAGCTTCAGGCCTCCGCCAAAATTCAATCGGAGAAGTACTGGCAACTCAAGGTAGTTGAGTGTAGCTGTAATGTCCCCATTCATAGCATCTTTGATGACTGTACCTTTCTGCATCCAGTGTAATTCAGGCTGTAGCTCGAGAAATTCGCCTCCCAAAGGAATTTTCAACAAAAGTGCGAGGTCCATTCCAAATTTCGACTCTGGATCTTCATCTAAATGTCCATCTTCAAAATTTTGGTTGGAAATGGTGACACCGCCCCGGATTCCGAGTTGCGTTTTCGGCCCCATGTCATCCTGAGCCTGCACAGCGGGAATGCCGACTACAAGAAGAAAGGCAAGACCCATTATTCGTAGTGTTAATGATTTGATCATAATAGTGTATTAAAGTGAAAAAAGAAATAACAAATCAGTGGGAAGGAAGGTTTTTAATTATCCATTAAGGAGGGTCACAGAAGTAAAAGTACTAAAAAATAATACGTTATATATTCTGCTTTGTTAGATGTAATAATCTGAACAGCTGCATGAAAAGGTGCGATGCTTTTTTAAAGCGGTTCCTTCGAATGGGAAGAAACTGATGAAAACTCCGAATACCACCTGTCTCTTTTAAAATCAACTCTGATTTTTTGACCTTGCAGAGTAGGTTTTTCTTTCTGCCAACGATTCTTAATTCTATCCTCAACGTTACATGCTGATATGGCATGATCGGTTTGATAGGCTACCTTTGCGGCATGGGCAGAGGCAGGAAAAAAGAAAGAAAACAATTTCATCAGGTGGAGATCATCGATACCGCCGAAGAAGGATTGGCCATCGGACGATGTGAAGATGGGAGAATCATTCAGGTCAGTGGAGCGGTTCCAGGAGATCTGGTCGATGCCGTGGCGAAGCGCAAACGCAAAGGGATGTTTATCGCCCAGGCCACCTCTGTGACCCGATTTTCAGAAGATCGCACTGATCCTTTTTGTTCTCATTTTGGTCTCTGCGGCGGATGTAAATGGCAGCATATGCAATATCCCGCCCAACTCCGATACAAAATGAAACGCGTACAGGATGCTTTTCAGCGAATCGGAGGATTGGATACACAATTGATACAGCCTATAGAGGCCGCGCCGGAGCAGCAATACTATCGCAACAAACTGGAATACACGGCTTCTGATCGCCGTTGGCTGACGGAAGAAGAACTAGCCTCCGATGAAGTGTTTGACAGAGACGCGATTGGATTTCATCTTCCGGGCGCTTTCGATAAAATCCTCGACGTAGATCATTGTTATCTGCAGAGCGATGCCTCCAATCGGATCAGGCTAAGTATCAAAGCACTGGCGCAAAGTTATCAATGGCCTTTTTTTAATCTGCGTGATAAAACCGGATTTATCCGAAATATTATCGTCCGCAACAACAAGGCCGGGGATGTCATGGTGGTACTCGTTTTAGGACAGGAACAAGCGGATTGGATCACTACACTGAAGGATCATCTGTCACAGGCATTTCCCGAAATTATCTCTATCTATACCTGCATCAACACCAAGGTCAATGACAGCATTCATGACCTGACGGTTGAGCTGGTGTATGGGCAGAAAACAATTGTCGAAACGCTGCATCATGTTCGCTTTCACATTGGCCCAAAATCATTTTTTCAAACCAACAGCAAGCAGGCTGAACACCTGTATGCGTTGACGAAAAAACTCGCAGGACTGCAACCAAACGATGTCGTATACGATCTGTATTGCGGTGTGGGAAGTATTGGTATCTACATGGCCGATCAATGCAAAAAAGTTGTTGGTATCGAACAAATCGCAGAAGCTATTGAAGATGCCAAAGAAAATGCCAGGCTCAATGTAATAACAAATACAGCATTCGCCACTGGAACGGTTGAGATGATACTGGATCCTGCTTTTATTCAAACGCATGGAGCTCCCGATGTTGTGATCACCGATCCGCCCAGAGCAGGAATGCATCCAGATGTAATTCGACATTTGCTTATAGCAGCACCTAAGCGAATCGTATATGTGAGTTGTAATCCCGCTACGCAGGCAAGAGATATTCAAATGCTGAGTGAGACCTACCAACTCATCACAGCTATACCTGTGGATATGTTCCCACACACGCAACATATAGAATGCGTAGCTTTGCTCGAACACAAATGAAGAAAAAACAAGGAAAATATCTCGAACACTTTACCGCAGGCATTCATCAGTATCGACAGATGATGCACGAGGCTTTTGAAGGTGTCCTCAACGAAGGCATTTCCCGCTATCCTGTTTTTGTTTTCCATCGGCAGGAAGTGACGGTTGGCATTCCTGTGGTGGATCGGGAAAATGTATCCGGCGATTGGTCTGTCAATGTCTCCACCCTCGAGGAGTTTTACATCAAAGGGCTGGTGAAGATGGAACAGGTAGAAGAAGTGAAACGACGCATCAACGCCACACCCGGGCAGTATTGTTGTCTTGTGTTAGCCGATACAGAAGGTGGCTTTGTGTTTTTAAACCGCTCTGACGAAGAGGAGTAGACCTTTTTCAAATCCTGTCAGCTGAATAACTTTATTCGCACAGTTGTTTTCCGTTTTATCCCAACATCAGAATACTAAACCCCTTTCTTACATCATCCTGATCCAGATAGGACTTGGCCAGATAATGTAAAGAAGCTAGTGAATTCTGTTTTGCTAAAGCCTCCGCCACCCCGGGAATGGATTTAGCCTCCTGCAATTCTGTTTCGGTAGGCAATTCTACCTGCCCTGCAAGTTTGCCCAGATCATTTCCGGTTAATATCGGGCTGGATTGAATAAAGGATGGAAGTTGATCATACCCCAGCGCTACTGGTTTGTAGTTCTGCACGATAGTATGAATGGCATCGCCGTGACAGCGCACATAATAGGCTCTTCCAAGTCGCCCCATCAGGTCTATTTTATGAGGATCGATTCGGTTTCTATCGGTCAGAACGTTCTTTGCAATGTGCATCCGCACCACTTCACAGATAATCAGATGTCCGGCGCCGCCACCATCGCCCAGGGTTTGTACTTCTTTGACTCTGCATTCCATCTGGGAAGGTGACTCCGCAACGCGAAAAGGTTTGACCAGGTCAGAAGGAATAGGCGTCAATCCCGTTTTGTCAAACTCACTGACTTCCTTCGGGAAATCAACAGACGCGACTGCCATTTGTCTTACGATACTGTAGTTGACCGCATTGATCACACATTCGCCAGTTTCCCGGATATTATGCAAGGTGTCTTTGGTCGTATTGTCCGAAGCCCTTCGGTTGCTCGAGAAAACAACGATCGGCGGATTAGAGCTGAAGGCGTTGAAGAAACTATACGGCGCGAGATTGCGGTTTCCGTCTTTATCGATCGTGCTCACAAAGGCAATCGGCCTGGGCGCCACAGAACCCAGCAAAAACTGGTGCAGGTCTTTTTGTAAAGTTTCTTTTGGGTCGACAGTCAGCATATCCATAGTATTCATCATTGATGGTAGAAAGAAAGGACAAAGGTAAAGCCTTCGGGCATTCACACCTAATGATGTATGTAGTAGAACCCTTAGGATTCAACCGGATGGAGTTATGGTCTGGTTTGATTCCTGTGTTGTGTCTTGTCGTAACAATTTTAGTTTCCGGTTGTTACCCTTTCGCATGAAGAACTTGTTGATATTTTTGGGTGTGACGATTGTGGCTTTCGTTATTTTTCGATTTGGCAAAAATCTCTACCTGAAACCAAAGAATATAACCGGGGCAAAACTGATTGAGATCGAAGGTCAGCTTCCCGATGGATCACCCTTTACGCTCTCCGGGCTCAAAGGCAGATATGTGCTGCTGGATTTCTGGGGCAGCTGGTGTGGGCCCTGTCGGAAATCCAATCCCGAACTGGTAGCGCTGTATGATCAGTACCACGATCAGCAATTCAAAGGGGCAGATGGCTTTGACATCGTCAGCATCGGGCTGGAGAATAGCGCCTCGCGCTGGCAACAGGCCATTGAGCGGGATGGGCTGCACTGGCCTTACCATCTCATGGAGTCGTCATCCTTTGATTCACCGATTACTACAGCGTATAATGTGAAGCAGATACCGACCAAATTTCTGATCGATCCGGAAGGCATCATTTTGGCCGTCGATCCCTCTTTTAAGGAGATCACGCGTCTGCTTACTGAGCGTGCCTTGTAATCGCCGTTTTTCATGACATCTCAGGTACTACATCGCGCTGTTTTCCTGTCGTAATAGCCTGTAACAGCGGTTTTTCTGTCAAAATGGCACAATTGTGCCGGATGGCAGTACTTTTGCACTCCAATTTCTGATTTGAATAACTGTTACCTCAACAGTCCTGATATATTATTGCACAATGAGTAAGGAAAATAAAAACAAGGATAAAGCAAATGGAATCCCGGTAGAAGATCCGGGTGCTGAAGAGAAGTTTTTCAATTTTGACAAGGAAAGCGATTCACAGCAGGAAGAGCCACCCGTATCTGAAGGGCAGGCTCCGGATGAGACTGACGAACTGCGCGCTTCTGTTCAGGATCTGAAAGACAAGCAACTTAGATTGCTTGCGGAATTTGAAAATTACAAGAAACGCACCATGCGGGAGCGTCTCGAGTTGGTCAATTCAGCCTCCAAAGATGTGATGTTGCGCCTGCTCCCCGTACTGGATGATTTCCAACGCGCAAAGATGAGTGCGGATGATCCGAGTACAGAAGAACAGTTCAGCGAAGGTGTCATGCTCGTGTATAATCGACTCAACGCAACCCTTCAGCAATTGGGTCTGTCGCCCATGGTCAGCACCGGAGAAAAATTTGATCCCGAATGGCACGAAGCGGTGACCGAAATCCCGGTCGATGAAGACCAGAAAGGCCTGGTGGTGGATACCATCGAAACCGGATATACCTTAAACGACAAAATCATTCGTCACGCCAAAGTGGTGGTTGGGAAATAATAAATTCCATGAGCAAACGCGATTTTTACGATATACTCGAAGTCCCGAAGGACGCCGATGATGCTACGATCAAAAAATCCTATCGGAAGATAGCGATGAAGTATCACCCGGATCGCAATCCGGATGACAAGGCTTCTGAGGAAAAATTTAAAGAAGCGGCGGAAGCATACGAGGTGTTGAGTGACGCGGATAAGCGCGCGCGATATGATCGATTTGGGCACGATGGCGTTTCCGGACAAGGATTCCACGGAGGACAAGGCATGAATATGGAAGATATCTTCAGCCAGTTTGGAGATGTCTTTGGCGACAGCCCGTTTGAGTCCTTTTTTGGCGGAGGACGAGGTGGCCGTAGAGCACAGGGGCAGAAAGGATCAAATCTGCGTATCAAGCTGAGCCTCTCACTCGAGGAAGTGGAAGCCGGGGTCAAAAAGACGATCAAAGTCAAGAAGCGAAAGTCGTGCAAAACATGTAACGGAAGTGGCGCTAAAGATGGACAGGTAAAAAATTGCCAGACCTGCGGCGGATCCGGTGTGGTGCGCCAGATCAGAAGTACATTCCTCGGCCAGATGCAGACTACGGCTCAGTGCCCAAATTGTCAGGGCACCGGTTCGATCGTCGTGGAAGCATGTTCTAAATGCAGGGGCGAAGGACGTGTCATCGATGAGGAAATGATCGACATCGATATCCCGGCAGGTGTGGAAGATGGTATGCAACTCACCATGCGAGGACGAGGAAATGCAGGTATCAAAGGCGGACCATCCGGCGATCTGCACATCGCCATTGAAGTGAAGAAACATGCAGAGTTGAAGCGCGATGGCAATAACCTGATTTATGAACTGTATCTAGGGTTCCCCGATGCAGCTTTAGGTTGCTCGGTAGATATCCCGACGCTTTCCGGTCAGGTGAAAATCAAAATTCCAGCCGGTACGCAGAGTGGAAAAATTTTCCGTCTGAATGGAAAAGGACTGCCATCCGTGCAGGCATATGGAAAAGGAGACCAGTTGATCTATGTCAACCTGTGGACGCCCAAGAAGCTGACCGATGAGGAAAAGAAAATGATGGAGACCTTTCAGGCTTCCCCAAATTTCAAACCTTCGCCCAGCAAATCGGAAAAGGGCTTTTTTGATAAAATGAAAGACTACTTTACCTGATGCGTTTGCTGGTTGTTGCCATGGCATGTGTGCTGATGTGTGTGGGTTGCCAAAAGGGAAATGTCCTGAATTCAGCTGAATGGGAGATGGAGCAAAACTACTGGATCTCCGGAGATCAGAAGACGTTTGCCCTGGAAGCAAAAGACACCAGTAAAGTCTACGCCATGGAAATTACCCTGTCGCATGATGCTGCTTTTCCCTACCAGAATTTATATATCAAAACCAACACGGTTTTTCCATCGGGCAAAGAAGTAGAGTCGATCACTTCGATTGAATTATTGCAGCGTACTGGTGATTGGGCAGGTGATTGCATGGGTCAAACGTGTGATATCACCTTGCCGCTACAGGAACGCTTTACATTTCCTGAGGTGGGGACATACACCTGGTCTGTAGCGCCGTACATGCGTGTTGATACGGTGGTCGGAATCCATCGATTTGCAGTGGTTTGTCTTGAAGCTTCTGATCAACCAACCACCTCGAAATGACCTGGCCGGACTGGGTCGAAAAAATGGATCACCTGGCCGCCGCAGGGACACCATTTTTATTTATCCTTGATTTCGACCTTCGCTCACCCATCATCCTGCCTCTGGATGAAGTAGCAGATCAAGATACCATCAGTTTTGAAATTGGGTCCAATAAAAAGTCTAAGGATCCTACTGAGCATTTCGAGATTAATAAGGCAGTGATTTCTTTCGACAAATACCAACTTGGGTTTAATACAGCACTGGAAGCGATTCATGCGGGGGATAGTTATTTGCTGAACCTTTGTTATGCTACCGGTTTGAGAAATCTGTCTTCTCTCAAAAAAGTATATCAATCAGTTCGCGCCCCCTATAAACTCTTGGTTGACGGACAGTTTGTTGTTTTTTCACCTGAGCAGTTTGTGTCCGTAGCGGATGGAGTCATTCGCACCTTTCCCATGAAAGGCACGATTGATGCATCTGTACCGGATGCAGCACAGCGTCTCCTGAGTGACGTCAAGGAGCAGGAAGAACATGCCACGGTGGTGGATTTGCTGCGCAATGATCTGAGTATTGTGGCGGATCATGTGCGTGTCGATCGCTATCGATATCTCACCGAGATAAAGACTTCGGATAAATCGCTTTTACAATGCAGTTCGGAAATTTCAGGAAAATTAACTTCAGAGTATATCAAACATCCGGGGCGGATGATGCATGCTTTGTTGCCGGCTGGTTCAGTGACCGGCGCTCCGAAGAAACGTACGGTCGAACTCATTCATGAGATTGAGCCGGAGCCAAGGAATTATTTTACCGGTGTATTTGGCGTGTATGATTCCGGGCATCTTGACAGCGCGGTGATGATACGGATGATCGAACAGCGCGCTGATGGATTTTGGTACCGGAGTGGTGGAGGCCTTACCTACCGAAGCCAGCCCGAAATGGAATATCGGGAGATGATTGATAAAGTATATATTCCCATTTGAAACGACCTTTACTTTCATTTCTTTGGTAAAAAATAAAATCGTGCAATCCGAAACACAATTCCTCGAAACACTTTGTATAGCAGATGGTATTCCGCTCAACCTGGAATGGCATCAGAAGCGTATAGATAGCACGCTTCGATATTTCCATGAGGATATTTCGGAGCCTAAAGACCTGATCGATCTTCAGGCTTTATTTTCTGCCATGGCGGTGCCGGAAGAAGGTGTCTGGCGGTGCAGGGTGATCTACAGCATTTATACTGTATCTGTAGAATTTATCCCTGACGGAAATACGATATTTCGAAAGCTGAAGTTGGTCGAAGTATCGACTGAATATGACTACCGGTATAAGTATGCCAACCGGCGCTTTCTTCAGGAGCTCTTTTCGCAGCGAGGGGAGGCTGATGATGTGCTCATGGTGAGACAAGGCTGGATAGCAGATACCACCAAAGGCAATATAGCATTTCGATCCGGTGACCAATGGTATACACCTTCGTTTCCATGTCTTGCCGGTACCACCTGGAAGCGACTTGTGTCAGAAGGCATCCTGATCCCCCGACCTATTCACATCCATGATCTCAAAAGATTTGATGCATTCAAAGTCTTTAATGCGTTGAATGATTGGGATGGGGAGGCGTATGAAATGAGTGGGATAGAAGGGTGAACTTGTGATATCTGCTTGCTTGCATGTCTGAATCACGGAAAGCGCGGAGATCGCGGAAAACACTGAGAAAGGAGCCTCTTGGCTCCTTTTTGTTTTGTGATTCTGTGAGATGTAAGAATGGAGCACTTTGTCATTTTTAATCTAAGCGTTAATTATGAGAATAAAATATAGAAGAAATCAACTAAATGTTGGTGCTTACAAGCATCAACATCTCTGCGTACTCCGCGCATTCCGTGCATTCTGTGATTCAACTACACGACATAAGCAAATCACTTACAACAGAAGAAATATTTTCAAACAGCATCCAGTGGGCATTAGAGTTTTAGGATATCTGCTTGCTTACATGTCTGAATCACGGAAAGCGCGGAGATCGCGGAAAACACTGAGAAAGGAGCCTCTTGGCTCCTTTTATTTTGAGTCCTTTACTCGTTTGATGAGGTCCAATAGTTTTTTGCAGATGACCATTATATTATTTCCCATGGTAACATTTTTCAATTCTGATGACACTATATACAGGTAGTTATTTAGTTCTATCGTAATTAAGAATACTATTATGCCTATGAGAGAATTGATACATGGCACAATAACCGACAAGATTCTTCGAGCTTCCTTTCAGGTTCATTACTTCCTTGGGAATGGATTTCAGGAAGTGATTTATCAAAGAGCACTGGCCTATGAAATGAGAATAGTTAATCTTAATTTTCAAAGAGAAATTGAACAGGAGATTTACTATAAAAACCTCAAGTCACCTATTGGTACTAGAAGAGCAGACTTTGTGGTGGAAGATAAAATCCTGGTGGAACTGAAGGCTGTGACAGAATTAAATGATATTCATATTGCTCAAGCTTTAAACTGTCTCAAAGCGTATAACCTCGAAGTTGCTCTTCTGATTAATTTTGGGGGTAAGCGGTTAAAGTTTAAAAGGTTTGTGCTTATAAACGACCACTAGCTCGCTAATTGCTAGTCATACTGACGTCCGCAATTTAAGTATGCTGAAAGAGTAGTCCAAATAGATAAAAATCAAAATGTTGATGCATACAAGCATCAACATCTCAGCGTACTCCGTGCTTTCCGCGCATTCTGTGATTCAACCACACGACAGCCTTGAATCACCTGCCTTCCAGCAGGAGCTAAAAAGAATCTAGTAAAAATGGAAAATGGAGAAACGCCCTAACTCAATATCAGGTCATCATACTTAAACACAACATCCATTCCTTTGCTGTTGAAGTATTGTCGTGTTTCTTCCGGAGTGCGGTCGGAAGTAGCGAGAACAAAATCACCGCCCCAGGCGCCTAATGATTTTACGGTGCCCCAGTAGTCCGAAAATTCATTGCTCTGGACGGTGGGCATGCCGAGAACTTTCGAGACGAGTGATTCGTGTTCTCGAACCAGTCCTTCAAATTCTTTGAGTGATTTAGCGCTGTTGATACTTTCGGTCAGGCGGGAAACTTTATCAACCGATCCATTCAGCGTGGCTTTAGTCTGGTGGTAATTTTTTAATGCATCCTTACTGCTCTGTTTGCGGCCGAGATAAACGAGGTAGAGGTTGTCTCTGAAGGATGGGTTGAATTCCGCGCCATCGATGTGGAGTTCATCTTCAAGGAGCTGGTAGAGAACCGGTCCGTCAGCATCCGCGCAGGCGATATCGTAGCCGGATCCGCCAAAAGTGTCGAAGAGCAGGATATAAGGATTGACTTCGGCCCATTGGGCGACGAGCCACACCAGGGTCGAACTACTTCCCAAGCCCCATTCGAGGTCAAATTCGAGATAGGTTTCTACGGAGTATTTGCGCCATTGGGAGAGAAACTCAGAATTCTGACGGCAGGCTCCGCGCAGCAACTGCTGGATACTGTTGGCGATGTCTTTGTCGGTGGACTTGACCGGCTCAAACGCCATGAGGTCAAATTTGGCAGAAAACCAAAGGTTGCCTTTGCGATCGTAGGCTTTCCAGTTGATTTCACTCCCGGGCCGCTCACTGATATTCATCGACTGCCCGAGCTTACAGGGTAGGGCAAGCGAGACCGCACCGTTCAGGACGAGATACTCGCCTGTCAGCAGAAGCTTGCCATTCGCTTTGTAGTGTCGTTTTGTTTGAGCTGCCATGGGGGGTAATGGGCACAAAAATAATTCGGGTTCTTCTTAGGTGCTCCTGTCGACCAACGTTTTGGCTCAGGAACGGATTTTACCCATACCCATTCGGGTCATCCAGGGATAAAATCTGCATTGCAATGCGACAAGATATATACTTTTCACTCATATATAATATTTATATATGAAAAATTCTTTTTAGAAATCGAGTCTATTCGACGCCAAACCTTTCCAACTCACAGAAAATGAGTGCGAAATGCCATCTGACAGTGGATTTAACTTTTGTAAAAATTATTTTTGACATCCGGATTTCCCGCTTAAACTTCCATTAACTTTTAGTTTCGGTAGAATAGCGAACTCCTTCCAGCGTCATCTTGTTATTTTGTGCACAAGAGACCATTTTACAAGTTTTTGAAAAACAGAATATGACCTACGATAATTTTACGATAAATGCCCAGGAAGCGATTCTGGCCGGACAGCGACTGGCCGCCAAACTCCAGCAGCAAACTGTCGATACAACACACCTGCTGAAAGGGATTCTGGAAGCCAGTGAGGATAGTGCTAAATTTCTTTTCCAAAAAGTAGGCGTCAGCATCCCTCAGCTCACCAAAGCCCTCGACGAAGCGATCGACAGCTACCCGAAAGTGTCCGGATCGGACAAACAATACCTGACCGATCACAGCAATAAAGCACTGAGCGAAGCCAAGAAATTTCTCTCTGAATTTGGCGATGAGTTTATCTCCACCGAGATTATGCTTCTCGGGATCATGAAAGGTACCAGCAAAGGAGCCCAGATCCTCAAAGATCAGGGCGCTACCCTTGCAGCACTGAAATCCGCGATCAAAGAACTCCGCGGCGGACGTACCGTGACGGATCAAAACACCGACAATCAGTACAACGCACTCAAAAAGTACGGCATCCACCTCAACCAGCGCGCGCTGGACGGAAAGCTGGACCCCATCATCGGAAGAGATGAAGAAATCAGACGGATCCTGCATATCCTTTCCCGCCGGAAAAAGAACAACCCAATCCTCATCGGTGAAGCAGGTGTAGGAAAAACCGCCATCGTCGAAGGACTGGCATGGCGCATCGTCAAAAAAGATGTACCGGACAATCTCCTTTCCAAACAAATCTACGTACTGGACATCGCTGCACTGATCGCCGGAGCAAAATTTAAAGGCGAGTTTGAAGAGCGCATTAAAGCCGTCATTGAAGAGGTAAAGAGTTCGAACGGAGAGATCGTCCTCTTTATCGACGAGATCCATACGCTCATTGGCGCAGGAGGCGGAAGCGGTGCCATGGATGCAGCTAATATTCTCAAACCTGCCTTGGCGCGTGGCGAACTTCGCACAATCGGCGCGACAACAGCAGATGAATACCAAAAATATTTCGAAGAAGATAAGGCGCTGGTGCGAAGGTTTCAGACCGTGTTTATCGATGAGCCTTCTGTTGCTGATACCGTATCCATTTTGCGCGGTATCCAGGATAAATATGAAGTCTACCATAAGATCGACATCCTCGATGAAGCCCTTGTCGCCGCAGCTGAATTATCACATCGCTATATCGCCGATCGACACCTTCCGGACAAAGCCATTGACCTGATCGATGAAGCCGCTGCTAAATTGCGCCTCGAACTGGACAGTTTGCCCGAGGAAATAGATCAGGCGGACAGAAAGCTGCGCCAACTGGAGATCGAACGTGAAGCCGTCAAACGCGAAGGCGATGAGAAGAAACTGAAAGTCATCACCGAGACCATCGCCAACACCCAGGAGAAATTTGACAACCTCAAAGCATCCTGGAAAAACGAAAAAGAACTCGTAGACGCGATCCAATCCATCAAGAAGAAAATCGATGAACTCGAACATGCCGCCGTTGTCGCAGAACGCGAATCAAAGTTTGAAGAAGTCGCCAAGATCCGATACGGGCAACTCGTGGAAGAAACTGCCAAACTAAAAGAAGCAGAAGCGAAACTGAATGAGATCCCCACAGACAGCCGCTTTAGTAATGAAGAGGTGACTGCGAATGATATCGCAGAGGTGGTCTCCCGATGGACAGGTATTCCGCTGCAGAAAATGATGGTGAGCGAAAAAGAAAAAATGCTCCGCCTGGAAGATGAAATCGGAAAGCGCCTGATCGGTCAGAAAGAAGCTGTTGTCTCGGTGAGTAATGCTGTGCGCCGAAGCCGTGCCGGATTGCAAGATCCGAACAAGCCCATCGGATCATTTATTTTCCTTGGCCCCACTGGTGTCGGAAAAACAGAACTTGCCAAAGCACTGGCAGAAGTGCTGTTTGATGATGAAAACGCGATTACTCGAATCGACATGAGCGAATACCAGGAAAAGCATGCTGTCTCTCGATTGGTAGGTTCGCCACCCGGATACGTGGGGTATGATGAAGGTGGTCAGCTCACGGAAGCTGTTCGACGCAGACCCTATTCGATTGTGCTGCTCGATGAGATTGAAAAAGCCCACCCCGACACTTTTAACGTCTTGTTGCAGGTACTGGATGACGGGCGACTGACGGACAACAAAGGGCGCGTCGCTAATTTTAAAAATACCATTGTGATCATGACCTCCAATATGGGGGGTGAAGTCATCCTCGAAAATTTTGAAGACCTCGAAGTGCTCGGTGAAAGTCAGCGTGATGACATCATCTCCACCACGAAAGAAGAGGTGTTTGAAAAACTCAAAGAGAATCTCAGACCGGAATTTTTAAATCGTATCGACGATAAGATCATGTTCCTTCCACTCACGAAGGATGAGATCAAACAAATCGCTGTATTGCTCCTGAAGAAAATCAAAAAGAATCTCGGCCGCCGCGAACTGGCATTGGAGATCAATGACAATGCGCTCAACCTGCTCGCTGAACTTGGATACGATCCACAGTTTGGCGCTCGCCCACTGAAGCGTGTCATCGAAACTGAGCTGGTCAATGAACTCGCCATCCAGGTGCTATCCGGGGAGTTTGTCGAAGGCGATACCATCTATGTCGATGCCGATAAAAACGGATTTGTTTTTAGCGAAGAGGGATTTGTTGGGGATGGTTCCACGCCTCACAGCGCCAATGGCGAAAAGAAAAAATCCAGACGCCGCAGCAAGAATCTTGAAAACTTAAAGAAGGCCACTCAGGAAGTTAATGATCTGGTTAAGGACATTGAAGATGACGATGACAGTGAAGGCGCGGAGAGCGAAGAGCAGAGGGCGAAGAGCTGAGGGCTGAGAGCGAAGAGCGAAGAGCGAAGGGCGAAGAGCAGAGGGCTGAGGGCGGAGAGTGGATTATTATTTTATTTCAAAGAATTGGAATATGCTTGAATTCTTCTGCTTAAGGTGTCCAGACGGAAGTATAGATTTTGTTTTCGTTCAACACTAATTATCGATTTCATTTCCAATAGAATAATAATATTGGCAGCTTCGTAGCATTCTCTTTTTGCATATCGGAGAAATTGCTTTTGTTCATTCACGAGATTTGAACCGGAGCTTTCACATATATTGTTAGGTATACTCATACCGATACCACGGATCTGATCTGCAAATCGCCATAGCTTGCTTTCGCTTAATTCGTCACCAATTTCGAACAAGAGCATAGCAATCTGAATTGCTTCTTTCCAAATTTCGAGATTTTCAAACCTAAACATGGTAATGGTTTATTATGGTACACTATTAAGTGTCTTTAGTATATAGAAATGTTACCAATTCATAGAAAAAGTTCGCTCTTCGCCCTCAGCCCTACGCTCTCCGCCCTCCGCTCTCCGCTCTCCGCTCTTCGCTCTCCGCCCTACGCCCTCCGCCCTCAGCCCTCAGCCCTTCGCCCTCCCAGGATTGTCCTTAATAAACGAAGCCCAGCTCCCCTTTTTCGTCGACACCGGCTTGCCAGCCTGGTAGTGATGACAGAGTGCAACAGACAGCGCGTCGGTGGCGTCGAGAGGAAATTTTCCGCTTTCAAGCACTTGTAATCTAACGAGCATATCAGCGACCTGTTCCTTGGTGGCATTTCCATTTCCGGTGACGGATTGTTTGACTTTTTTGGGGGAGTATTCGGTGATCGTGAGTCCCATCGTCATACCCGCCGCCATGGCGACACCTTGTGCTCTGCCGAGCTTGAGCATGGACTGAACGTTTTTTCCAAAAAACGGTGCTTCGATCGCCAGGTCTTTCGGAAGATATCGCTCGATAATCTCCTGGATTTCCAAAAAGATTTCGCGGAGTTTTTCGGTGTGTTCTTTTTTGTCTTTCAGATGCAATACACCGATTTCAAGAAGACGAATACTTTCTCCTTCCACTTCGATAACGGCAAATCCAAGCGCATTTGTGCCGGGATCAATACCAAGAATGCGCTTCGGGATTTTTGTCAGAGATGACTTATTTTTCTCTATCATATGATGCGTACAAGATAGCAGAGTTTAGGCGAAGATGCTGTGCGCATCTTCTGGTTGAGGAGGTTTATAAAGTTTAAAGTCACATATTGAATGAATGTCTGGTTTAGTGTACTCAATCCCTAAACCCTCTAAACCTCTCATGCGATCCGCATGAGAAACTAAACCTACTCACCATGCTCACTTCCGCGTGACCAGCACCTTATCAATAGCCGGCCCATCCATATCCAGGACTTCAAACCTAAAATTGGCCCATTCCATGATTTCAGACTGACGAGGTATATGGCCCAGCTCATGCATGATCAACCCTCCCACAGTATTAAAATCATAGTGCTTGATATATTCGTCGAGGCCAAATTTAGACAGGAAGTCAGGCAGAGGATAGTGTCCATCCATCAGCCAGGTATTTTCGGAGCGCTGCTGAAACATATATTCTTCGCTGTAGAAATCTGAGATATCGCCAACGAGTGCTTCCAGGATATCGCTCATCGTAATGATACCTTGCGTGACCCCGTACTCATCGATGACAAGGGCGTAATGGATACTTGATTTTTTAAACGTCTCCAGAGCCTTGTAGGCAGAGTCGCGCTCCGCGATATAGGAAGGCTCATCGATGATGCTTTTTAGATCGAAATCATCCTGCTCAATCGAAGAGAAAAGCTGCTTCAGACTGACCACACCGATGATATCCTGTTCGACATTGTCGTAGATCGGATAGAAATTGTGCAGCTGGTCAGACACCTTTGCTTTGATTTGTTCACGCGATTCTGATATTTCAATCGTGGTCATTTTCTTTCGCACGGTCATGAGGCTGCTCACGCTTCGATCGCCAACACTGAATACGCGGTTGACTATACTTTGTTCGATTTCCTGGATCTCACCATCTTCCATGCCTTCCTGGACGATGGCTTTGATCTCTTCTTCTGTGACGCGGCTTTCTTTGGAGCGCTGGATGCGGAATATTTTTAAAAACAGGTTGGTCGTAAACGTCAGCAACCATATAAACGGCGCGGTGATCGTGGCGATGACTTTCATGGGAAATGCCATCATCTTGGCAATGGTCTCCGGGTAAGTCAGGCCGATGCGCTTGGGCACCAGTTCGCCCAGGACGAGAGAAAAGAAAGTGACAATGATGAGTACGGAAGCCACGGACAGCGTGGTCGCATAGGAAGCCAGGAAAGGGATGCTCAGAAAGATACCTTCCATATCCTGCGCGATTTTGTCGCCGGTATACAAACCGGTGAGGAGGCCGATGAGTGTGATGCCAATCTGGACGGTAGACAGAAGCTTGCTCGGCCGGGACTGTAATTCGAGAGCTGCTTTTGCGCCCTTATTACCGCGGTTGGCCGAGCTGGTCAGCCGGGTTTTTCTGGCGGAAATGAGGGCTATCTCGGACATGGAGAAAACGCCATTGAGCAATATCAGTAAAAGAATAATGATGATCTCCATAGAATATGGTGCGCGATTCGAGACTGTAAAGATTGAAAGAATTTTGGCAATCGTACGGCTAAAGGCGATGTCTGGTGCGATTTCAATGGGGCACAAAAGGGCTCAGACATAGAATTAACCGACTGTTATGTAACACTTTACCCCTAAATTCGTTTATAGAGTATGTTGAAGGTTGCTTTGATATTGATGTCCTTGCTTTGGATCTCGCCTGTGGTCCAGCCTCCGGTGCCGGTTGTGGATACGCTGCCGGGCAATTTCTGTGATACGGAAAACTACTGCTGGCAGGGTGGGGAGCAGATCACCTATACCTTATACTACCAACTTGAATTTATCTGGATCGCTGCCGGTCGTGCTACTTTTAAAGTCGATGACCTGGGTGATCGCTATCACATTACGGTGGTCGGAGAGACCATCAATGCCTTTGAGTGGTTTTACGAAGTCAATGACTACTACGAGAGTGTGATTGACAAGCAGACTTTGCTGCCGATGTCCTTTTCCCGGGATATCCAGGAAGGTAAATATGTGTGGTGGGATAAATTCACTTTTGACCAGGAAAACAATATCGTGCATGCCACAAAAGGGTGGCCTGACAAACCGACGAAAAGCTATTCGGAAAAATTGTCCACGTGTATGCATGACCTGATTTCTATCGTCTACAATGTGCGCAACGTGGATTTCGAGAAGTATAAAAAGGGAGATCAATTTGGTGTCAAAGTCTTTATCGAAGAAGAATATCCGCTGCAAGTAGAGGTTGCCGAGAAAAATCTGGTGACCAAGATCCGTCATATGGGTAAGCATCGCACTACGCTGATCAAACCTCAGATGGTTGAGGGGCATTTCTTTAAAGAAGATACGCGAATGGATGTCTATCTCTCTGCGGATCAAAACCGGATCCCGCTGATGATCGAGAGTCCGGTCTCCGTCGGCAAGGTCAAAGCAGTGCTGACAGATTACAAAGGGCTAAAATATCCTTTGGCCAGCGCGGAGTAATCAGCGATCTGCCTTTTCCCTGACATTTTTGTAGCAGCCCGGGTTGTAACTTTAGAGAAACGACCCGATTATGAAAAAGCTATTGCTGTTATTTCTTCTCATCCCATCTTTCCTCCAGGGACAATCGAATTGCGTGGGAAGCTTTGAAGAGTATTATTTAAACTCGAATAATATACGCGCATCTTATATTCCAGGAGGAAATTTATTTACTGGCGTGGATCAGAGCGGTTTTCTTGTACCTTTTCCATCTAAAAATAAACTGTCTACCATTTTTGCTTCCTCTCCGTGGATAGCCGGATTTGATGATGCAGGTAATCTTAAACTTGCAGCAGAAACATATGCATTGTATGGAGAATCAAATTATAGTGTTGGACCTTTAAATTCCATTGGAATACCGTATTACTCGGAATGTAAAGATTATGACAAGGTATGGAGTGTCTTCAGAGAAGACATTTTAGCTCATAAAGAGGATTGGGAGTCTGATTTTATTTTGGCAGATACGATTCCTTCAATATTCGGATGGCCGGCAAGAGGCAATAAATATTTTTCAAGGTTCAATGGATTTGAGTTGCCTCCAAATGACAATGTTGGCCTTGCAGAATTTTTTGATACCAATGGTAATGACCTTTATGATCCTGATCTGGGGGATTATCCTGTTGTTAATATTGCAACCTGGCCCTACATTCCTGATCAAATACTTTGGATGGTCTTTAATGATGCAGACACCAATAATACTTCAGGCAACAGACCTGTTCGGGTTGAGTTTCAGCTAACAGCATTTGCATTTCATTGTGCTGATAACGCAATATTGAACAATACGGTATTTAATAAGTATAAAATTGTAAGTAGAGCGGTAACACCAATTGATAGTGCGTTTTTTGGGATTTGGACAGATTATGATCTTGGGTGTTATTACGACGATCTAATAGGGTGTGATAGTGCCAGAAGTACTGAATTCGTGTATAATTTTGACAGTAATGACGGAGATGCCGAGAATCAGTGTTCTTCTGGATTAGCTTCCTACTTAGGTGTGCCACCCGTTCAAAGCATGACATATTTATCGCATGAAATGCACAGCTTTAGTTCCCCAGGAGATGGAGAAGGATTGATGCTTGAAGAGTATAATTTACTAAAAGGTACATGGGGGGATGGGACTCCAATTTTACCTGAAGGTGACGGCCATAGTAGCAACTCTTCATTGAGTCCAACTAAGTTTTTATTTAATGGGGATCCCCGTGATACCAATTCATGGGCAGCAATAAATGCTGTTGATCATCCTATCGATGCTAAGACAGTCTCTTCTGTTTTTATTGGTCGATTTAATCCTGGAGATATCATTCATGTATATACCGCAAATATGTTTCATTACGATGCAGCTGTTGATCACCTAGGGCAGATAACTACTATGTTTAATAATATCGATTCATTATTGATTAATTTCCCATTTAATCCTCATTCCGAATTCCCATGTACTTCTTACCCTGTATGTACAGGTGGTGATTGTGTCTGGCCCGGAGATTTTGATAAAAATGGAATAGTTGATCACCGCGACTACCTCATGTGGGGCGTCTTTAATGACCTTACCGGTCCAGCCAGAAACGGTCAAATCTCGTGGCGAGGCCATCCGGGCGAAGAGTGGGAAGATGAATACGTTGGCATCAATGCAAAACATGGAGATGCAGATGGGAATGGAGTGGTGGATTTATCGGATATAGAAGTACACGAATTAAATAATTTGCAGTCGAATAGATTTTATTCTGACGAAAGTTTTTATCCAATTGGAAATGACATTGAGTTGACAGCGTTACCATATCTTGACGAGCAAGGACGGGTTGACAACTTAAATGTAAAAACAACAAGAGATATCGGGAATGTCCATGGACTTACTTTTGAAATTGAATTTGACACAGCCCTTTTTGAGATTGGCCCATTGTTTATACGAGGCCTTTCGGATACCTCAAGATTATTCTACTATCATCATTTCGATCCATCCACATACCTCAAGTATGCATTTGTTGAAAAGGACTGAAACCTTCCCCAAATTCGGACATAGTTTAATTGTACAAATTAACATTTAATTTCTTCAGATAGCTCACCGGAGAAAGTCCGTTTAAAGAGCTATGTGGGTGGTTTAGATTATAATCATTCTTCCATTCTTCTGCCAGGCGCTTTACCTGCTTCAGATCTTCAAATACGTAGGCATCGAGAACGTCCTCCCTGAACAATCTATTGAATCTTTCTATGTAAGCGTTCTGCATTGGTTTCCCAGGCTGGATATACTTTATCTCGATGTTTCTTTCCTTGCACCAATTGGTGAGACATTTGCTAATGAACTCAGGTCCATTATCTGTACGAAGAGCCCGGGGCTTTCCCCTGCTCCATATAAGTTCTTCCAAAGCAGCAACTACACTTTCTCCGCTGTGCGAGTATGCAGGCTCTACTGCCAGTGCTTCCCGACTGAAATCATCCATGATGTTTAACACCCGGATCTTTCGGCCATACTCGAGACTATCATGCATAAAATCAAGACTCCAGGTTCGGTTAATGGTTATGGGTTGTGCAATGGGTTGTTTGACTCGTGCCGGCAGCCTGCGTTTGCGCTTGCGTCGTAGTGCCAGGTTCATTTTACGGTAGACTCTTAGTACCCGCTTCCGGTTCCATTTATGGCCTTTTGCCCGTAAACGTCCATAGTATGTGTCAAAGCCTCGTGTCGGCAATTGGGTGGCCAACTGATCCAAAACCGTCATTACCTCGCCATCATCTCGCTTGCTTTGGTAATACCATTGTGAACGCGTCAGATTGACAATTCGGCAGGCCCTCTGCACAGAAACTTTCTTCTCTTCGACCAGATACTCAGCACGAAGCTTTCGCTCAGAGGGCCCTAAAACTTTTTTTCCAGCACTTCTTTGAGCAGATGGTGATCCAGGCTCAAATCACTGAACATACGCTTTAATCGCCTGTTCTCATCTTCAAGCTCTTTGAGGCGCTTAAGCTGCTGGGCATCCATCCCTGCAAATTTTTTGCGCCAATTATAAAAGGTACCTCTGCTGATTTTGCATTCCCGACAGATTGTCTCAGTGGATTTGCCGGCTTCATACTGCTTGAGTATGGCGACAATCTGGGATTCTGTAAATCTTCCTTTTTTCATAATTCTTAAGTTTAAAGTTAGGCATTTTGTCTACTTTTAAACTGTCTGAAAAACGGGGAAGGCTACATATTCAGCATCATGATCTCCGCGAAGAATAGACTTAAAGTCTAAAGCATTTTCAAAAGCTTCAATTGATTCTTTGAAGTCTTTGTAATTTTCATTGATAAGCTGCAGATATTTATAGTCTGTATAACTTTCATGGATATGTAGCCAATTCAATTTGTAATGTTTTAATTCATGATGAGACAGCTCTTTAATATGGTTTAAGTTATTATTTATAAGTTTAGCCAATCTCATAACCGGAGTAAAATTTTGAAGTAAGCTAGCGAGCTCACATGAAGAAAAATATTTTTGTTGAGCGGTGTTATTCAGATCAGATATTTATTCAAAGCAGTGAAGTATAATACTCACCATGAGTTGGACCCAAAAGCTTATTAGCTAAGTTAGTGTTTTAGTCCTTCAGTTTTATTTGTGTTAAAGTGAGGCTTCTAAGGAAGGTAAGAATCTTTACATACTTTATGGGAATGCCTTTGTACAATCTCATTTCTGCCCTCTCAACAATTCCCTCAAAAACGCAATCTCCCCCCGCATCTCTGTGATCAGCTGATCATACACAGACAAAACCTTGGGATCAATTCCCGCTTGCTTAGAAGCCACATCATTGTTTGAGGCAGCAACAGTTTTCGTCGTTCGCTTCGGAAAGTGCAAAAGCCGATGCACATCGATCTCCAGAATCTCCGTGATCGAAAGCAATCGATCCACACTCAAAGTAGACTTGCCGGACTCCAGATTAGCATACGAAGACTGACTCATGTCAAGCATCTCCGCCAGGTATTCCTGCGAATACCCCTTTGCCTCCCGCACAGACCGGATCTCCCTTCCGATCTTATCAGAATAGCGCATATAGTTATCAGATTTACTGGTGAAGTATTCTGTTTTCTAATAGGAAATATACGCCATTGCCACCACTTTTGAAACAAGGACACACGATTCGTGTACACAAATGCAAAACCCGGGCGCGCAAGGGGCAGCTCTCCCACCACGATTAACCACATCATGAAACCCATCATACTCATTTTCCTCCTCTTCCTTCCCATGACCCACAAAGCATACGCACAGACCACTGAGACGACCGACCAGGTCATAGAAGGGAGTAAGATTATCGTCGAACTCGTCAAAGCCCTGAGCCAGAAAAAAAGCAACGCGAAAGCGTCCGGATGTAAAAACAACCACGCAGACCTATGTATCGAAAATAAATCGCTGAACTCTATGACCGTCATATTAAAACACAGAGCATCCGGAGAGAACAGAGAAGTAGTCATCCTGCCGGAAGGCAAAGAATGCTCCCTCCAGATCAGTGTCGGGGTATGGAATTACGACCTGCGATACACCAGCACAGCGCAGACCATGCGCAAAGGCGATATGCTGATCAAAGGATGCCAGAACATCGATATGCATATCAATGACAACTAAAAGACATGCAAACCAACCCATAAGACACATCACAGTCGCAGCACCTGGCGCCGGGTGCCACGACATCATCATCGTGTAGCGGGCAACCGAAAACCGCTTGAACAAGAAGTAGGACATTGACTTTGACGAAAACAAAGCCTCAAAGAATTAAACTAAAACTTCACCATGAAAAACTTTTATGTAATAACCACATGCTTATCCCTTCTTCTCACCTGCCTGATCCTCCCTGGTGCACAAAGCCAGTCTTTAGTAGTCGGTACGGTGAAAAATGGACAGCCGATTTTGTCGAGTGTGGCAAATGCTACCATCGCGTTGCAGGGAGGTCTGACCTCTGGTGCAACCATTTCAGATATCTATATTGATCTGGAGCCATCCTCTGGGAAATACTTTTTAATTGGTACAGTAAGCAATACTTCCATTACCGGCAAAGCCATTGAGCTGGTACTTGAAGAGGATGTCCTCAGAGCTGTACCCGGTGGGCCGGGTTTAGAAGTGACCTGCACGGGAACTAATTGTTCTGAGTGCGTACCTGTAATTAGAAAGTGGAAAGTACGTTGCGAATGCAAAGACAACCCGCTGCCACCTACGTTTCAATGTGATATGACATCCAAAATTATTATTACCCCATGGTAGACTTTTCGCGCTTGTAGTAAGATTGAGTAAGGTGACAGGAAGACTGTCACCTTGCTTTTTTGTAATTTACAGAACTCAAATGTAACCAAATGAAAGTCAGTACTTGCCTCTATTCTGCCGTGTGCCTGTGTGTGTTTTCTTCAATTCAACCGTTGCAAAGCCAGAGTGCAATGAAAGAATTTGTGGGTGCCTATTTCGACAAGCGGGATCAGTATACATCTTTGACTGCAGAGATTGAATTTCGAAATAAGTCATTCTCCAGAGATGACACTGTGGTTACGCTTGCCTACACCGAAACAATAAGCTTCCCGGCAGATACTTTGTTTAGCGGATTTCTCTTTATGCGAACAGAAGAAGTTGCCTATGCCTACGATGGACAAACAGCATATTTCGGAAATATCTCGGAATCCTCATTACTGATCAATGAACTTGCCCGGAATCCGGGAAAGTCATATATCCATGACTGGGCGAGGAGCTTTATTGAAACATCATTTCTAACTAAAAATCAGGAGGGTAGAACAGTCCTTACGAATGATGATTTTAAACCCACCGTTATGGATACCATGATTGGTGAATGGCCATGTAAAGGTATTCATCTTACTTTGCCGGATCAGGAAGACTTTACCAACTTCACAGTATTTGTGGCCATTGACACAGTTGAGCACATGCTTCGCCATCGATCCATCGCGATGTGGTTTCAGGAAAACGAACAATACCAATCCTGGACATACCACAACCCCAGGTATGGGTACAATACCGAACTCACCATGTTGAATGATGCGTTTCTGGCCTCGTTTAAGCACCAGGAGCTAATGGAAGAACAAGAGATTGAATCAACACGCATTTCACCGGAATCCATTGATTATTCTTCTTTAAAGGGAACTCTGATGCAGTCGGGTGAAAACATCGACATAAAACATGTCGAGGCCGATGTCATCATTTTGGATTTTTGGTATTCCGCCTGTTACCCCTGCATTAAAAGCATCCCTGAAGTGAATAAGCTATATCACAAATTCAAGGATCAAAATGTAGTTGTGTACGGGGTCAACATCATAGATGATGAAGTCAAAAACAAAAGTCGAATGGAGAAATATGTCCGTAATAACCCAATGGCGTATCCAACCATTATGGCTGACAATGAAACTTACTATACATGGGTGCCAGAAGGGTATCCGATGTTGCTTGTTTTAAATGGTGAATACCAATACCTCGGCTCGCATTCAGGATTTTCTGAAGAACTGGCTGAGGAAGTCGGAGCACTAATTGAAAAACACCTGAAGGATTAGTGGTGCATCATATGATCATGACCACCACTGCCGGCTTGCACAGGCTCATATTTCAATGATTCTGCAGAGGGATTTCCCTGCACCAGTTTGTAAGCTTTATTTACCTCCAAGCCCGTAAATTCCTGCTCCGGACAAGTTTTGCACGGCCATTGTACGGTTATGCGATTCACTTTTGTGGCTTTTCCGAGTCCCACTTCCAGCGCAAGACTGTTGGCGCCAAAAGACGCACCTGAGGTCACCGTGCGAAAGATGCTTCTTTCCCTGCTTCCCTCATCCACTGAGATTTCCACCCGGGCACCGATCGCTGATTTGTTAGCTTCTGTGCCCTCGAGGTTCAGGACCAACCAGTTGTGTTTGTTTTCATTGGGATTATCAAACAAACAATTGTAAAAATTGTCCCCATCATACGCACCTCCAATGACGACATACAAATCCTCATCGCCGTCGTGATTCCAATCCCCAAAACTGACGCCATGCCCTTTCTGGATATTGGCAAAATTGCCACTGTAACTCACATCTTCAAAACGCTCACCTTTCATATTGAGGTACATCTTATTCGGCACCAGGCTTTGATAAAGTGGGTTGCCTGTAGCCAGATAGAAATCAAGGTATCCATCGACATTAATATCGCCGAAATTGCACCCCATCGTAAAGGCGACTTCATTGAGTCCAAGCTGACTGCCCACTTCTTCAAAGGCCAGGTTGCCTTTGTTGCGATAAAGTTTTGGAAGATATTCTGAAGTTGATTTTCTCAGGTGATCCTGTATCCAGATGATACCTGGTGAGTCATCATTAGAAAAGCCGGAGACAAAAAGATCTTCATTTCCGTCGTTGTTGTAGTCAAATGACCAGCACGGAAAACTGAGTCTTGGTCTGGTTACACCAGCGTTATCTCCGACTGGCGTAAATCTTTGTTTGCCAGCGTATCCTTCATTTATTAAAAGTTGATTGCCGTTAGTCTGGCTTGAAAGGTAGATATCCGGATACCTGTCATTGTTGACATCAGTCGCTACAATTCCTTTATAGAATTCATTTTGCGTCAATCCATAGCGCTCTGATGAGTGTGTGAAAGTACCATCCTGATTGTTGATATACAGGTCAATCCCTCGTTGAAAGTCTTTAAATGACTCGTTGGCTACGATTAGGTCCAACCACCCATCAAGATTAACATCTGCCCAGGCCGATGCCTGTGTGGGCGCGTGGTGTGTCAGTCCTGCCTGTAGCGTTACATCTTTAAACGTACCATCCCCATTATTTTTTAACAGGGTATTCGGGATATCACCAAAATTGAAATACCAGGCTCCTCGCATCAGATATATATCGAGCAGTCCATCATTATTGTAATCCGTCTGATTGAGGTGAAGTATGCCGAGTTGATCTGCGAGTCCTGATTCCTTTGATCGGTCGGTAAACGTACCATCCCCATTGTTAATATAAAAGCGACTGGGATCTTTGTGATTCCACGAGGTGGTCACCAGATCCAGCCACCCGTCATTGTTGAAGTCATCCATGATGACTCCCCCGGCTCGTGCATTATCGTTGATGCCGAGCTGTGGAGCAAGGTCTGTGAAGGGCTCAACCTTGATCGTATTCTGATACCAGGAAGGATCAATGCGCCATGCTTCCGGTACATCTTCCGGATACCCTCCGATCGTCATATAGGCAATGTTCAGCAGATATTTCGCTTCCAGATCTTCGGGAAATTCACTCAGCACGGTTTCAAATTGTTTGATCGCCCGTTCAGAACCTGATTTAAGTTGATGGATGCCGTCGCCCCGAATGGGAATAAAACAAGATTGGTGATTGTGATTGAGTACGCAGTTTTCCAATTCCCCCTGTCGCATATACGCCATTCCGACGATGAAGTAAAGGTTGCGTCTGCCTTCTTCATCAAGAGACAACTTGTTTTGAATGATAGACTGAAAGGCTGTCTGATACTCGCGCAAAGCGGCTTTGGTATCTCCTGCCGCCAGCAATTCGAAAGCATATTCGATTTGCACGTTTATTTTTTCTTTTGGGTCAGTCAGAGCATCCAGCTGTGCTTTGATGATCGCTGCTCTTTCGGTATTCATGGTAGGCGTGATCTTCATCGGGTCGACACGAGCATACGCTTCTTTGACCAGCATCCGGGTATCGTCAGCAGATGCGGTAGCAACCTGTGTGTGTCCTTCATGATGCGTGTCCCCTTGTTTGCATGAGAAGATCATACACAAACAAAGGGTAATCATCGCAAACCTATTTCCTGAAAAGCGTCTCATATTGTGGACAAATATAATACATGTAGAAAGGAGGCCGGTCTTCCCCAGGCTTAATCTTTTCCCTATTTTGCTTTGTAAACTGTTTTAATCTTCTGCTAAAAAAGAAACCACCATGATACAGGAATTCAATGAGTACCGCCAGCGCATGAATGATGTGATCCTCTCGCATGACAATAAAGTCATCAAACGATTTTTCAGCCTGGACAATCAAACGTATGAAGACGGAGCATTGCCCGAAGTCACTAAAGAACTACTTGGACTTGTATCTTCAATGGTGCTTCGATGCGATGATTGCATCCGATACCATCTTGGCCGCTGCCATGAACTCGGAGTCACCAAAACGCAGATCTATGAGACCTGTTCTGTCGCTCTCATTGTCGGTGGATCGATTTTTATTCCCCACATGCGCCGTGCTGCCGAGTATTGGGAGGAACTCGAGAAATCTTAAATATTTCACAGTGTTGAGCTTTGTCGCCTCCGACAACAAAGTGTAAGTGTTTAAGAGTTGAGTAAAATAAATAAATCTCAGATCTTGCGTCTTGCGTCTTACGTCTTGTGTCTTGCGTCTTACGACTGATTAATTAAAGAACTTAAACTGCGCCTCCGCGCCTCTGCGTGAGGAATAATAATTGAGGGCGGAAGGGCGGAACGGAAGATCGGAGGAAGAGAGAAAGAGAAGGAATGACAAAAGGGCCGCTCAATTTTACACCGAAATCCCGAATTGAAATTAGTAACAATATTTTTCCTTGAGTTTGATTTAGCTTTCTTACACAACTCCCGCGAGCTAAAGCTCGGGGCAATTTTTTCATTTTTTAATCATTCTGATAGATGGTCAAGCGCTAAAGCGCGACCTGAATATTTTGATCACCCTAAAATCCCTTTCAACGCATTGAAAGGCTACCATTCATGGAATCAATATTCCCTCGTGCCACTGCTCACCCCTCACAGCTCACCTTTTAGTCGCTGTAGCTTTAGGGTAGGAGATCCATACCCTCAGCCCTCAGCCCTCAGCCCTCAGCCCTCAGCCCTTCGCTAAAGAAGCTTCAGCACCAATTCCTCCCATTCTTTTTCCAGCGAACAAGTTGGCCGGGTAGCTCCGGCGCGCCGATACCAATAATCTGCGTTCCAGATATCGCCTTCTTTTCGATGCAGGTATGCGTGAATATGTGCCGCTTCTTTCGAATGAATATCCTGTGCAATTTCATGACTCTTCTCCCAGTCACCTTTCCCATCATACCAAAGCGACAGAAGCAAAGGAGGTATCCCTTCCGGTGGTTGTTCATTCTTCAAAGAGGCAATAAAACTGTCGAAATGCATTCTGCTGATTTTGAATTGTTAGACCTGAGACCTAAGACTTAAGACCTGAGAGATTTACGATGTATAAAAGATAAAGCATTTCCTAAATTCTAAACCTTAAACCCAATAAACCCAATAAACCCAATAAACCCCATAACCCTCAGCCCTCAGCCCTCAGCCCTCAGCCCTACGCCCTCACCCATATTTTTAAAAAATTCCGCGCCTCTTCAAAAAGAATCTTTCGGTTCATTTTTGAAAACGATATTCCCGGTCGGAGTGTAATTGGAATCGAAGAAACCCGAAAATGGTCTTTTTGTGAAAGGAGATAGACAAATTCCAGATCAAACAAATACCGATTGATCGTGGTCGAAAGAAAAACGGGTTTTACACTTTGTCGAAATCCCTTCAGCCCGGCTTGCGTATCATTCACCTTTAGTCTCAGAATACGCGCATTGATGCGCCGCAGAAGCCTCGAGATCCGCCGGCGGGTTGCGGGCAATTGTGCATAATATCCCTCGTCACGCACACCGATGACGGCATCACTGCCCGCTGTGAGTTGCCGGATCAAGTCGATCATACACGCTTCGACATAAGGGAAATCCACGTCTGTATAGATGATAAAATCTGCTTCTGCGCCTTCCACGCCTTTGCGAAGCGCAAAGCCCTTACCTCGATTTTCTGTATAGCTGACCCATTTAAGCGCTGGCAATGAGGCTTTTATCTTTTGACGGGCAGCTTCCATATCGACTTGTCCGGAGCCGTCATTGACGATACTCAGCGTCATCTGGTGTTCGGGCATCGCCTCCTGCAGCGATAAAAATCGCCGGATGACGTGGTCCTCCCATCCCGGAAGCGGATTGTAAGCGGGCAGTATGATGTCCAGGGTAGCCATGAATCCGCCAAAATACAGAATTCAAATTCTAACCGGATTCTTTCCCATAGCTTAAACATATCCTCTATTTTTGCAATCTGAATATGACATACTTATCCTCCCTCAACGAAGTACAGCATCAGGCGGTCACGCATACCGATGGCCCCGTTATGGTGATTGCCGGCCCTGGATCCGGTAAAACTCGCGTTCTGACCTATCGCATAGCCTATCTGATCGAACAAGGCGTGGCACCGCAGCAAATCCTGGCGCTTACCTTCACCAATAAGGCCGCCCGCGAAATGAAAGAACGCATCCAGGCCGTCGTCGGATCAAAAGGCGAACGCGTTTGGGCCGGTACGTTTCACTCCATTTTCGCCCGCATTCTGCGCGTGGAAGCCCCGAAGATTGACTTTCCTCCCGCCTTCACGATCTACGATCGCGACGACTCCAAAAGCCTGGTGGGCGATATCATAAAAGAAATGCGGCTGGATCCCAAACAATACAATCCCAACGCAGTGCTGGCCAGAATATCCTCCGCCAAATCCAATCTCATCACGCCGGAACTCTACGCCAAAGACCACGAACTCATCCACTACGATCGGATGAATAAGCGACCTCAGATATACGATATATACGAGCGTTACTACAAGCGCTGTAAACAGGCAGGAGCAATGGATTTCGATGACCTGCTGTTACAGATGTACAGACTCCTGCAGGAAAACAAAGACAACGTCCGCGAGAAATACCAACGCATCTTCCGATATGTGCTGGTCGATGAGTTTCAGGATACCAACTACCTGCAATACGCGATCATCAAATTGCTCACGGTATACCACAACAGTCCGTTTAACATTTGCATCGTGGGCGATGACGCACAGAGCATCTACTCCTTTCGCGGAGCGACGATAGAGAATATCCTCAAATTCGAACAGGATTTTCCGGAGGTATCCGTGTTTAAACTGGAACAAAACTATCGGTCCACCGATCATATCGTGAAGGCGGCCAATATGGTGATCAGCAATAACAACAAACAGATTCAAAAGGAGATCTGGACGGAACTGGGCGATGGACATAAGATAAAAGTCATCAAAGCGGTCAGTGATGTCGAGGAAGGCAGACTAGTCGCCAGTACGATCATAGAATATAAAAACCGGCTGCATCTTGAAAACAGAGACATCGCAATTCTCTATCGCACGAATGCACAATCCCGCGTTTTTGAAGAACACCTGCGCAAACAAAATCTGGCCTACAAAATTTTTGGCGGTCTGTCTTTTTACCAACGCAAAGAAGTCAAAGATATCCTGGGGTATTTGCGGCTGACGGTCAACGAGCGCGATGATGAAGCGTTCAAACGGATCATAAACACACCCAAAAGGGGGATTGGCAAAACGACTACCGGCAAGATCGCCGAGATCGCCGTGGAGGAGGGCGTTTCCATGTGGGCTGTCCTGACTTCCGGGTTATATCCTGCGAAAGGTAAGCTGGCTTCGTTTGTTCAGATGATCGAAAAATTCAAAGCGAAAGCAGCATCTTCCGATGCGTATGAAGTCGCCATGATGGTGGCTCAGGAGAGCGGCATTTTTGAACAACTCCGTCAGGATCAAAGTATAGAGGGAATCGGAAGAATGGAAAATGCCTCAGCACTCCTGGATGGCATTAAAGAGTTTGTGGAAAACGATATTGCGGATGAAGGAGCTACAACAGACAGAAGCCTTGCTGCTTATCTGTCCGACATCGCTTTGCTGACAGACCTGGATACCACAGATGAAGAAGAATCCGATTACATCAGCCTGATGACAACCCATACCGCGAAAGGTTTGGAATGGAAAGCGGTGTTTGTAGTCGGACTTGAAGAAAATCTTTTTCCTTCCTATATGTCGATGGGTTCCCCTGACCAACTGGATGAAGAACGAAGGTTGTTTTATGTTTCGATCACTCGTGCAAAAATGTTCCTCGCACTTTCCTACGCAACCAGCCGATATCAGTTTGGACAGTTCAGATACAATGACCCAAGCCGTTTCCTGGAAGAAATCGATGAGATCCATTTTGAATCTACCGTAGAGCGTAAAAAGCAACTCTTCAAAGAGCCCCGATTACTCGCAGACCGTCCGGGTCGCAAGAAAGACTTCGAACCACGTGTCAATCCCGCAGACTTTAAGCCCAGCCCTTCCGAGCAACTCGCAGAAGGTATGCAAGTGCTGCATCTCCAGTTTGGAAGCGGCCGTATCCTCAGTATCGATGGCGCCCGCGACAACAAAGTGGCGACGATCCATTTTGATCAGGGCGACGACTCCGAGCGACGAATCATGCTCCGCTTCGCAAAACTCCAGATTGTTGAACAGGGGTGAGTGGTGAGAGGTGAGGAGTGAGTGGTGAGGAGTGATTTTTAATTTTGAATAGGGACTTTGCAGTGATGAAACTCTTGGTGTTGAATTTCCTGATTCCATCATAAGAAACAGTCCTAAGCGTTAAGCGGATAGAAATTAAAACTGCGCCTTTGCGTCTCTGCGTGAGCTAAATTCTGAGAATTCAATTTTCACTTAAACCATATAACCCCTAACCTAAGTAACTGATTACTCCAGCACAACATCTTCCTGCACTCTTGGCAACAGCAACATTTTTTGTTTGCCAGGGTGGATGATCAGGTTGTACTGTGAAAGAAATTCCTGACCCAGAATACCATCAAATCCATCGTGCTGAAAAGCGCCTTTATCAGTTAGGTCCACGATAAAGCTAGAAGAGAAAGGTGCATCCTGATCGGAGACATGTACATTGAGCATGACACGATGACGAAGATCTTCCCGGTTGTCCGTACCGACGACAATGACGGGAGTGGCTTCCAGTTGGGAGAATGAACCGTCTTTTGGAGCAAAGCTAAATAGGTAGTTGGACGCCGATCCGGTATCAAGCCCCAGGATTTTTTTCTGTCCATTGACCGTGCATGAGATAACCGGCAAGTGATCGACAAAATTGATTCTGGTCAACGACGATTCCCACTTTTCCGGGATTGTGGAAAGGAGTGTGACAGTTTCATTGTCGATATCAATTGAAACATAATAGTCATCCAGGACACTGAGTCCGACGAGTGCATAGATCGGGCGGCTAGTCGCGCTTTCAAGAAAAGCAAGATCCGAAACAAGCGCTTTGGTTTTTCCTCTTTCTGCGCCCAGCCATTTCCAGGACCGGATTGTACGTACGCCACACAGGAAGCTGCCATTGAGTCCTGTGCACTGGATATCTTTTTGCTTTTCGCCGGAATAGTATTTTTCATTCAGAACGACACCGGGTGCACCGCTATCCAGGATAACATTGACAGTCTGACCATCAATTTCAGCTGTAGTGATGATAAACCCCTTGACGATATCTACCGGGTACGATGCGGCCACCGCCTCCACAGCGTGGAGCAGGAATATCAGGGCTATACATCGTATAATCATGTCTCTGAATGTGTTTTGCCTAACGAGCTGAACGTTTTTAAATGTATAAAGCACTGAGTTTCAGTAATACATTTTCGAATAACAGCTGTTATGTAAATTTAAGGTAAATTCTAAGTAAACGCAAGTTAAAAGCTTCCTCACCACGCGATTTTACAGATGCCACTGGCATGGGCTTCGGTCCGTTAAAGACCATCTTGTACGACTGAATTCCTTTTAACTTGCTCAGGAAATGACAACCCGGCTAACACAACGCACTCAATTGGTCAGAGATCTGGCTTCCCGTCATGGATTTATGGGAGCCGGGATTGCAAGGGCGGAGTATATGGATCAGGAAGCCTCCCGACTTGAGGCTTGGCTCAAAAAAGGGTACCAAGGGGAGATGCACTATATGGCCAATCATTTTGACCTGCGATTGGATCCTACGAAACTCGTCCCCGGTGCTAAGTCGGTCATTTGTCTGCAATACAATTATTATCCAGAGGAGAATTTAGTCTCCACTTCTCAAGAGGCTAAGGAGTTTGGAGAACATGATGCGAGTCAGGATTGCAGCCAACTCACCCCTGTCAGGATCTCCCGCTACGCATACGGCGAGGACTATCACAAAGTAGTGCGCAGGAAACTGAAAGCACTCGTCCGCGACTTAAAAGAAGAGCTTGGCGATTTTCATGCGCGCGTATTTGTAGATTCGGCACCGGTGATGGAGCGCGATTGGGCAAAACGAACAGGTCAGGGTTGGATCGGGAAAAACACCCTGCTGATTCATCCCCGCAAAGGCAGCTATTTTTTTCTCGCAGAGATCATTCTGGATGTTGAGTTTGAATACGACCACCCGATCAAAGACCATTGCGGTACCTGTACAAAATGTATTGATGCTTGCCCGACTGAAGCCATCACCCCGGAAGGGTATGTAATGGATGGTTCGAAATGTATTTCCTACCTCACGATCGAACTAAAATCCGCCATTCCCGATGGATTTAAAAATCAAATGGAAGGCTGGGTTTTTGGTTGCGATATCTGCCAGGAGGTCTGTCCGTGGAATCGCTTTTCCACTCCGCATACCGAACCAGCTTTCACGCCTTCCGACCAATTGAAGGAGATGAAACAGGAAGACTGGCTTAACCTTCAGGAAGAAGTCTTTGATGCGTTGTTTGCTAAATCAGCCGTGAAAAGGGCGGGGTATGAGAAATTGAAAGGAACTATTGGTTTTGCAGGCCAATAATATCAACTGGTGGATATGACAAGTTTTATACATCCGGCTTTTATTTTCCATACGAAATGAATAACTGGCCATCGTAGCAAATGGGGTATAAACTGTATTTACTATCTTCGGTTCCCTTCATAGCCATAACCTGATATGACAAAACTAAGATCTTCTCTTCTGATCATGGCACTATTAGTGCTTACCGGTTTTCTATCGATCCTTACCGGCCAGGAAAATATGTTGCCTCATTACATGACCGCCGAAGAGCGCGTCATCATGGCCGACTACCTGCGCGAACACCACGAAGCTACTCTGCGCAGCGTCCCCATACCTCCGCCCGGGCAAGTGCGCACCATGGCAGAATGGGAAGAACTACAAGCGCTCATGATCTCCTGGCGCGGGCAAACCACCATCCTGACCGAAATCGTCAGACATGTGGTCAAGGAATGCAAAATCCTCATCCTCACAACCAATCCGGCGTCCGTGACAACCACCCTCGAGAATGCGGGCATTCCGCTCGACTCCGTAGAGTTTGTCAACACACCTACCAACACGATTTGGATACGTGATTTTGGCCCTTGGGCCGTATATCAAAATGATGTCGACAGCCTCATGCTCGTAGACTGGATCTACAACCGGCCTCGCGTTAATGACGATCTGTCTCCCCTCAGCGTGGCCGCACAGCTCGACATCCCAATTTACGAAGCCACAGTCGCTCCCTACGATTGGATTCACACAGGGGGCAACCATCTGCCCGATGGCATGGGGACAGTATTTTCTTCCAACCTTGTCCTGGAAGAAAACCCGGGTAAAACAGAAGCACAGATCGACTCGATCGCCAATATTTTTCTGGGCGTAAATAAATATATCAAACTCCCTACGTTGCCCTACGATGGTATCCATCACCTGGACATGCACATGCGCATCATTGATGAAGAGACCATCATGTTTGGCGAATACCCGGAAGGCGTTTCAGATGGCCCACAGATTGAAGAAAACATTAAATACATACAGGATAGCCTCGTCACCCCGTTTGGCAACCCGTATAATATCATCAGACTCCCCATGCCTCCGGATGGCAATAACCGATATCCAAGTCAGGGAGGCCACTACCGCACGTATACGAATTCAGTATTTGTCAACAAGACTATTTTAGTACCCACTTACGAAGAGCGCTACGACACTACTGCATTGCGTATCTACCGCGAAAGTCTGCCCGGATACAACGTCGTGGGCATCAACTGCAATTCCATCATCCCGTCACTGGGTGCTATCCACTGTATCACCAAAGCAGTAGGCACTGAAAATCCGCTCCTGATCAATCACGCCCGTCTCCGGGACTCGCATGACGAAACTCAGGAGTATCCGGTAGTAGCTACAATCAAACACCGCGATGGAATCGAATTCGCTAACCTCTATTACAAACTCAAAGCAGATACCAGCTACACCGAAGTGCCCATGGTCCTGGTAGATTCAGTGAATTCGCATTGGGCGGGTATCATACCCGCGCACCCTGCCGGAGAAGAAATCAATTACTTTATCATGGGCGTTGCCAAAGATGGAAAATGGCAAGTCCGTCCAATCACCGCGCCGACCGGATATTTCAAATTCAATGTCTTAGGAGAAATAGTCAACCAACCTCCTGTAGTCCAAATCACACATCCTTTGCATCAAAGTATATTCGATATTAGCGAGCCCTCTATTTCGATTGATTTTGAAGCCACCGATATCGATGGTGAGATTGATTCCGCGTTCGTTTATATCGATGATTATTTATTTTCTATTCTCGATACGCTACCGTATTCAGTAGAGTGGAGCGGTTACGCGGAGGGCACCCATGAGATCGTCGTCGAAGTGATGGACAACGACGGAGCCACAAGCTCAAGCGATACCGTGAAGGTGTATATTGAATCGACCGTTGCAACAACTCCAATCAGCCCACTTGATCAAATTAAAGTGTTTCCAAACCCTGTAGGTGGTCAACTCTGGGTGGATTGGCGTGCTTTGCCTGCTTCGGTTTCTTCAATCACACTGCTCAATAGTCTCGGTCAAATCCAGTCAGTTCCGCAATCACAGGAAACCGGAAAAACATCCCTGGACTGTTCGTCTCTCCCGGCCGGTATCTACTACCTGGACATTCACTACCAGGAGGAATCGCAATTGATCAGAGTAGTTAAAAACTAGGGTTTAATGTTTAAGGTTTAGCGTTTAGGAGATTCTAACATGATGGATGAGGCAGTCGTAGTTCATAATTTCCCTACGTCCTAAAATTCTTTTGGGCAGAATAGAGATCCCGATGTGTCGGGAGCGGAAGAGAGGAAGAGGTTTTTTCCATGATCCCCGAGCTGAAGCGAATGGAATGGGGCTTTTTGAATATTATTGAATCTGATTTTGCTTGCTTGTATGATCCCCGAGCTAAAGCACGGGGTAATTTTTTTTTGCCTATTCCCTTTTATTTCACCGAGCTAAAGCACGGAGAAAGCAAATCACTTCTTAATCGCCGTAGCTTTAGCGAAGGAGATCTGCCCTACGCCCTACGCTCTTCGCTCTTCGCTCTTCGCTCTTTGCCCTACGCCCTACGCCCTTCGCTCTTCGCCTCAAACTATCCGATTGACTTGAACCTCATCACGTAAAAAATCGCCCTCGTCCGGATCAAAAGAAAGATGTAGCACCCCGGGCGCTTTCCCAGCTTCGAGACTACCGAAACGGTCTTCCATGCCCAGCGCTTTAGCTCCGTTATACGTCGCCCATTTCAGCAGTGTATCGAATGGTATGTAGGATTGATACCGAGCGATGGTTTTCATTTCTTCCAGGATAGACAACTGCCAGTTAGACGAAAGACTATCCGTGCCGATCGTCATCGTGGCGCCTTCATCAATAAAAGTTTGATAGTGCGGCAACCGGTTTTCGATATACAGATTCGCATTGGGACACGTGGCCCAGTACACTTCCGGATTCCATGCTTTGGCTGCACGGATGTCCTCTGCAGAGGTGTAGGTATTATGGACAAATAGCGCGCGCTTTGTTTTATCCATATGCGCCATCGAATAATGGATAGAGGATTTTCCGGTAGGATTGAAAGCGTCTAAATTAACATCAAACCCTTTGTATAAATCATAAAACCCACCCGTTCCACTCCGAAACAGGGCTTCTTCATCCGGTGTCTCCTGATTGTGGATGCTGACCGTCACCATATCTGTATTCATCAGGTTGATTCGTCTGAACAGCGTCGGAGAAACCGAGTAGGGCGCATGTGGCACGACAGCACCATTGCCGGTGCGCTTCTCATACACTTTGAGATATTGCATCGTCCGCTCAGTCATTTTATCATCCTGGAGAAAGTCAAACATCTCTATAAAACTGTAGTACTTAATCGGACTGGCTTTTTTGACATCGAAGGAATCCGCCGTATTGCAAATATCACCTACCACCTGAATGCCTGCCTCCCACATATACGCATCGGCTTCCGCAACCGCTTTTTGAATGACGGACAAATCCAATTTTCGTTGACGCACGACAGTGTTGATAAATGCCAACAGTCCGGTACCGGTATTGGCTCTTCCTTTCAGATGAGATAATTCCGTATGGCAATGTGTGTTGATAAAGCCGGGAATAATAATGCCTCTGAAATGTTCCAGTTGGTCTGCCGGTACTTCATCTCGTGTAGCGAGTCCTGCGATGCGATCTTCTTCAAGCACGACCACACCATGCGGTATACGCGATGTGATCACCGGGTACACGAAGTCAGCAGTGATGTATCTCTTACTCATCAGTATGATTTTACGATTAGTCCATTGATCATCCGGGGTTCAAACCACGTGCTTTTCGGCGGCAGTGTTTCGTGGTAGTCCGATACGCGCACGATTTCAGGAAACTGCACAGGATAAATACAAAATCCGACGTGATGGGCAGACTCGCGTACTTTCTCTTCTATCTTTTCTGGTCCATATATACCTGAGACATAGCTCACACGTTTATCTTCAAGTACGTTAGTGATACCCAGGATGCCTTCAAATATTTCCTTATCCAGCAGATGTGCATCCAGAATGGTAGACGTTTTCTTGTATCGGCTCAGCACTTCAGGCTTCCACTTCAGCAGAAACCAGTCCTCCTGAATCACCATGGTCAGTTCGTGTTTTTGTTGAGGTTTGGCAGGGCCGTCGAGTATTTGGATATCAAAATAATGACTAAGTTCAGCAATAAAACGGGTCAACTTAAGATGGTAAGGAAGTTCGACAACACGATTGTAGTCCAACACGTCGAGTTGATCAAACGAAAACAAGGCGGCTAGGATCATGGAGTAATCAAATCCTTTTTTATCACCTTGCAAATGCAGCAATTTTTCACCGGTACTGCAGCGATGATGCCCGTCCGCGATATATACTTTCGGCAGATGGGCATTATAGATTTTCGCCAGTTGCTCACCCTCCTTTTCAGGGATTTGATATAAGGTGTATTCAATATCCCCTTCTAAAAGTGTATACTGCGAAAAAGGGGCTCTTTTCTTTTTTAGTTTTTTGATCTCTTTTGTCAGATCCTTTATTTCCGGATGCGATAATAATACCGGTTTGACCATCGCCCCTCTGAGAAGAATCAATTTGAGCATGGCCTGTTCACTAGTGGCAATGGTTTGCTCGTGCTTTACAATTTTTCCTTTTGAATAATCCTCAATTTTCAAACAGGCGATAATCCCTGTATGTGATTTGGTCTCAGTCGTAATCTCCAGAATATAATAGGCTTTCTCCTTTGCATGCAGAAAGAAGCCATTTTCATAATACTCCGTATAGTCATGTTTGACGCTTCCAAAAAAAGATTCGGGGGAAGGAATCAGGTCAGGATTTGGATAAATTCCTTCAAAAGGATAAACTTTCATCGTGATGGGTTGATGGACGTACCCGTTAAGGTAGTGATTTAGGATCGACAAATGGCAACTTCACCACCTTTGCCTGCAACATTTTCGAACTGGCCTTTACCTGAAACACCGAATCTGCTTTCGCAAACGCAGTTGGTACATACGCCAATCCCAGAGGAACCTGCAGGGTAGGCGATAATGTGCCACTGGTGACGACACCGATCTCATTTCCATCCGTATCACAAACAGGATATCCATGGCGAGGCACTCGACGATCATCGACAATAAAACCCACAAGCTTTTTCTCCACACCATTTTCCTTTTGACGGATAAAAGATTCCTTCGAAGGAAAGGGGCTTTCTTTTTTCAGTTTGGTAATCCATCCGAGTCCGGCTTCAAGAACAGATGTCGTATCATCAATATCATTTCCGTACAGACAAAATCCCATTTCCAAACGAAGGGTATCACGCGCACCCAAACCTGCAGGGACAGGAGCCACCGGCGTTTTCAACGCCATCAATGTGTCCCACAGTTTTACCAGATCATCATTTTTTACGTACAATTCAAACCCACCTGAGCCAGTATACCCTGTAGCCGAAATGATGACATTGTCAATCCCGGCAATGGTGCCTTTTTCAAAATGATAGTATTTGATCTGATCGAGGGCTACCTCCGTCAGGGGTTGCAACAAATCAATTGCTTTAGGTCCCTGCACAGCAAGTAGTCCGGTCTCGTCAGAGATATTGATCATCCGCGTATCAAAGTCACCGGCATACTGCTGAATGTGATCCCAGTCCTTTTTGATATTGGACGCATTGACGACAAGCATAAAGGCCTGCTCACCTTCCGCACACATATCTTCCGGCAAGCGATAGACCAGCATGTCATCTACTATGCCGCCATTTTCATTGGGCAGGCAAGAATACTGTGCTTGTCCAATAGCTAATGCTCCCGCGTCATTCGAACTGATACGCTGCACCAGGTCGAGTGCTTGTTTTCCTTTGACGATAAATTCACCCATGTGCGAAACGTCAAATATGCCGACGTTCTTTCTGACAGCGTGATGTTCTTCCTGCAGATTGGTGTACAATATCGGCATATTGTATCCTGCAAATTCAGTCATTTTAGCACCAAGGGCAATGTGTCTTGATTCGAGCGGAGTAGATAAAATCATGTGTTAGTAACGAATATTTATTTGTGAAATAGTGTCTCCTATAGTCAGGCGATGGACGACGTCCATCCCGGATGCCACCTTCCCGATGATCGTATACCGACCATCAAGATGCGGAGTAGGCGAGTGGGTGATAAAAAACTGGGGTCCTTCGGTATGCATTCCGGCAGATGCCAGTCCCACATACCCTTCATCATCGTAATATGCTTCTGCCAGTTCGGAGCGCAACGTAAAGTCGAGTCCGCCAAAACCATCTCCTCGCGGACATCCCGTCTGCACAACAAAATTGGGAACGACGCGGTGAAACGCTTTTCCGTTGTAGTATCCGTCCTGTGCCAACTGAATAAAACTACTCACCGACGCCGGAGCGCGATCCGGAAACACCTGCATCATGATATTCCCCTTTGAAGTGATGATATCGACTACAGTGCCGGGCTGGATCGCATCAATGATTCGCCAGTTGATCGCCTTGTAGTTTTTCTGATCTTCCGGAATCGTAAGTGACGCTACATCGTATTCCTTCAGGGCATTAGCCGCTTCGATATAGGATTCCATTTCGTTAGGAAGCTCCAATCCGGCCAATGCTTTGTTCAGGACTGATTTTTTATCATCGAGTAACGGCTTCAGGCCTGTCTTGGGATTCGTGATCGCCCCTGACACTAAGGCCACAATACCGGCATCACCGGAAGCTAATGCAGTGCTGAGATACTTCGCGATCTGGGCTTTGATCAGGTAGCCTTCTCCCGCAAAATACGTGTCAAAGTTTTTATTGGTACACACATCAATCAGGCTGGTCACGGCCTGTGTTCGAACCGGGACCGGCTGACCTGCCTGCATGTATTTGGGCAGCGATTCAAAATTGCGGATTTCACTGGCCCACGCTTTAAGCCAGGCTGCTTTTTCATACGGACTTGATGCCCGATTAAACTCGGCAAGAATTTCATTTTGCAGCGTGTTTTTTGTGCCGCTGTAGATGGAGGTTAAATTTAAATTGGCCGCTTCTGCCAGCCTCGCTTTCGCCAGCCAGAAAGGGGCAGAGCGAATGGCTGAGTTATATTTATACGCATCGCGTTCTATACCCTGAACAACAAAATACTGTGCAGCGAGTGAAGCCACATGCGGATTTTCATCCTGCGTTGCCGTGAGGATAACTGGATATACTTCCTGATAATCGAACTGTTGCAACGCTCTGATGATCGAACACCTGACGCGATAATCAGATTCGGTACGAAGACTGGTGACCAATTCACGCAGCGTTTCTTTTGATTTTACTTTTCCAAGTGCAATGGCCAGACACATGCGCAGATAAGGGTGACTTTCGCTATGCCATCCGGCTATCAATTGATCCGCATGTGGCCCAAGGGCTAAGTCTTTCGCGCGACTGAGGTAATTGGCCGCGATGATTCTGACAGACATCGGAATGGCCGGATTAGAGAGATACCGTACCATCGTTCGGGTCCCTTCCGGATCGGTCATATTGCGCAACGCATATCGATAAATTCCCCGGGCCTGCCCGAGAAGCAACAAAGTATCGATGGTCTGGTAAGTAGATATAGTACTCAGCGCATTGAGAAATGGTTTTTCCCCCACCTTGCCCATAGCTTCCAGGATCTGACTGTTGGCCGCTTCATACAAGCGCGCACTGTCTCTTCCATCAAACGCATCAGTGAGTGGTGTTTCTGCTGAACTGACTCCTATCTGTCCAATGGAAAGGGCAGCCATCATGCGCACCTGACCATGCATATCGGCCAGCAAGGGGAGAAGAGCCGACACGGCTGCCGTATCCTGAAAGGATGCAAAAGCTCTCGCCGCCACATACCGCAATGAAGGATCTTCATTGGTCAGCAAAATCAACAGACTATCCGCCTCCTGCGCATTCTGAAGATCATACACATGTTTGATCGGTGGACGATCACTGGAGATGTCAAATGGAATTTCAACTTTCTCTTCCACAGGAACACAGGATCCGGCGACCATAAGGATAGCCGCCAAAAACGTGAACGTGTACCGAGTGGAAAACCTCATAGTTGATATGTATTCCGATTTGTTTTTCATTCCATTAAAAAAAGCACGCGGACATTCCGTTTATTCAAAATCACCAAATTCTTCCTGGTAGGTTTCTACCGGTTTGAATTGTTCTTCCTGCGTTTCTCTTCGCAAGGCGTTATATTTTTCACAGTCCGTTTCAATGTCCATACCGCCTTCCGGTTCCGGGAATCGCGCAGAAGGATCATACCCGGTCTCCGGTGAATTTTCAAGCTGGGTTAAGAAGGCTTTAAAAAAGGGTTTAGCCATGCGACTTCCCTGACCATCTGCCAGAGAATTAAAGCGTATCCATTGATCTTCTCCACCGACCCATGTCCCTACCACTAATGTCGGTGTGATACCGATAAACCATCCGTCGCGATAATCATTGGTCGTACCCGTTTTACCGCCGACTTCACTTTTATTATCCCAGAAGCCGACGCCGGATTTTTTGAGCATCTCCACCATGACCGCATTCGCTTTTGGCGGCAAGGCGACCTGCTCTTCCCGCATCGCCTGGTAGATTACCCGCCCGTTTTCATCTTCGATCGAGCTAACAAAATACGGTTTTACAAAAACACCGTTATTGGCAAAGGTGCAATAGGCACCAGTCATTTCCATAACACTCAGGTCAGCAGACCCAAGGCAAATCGAAGGTTGATTGGGGACACGATATTCGCCATCCGATCTGCGCATCGAACTGTCAATACCCATATTGTGTACCAGCCCGCGTACAACATTAGCATTCCCGAGTTGCTGCATCAGAAAGACAGAAATTGTATTTCTTGAATCTTTCAGCCCTTCAAAAAGCGTATACGTTTGACGTGTATATTTTCCATCCGCATTTTGTGGGGTCCAGGACTCGATCAGACCAAAACGCCCATCCCCCGGCGCTATCGTATACGGCTGATCAATGACAGGAAAACATGGTGAGATACCTTGCAGCGTAATCGCTGTGGCATACACAAATGGTTTGAACGTAGAACCTACCTGACGACTGCCTTCTATGTGATCGTACTGGAAATATTTGTTGTTGATACCGCCCACCCAGGTCTTCACTTCACCGGTCTGGGGATCGATCGCGAGGATTCCGGTTTGCATAAATCTTCGATGATATTTGATGGAGTCCATCGGCGTCATGGTCACTTTCTTTTCTCCTTCTTCATTGTAATCAAATACCATCATTTCGACTGGCGTTTCCATTTCTTTCTGGATATCCGTTTTAAACTGACTCCAGGCCGGACCAAGCGAATTCCACAATTCTCCGTTCAGGATTTCTTTGTAGGTTCTGCCTTTGTCAGCAGAAATGTTTTTTCCTTTTATCAGCGTGGCAATGCGCCCTGCTTTCTTTGCTTCCTGTTCGAGATTGTCAAGGTCCCAATCGCTAAGCGAGAGTCCGTATTTTTCTTCAACAGTGTTCAGCAATTCCGTCAGACGGTCTTCATGCATACGCGCATACCGATCCGTACGTCGCACCATACTCGCCAATGACTCCTCACGTATGCGTCGCTGTATATCATCCGTTTTATAGGTCCAGGGATCAAGTCCATCCCAGACACGATCATATCGCTTCTGGACATTCGCCATGTGATTCCACATTTCCTCCTCAGCGATTGTTTGCATGTCCAGATCAATCGTGACATATACTTTCAATCCATCCTTATAGATATTATACCGTTCGCCATTTGGTTTCCGATATTCTTCCTGCTTAAACAGCTCTTTCAGCCAGTTGGCGAGTTCTGCTCTGAAATAAGGCGCAGGTCCGGTGACATGACTTTGCTTGTTAAAACGTGAAATGTCGAGCGGCAACACGCGCAATGAATCATAGGCAGCCCGATCGATATAGCCTTCTTTACGCATTTGATTTAGCACGATCATTCGGCGATGCAAGACGGTGTCAGGGCGGCGAATCGGATTAAAAAGCGCCGGGTTTTTTAACATGCCGATCAGCGTCGCGGATTCTTCTATGTTCAGTTCTTTTTGGTTTTTCCCAAAATAGATTTCAGAGGCCGCACTGATGCCATAAGCACCATAGATAAAATTGAATTTATTGAGGTACATCGCCAGGATCTCCTGCTTGGTGTATTGCTTTTCAATTTTCACGGCAGTGATCCACTCCTTAAACTTTGTGATGACGAGGGTAGCATTCCGTTTTACTTTGCCCATTCCCGTAAAATCAGGGCGGTCAAATAAAAGTTTAGCCAGTTGTTGGGATATTGTACTGCCTCCACCTTTATTCCGATTGAAAGTCACGACACCAAATGCAACTCGTGATAGCGCCTGCACATCGATACCGGAATGAGAAAAAAAGCGGGCATCTTCTGTGGCTACCAATGCGTCAATCAGGAATGGATTGAGTTGGTCATACGTCACAGGAAGTCGATTTTGCGTGTAATACCGCCCGATCTCGCGGCTTTTACAATCGATCACCTGGGTAGCCAATTCGAAATCCGGATTTTCAAGTTGCTTGAAATCGGGCAAGCCCTGAAAAGAAAGGATGACGAAAAACAAAATTACCAGGACGACACCGGATATCGCCGTGATCCAAAGTATCCTGTTGTATTTTGAAAATAATCCGCTGCTACTCATAATTTTATTTAACATTCCCATTTGAAAACGACACACCTTATCAACGTCATCAAACGTCTCTGAGGTGTGCAGCAAGCCAATTCAGACTGTGTTCGATTTGATGTGGCTCGACATGGACATCCCATTGGCAGGATCCGATTTGATCGGGAAGACTAAACCCTACTTTGCCTCCGCTTCTTTTCTTATCGCCTTCCAGCCAGCCTGCTACCGTCTTCAAAGAAGGCAAATTTACTTCGGAAGGAGGCAACCACCGCATGATCAGAGCGATAATCCGCTCAAATTCTTCATTTTTCAATATTCCGAGAGCTAAAGCAATTTGCAATTCGGCCATCATCCCCAGTGTGACAGCCTGTCCATGGCTCAGGGGATGATCGGTAAGCAGGAAATGACTTTCGAAAGCATGCCCCAGCGTATGCCCGAAATTCAGGGTTTTTCGAACGCCCTTTTCAAACGGATCCGATTCAACCACGCGTTGCTTGACACGGATACTATGCGCAATCACTTCTTCCCAGGGTAATTGCGCCACTGATTTGGTTTGCATAAGAATATCCAGCAGCTCAGCGCTACCGATAATGGCATGCTTGACGACTTCTGCCAGTCCGGTCAGCACTTCTTTTTCCGGTAGGGTTTTTAGAAAAACAGGATCAACCCAGGTCAGCACAGGAAATTCAAATCGTCCAACCAGGTTTTTGAAATCCTGATGGTTGATGCCCGTTTTTCCCCCGATAGCGGCATCTGTCATCGCCAGCAGGGACGTCGGGATATGGCCGAATCGAATCCCTCGCTTATAACAGGCAGCGGCAAATCCTCCGAGATCACAGATCATTCCGCCGCCCAGGTTGAGCAACAGCGATGATCGATCGGTCCCTGAGGCTAAGAGAGACGACCATATTTTTTCACAACTTTCAATCGTCTTGTGGGGCTCGCCTGCCTCGATAATGATGACGGAAGTGTCCGGCAACCCCTCGAGAAGTGGAAAACAGAAATGGTGCGTATGCGTATCGGCCACAACGATAAGGGAAGATGGGCTGAACGCCTCAATGATAGTGTTCAGGCCTTCCCGGACATCACCCAGATAGATATCTCCATATGTCGAAGGAAATGTCTTCACGAGAGTTGGTCCAAGCTGGTGAGTGTCCATGCCCTGGTTTTAGCGGTAAAAAGGGGTTTTACAGCCTTCCAGGTGGTTAAAAACAGGTCTGTATCCCTATATGCGTTCAGGGCTTCCTCCGAATGCCAAAGGCTTATCGTCCAGATATTGATAAATCCCTCGCCCTTGCTTCGGAGCAATTCCACGCCTTCACAGCCCGGCTGACTCCTGATTTGCTGTTTTGCTCCATCGAAAATCCCTTTAAATAAAGGCTCATCTTTGGGCAATAGCTGCATCATCACTATTCGTTTGATCATGGCGAATTATATTGTTAATGGGTCGCAATGCCCAAACATATTACAATAAATTGTAAATTTATTTGGCAACTATGTATTCTGTAGCGGCTATTTGAGTAGATTTGGCTTAACCAAACCTTGTAAAGATCATCGGACAAACAGTATCCAACATCAAAGACAAATCCTTGAGTGAAATCGTTTTGACGGTTGAGGATATTGATCCTCTCGAATTATTTGGGCAAAACAACAGCAAACTCAATCTCTTCCGAAAGGCGTTTCCTGAAGTCGTGGTAACGTCCCGGGGACAGAAGATTAAGTTCAGCGGAAAAAAGAAAGCCACCCAAAGCGCCAAAGATAAGTTTGAGCAAATGGTGCGCATCCTGAAAGAGCAGAAGACACTGCCGATGCCCGTATTGGAAAGTTTACTGGAAGGCAAAATTCCATTCCAGGCTGAAACCGGTGGCAGTACCGGTGGGGGAGACCATGTGATCATGTACAACTCCTCCGGAAAGCCGATTAAAGCGAAGACCAAAAACCAACAGAAGATGGTGGCGGCCAGCGAAGTCAATGACGTAGTCTTCGCGGTGGGTCCGGCAGGTACCGGCAAAACCTATACGGCCGTTGCACTGGCAGTTCGGGCATTGAAAAACTCGCTTGTCAAAAAGATCATCCTGACGCGCCCGGCCGTAGAAGCAGGTGAAAGTCTGGGTTTTCTTCCCGGTGACCTGAAAGAAAAAATTGATCCTTACCTGAGGCCCTTATATGATGCGCTGGATGATATGATTCAGATCGAAAAGCTGAATTATTTCATGCAAAACCGCATCATCGAAGTGGCTCCTTTGGCGTATATGCGCGGACGTACCCTCGACAATGCGTTTATCATTCTGGATGAAGCACAAAACGCCACCGAGACGCAGATCAAAATGTTTCTGACGCGTCTGGGGCCTTCGGCAAAGTGTATCGTGACCGGAGATTTATCGCAGATTGATTTACCGAGAAGCGTACATTCCGGTTTTAAACATGCCATTGATGTGCTAGGGCACCTTGAGGGCATCACCACGATTCGCCTTGGGGCTGAAGATGTCGTTCGCCATCGCCTCGTGCGCGATATCATTATTGCTTTTGAAAAAGATGCCGAGAAACGCAAAGAAGCTTCGAAACCCAAGGCCGAATAATTTTTACACATGTCGTTAGCCTATCGTTTATCCCTCCCCAAAGGGAAGCTTGCCGGACAGGTGGCATTAGAATCTTCTAAAAGTATTTCCAATCGCGTACTGATGATTCGCGCTTTGTGCCAGGACGATTTCACGATTTCGCAACTGAGCACGAGTGATGATACCAAAGCGATGGAGGCCATGCTCACGTCTGATCAGGATACGTTGTTCAGCGGACATGCCGGCAGCAGCTACCGATTTATGGTGGCCAAAGCCTGTCTGGGCGATCGGGAAGTTACACTGAATGCCTCCACGCAATTGCAACGCCGACCTATTGGCCCTCTTGTTAAGGCATTGAAGCAATTGGGTGCCGATATTACGTATTTGAATAAGGAGGGATTTCCGCCTTTAAAAGTTAAACCAGTCAGCGATCTGGGGAAAAAGGTACATGAGATTACCCTGCAGGCCGGGGTGAGCAGTCAATACCTGACCGCACTAGTATTGATCGCACCTGTTTTGCCCCATGGTCTGACGGTTCATCTCGAAGGGCAACCAGTATCAGTGTCGTATACGCTGATGACCTTATCGTTACTACGGCATTTTGGCATTGCATATTCATGGGAAGGAAATACCATTCGTGTCGAACCGGGAGCATACCACGCAAAAGATTTTACTGTGGAAGGCGATTGGTCATCGGCTTCCTATTTCTATTCGTTAGCGGCACTGTCAGAATCAGCAGAAATTCATATCAACGGCCTGCGCAAAGACAGTATCCAGGGAGATGCAGTGGTGGCAGAAATGTATACACAACTCGGTGTTTCCACAGAATTTTCTGAAGACGGAATTATCATTCGCAAAGTGGAGCTCCCGGAAAAGCCAAAGGAATTTCGATATGACTTTTCTTCCTGCCCCGATATCGCGCAGACCGTTATGGTCACACTGAGTGGACTAGGTGTGAAAGGCATTTTCTCCGGATTACAGACACTGAAAATCAAAGAGACCAATCGGATCGAAGCGATGCGCACAGAACTCGCGCGCGTCAAAACCATCCTCCACGAAAAAGAAGAAAACGGCAAACCTCTGATCATCCTCACCGGAAAAGCCAGGTGGAAGGACAAAGGCAAATTTCAAACCTACGACGATCACCGGATGGCCATGTCTCTGACACCCTTGGCTTGCCTCAAAGAAATTCTAATCAAAGATGTGGATGTCGTCAGCAAATCCTATCCCGGATTCTGGCAGGATGTCCATACCATCGGCCTTAAGATCGAAAAGGTAAAACTGAAGTAGCGGGAGGAGCAAGGGCGAAGGGCGAAGGGCGAAGGGCGAAGGGCGAAGGGCAAAGGGCGAAGGGCATGGATCTCCTTCGCTAAAGCTACGGCGATTAAGAGGTGATTTGCTTTCTCCGTGCTTTAGCTCGGTGAAATAAAAGGGAATAGGCAAAAAAATTACCCCATGCTTTAGCTCGGGGATCATACAAGCAAGCAAAATCAGATTCAATAATTTACAAAAAGCCCCATTCCATTCGCTTTAGCTCGGGGATCATGGGAAAACTTCTTTCTCTCTTAGTCGCCGCAGCTTCAGCGTATGTGATGTGTTCACTAGATACTGACGTTTCTGTGTCACAGAGAACCCCCTCGCTCTTCGAG
>JAUHXV010000064.1 GCA_030426765.1 Bacteroidia bacterium | reverse complement strand
CGAGAGAGTCCGTATTATGAACAACATCATTATCCGGTGTATCATCACTATCACTATATGAATTCCATCCTGAAGGTTGTGACTGAATGATCACATAATTGCCCGGTGTAAGTGATGCCATGGAAAAGTCGCCATTGCCTGCAGTAAACACACTGCGAATAGCAGTATTGTTGTCTGCAATACCATCTGTATTTTCATCGGCATATAACTTAATATTGACGTCCGGGATCGGATCGTCATCAGTTGTTTTCACCGAACCTGTAATATGCGAAGGGCAGGTGATGATCGTAAATTGAACGGTACTGCTATCGGGACAGTGAGCCCCCGGTGCATTTGGGTGGATCACTAAAGAAACCGTTTTACTTCCGCCGATTTGATAATATACCGTGTGAGGTCCATAGCCATCAGCTGTTGCAGGAACAGCACCCGCTCCAAAATTCCAGAAATAATCCGCCCCGGGGATTTCCGGTTGCAAAGGTTGATAAACCCTGTCTGTATAATAACAGCCAACATCGGTGTCTCCGTCAATCGTGGCATCCGGGTAGGTGTTGACGACCACAGTGCTGACTATAGTCGTATCCGGACAACCGCTTTTGCTAAACGTAAGTTGTACCTGCGCACCACTTTCCTGATTTTCAGGGGTAGCGGAATAACTCACTTCATGAGGTCCGATATCTTCACCAGTCGCTGGTGTGGCTCCACTTCCAAAATCCCATTGGTAGGTGACCGGACCAATATTCAGATCCTCAATATTGAACATCGTCGCGGCGTCTTCACAAATGGTATCGGAAGGGACAATCGGTAATAAGGATGGACATACAATATCAACGAAATCATTATTGGAATCGACTTCGCAAGGCATGAGCATAACGGGAATTTCATTGTCCGGTCCGTCAAGGCTATCCTTCCCATCCGGATCCGGAGTAAAGTCATAGTCAAACAAATCACCATAGTCCTGCGGTTGCATTTCCAGAATGACATATGCACATGGTGGAATCGAATCAAAGCAGTAGGTGCCTGTAACGGAATCAGAAATCGTGATGGCAAACAATGTATCACCTTCATCCCATTCAAGGTCTTCGTTGATATCTGCATACAAATGAAGTGGCACATCGCCCATCACTTCATCCAGATCATTGCGCGTGGTACCACAGATGGTACCGCGCTCGTCAATCGTTATGATTTGCAGGCATGTCGCTGCATTACCACACGTATCGGTTGCTTCCCAGCTTCGGAAGATATAGTGGCCCGCTCCACAAGTACCTGAGGCCAGACTGTCCGTATAGGAGACTGCTGGTTCTGCTTCACATCCTCCCGTAGCTGTTGCATATCCGGTGTCGTCAGGTGAAGTTGAATCCTCACAATTCAGAATTATGTCGGGTGGACAGGAAATCACGACAGGGGGAATACATGAGAGCGAAATACAATCTGACTCTGTAGGTTGCCCAAATGGTGGGTTATTGCCATCACCGGTGTATTCCCAATTGTACTGTACTACATTTCGGGTGGTGGGTCCTGAACCATTTCCATCAACAATGGTAATCACTACCCCATCATCTCCACTGAGGTAGCCTCCGTCTGCAGGATCTACTCTAAGGTCCCAAATAACAGGCGGACAGAAGTTACTGCTGTCCGGTGCCGGGTCGTCAATAGTAAAACATACCTGAAGTAGTTTGGTCCATCCCGCTGTTTCAATATAAATGGGTGGGGCATTTATATCTGTTTTCTCAAATGCGAAATTGACAAAGTCAACGACCCCCGGAGAAGGTAAATTAAAATAGGTGGATCCAAAACCGGGACCACTGGAAAGTACAGAACCTGGATTTCCACCAAGGGGCCCATATCCACCTTGAAAATCTGAAAAGTCAATGATCTCGAGTTCCGCGTTGTCATAGAAGAAACGCACATTCATCCCGAAGATTTCCTGATCAGGTAAATCCGACTGGAACTCGATATCCACGCAATATTGATCCAGATCGCAATCCCAGCTTGGATTCGCAAAACGAACTGTGATATTCGGGACATCCATGGGCGGTGTGCCAGCATGCCCAAAAACATTCGTCAGGCCCGCGCAAAGCAGGAAAGTAAAAACAAAGAATGGCTGAATGAAGGATGTTCGATGACCCTTATGGCCAGTACACTGAGCATGATGCAAAGGGGCAGGTGCATTTTCAGCAATCAGTTTTCCACTAACTGCCGGAATTATTTTGGGTCTCATAACAATATGTTGATCATTCCATCAACAGGGTATTCCAATGTGTATGCTTTGCGACCACGATGATCTGTAAATCAGAAGCATAATTCATTCCATTTTTCACCGTTTTTGTGTCATATCATTTCTGGAACTGAAACAGATGAAATCAAGAATCGTACATCTCAGCGGTAAAAATACGTCATATCCGATGCATTACCGTAAAGAGAAGCATTTATATATATAGTTTCTTATTAATCAGTACAAAATACATTACATTCCGTCACTTCCAATGTCCACTCACCTGGCTTTCTTCTTGCTCAACAAAGACACTAACGTTGATCACGAAAGCACACGCCAGCTATAGCCTGGCAAACCTGGACTATTTCTTAGGGGGAAATATGTTCTTTATTCCGTGTGTCTGACAGGTGTTCAAAATCAGGAGAATGTCTCTCTCGATTCTGTCGCTTACGGAATTTCGATAAAGCAATCTCCTGATAACAGAAGTTGGCTACCGGGTAAATTTCTGATCAAATACTGACCATTTGGTAAACTGACATTCTTCTCTACGTTCACATCGAGGAAACGCAGAATTCCACTGTTTCGAAATGCTGCCCCACCATTGCCCGACATCGTCAACCCACTGATAATATCGAGGTCTTTCATCTCCAGCGTCTTGCCGGGTGATAATTCAAATAACCCTGCAATCGTGGATTTGATTTTTACCCGGTTAGACAGGTTTGAACGTATGTAGAGGTTTTTACTTACGATCAGTCTTGTGGAATTGATGATGATCGTCTGCCCTTCCATACTGGAGGCAAAGGTGATTGTATCACCGGAAGAGGCGCAATCAATTTTTTCTCTCAATGTACCTGCCCCGGAATCAGCTGTACTATTCACAACCAGACTGCAGGTGCCGCAATTGACAGAAATACAATCTGTTTCTATTGGTTCTCCAAAAGGCGGGGGCCCATTCCCAATGTACTGCCAGTTGAATTGTTCAACATGCTCAAAGGTATTTTCATTTCCGTCAGGATGATAGACACTCATCACCACACCTTCACTACCAGGTATAAAACCACCATTGGCAGGATCTTGCTCCAGATCCCAAACGAGTGATGGACAGAAATTATCCTCATCAGGTGGATCATCTACGGTAAAGCATACCTTAAAGAGTTTTGTCCAACTATCTGTCGCCATGTAAACCGGGTCATTGCTGCCCAGGCGTTGGATCGCTCCACGAATATTATCAGCTCCAGTAGAGAAGTTAAACCACGGTATACCGGCTGTCGTATAAATGTTAAGCGCCGGATCCGGAGATATAGGACCATAGGTACCTTCAAAATCTCTGAAGTCGATAAACTCCAGTAGATTGTCGTCATAGAAAAAACGAACGTTCATGGCGAACAACTCGCGATCCGGTTGGTCGCACTGGAATTCAACATCCACACAATATTCCATTGTACCGCAATCATACTCAGGATTGGCAAAGCGAACGGTCACATTGGGCTCCGTGGCAACCGGAGCGGTGGACACCATTGGTGAATGGTCGGTATAAATATCTGCTGGTGTTTCACCGACTGAACCGGCAAACATGTTGGGCAATCCAGTTTGAAACAGGCAGACAAGCAGGAGCATGGCTGTCTTCAGAATCGGATGGCGGAATATTCTGGCTGGAATAACACTGGCCCTGTTATTGCATTTGATAACTAATGAAATCATAAATGTGCACTGTTCGATTAAATAATTTGATGCTCGTTCATCAAGTTATTTTTCAGGCGGATATGCAATCATCCAGGGGCAAAATGTTGCAGGATCAAGCTGGATTTTAAACATCAAATCTTCGCTCTAACCCCCGCATAATTTGTACCAAAATAATCAAACCTGATGAATTTTTAAAATCATCAGATGTAAAGATTTTGCATGACGCTAAAATTCCCGATTTCTGTCCACGCCAGACAAGCCCATTCACTTACAATAAAACCTGAATAATAGAACCATTAAATACTGATAATCTGTCCAATATGACAAATAAAAAATGTCCGGTTCGGTTTGGTTGTCCCCTTGTGATTAGCTTTCATTTTTTCCAAAAAAAATCTCAATTTTTTACAATCGAAATGAAAAAGTCCAACGGACTGACTCAATTTGGACAACTTACTTCTGAGAAAAATGTGTCCGCCAGATTACAAAATGGCATTTTTTGAATTGAATTCTGATACGTTTTCTAAACCGGAATCGGCTCCAAAAAATAAGTTTACAGCTACCGGGATGATCTTGTCACGGGTTGAAAAACATCAACTCGGTCAACACGGTAGAACCTGACCGGGCAGACACAACATAAACGCCCTCTATCAGTGAAAACCGATCGCTCAGTTCATCTGTCATCAGATCAGTCCGAAAAACATGTCGTCCGGTAAGATCAAAAAAATTGACCTGCCAACTGACAAAATCCGGACCGAGAATACGAATGCTGCCTTCCGCCGAAATACACTGAATTGAAAAACCTGTGGCATCGACCGGTTGAACCGCGACCAACTCGCATTCCTGCAGATCGGGGCAATAGGCTCTCATGACAAGCGAACAGTCTGTGATAAAGGGATTGTCTACCCCACCCTGAAATCCGGCGATCAGCGCATTGCGACTCATCTCCTCGTCGTCGACCGGATCCAACTGATGCCACTGACACAGATCTTCCAATTGACTTGAAAAAAAAGTAGGATCGGCGTTAAGGGCATCTTCTCTGTAGATCGTCCAGAAGTAAAACATAGCGCGTGCGATGTCCCCTTTCACAGATTCACGCGGCTCGAATTCACCATTGATATATTCGCTGTATAGGTCTCGATTCCCTGAGGGAATCGAAGCCATCACATTTGTTTTATAGTACCACTTCGAAGTTTGATTGTCATTAATCTCACCAAACGGATGCGCTGCCCGATCTGAATTTATCCCGGTGCGTGAGGGAAAGAGATGATACATATTGAGATTGCCCTCAGTGCCGTCACCGGCACCTTTTGACCTGGGCCAACCATGTTCCAGGTTCATGGACTCTACTCCATTGCCATCATTGTACAGGTAGATAGAGGGATCTTCCCCTTCAGGTAGAAAACGCGCCATCCCTGAATAAACACATCGCACGGAGTCGTCACGAAGAAATACCCTTCCATACAGTGAATCCCGGACATCAGCTTCTGTCAGCAGCACAGTGGGCGTAAAATCTTCCCGGATTGCGTCGGCCAGTGACTCTCCTTCCAGGCCTGGAAACAACTGTGCAGGTGCACTGGTGCTCAGGGCGCATATGAGCAATACTCCATACAATCGGAGTATGCGTGTCTGTCTAAAAAATGAAATCCGTGTCCGTTTCATAGCCGATGGTGTTTCACAACGGCACAAGGTAAGACCTTAGGCTATGAATCAATGTACGTCAGGCAAAGAGATTCTGCCCGAAATGTAAAAATCAGGAACTTAAGATTGTTTACTGAGAAAAATTAGAAGCGGAACGTAATCAGCGACTCTACATTTTCATACACCTGAATGTCGCGAGACTTCTCACCATATTCAGAAGAGATAACCACAATGGTATACTCACCTGGCTCAAGATCTGCAAAAGTGATCGAGCCGGAGCGATTAGTCAGCCCTGTGGTACGTGGAAAACCTGAGTCATCCACACCGCCTTCTTCTTTTCTGAAAATGGATACCGCAGCATCTTCCAGGAAAAGGATAAAGGACAAACCTGACATATGGCAACCAATTGCGTCAGCGGGTTCATCAGACCACAGTTGATGAGACACATTGACCGTCACAGAGGTTCGTTGAACGAGGGCTTCAAACTCTGTCTGTGACTCAAGCGAGTCTTCAGCACAGGACGTAAGCCCAATGAAGGCAAAAGCGAGTAGGAGAAGTAGAGCATTTTTCATAGCATGGAGGCTTTAGTGATACAACCCCTTAAATATACAGGAAAAACTCGTAAAAATCAAGCTACAACATCCGGAGTCCGCAAATAACCCGATCAGCGGTTAGACATGAAGTTGAAAAACACAGGAAATCTGTTGATGAAAATAATTAGTCGGATACAGGAACTACCCTCGGAGTTTGAAGTCCACGGTGATCGTTCCGCATTGTTCTTCAATGTCACTTGACGTAAATCTGAATTGCAGTGCGGCATCACGTGCGATTTTCTGGAGCTGCGAGTCAGTGGTCGTAGAGCCTTTCTGTGTATAGGTGGCTTTGATGACTTTACCTGATTTATCCACACACACGCTGATCACGACGCGACCTGTCTTCTGACTATTGTCTTTGATGACCGGCTCGTGCAGCACACCCCGGCTTCCCAGTCCTCCGCCTACTCTGCCGCTGCCATTGCTGATGCCTTCAAGGATATCGGAATTGGGATCGCCATTAGGATCGCCCTGACTTCCCGGTTTACCGGTATTTCCTTTTCCGCCGGTGCCAAATAAATCGCCGTATGATTTCTTGGTTTCATTGAAAGCAGCTTTACGACTGGCTTCTTCTGCCGCCGCTTTTTGCCGGGCGTCTGCTTCTGCTTTTTCTCTAGCCTGTGCCTCTCTGATAAGCACGTCATTTTGCTCATTACTGGTCACGGTAGCGCGATCAGGTTGTTTTACGGGAGAGGTAACTTTTGTCGGAGGAGTAGATTTCAGTTCCACCTGATCGTCATTGGAAGGCTCCGGTACCGGTTTATCATTTTCCCCTTTCGGGGTTTCATTGCCTTCTCCTTCATCCACCAGGCCGAGATTGACCAGCAATCCTTCCTGCTCCGGTGGAGGCGGCGAAGAGATGATCATTGGGATCAGAAGGATCAGCATGAGGAGGATATGGGTCACCAGACTGGCAATCCAACCCTTCCCATTGGCGTTTGTTTCCTGAGGAGTGAATAGTGCTGATAAACTTGTCATGCTTTTTCTCGTTACCTATCCTGTGTGCCATTAAAAAACGCTCGAGACCCCACCACACATATAAAACAGATCAAATTTAAGGTTTAATATTCATATTATGAAAAAATTTAATATATAATTTCACCCGGACCTCCGCCAGCCGCATTTGTCACAACATCCACTTAAGCGTCTGAACGGCAGTTTTCGGAAGTATTCGTTCAAAAACACGCGCATTTCAATACCCATCATTTTTTATCTTACACGTCTGCGTTTCAAACACCGTCATCTATGCGAAACATCAAACATATCGTTGTCCTGGGGTCAGGCATTATGGGCAGCGGAATTGCCTGCCACTTTGCCAATGCGGGCTTTGCCGTCACCATGCTCGATCTGCCTTCACGAGACCCCGGCGTCCGGGTCAACTACCTCGCGGAACAAGCCCTGAAAAAAGCGGTTAAACAAAAACCCAGCCCCCTGTACAAGGCATCCTACATTTCCAGGATCGAAACAGGCAACTTCGAGGATGACCTTGCCGATGCACTGCAAAAAGCTGACTGGATTATTGAAGTTGTCGTAGAGAAACTCGATGTTAAAAAAGCACTGTTTGAAAAAGTGGATACCCTTCGCAAACCCGGCACATTGGTGACCTCAAACACCTCAGGTATTCCTATCCGATTGATGGCGGAAGGGCGATCAGGCGATTTTAAAAAACATTTTGCCGGAACGCACTTCTTTAATCCGGTTCGATACCTGCCGCTTCTCGAGATCATCCCCGGAATGGAAACGGATCCGGAAGTCACCACTTTCCTGATGGATTTTGGCGCTAATTTTTTAGGCAAACAAACTGTATTGTGTAAAGACACTCCTGCTTTTATTGCTAATCGAATCGGTGTGCTCAGCATGGCCGGAGTTTTTATGTTGACGGAAGAACTCGGATTACCGCTTTCCGCGGTCGACAAACTCACGGGTCCGGCCTTGGGGCGACCGAACACAGGCACGTTTCGGCTGGCTGATCTCGTAGGCCTCGATACCAGCATCAAGGTGATGGAAGGGATTCGACAAAACTGTCCTGACGATGCGTACGCTCAGGAAATGGATGTACCCGCTTTCCTCAGGCATCTCGTCGAACATGGGCATTTGGGAAATAAATCCGGGCAAGGCTTTTACCGGAAAGGAGAAAAAGATGAAAAAGGAAAAACACAATTTCTATCGCTGAATCTGCAAACACTGGAGTACGAAAAACCAATTCGTCAGGACCTTCCTTCGCTGCTGCTTTCCAAACAAATCAGCCAACCGGAAAAACGAATTAAAGCATTGTTTGACGCGGAAGATGCCGGTGGCCAACTGATTCGACGACACCTGCTTTCTCTGTTTTCCTATGTGAGTTTTCGCATCCCTGAGGTTTCGGATAGCATCAATGAAATTGATACGGCGCTGCGTGCCGGATTTGCCTGGAAGTACGGGCCCTTCCAATACTGGGATATTATCGGCCTTAAAAAAGGGTATGAGGCATTACAATCCGCCGGTCTTCCGGTCAGTCCCTGGGTAGAAAAAATGATTCGGGAGGGCATAGAGTCTTTCTACAAAAATGAAGACGGCAAATCTTATGTGTTTGATATTTCCCAAAACAAATACACTCTTATACCTGGCCAGTCTCTGGTCATCAACCTGGATCTCATTCGCAAAAATGCCCCGGTGTTTCAAAACGATGAATCCGTCTTACATGATATCGGAGATGGTGTGTTGTGTTTTGAATTCCGCAGTAAGTCTAACGTCATTGGTGAGTATGTGCTTCGCGGCCTCAACGATTCGATTCGCATCGCCGAAGAGGGCGGTTGGAAAGGGCTCGTCATCGGCAACCAGGCCAATCACTTTACAGTGGGTGCTAACCTCATGCTGATCGGAATGATGGCCTTTCAGGAAGAATGGGATGAACTCGAAGATGCGGTTCATTTCTTTCAGCAGACATCCATGCGATGCCGCTACTCTACTGTGCCGGTGGTCATGGCGACACAGGGCTATGTGTTTGGTGGAGGATGTGAGTTTCTCATGCACTGCGATGGTGCGGTTGCAGCTGCGGAGTCATACATCGGTCTCGTAGAAGCCGGAGTTGGTCTTATCCCGGGAGGTGCCGGTACAAAAGAAATTGCAGTGCGCCTGTCGGATAGTTTTGTGGAAGGCGATGTACAAATTCCGCAACTTATTGAACGCTGCAAAGCAGTCGCCACCGCCACAGTCGCTACCAGTGCACACGAAGCGTTTGACCTCGGCTATTTAATGTCCTCCAGAGATCAGGTCATACTCAATACCTCTCGCAATATCTCGGAAGCGAAACGAAGCGTACTTGACCTCAGTCGGAAATACGTAGCCCCTGTTCCACGAAAAGATATTCTGGTCTTAGGACGCCAGGGCCTTGCTTCGTTATATGCCTTTGCCAATGAGTTCAGGCTCGGACAATACGGCTCCGATCATGATATTAAGATCGTTCAAAAACTCGCATGGGTCCTGTGTGGCGGTGATCTCACAGGGGCCCAGCATGTGACGGAACAATACCTGCTCGACCTGGAAAGAGAAGCGTTTCTTTCCCTTTGCGGTGAGCAAAAAACGCAGGAGCGTATCCAGTATATGCTCGAAAATAATAAACCATTACGCAATTGATTTTTTCATTCTGATACGACTACATCTATGGCATATATCATCAAAGCATATCGCTCAGCAGTTGGCAAAGCAGGCCGCGGAAGTTTTAAAAACTATCGATCTGACGACCTCGCTGTTCATGTCATCCAGCACCTCCTCCGGCAGGTCCCTGCGCTGGACCCAAAACGTGTGAATGATGTCATTGTAGGTTGCGCCAATCCGGAAGGTGAACAAGGCCTGCAAATCGGAAGACAAATCTCCCTGCGCGCACTTGGGTATGAAGTACCCGGCATGACGATCAACCGATATTGCGCGTCCGGACTGGAATCCATTTCCATCGCCGTAGCCAAAATCAAAGCCGGCATGGGGGATTGTTATATAGCGGGCGGCACCGAATCTATGAGTATGATCCCTATGACGGGATATAAGTTTGCTCCAAGTTACCAGGTGGCCTCTTCTACCCCAAATTACCTTGCGAGTATGGGCGCAACCGCTGAAGCCGTAGCTACCAAATACGAAGTCAATCGTGAAGACGCCGATGCATTTGCTTTGCGCTCCCACCAGCGAGCAGCACATGCACAGGAACAAGGTTGGTTTGCCGACGAAATCGTTCCGGTTGAAGTCGAAGAGGTGTTGTTTCAAAATGGAAAAAAAGTTGAATCAACACATACGGTTGATGCTGATGAAGGCATCCGCAAGGACACCTCACTCGAAGCACTTAGCAAACTCAGACCTGTTTTTAAGAATGGTGGAATTGTGACGGCGGGCAACTCTTCTCAAACCTCAGACGGCGCAGCGTTTGTTTTAGTCATGAGTGAAGCCATGGTACATGAACTGAATCTTGAACCCATTGCAAGACTTGCTTCCTGCAGTGTCGCCGGTGTAGACCCATTGTATATGGGTATCGGGCCCTGTGCGGCTATTCCCAAAGCGTTGAAGCAGGCCGGACTTACGTTGAAGGATATTGATTTGATTGAACTAAATGAAGCATTTGCCACGCAGTCGCTGGCGGTGATTCGACAAGCCGAATTGAATCCCGAAATAGTCAATGTCAACGGCGGGGCAATTGCGCTCGGGCATCCGCTGGGTTGTACCGGTGCGAAACTCTCTACGCAGCTATTCAGCGAACTAAAACGTCGCGATAAAAAATACGGTATGGTGACTGCGTGTGTCGGAGGCGGACAGGGAATTGCCGGGATTTATCAAATGCTGTGAGGCATTTCTTATGACAACAGGCTTTTCAGATCCGCTGGTGAATAAGAAACGGACTTCAGTACTTTGTTGTCCGTAGCGCGATATACCAGAAACCCTGAATCACTTTTTTTAACAAACCCTTCTGTGCCGTCTTTCTTCTGATAATGGGAAAGCGTCTCATTAGCGATATCCAGGTCTTCGCAGACTTTGCTCATGTTGGAACGCTGGACTTCTTCAAACAGCGCTTTAAATTTTGCTCCCAATCCGAACTCCAGAATTGCCCCGGAGAGTACGTATTGCAAATCGCATAAAGCATCTGCGATTTCAACCAGATCCTTGTCTTCGATCGCTTCTTTAAGTTCATCCAGTTCCTCCTGCAGAAGATTAATACGCAAGGCACAACGATCTTCTCCAGGTATGGCGGGAGATTCTACCACAGGGAGATTAAAGGTTTGATGAAATTCTGCTACATCATTAAGTGGCGTTGGTTCCGGAAATCGTTTAGCGGACATATTGCGGGGATAAAAAAGTGGAATAGATAACTAGGTCTGAAAAAATAAAAAAGCCTCCGGCATGCACGACATGCAGGAGGCTTCTTTTTACATGAGTATTACTTTTGTTGGACGGCATCAATCTTCGCCTGGTATTCTTTCACGAGGTCGAGTTTATTTTGCCGTGCATAAATTTCTTTCAGGGCGATCAGAGTATTCGTGTCTTCGGGATTGATCATTTCCGCTTGCTTAAAAAATGGCATCGCATCGGCAAAAGCCGCATCCATCTGCGCTTTTTTGGCATCATACTTTTTTGTCCCTGCCGGTGTATAATCGTCTGCCAGTGTATTGAGTTCTACAGAGTAGGCAGCCGCTTTGTTATAATACAATGCACCGATACTGTAGATTGCGTCAAAACTCTTTTCATCTTTCTCCAGTGCCTGCTGATAATAAGACATCGCCAGGTCGAAATGCTCTCGTGCTGCAGCAGAATCTACAGCTACTTCATCCTGATACATTTTGTCGTAAATCTGCCCGATCGTTACGTAAATAGAAACATTTTCAGGATCCATTTCAAGTGCCTTGTTCAGACTTTCGATCAGACTGGATAGTTCACCTTTTGCGAGCAGGTAGTTGATCTCCCGGTACAGCAATGCCTGGTCATTGGGAAATTTCGCGCGTGCAGCCTTCATGTATTTCTCAGACAACGCGGGATCGGATTCTTCATAGTAACCGATCAGCGCTTCATACACACCTGCTTCTGCTTTTCCGGCGTCGACAAGTTGCTTATATATATCGATTGCGATATCCATTTTGCCTGCCTGCTGCGCGCACACCGCACTGTAATAAAGTGTCTTTTCGTGTTCAGCCGGATCAAACGTAGTGGACTCTTCATTTTTCATGAGAAGGTTGTATCCATTGTGCGTGGCATTGAAGGCTTCATAGGCAGCATCATAGTTTCCGGACTGGTACAGGGAAGATCCCATGTAATAAATATTCTGCAGACCAGCGGAAAGTGCTTTCATGGCATCTTTAGTCTGGTATCCTTTTGTAGCCAGTTCGGCAGCCATGCTGAATCCTTTGTAGGCTTTACCGGCCGCATACGGATCTTTTACTTTGGACTCGGGATTGAGTACCAAGGCGGTTACATCTGAATTCACTTGTGTCATAAACACTTCACCATAGATCTGCCAGGCGGACGGATCCGCTTTGACCTCAGCATCTTTTATGGCGCTGTCTGCCAGTTGCACAGCTTCAGCCAGCTTGTCTGCACTTCCGGATGGATCCAGGTTGTACGTACCGAGAAAGCGACCGGCCTTTTTAATGTCTTTGGCAGCGTCCTGCGCCTGGAGTGTCAGACCAGTACACGCGATAAGAAGTAGAAAGAGATAATTTTTCATTTACTTTTTGATTTAACGATTTGAATGCGTTCCACTATGGAACCATAATAAAGACGGCAATCTTATGCCTGATACGTTTTCTATTTGTTAAGATCGTTTTAATAAACTTATAAAATAATTCGCGATCAGGTCTTCACTTTGCCAGAATAACTACCTGATGAGACAAATTACTTATTCTTCTTCATTGCTTCCCTCTTCGTTGTCGTCCTTTTTGACCACGCCGATATCCGCAATGCGATCATCTGCGTCCAGGTTGATCAGTTTCACGCCCTGTGTCTTTCGCCCCATGACGCGCACATCACTGACCGCTATGCGAATAGTGATACCGGATTGATTGATGATCATAAGATCATCGGTATCCTCGACAGATTTGATGGCGAGCAACTGACCGGTTTTATCTGTCACTTTCAGCGTACCCACACCTTTTGCTCCGCGTTTAGTTTTGCGGTATTCCTCCAACTCAGAACGCTTGCCGTACCCATTTTCTGAGATCACCATTAAGGTGGATTCCGTGTCATTTTCGTAGAAGGTCAGCATTCCGATCACTTCATCATCATCCCCCTGCAAGGACATTCCGCGTACACCGGCAGCAGAGCGACCCATCGAACGGACGTTATCTTCATTAAAGCGAACGGCATAGCCTTTCTTATTGGCGATGACGACTTCGCTGCGACCATCCGTCAATCGTGCATCTATCAGTGTATCGCCTTCATTAATTTTAATGGCGCGGATCTTACTGATATTGGATCGCGCATATTCTTCTACCAACGTTTTTTTGACCGTTCCTTTTTTGGTGCAGAAAAGAATATAGTGGCTGTTGGTAAAATCCTTGTCGTCGATATCCTTGATGATGATATACGCTTTGATTTTATCTTCTTTAGGCAACTCAATCAGGTTCTGTATCACCCGGCCTTGCGAAGTTTTCGAAGCCTCCGGTATTTCATATACGCGGATCTTATAGAAAATCCCTTGTTCGCTCAGTAAAAAGAGGTGATTATGTGCGCTGGCAATAAACATATGCTCGATAAAATCGGCATCTCTTGTTTTGCTGCTTCGCGAACCACGACCACCTCTTGACTGCGTTCTGTATTCCGTGATATTGGTGCGTTTGACATATCCGAGGTGAGAGATCGTCACGACCATCTCTTCATTCGGGATCATGTCTTCAATACTGATTTCACCATCGGCGTATGTGATCGCGGTTCTGCGCTCATCACCATATTTCTCCAGGATCTCTCTGAGCTCGTTCTGGATGATCTCTTTTCTTCTTCCTTCGTGCGCGAGAATATCTTTCAGGTCTGCGATGGTAATCAGCAATGCATCGTATTCTTCCTGGATTTTGATGCGCTCCAATCCCACGAGTCGTGATAGACGCATCTCGAGAATGGCCTTTGTCTGCGCATCGGACAGTTCAAATCGGGCCACCAACTCCTGGTGGGCTTCATCCACGGTTTTGGATTCCCGGATGAGGCGTATCACTTCATCCAGATTGTCCAGCGCGATCAAAAGACCTTGTAGAATATGGGCACGCTCTTCTGCTTTTCGCAACAGGTAGGTCGTGCGGCGAACGATCACTTCGAGACGGAATTTGATAAACTCGTCAATGATCTGGCGCAATGTCAGCATCTGCGGTCTTCCGTTGACCAGGGCGATGCTGTTGATGCCGTAGGAGGTCTGAAGCTGAGAATATTTAAACAACTGACTCAATACGACATTGGCAATCGCATCTCGTTTGAGTTCGACCACGATACGGATGCCTTCTCTGCTGGATTCATCCTGCACATGTGAGATGCCTTTTATCTTTTCGTCAGCCCGCAATTCGTCAATCGCTTTGACCAGGTTGGCTTTATTGACCTGATAAGGTATTTCTTTGATAATGATCACATCATTGCCGTGTGATCCTTCCTGGATTTCTGCCACGCCTCGTAATACGACGCGACCCCGACCTGTTTCATAGGCTTCTCTGATGCCTTCGACACCATAAATAACCCCTCCCGTAGGAAAGTCAGGTGCCTTGATGTATTGCATGAGTTCATCCAGTGTAATGTCCGGATTATCAATTGTGGCGATAATTCCCTCAGAAACTTCATTGAGGTTGTGCGGCAACATATTCGTTGCCATCCCTACGGCGATACCGCTGGTACCGTTGATCAGCAGGTTGGGGATTTTGGCCGGAAGGACTACGGGTTCTTCGAGGGAGTCATCGAAATTGAGTCGGAAATCAACTGTTTCCTTTTCGATATCATCGATCAGTTCATCCGCGATCCGCTGCAGCTTTGCTTCTGTATATCGCATGGCCGCGGGACTATCGCCGTCCATACTACCGAAGTTACCCTGCGGATTGATCAGCGGATACCGCAGGGACCAATCCTGCGCCATACGCACCATTGTGTCGTATACCGCTGTATCACCATGCGGGTGGTATTTACCGAGCACCTCTCCGACGATCCTCGCGGACTTCTTATAGGACTTGTTATGTCCGAGCCCAAGCTCGTGCATTCCGTAGAGGACGCGGCGGTGTACCGGCTTAAGTCCGTCGCGGACATCCGGCAGGGCTCTGGAGACAATCACCGACATCGAATAGTCGATATAGGCCGACTTTAATTCATCTTCGATATTTATCGGTATAACTCTTAGATTATCAGACATATATAATTATGAAATGAATTCAAATTGAATGTTGCAATGATACGAATTTATCCCCTTTTTCAGGCATGAAATCGGGGGATAATTCGGCACTTTTTCGCATAAAAACGGGATTTATCGCGGAAAATAAAATATAAGGTTCTGCTAATTCATATCTAATTATTTTACTGCATATTACATATTAGATAAATATGTTATTTTTACAGGGCAAAATACACCCCGAAAACAGAAATGAGTTTATCCTTACTTTTGCGCGATTTGTCAACCGTCAAGCCATATAAAACATCCGATAAGGACAAAAAACAGGAGGTAGAACTCATGTTTGACCGGATATCCGGAAAATATGACCTGCTCAATAAAATCCTGTCACTGGGCATTGATCGCAGGTGGCGAAAACGGTCACTCAGGATGCTCCAGGCACACCAGCCGAATAACCTCCTTGATGTGGCTACCGGGACTGGCGATATGGCCTTTATGGCCGCTAAAATCCTCCAACCTTCCCGCATCACCGGGATCGATTTGTCTGCCGGTATGCTCGAAGTAGCTCGCAAACGAAGTGCTTCGTTTGAAGGACCGGACAACACCCGCATAGAGTTTCTGAAAGGAGATGCAGAAAACCTACCATTTGCAGACAATTCATTTGACGCTGCCACGGTAACCTTCGGGGTCAGAAACTTTGGCGATTTACAAAAAGGACTTCAGGAAATGCAGCGTGTTTTGCAACCCGGAGCCCCGATTATGGTCCTGGAGTTTACGAAACCGAGAATTTTTCCGTTTCGACAGCTCTTTGGTATATACTTCAGGCACATTCTTCCGTTAATAGGGTCATGGACCTCCGGAGACGGAAGAGCCTATCGCTATTTATATGAATCCGTGCAGGCGTTTCCTGATTTTGAAGCATTTAATCAAGAACTCATCAAAGCTGGTTTTCAGCGCCCAACATTCACCCCTCTATCACTAGGCATATGCGCTATTTACATAGCTTTCAAAAAGTAATTCTGATCACACTCATGCTGATTCCGTGTCTGGGCCATACCCAGCACAGCAAAGGCAATTATAATTTCCGTGAATTCCAGAGCAAGGCGTATTACTTTGGACTAACGTTTGGGTACAACCGATCTAACTTCCAGATCGCCCAATCGCAAAATTTCATACGCAATGATAGTTTCAGTGTGGTGAAAGGCGTCGCAGGATCGGGCCTGAACGTATCTATGCTGGCCAATATGAAACTCGGTGACAATTTCGATTTCCGCTTTCTGCCCGGGTTCTCATTTGTCGACCGAAAAGTCAATGTCATTGAAGCGAATGGAACCGGTGAACAAACCCGGGATATTGAAAGTGTGTTGGTGCAAATGCCTCTCCAAATTCGATTTAAATCGGATCCCTTTCATGATATGCGCGTGTATGTGATGGGCGGTGTGAAGTATTCATACGATGTGGCGACCAATGCCCGGATCCGGAAAGAACAGGCAGAACGACTGATCCTGATTTCACCGCACGACTTTTCTATAGAAGTAGGCGGGGGATTTCAATTCTTTTTTCCCTTCTTTATTTTCTCGCCGGAGATCAAATACTCCCAGGGCTTTGGCAATATCCTGATCTACAATGGAAAGCAGGAGACCACTCACCTGGTTGAGAAATTACTCTCAAGGACCTTTACGATCAGCCTTCATTTTGAAGGTTGATGTGTCGGGAGATATCTTCGAAAAAATTATCAAACAAGGCATCCATGCGTTCCATATGGGCTTCATAAGGCTCCATGGCGTATGGGATATTATTTTCAAACGAAGCGCGTCGGCTGAGCATCTGCAGGGTATGCAGCATGCGGTCTTTGTCCTTGCAGGATTCGAGCCATCGGTGGCTCATCATGCGATTGATCCGCGGGTGTAAGCGCTCCGGGATGATGTCGATATGATCGTGCACGATGAGGTATACCTCCTGACAGTATACTTCGATTGACCGGTGGTGATAGTGTTGCCATTTTTTAGACAGTATGTAATCCATCAGCACATCCGCAACGACTGGTGTGTACTTGCCCTGTGATGGTCTGAGTATATGCGCCATTTCCTCAACTGCGGCATGCTGATCGGTGTATTCATCGATTGCTTTATGCCTGGAAATACCTCTCAAAAGTTTGGGTGACAAATCGGGATAATCCTTTGGCTTAAGCAGGTCGCCCCACAGATTGCCCATCAGAATCATCGGATCCCGGGG
>JAUHXV010000063.1 GCA_030426765.1 Bacteroidia bacterium | reverse complement strand
ACCCACTATTTTTGTATGCGGACATTCACATATTTTGAAGGTGATTTACGATAAAGAACTTCAATTGCTGCACATCAATCCGGGTGCTTGCGGAAAGGTGGGGTTTCAAAAAGTGCGCACGATGATCCGGTTTGTGATCGATGGCGACAGGATTAGGGATATGGCGATTGTGGAGTTGCCCTCCGGAAAACGTCAGCATAAAGGAAGTCAAAAAGAGGAGGAAGAATAATACATGTTATTGATGATTATTTAAATTCGTGTATGGGATTTACCGCAAAAGATCTAAAGAATGCGACTAGCCGAAGTGCGTTGCTCGAGATCGCAAAAAAGAAAAAGATACCGGTCGAACGCACACTCGCTAAGCTCAAATACGAGGCTGAGCTCACGATCCTGCAAACAGAATTGGTCAATTTGCAAAAGTGGATTGCACGAAATAAAATGCGTGTCGCCATTATTTTTGAAGGACGAGATGCCGCCGGAAAAGGTGGGTCGATCAAACGATTTAAAGAGCATCTCAATCCACGTACCTCCAGAGTGGTCGCCCTGAACAAGCCCACAGAAGTAGAGCAGGGCCAGTGGTATTTTCGACGGTATATTAAAGTATTGCCTAATCCCGGGGAGATTGTGTTTTTCGACCGGAGCTGGTATAATCGAGCGGTGGTAGAACCAGTCATGGGGTTTTGTACTAAAGAGCAGTACAACAAGTTTATTGTCCAGGTGCCGGAGTATGAACACCTCCTTTATGAAGATAATGTCAAGCTCATCAAGTTCTGGTTTTCCATTTCAAAAGAAGAACAAAAGCAGCGCTTTGATTCGCGGCTGGCCAATCCCTTGAAGCGCTGGAAGTTTAGTCCGGTCGATATGAAAGGACAGGAACTCTGGGATGATTACACGCACTACAAGGAAGAGATGTTTAGTAAGACGCATACAAATTTTAGTCCCTGGATTATCGTCAGGACGAATGATAAAAAGGAAGCGCGGCTGGAAAGTATGCGGTATGTATTGTCGCAGTTTGACTACGACGGAAAAGGAGAGTCCGGACTTCCGCTATTGCCGGATCCGAATGTCATCATGCGGTATCACCGGGGCGCCATACAAATTGATATTTAATCATGAAGACAAAACATTATACACTTTCTTCCGAAGACGTAGACATGCTTAATACGCGGTTTGGGATGCATGCTTTGCTTCGCAACAAGCGGCTCAATCTGAACAAGTCCCTGGCGGAAGCGAAGTATATTATTAATCTTCGTCGTCGCCAGGAAGAACTGATAAAGATGCAACAATGGGTCATCGAGGGCGATAAAAAAGTGGTCGTAGTCTGTGAAGGGCGTGATGCTGCCGGAAAGGGTGGGGCGATTCGACGGATGACCGAACATATCAATCCGAGGAATTTTAATATTGTCGCCCTTCATATTCCTACAGAGGATGAGCAGAAGCAGTGGTTTTTTCAACGGTACATCAACGAGTTGCCAAAGCCCGGTGAGATTGTATTTTTTGACCGCAGTTGGTACAATCGGGCGGTCGTTGAACCGGTCAATGGATTCTGCACTGAGAAGGAGTACGAAGTTTTTATGTCTCAGGTAAATGATTTTGAAAAAATGCTGATTCAATCAGATACCTATCTGATCAAATTTTATTTTTCCATCACGAAGAAGGAGCAGGCGAAACGGTTTGCTGATATGCGCAAAAATCCTTTGAAACGATGGAAGATGACGGCTGTTGATGAGCAGGCTCAGGCGCTTTGGGACGATTACAGTACGTATAAGAAAAAGATGTTTGAAGCCACGCATACAGACCATGCGCCCTGGATCATCATCGATGCCAATCAAAAGGCCAGTGCCCGCCTGGAAGCGATCGAGCATTTGCTGAAAGCCATCCCGTTTAAGTAGAGTGTTAGCATTTGGTTGAATACCTAAAACTTTGAATCCTTAAGGTTAGCCTTCAATCGCCTGGATGAGATCCTGGATGATATCATCGGGGTGTTCGATGCCGACGGAAACGCGAATAAGGCCATCCGAAATACCGGCCTTTTTCCGGACGTCCGGATCTACGCGCAGGTGAGATGAGGATACCGGGTGCAGGATCATCGTATCCACATCGCCGAGCGTGGGGGTCAGCGAACAAAACCTGACGCGGTTCATCGCACGCAGAGCTGCCTCCATACCTCCTTTCACTTCAAAGCTCATCATACCCCCGAAGGCGCGCATTTGTTTGTTAGCAATGGTATAACTCCGGTGATGGTCTAATCCCGGATAGTTGACATGTGCTACATGCTTATGGGTCGACAAGGCTTTGGCAACAGCCATTGCGTTATCAGAATGTTTTTGCATTCGCAGGGGCAGAGTCTTGAGGCCCTGGTAGACCAGCCATGCTTCAAACGGGCTGCAATTGGCGCCGGTCAGTTTCATCGTTTTCCAGATTTGTGTGTTGAATGTTTCAGTATCATGCCCGATGATGACGCCGGAGATCGTAGTACCGTGTCCGTTTAAAAACTTACTTGTAGAGTGAATGACAAAGTCTGCGCCCAGGAGCATGGGTTGCTGCAGGTAGGGTGTGGCAAACGTATTGTCAATTGCGGACCAGACACCATGTTGTTTTGCGACAGTGCATAATGCTTCGATATCGATACAGTCCAGCGTAGGATTGGCAGGCGTTTCAAAAAACACCATTCGAATGGATTTGTCCTTTCGCAGTAATTCACTTACCTCGTCGGTTTGGTTGAGGTCGGCGTAGATCATGTCAATCTTCCAGTGCTGGCATACCTGGTGCAGGAGTTCGGTACTGCCACCATATATATTAGCATGTGTCAGGATCTTATCGCCGGATGTCAGCAATCCGGAAAGAAGGACGTGCAGGGCGGACATGCCGGAGCTGGTCATCACTGCTTTTGCCCGGATATCACTGCCGTGGGTTTCCATGGCGGCTATTTTCTCTGCTGTCGCCTCCGAGGTTGGGTTGCCATAGCGACTGTAGGTATGTCCGGTCGTTTTGCCCGAAAGGATGTCCACGCTTTGTTCCATGGTTTCGAAGTCGTAGGACGCGGTGGCATAGATGGGCAGGATATGGGGTCGTGTGGTTTTTGGGTCTGGCCATTCTTTAGCGGATAGTGATTCGAAGTTTTTCATAGAGGATGCTTTAAAACCGATACGGGCATTTGAGGTGTTCCTGTCTCACAAACCTCAAATATAAGCTGTGAAGTCTGCCCAATAGGGAAATGCATGGTGATAAAAAAAGCCCCGGAGCAACATACCCCGGGGCTTTTATTTCTGTAAGCTAATAGCGAAACGCTACTATCTCATATAGATTACTTCACGATAATCACAGGCACTGAGCGCTGTCCGTCTACCGTTTCTACCTGCAGGAGGTAATTGCCGGCAGCAAAACCGGAAACCGTGATAGGCTCGATGTGATTTGTGATTGTATTATCCAGTCGGCTGTAGTGAACCACTCTTCCCAGATTGTCGATCAGGCGGAGTTGAACGTCACTGTATGGCTGAGTGAACTCAAGCTTGACATTCACTACGTCTGTTGCAGGATTAGGGAATGTAGAAATAGCATTGTCCAGCGGAAGTGGATCTACAGTGTTGGTTGATCCTACCACTACACGTACGAGCGGTACGATATCCTGACCAAAGAAAACACGGTTGTCATTGACATCCAGTTCTCTGACTTCATAGTCAATATTGGCGATGTTTCCATCCGGAGAGAAACCAAGTACTGATGTGTAGATGTAATCATCAGCGAGGCCGTAAGCTACAGCAGTATCAGAAGCGAGAACCACAGCTCCGAAATCTCTGGCTTCACTGGCCAGCAGGAAGAACTGAGGATCATCGGCAGTACTTGCCTGATATTCTACGATAGCAATATACCCTTTGCCACCTTCCATCATGATAGGCTCACCAGGATTGTCAAAGTTTTCCAATACGGTTTCCAGGATGGCATTATCACCTTCTGTTCCTTTAAACGTGTAATCAGCGAATCCTAAGAACTGACGCTCATTACTTTGCGCAATTTGGTCACCATTGTTGTCCGTCCATCCCTGGAGGTACAACTGAACGGTGTAACCGGCCATGTCATCAGGATTGTTAACACCCCAGATGATTCTGTCTAATTGAGCATCTTCAACAGGACGATAGTAGTTACCATATGCATATGACAGAGGAGCACCGGCATCATAGATACCGTTGGCCACAGCTACTGAACGCGTAAATCCGTCTTCCATACCGAAAACGTTACCGCCTACAGAATAGCTGGTTGACATCACGTTATCAGATGAATCAAAATCATCTTCATCCTGAGTAGCAGTAAACGTACCAATGTAATTACCATCAACACCAAAAGGCAACTCAATGAGTACTGGATTCAAGCGGTTTTCAATGACGGTATCCGCAGGTATTGTACCATAACTCAAATCTTCATTATAAATCTCTTCCATGGTGTCGGAATTGCGAACGGTATGGTTAAGATTAACATTGGTTTGAGGGGCAGCACCTACGTTTCCTAGATCAGCAAGAGCACCAAACGGATAGGTCTGGTTGTTTGGAATTGTACCCCAGGGAGCTGTTGAAATAAAATTACTCATTATCCTAATGTTATTCGCTTCTGTTTCAGTAATTTTGACATCATCGACACCCCACATGTAGTAGTTGGCATTGTAGACAAAACGAATCTGAACACCTTCATGACCAGCAGCTCCAGTCAGGAAAATCCGTTGAACATTTGAATTGTCAAAGTTTCCGTTGGTTTCGAACTCAGTGTTGACCTGGAAATCAACCCAATCGGTAGTGTCCGTACCATCAACTGTTCGATAAGAAACAAAGTATGTACTCTGGAACTGGCGGATAGCCTGATTCCATTCCAATGATAGACCAGCTACGTCCCACTCAGAAGAATTGTATACAGGAGATACCAGAAAGTGCTGAGCAGGAGCAGGACATGGTCCGTTTCCTGCATTGTTTTCGAGTCCGTATGTGTCATCGTAGTCAGCATCGACACCAACTGCTCCATCGCAAAGTGTAGGTGAATTGATACCGGCACCGGCAAAGATCCAGGTTCCTTTGTCAAGAAGACCATCAGGAAGATACTTCCATCCGGCATTGACATTTGAGTCAGCTACGGAGCAAGTACCGGTCGTGGACCAACCGTTAGCTTCGATACCTCCTGCGAAAGTTTCCCAGATCAGTGGCACTACTGCCTCGGAGTTTTCGTAGGCAGCTACAGTAAAGGTTCCTTCGGTTTCAGGTACGTTATCTGTTGACCATATTCTGACAACATATTCTTGGTTTGGAATTAAACAAGCACCTGGCAATTCCAAATTGTTAGCGGAAGGATCATCTGATGAAAAACAACGAACAGGTGTTTCGTCAACTCCACAACTTTCATAGATTGCCATTCCAATAGCTGTAACATCACTTGGGTTAACGGCATTATTGAAATAGACACGCACTACAATCCCGTTTGTAGGAACGTCTGTTGGAGTTGTGAACCGGAACCAGATATCATCTGTATACCATGATCCTGAACACACACTCATCGGTTCAGTAGAAGCTGTTGCTCCTCTAGTGTCCCCAGCGACTGCGACAGCGTTTGCCTCACTATCAGCCAGGATCACTTCGAAAGCACCTGAACAGTCATCGTTCAGAGGCTGTGCCCACGCAGTGGCAGTCATTAGAAAAAGTCCGAGAAACAGACTTGCAAAACGTAAAGTTACTTTCATCATTTTCAGAATTTAGTTTTAATTAATAGCATTTCTCTTAATACAAAAAGTTCGGTGGAAATTCTTTGTTCTGTATAGAGGGTGGAATATGTTCGTAAAAATAGAAAAAAAATGATATTAAAACACACCGGGAATTCATTTTTGTATCCCGCCTGACAAATATTAGGATATCCACTGATGTATGACCTTCACATCCACAGTTACTACTCCGGAATGGGAACAGACATATGCCCCGGTCAGATTGGCCAAAGCCCCAGCCTGATTAAGGTCTAATTGGCAGATTCCACTGAGCGCCAGCGCACAGATCACAGCATCTCCGGCACCACACACATCCACTACATCAATTGCACGCGAAGGAAGCACATGCGTTTCCTCGGAATTATTTTGCAAAAACAACCCATGTGCACCAAGTGTAATGGCTATACTGCTGATACCTAAAGCTTTACGCCATTCCCGACAGATATCGCTGAGTTGGTCAGGCCGGAGTGGCAGATGCGCTGCCTGACTCGCCTCCCTTAAATTGGGTTTAAACAAATCAACTCCCTTGAATTCGAAATAATTTTTCTCTTTCGGATCTACTGCGGTATAAATACCCAGTTCTTTCGCCAGACCAATGATGCCGGTGATGATATCAGGCGTGAGCAATCCCTTGTTGTAATCCTCCAGAATAATCAGTCCGGGCTTTTCCGATTGAATAAAATCGAGAATGTGCTTTTTGACCTGCATTTCTTCCTCTCCGGACAGGTAGGCCGTAGATTCGTCATCGATACGCAATAAGTGGTGAGAAGCCGCAACCACACGTGTTTTGACGGTAGTAGGCCGATGCTCACTCTGATACAGGTGGTGGCCGATGCCTCGTTTTTCAAGGAGTGAAGTCAGCAACGCGGCATTCGCGTCTTTGCCGGTCAGGCCGATCAATGTGGTATGACATCCCCAAGCGGCTAAATTAAGCGCCACATTAGCAGCTCCGCCTGATTTTACTTCGGTGCGATGGTGTGTCACTACCGGCACCGGTGCTTCCGGAGAGATTCTGTCTACGCTGCCATAGATGTACTTATCCAGCATCGCATCGCCGATGACAAGCGCTTTGAGTTCCCCGGCGCGCTTCAGTACTGTATCCAGAGCTTGTGTGCTGATCATTGTTTGTTCCTGATTTTCATCATGATATACCGGCCGATTTTTTCACTCGCCCCGCGATGCGCGACAAGGTAGTTAAATGCACGGTCTCCGGCATCCTGATAGGTATCTGATGTCAGTAAATTTTGTATCACCGTGGTCAGTGTTTCGGTATTGCTCACGGACCAGGCAGCGTTTTCCTCCTGCAATCCGATAGCTTCCGGGAAATCTGTAAAGGCAGGCCCGAAAATAACAGGTTTATGATGCGCGGCTGGCTCCAGCGTATTGTGTATTCCTGAACCAAATCCACCACCGACATAGGCAATTCGCCCAATACTATATAATACATTTAGCATACCGATCGAATCCACAAGCAGGATATCGGATGGATTATCGGGCTCTTTGTATTCAGACAACACAGTGACGGGACGCGAAATTTGTTTGCGCAAACGACGGATATTATCCAGCGAAACATTATGGGGAGCAAGAATGATCCGGAGGCCAAGGTTCTCCGAAACTTCCAGCAGCATTTTTTCGTCTTTAGGCCATGTACTGCCTGCAACGATATCAAAGACGGGTAAATCCTTGAGCCAGGAAGGAAGTCGCGAAATGGCTTCACCTTCCAACTGCAAACTCCGGTCAATCCTGGTATCGCCGGCTACTTGCAGGTTGTGAAAACCTTTTTCCCGAAAATATCTCACATGATCACCTTTCTGCAGAAAAATCTGATCAAATTGCAGGAGCAGCGATCTGGTGAGCGGCATAGTGCTCGAATGAAATCGTTTGCCCGGCACCCAGTACGCCGAAATCAACAATGAGGGAGTTCCGCTCTTTTGTAAGGCACGCAAATAGCCGGGCCATAAGTCATATTTGACAAAAACAGCCATGTCGGGTTCAACCATTGAAATCCATTTCTCTGCATTGCCCGGAAGGTCCGCAGGCAAATAAAAGACATGCGCCAGCGGATAGTCTGCTTTTTGGTTATAGCCACTCGGTGAAAAAAATGTCAGAATAATATCCAGCGATGCATCTTCTTTTTTCAACCATTCAATGACCGGTCTCGCTTGTTCAAATTCTCCCAGACTGGCTACATGAAACCAAATTCGGGTTTGTTTTTTTCGGGGAAGTGTGTTGATTTTTTTAAGCCATCGATGACGTCCTCTGATCCACTGTTTCGATTTGATATTCCATATCGAGGACAGGAAGATACCTGCCGTCATCAGGTACATCGAGAGGTAATACAAAAACCAACGCATGCGGACTAGTAATAAATATTCTCAGACTTCTGTTCGCGACTGATGATCACCACATAAGCGATGCTCAAACCCCCGAGCAGATCTGTTCTCTTTCCATCGAGTGGGCCTCCCGTCGCATAATCAAAGTCTCTTCTCGATTGCGTATTAGCGGCATACAAATCTGCCATGACGGAGAAGTGGAAGTTTTGTCTGGGGTGTTCGTAGTGATATCCGAGCCCCAAATGCAGGGCAGGGCCACTCGACAGCCGGTCATACCCGGGGAGGTACTGTTTTTCAAGGGCGACAACATTCCGTCCGTTGTCCTGGACGCGGACTTTGTGTTGCAGATACCCGATGCCCACTTGTGTGCGCACTCCTGTGAGTTTGTTTTTGTGTTTGGTGGTTGAAAAAATCTTTCCCGCGTTAAGTCCAAAATAAAACCCGCGTTCTTTAAGGTTGATATCGCCCGGGCCGCCATTGACATTGATAATACTCCCGTCGTAGGCGCGCAGGTTGGCCAGCACATCTTCTTTAACGGTATTGCCAAAGAGATACATCCCGTCAAATCCCAAAAAGAATTTATTGCCTATGCGAACAGATTCGAGCGATAATCCGATGGAGTTGGCGGCACCGAAACGCGTCTGCATATCGGCCATAGGCAGGGTATACCCGTATCTGAATTCAAGGATGTTGACCGCGTTTCCTTTCTGGCCATTTACAACCGCCGGAATCACAAGGCAGGAGAGGAAAACGAGCCTGCTCCAAAACCTTAATTCTAGTATCTTTACGCTTCTCATATTTCTTAAAATCGCAAATAAAGGTATTGAAAAGGGTATTAATCACCGGTGCTGCCGGTTTTATCGGATCGCACTTATGTGACCGCTTTCTGAAGGAGGGCTATCACGTCATTGGAATGGACAATTTGCTCACGGGTTCCATGAAGAATATTGAGCATTTATTTCCGGATCCGCATTTTGAGTTCCACCACCACGATATCACCACGTACGTGCATGTCTCCGGGGATCTGGATTATATCCTCCATTTTGCCTCGCCGGCCAGTCCGATCGACTATCTGAAGATGCCGATACAGACGCTTAAAGTTGGTTCGCTTGGTACGCATCATCTGCTGGGCCTCGCCAAAGCTAAGAAGTCAAGGATATTAATCGCCTCAACATCAGAGGTTTATGGCGATCCTTTGATTCATCCTCAGGTAGAAGAATACTGGGGCAATGTCAATCCAATCGGCCCTCGCGGCGTCTATGACGAGGCAAAACGCTTTATGGAGGCAATCACGATGGCCTATCACCGGTATCACAATGTGGAGGTGAGAATTATCCGGATTTTCAATACGTATGGTCCGCGGATGCGCACTGAAGACGGAAGGGCGCTTCCTGCCTTTATGGCACAGGCTTTGAGAGGTGAAGGGTTAACGGTGTATGGTGATGGCAGCCAGACGCGATCATTTTGTTATGTAAATGACTTAGTAGAAGGCATTTACAGATTATTACATGGTGATTACTCGCTTCCGGTCAATATGGGAAATCCGGACGAAATCAGCATAATGCAGCTGGCACAGGAAATCATGGAGCTCGTGGGCAACAAGGATTCCTTTATTGATTACAGACCATTGCCCGTCGACGATCCAAAAGTCAGGCAGCCGGATATCAGTCTGGCAAAGAAACTTTTTGGATGGGAGCCGAAAGTGCCAAGGCATGAAGGCCTGGTACATACGCTGGAGTATTTTAAAAAGGAGCTCGGTAAGTAGCGCCATCTGTCCGGATAAATGGAAATCATGTCAGGGAAAATAGTTTGCATCAGAGTTGTCTTCATTTTGCTGTTCGGTTTCGTTCTGTTAGCCACCACAGGATATAGCCAGCAGGTGACTGAAGAGCAAGCCCGGGAAATGCTGGCAGATCGCGGAATTTCCGAAGACACACTTCGCGCCAGACTGGTTGCCAAAGGATATGACCCGGATAATATTTCGGCAGATCAACTCGAGGAATTCCAAACGGTTGTCATTGAAACTGTCAGCGAAATAGAAGCGGATATGGCCGCGCAAAGCCAAAACAAAACAGCACAGGAAGAAAACACGACGCCTCCGGATACAGTGCCCGCCAAGGAAGAAAAACCGACGGACAAGTTGGAGGCGATGGTAGAGGATACAGTGCCGTTGCCTATTTACGGTCAGGAAATTTTCAGAAATAACTCGATTTCCGTATACCAGAAAGCCAGTGATCTCGCGGCTCCGGAATCCTATATTCTCGGCACAGGAGATAAAATCGGTGTTATTGGATTCGGGCGATCCCAGTTTGAACAAATCCTCACTATTGATGAAGATGGTTTTGTGCATCCGGGCGAAAGACTCCCCAAGATTCTGCTCCGCGGTGTTCGACTCGGCGATGCTAAAGAACTTTTGTACCAGCGATATAGTCAGAGTTATGTCATCAGTCGCGCAGAATTTCAAGTGACCCTGAATAAAGCGAGGATGATGACGATCAATGTGTTTGGTGAAGCGATGGCCACCGGGTCATTCACTTTGCCGGGGATCAATACTGCTTTTAATGTCATCAGTGCAGCTGGCGGACCCACAGAGATTGGTTCTGTGCGTCGTATTAAAGTGATCCGCGGCAATCAGGCGATTCCCCTGGATGTGTACGAGTTTATGAATGATCCGGGAATCGCGAAAGATTTTTTCCTGCAGAATAATGATTATATCCATATTCCGGTTGCCAAAAAAGTAGTGTCCATTAAAGGCGCTGTGACACGTCCGATGACATACGAATTGCTCGACGAAGAAAATTTGTCGCAGCTGCTTGAGTTTGCCGGTGGCGCTAAAGCAAATGCCTATCTGTCTTCCGTTCAGGTCACGAGGTATATGCCTGACGGGGAGGTCATCACCAATGTCAATCTTAAAGAACTCACCGAAAGCGGGGGTGATTATGTATTGTTTAATGGTGATGTGGTGGAGATCAAAACCATCTACGGAGGTGTGCAGAATACTGTGACGGTCGAAGGAGCAGTGCGCTATCCCGGCGAGTACGAACGACGCAAAGGAATGCGTGTGGCAGATCTGGTCAGAGAAAGTGTACTCCGTTCAGATGCAAGACTTGATTTTGCCTACCTGCTGCACTACCAGGAGGATGGTACCTTTAAGTATGAACGTTTAAACCTGGAAGACGCACTCAGCAATCCTTCTTCCGCTTCCAACGTGGAGTTGTCTAATCAGGACATGGTGCAGGTGATGACACTTAAATCTTATGTCGAACCCGGTACGTTTTCAGTGATTGGCGCTGTACAGCAACCGGATACATTTGCCTTTAACCCGGATGGTCGTCTTCGTCTCGAAGATGCTCTTTTACTTGCCGGTGGCACACTCAAGGATGCTTCTGATTTCGGGTATCTCCTGCGACAGAATCCAAGTGAACCAAAGAAAGTCGAATACATCCATCTGGATTTGAAAGCAGCGGTTGAAGACCCTGTTTCGAAAGCGAATATTGTCATACAATCCGGCGATCAGATCAATGTTTTTTCGAAAGGTGGAAGACGTGATGAAGTGACCGTTTCGGTGTTCGGAGCAGTCCGCAATCCCGGTGAATTTGCCTACGGAGAAGGTATGCGTCTCGCAGACCTGATCAGCCTCGCGGGCGGATTTAAATTTGAAGCAGACAACGAACGAATCGATATCGCGCGTTCTGTATTCCAAAATAATGATCAGGTTCGGGTGCAACAGCTTACGACAAGTCTGGCGAGAGATTTTGAACTTTATTATGAACGAGATTCAAGCAAGACGCTGGCACCTTTTGACCATGTGTTTGTAAGGGCCATTCCGGAGTTTGAACTCCAGCGTACTGTGCGTGTGGAGGGCGCTGTAAAATATCCGGGTGTTTATACTTTACTGGAGGACAGAGAGAAGATATATGATGTCATCGAAAGAGCCGGTGGTCTGACCGGACAGGCATTTCCCGAAGGGGCAAAACTCTTTCGTGAAGGAGATGGAACAGGCCTGGTGGTGATTGATCTGCATGATATACTGCGCAACAGCAATATCCCTTCCAACATCACCTTACGTGCCGGAGACGTCATTGAAATCCCTAAAAGTCGGGCTTTGGTGACGATCGACGGGAATATCAGCCTGGATGATGCCTATTCCACCGAGTTTCTTAAAGATGGTCAGTCGATTTCCGTTGCCTATCGCGGGCCAAAGACAGCTCGTTATTATGTCAATAATTTCGCCGGCGGCGTGAGTGAGACGGGTACGATGAATAAACTCAAAGTGCAGTATGCCGACGGTCGCGTGCAAAAGACAGGAAAATTTCTGCTCGTATTTAACAAACATCCGAAAGTAAAAAAGGGCGCGGTCATCACGGTGGGCGCGAAGAAAGTCAAACCTGAGCGTGAAAAGTCTGAAAAGAAAACCGATTGGAGCTTTGTGTTGCGGGATACTTTGTACCAGGCTACAGCGATCCTCACACTGCTGATTTTGGTTGATCAACTTTCCAACTAGGTTATTGTTTCCATTCTAGCGTATGGTCAGGATAAAACACATTGAACTGGGAGAATTTCCATTGTTGCTTGCCCCGATGGAGGACGTGAGTGATCCTCCTTTTCGTTCGCTGTGCAAAGAGCAGGGATGCGATATGATGTACACTGAGTTTATCAGTGTGGAAGGGCTGATCCGCGATGCGGAAAAAAGTGTGCAGAAGCTCGACATCTACGAAGAAGAGCGTCCGATTGGAATTCAGATATTTGGCGCAGAGCTGGACTCTATGGTAGCGGCTACGGATATTGTGGTGGAAGCGCAGCCGGAATTGCTCGACATTAACTATGGTTGCCCGGTTAAAAAAGTCGTTTGCCGCGATGCCGGAGCAGGTATCCTGAGAGATATCCCCAAGATGATCGAACTCACCGAGGCAGTTGTGAAACGAAGTTCGATTCCGGTAACTGTCAAAACGAGATTGGGATGGGATGACGATACCAAGTATGTGGTAGAAGTGGCAGAGCGTCTGCAGGATATCGGTATTGCCGCGATTTCGATTCACGGTCGCACCCGAGCGCAGATGTATAAAGGAGAGGCCGACTGGTCCCTTATCGCGGAGATCAAAAATAACCCGCGCATGCATATCCCGGTGTTTGGTAATGGCGATATTGATTCGCCGGAAAAAGCAAAACTATACAAGGAGCGCTATGGCGTAGACGGGATTATGATCGGGAGAGCGAGCATAGGCTATCCCTGGATTTTCAGAGAAATCAAACACTATTTTAAAACCGGCGAACATCTTCCACCGCCTACAATTGATGAGCGTGTAGATGCAGCGCGACAGCACCTGCGACATTCGATCGCATGGAAAGGAGAGCGTGTCGGCGTAAACGAAATGCGAAGGCATTACACCAATTATTTTAAATCCCTCGAAGGTGTGCGTCAGTTCCGGTCATTATTAGTGACGGAAGATGATCCCGTGGTGCTGTTCGAAATACTTGAACAGGTCAGAGATCATTACAATAATGAAATGATTCTGCAGGATTGATGCTGGCCGTACCGATGCCTCATCTAAGCTTATTATTTTTGCGATGACAGTCCGGTGGCTGTGCATTCGTTTGATAAACCATGACGTATTTAGAAGTATCCCCATCCGAAGAAGCACTCTTTGATATCATTCGTGCGGCGGCCGAATCGATCGGGCAGGAAGTATTTGTGATCGGTGGATTTGTTCGGGATCGTTTGCTGGGTATTCCTTGTAAGGATCTGGATTTTGTTACACTCGGTGATGGTCCTGCCTTGGCGCAGGAAGTTTCCCGTCGCCTGGGCCACGATGCGTCTCATCTTTCTATATTCAAAACATTCGGCACAGCGATGATTCGGTATCAGGATATGGAACTGGAATTTGTCGGCGCGCGCAAAGAATCGTACAGTCAGGACAGCAGGAAGCCAAGTGTGACAAGCGGGACTTTAGAAGACGATCAGCAGCGTCGCGATTTTACGATCAATGCTTTGGCGGCTAACCTGAAACAAAAAGGCCAGTATGAAATCATCGATCCATTTGATGGTCTGGCGGATCTCGAACGGGGATTGTTAGTGACTCCACTGGATCCGGAAAAAACCTTCTCCGATGATCCGTTGCGCATGATGCGGGCGATCCGTTTTGCCAGTCAGTTGTCATTCGATATTGAACAGGAGACGCTTGATGGGATTACGGCTATGTGCCAACGCATCGAAATTGTTTCTGCCGAACGCGTTTCATACGAACTAAACAAAATCATTTTATCGCCTGTTCCCTCAAAGGGGTTTTTGCTCCTGGATCAAACCGGTTTGCTGCCTTTGATTTTTCCCGAACTGGAAGACATGAAGGGCGTAGACCAGCAGGATGGATTTGGGCATAAAGACAATTTCTATCATACGCTGCAGGTCCTTGACAATATATCCGAAGCCACCTACAATCTGTGGTTGCGATGGGCGGCGATTATGCATGACATTGCCAAGCCAGCTACCAAACGGTTTGAGCCTGGTCACGGTTGGACTTTTCATGGCCATGAAGTTGTCGGTGTACGAATCGTGAAAAAGGTATTTAAGCGGATGCGTCTGCCGCAGGACGATAAAATGAAGTATGTTCAGAAATTGGTTCGCCTGCATCTCCGTCCCATTGCGTTGGTGCAGGATGAAATTTCGGACTCCGCGATCAGGCGTTTGTTATTTGATGCCGGCGATGACCTTGAGGATCTGATGACCTTGTGCCGTGCAGATATCACCTCCAAAAACCCGCATCGGGTGGCGAAGTATTTGAAAAACTACGACAAGGTGATGGAGCGGTTGAAGGAAGTAGAGGAGCAGGATCATTTGCGTAACTGGCAGCCTCCGATCTCCGGAGAAGTGATCATGGAGACATTTGGACTGAAGCCGGGCCGCGTGGTAGGGGAAATAAAAACGGCCATTCGGGAAGCGATACTGGATGGTGACCTCGAGAGCGATTATCAGAAGTCTTTTGACTATATGATCGAAGAAGGGAAGCGGCATGGCCTGACACCGGTCAAACCCCGGTGAATTCTTCGTACTTTTAGATATTCGGTGGAGAGGCATCATAATGACGTGGGTTATACGTTTCTATTAAAATACTAACATGCTCAGGATCAAGTCACTGATATGGATTATTGCCCTCGTGGCCTGCGGATTCCAGGTACAGGGGCAAAGCCAGAAGCTGGCGGTTCGGGCAGACAATAAAGCCGTGACGGAGTTCCTCGTCGAGCTCAGCCAGCAGTCCGGTGTCAATATCATCTATAGTGACAATGTGATTGAGAAACTTCATCCGATCACCCTCCGCATCAAAAACGTGACGGTGGATGAAGTGCTGACCCTGATCCTGGAAGGAACCGGTATCGACTATCGGTATATCGATGATCAGATCGTTTTGTACGAAAAGGAACCTAAAGAATTGCGTTTCAGTATCAGCGGTATTGTGATGGATTCGGTTTCCGGCGAACCCTTAATTTCAGCATATGTCTACGATGCTATTTCGGGAAAAAGCACCAGCACAAATAATTATGGCTATTATAACCTGAACCTGCCGGTCGGAGAGATTGAGTTGCAGGCCGGATTTCTGGGCTATACTACGAAAAGAGTACAACGCGTCTTGCGAAAAAATGAAATCCTGCACTTGCGGCTCGGACAAAACAACACGTTGGATGAAGTGATAGTCAACTCCAGTGATCCTTTTCGGGGAGACGCTATCGTTCCGGCTGCTGAACGGATCACCTACAAGGATTTACAAACCAATATTCATCTGGGTGGATCGAGTGATCTGTATCGAGCGGCAGATTTTATTCCGGGTGTCCATACCGGGACAGATGGGATTGGAGGAATTCATGTGCGTGGAGGAGGTAACGACCAAAATCTGATCCTGATGGATGGTGTGCCGATCTATCATCCGAATCACCTTCTCGGTATTGTGTCGGTCTTCAATTACCAGGCCTTGCAGCAGGCTTCGATTTATAAGGCCAATTTTCCCAGCCGTTTTAGCGGAAGATTGTCATCTGTAATGGATGTGAGGCTGCGTGAAGGGAATATCAGCGAATGGGGATTTACGGGGAACATCGCCACCTCAGAAGTCGGGATGATGGTCGAAGGCCCGCTCGTGAAAGAAAAAGTAGGTATGCTGGTGAGCAGCCGCTTTTTCCTGCCGGGATTATTTATCCGCGATATCACGCGCGGGTACAAGGAACGAAATAATGTCGGTGGTTCTGCCGATCTGGATTACTTCGACTTCAACAGCAAGATCAACTGGATCGTCGGCGAAAAAGACAGATTGTATCTCAGCCTATACCAGGGCAACGATCACTTTCGGGATCAGACTATTACCGATCGGGATCAGATCCTGGATTCAGGTGTGCGCATCGTTTCGCATGAAGAGTTTGACAAGGATCTCAACTGGAGCAACCGCACCGCCATCCTGCGCTGGAATCATCTGGTCAATGAAAAGACGTTTTCCAATCTCACGATTTCCACCAGTTCGTTTCGATTGCAGTCGGTGGACAACAGTGAGTTTCTCTTTACCTATCCGGGCTCAGGCTTCGACTCCATTTCCGGATTTGATGCAAAGGAATTCAAATCGAGTATACGGGATATAACGGCAAAGCTCGAGTTGGATATTCGCGCGTCTGCGGATCATGAGTTATCCACCGGCATTTATGCGATTGGGTACACCTTCGAACCGAAGTCCATTTCGATCAATGAAGAAAGTAAAGTGGGTGATTTTTGGCTTCGAGAGGGATTGCTGGATGATGTTTTCTTTTCCTCATTTCATGTGAATGCGACCGAAGCGGGCATTTATTTTGAAGATCAGTGGGAGATCAATTCCAAATTCCAACTGAATTCGGGCCTTCATATTGCGAGCTTTTTCGTGCAGGGCACCTATTATATGGATCCTCAGCTCCGCCTGAGTCTGGACTACATGCCTATATCCAAACTGGCATTTAATATTGGGTTTAGTCGTATGGTGCAATATCTGCACAACCTCAAATCGAGTAGTATTGGCTTGCCAACAGATCTTTGGGTGCCTACGACACGTACGGTTTCGCCGGCTTTGTCAGATCAGTATTCGATTTCCGCTTTTTGGAAACCCAGCGAAATCAGCTCACTGGAGTTGTCCGCCTACTTTAAGGATATGCGCAGCCTGATTTCATATCAGGAAGGAGCCAGCTTTCTGCTCAAAGAAGGTCTCGTGCCTTCGAGTATTGTGGATGCGGCCAACTGGGAGTCAAAGGTGACAACCGGTATCGGGGAAGCGAGTGGGGTGGAATTGCAGTACAGATATGCGAGTGAGAAAATTCAATTTAAAACCAATGCGACCTGGTCCCGGTCTTATAAACAGTTTGATGAAATCAACAATGGCTATGCGTTTCCCGATCGGTATGATCGCAGATGGTCCGGAAGCTTTTCCGGGCAATACCACGCAGGACCAAGATGGACATTTGGGCTCAACTGGCTGTATGGCAGTGGTATCGCTATCACGCTGGCTGAGAGTAAATTTTTTAACCCCGGATCTTTTTTTCCGGAAATCGGTATCAATTTCGGAGATCGGAATGGATTCCGGCTGCCGGCATACCACAGGCTGGACCTCAGTGCTAAGTTTGAATTGAAGGAAAGACCCGCCTACAGTCATTCCCTGACCCTCAATCTGTACAACGTATATGGGCGTGTCAATCCATTTTACATCACGCTTGTTCAGGATCCGATCACGCAGGATTTTGAGTTCCGT
>JAUHXV010000137.1 GCA_030426765.1 Bacteroidia bacterium | reverse complement strand
TAAAGCGGGAGACCTTCTGAAGATCGTAGGAAAGGAGCAGCGATATGGCCGAAAATAAAGCTTGAACGGGATAAATATTCACTGAGAAGTTAAGCAAACTAATTGTTAAATAAAAGAACAGTCATTCTTTTAAATAAAAAAAGCGGTACACATTCAAAGAACGTGCACCGCGATTGGTCTAATAACCAGAAAACCCGTTTTCTCGTATTTTATTGAATCTTAACCAGTTTGTGATTAAATAACTGATCACCCACTCTAAACCTCAGGAAGTAAATACCTTCTGGTAATTCGGTGAGATCGAGATCCTGACGGTTAATACCCTTATGACTATCAATCACTTTTGTCTTCACTTGCGTGCCGATTTGATCTACGACAGTCAGAAGAATAGTCTCAGATCGTGGCATATCAAATTCAACTGTCGTTTGACCTTTGAAAGGATTAGGATAGATAGTTAAATCGGGATCGACTTTTGCACAGCGCCTTGCCAAAGATTTGACAGTCGTCGAGTACGTGCTTAATCCATCTATATCAACAATCTTAAGTCGGTAATATGCACCAGCTGGAGATTCGTGATCTACAAAGCTATATAGGTTTGGTCCTACGGTAGCTCCAGAAACATCCATAACAGCCAGATTTTCAAAGAGATTTCCATCTGCGCTTCGCTGGATGTCAAAGCGATCCGTAGTGAAACCATTCATGGTTGTCCAGGTCAGTGCTGACTTACAGTCATTCAGCGTATTCACTTCAAAACTCATCAGAGAGAATGGTTGAATTTCTTCAGTTGTAAGTCCTGCATCAATATGTGTTGCAGCATCACCCATCTGGATGGTATATACATCAGTCATTCCCAGTAGAGGATCTACATCACTGTCAATCAGATCATCTTCACCCATATCAGGGGCTGTAAAGTACAATTCAGCAGGAAGGAAGAATTCTATCTGATAATCTCCCGGCAGCACATATTTGAAATCAAACTGACCATCAAGTCCGTTCGCCGTTCTGGTGAATGTTGATTCCTGTAGGTGGAGTACATCGTCTTTGACGGTATACAATCTTACTTCTACGTCGTTCAATCCAACTTCTTCAGCATCCTGGAGTCCATTCACATTGTCATCCATCCAGACGGTGCTGCCAATTTCTGCACTGATCAGGTTCGTATCGAATCCGCATACAGCAATCACCTGATCCGCTTCGCTATAATTTCCACAACGATCTACCGCCGACCAGGTCCTGATTATGGCATACTTGCTGCTATCCGCCGGATCGTATATGGTTCGTTCCGCAAATCCAGGAGTAGAGACTGCGCTACAGTTGTCCTCCACATAGACAGTAGTGTCTACAGCTGGGATCAGGGAGTCGCAGGCTACTATGGTATCGGCAGGTACATTATGTATTTCAGGCGCCAGCGTATCATATTGCAACACGTTGAAATAAAATTCTGAAACATTGCCAGCGGCATCTGTGACAGTATAGGAACATCTCCAGTGTCTGTAGTATCCAAACACATCGCAGGCATCGCTCGCAATGAGCTCATCATTTAATTCTACCTCAAAATCACAACATTCTTCAGTCACATTAATATCTCCCATTGCCACCTGTGGGTCAGTACAACCATACATGATCATATCTCCCCCTACAGGTATATCGGCCAACATAGGATTCACTACCTGTATGGCAGGTGGTGTCGTATCCCGGTACTGTATTGTTTGAGATTCCATCACCCAGTTACCACAAGCGTCTCTGGCCTTCCAGGTTCTGATGATATCATATTCGCACCCATTGTCCAGATAACTGATTGCCTCTTCATAATCCACCTCGTAGGACGAGCATGCATCATATGCCTCATAGTATGGAGCAGGGATCGTACCAGGACAATAAATGGTTGTATCTGCGGGTACCGTCAATACCGGAGGATCATCATCTTCGAAGGTTATTGTCTGTGTACCTGTGATTGTATTATTACATCCATCGGTAGCCGTCCATGTACGAAGTACCGCATATCCACCACAACTTCGGCCAACCTGAGTCATATTTTCAATCACTTCGACAGGTCCGTACACTACATCATAACCGGTCACAAGACCATCAAAATCGGGGATTTCGCTGCCACAGGATAGTGTAATGTCTTCAGGAATGCCGGTTAGTGTGGGTGGATTGGGATCCCACATAAGTACGAATGTTTCGGTTTCTTGTGTATTGATACCATTCGGTGCTTCGATGGTATAGATGCGCTCAAATGTATATTCGATGCCATCTATATCGGGACCTGTCACCACGCTGGAAATATCTATGTCACCCATATCGATACAAGGACTGGCTATAAGTAATGCCATTATTTGTGCATCAGAACGGGCATCAGGAATATCATTCTCCGTCGGAGGTTGCGGCCCATTAAAACATTCCTCCAATCCACCTGGTAATGATAAAATCAAACCTTCAGCTGAAGCAATGACGATAAATTCACTCTGGCACATATCGGTTTGACAGCCATCGTCCAGACGCATCTCCACGGTGATTTCACCACCACAGGCATCCGGTGCCGATACGGTATCAAGATCTACCACTTCCCCCTCTATATAGAAAGTAGTCTTTACATCGCATCCCCCCGTGTAGCTAAATTGAGCTTTCCAATTTTCGAAGGCATCATCTACATCCGCCTGAGTTTGGTCCTCCGACGTAAGCGTTGGATTATCAGGACAGATAGCAGTGAGGGTTTCTGGAGATAGCACTATGAAGTCGGAAGAACAAGCTTGCGTTTCCGACTGACAGTCATTAGCTGCCAGGACGGAAACTGTAACCGTATCACCACAAAGATCGAAGTCAAAAGTTGAAGGAAGGGCATCAACTACCACATCATCTACCATGTATGTAACTGAACCATTACAGTCCCCGGGAGTGCCTACAAACTGACTTGTCCATGATTGCCATGCAGTCTCAATTTCTTCCAATGAAGAACAAGCAGTCACTCTTTCGGTTGCTGGGCACGATGCAGTTGGAGCTTCATGCGAAATAGTATAAGTAACTACGCATGGTTCAATAGTTCTCTGGCATTCATCTATCACCTGATAGGTTACCTCATATTCAGTATCATTACAATTATCAACAAATACAGGGCGTGTGACCTCTATTTCATACATAAGGTCACAAATGACCGTAATACTATTCGCCAATGCAGTGCTGTCGGCCACAATTTGTGCTTCCAGATCTACAAAGCAGAGTATCTCTGTGTCCTCAGGACATGTGAAAGTTGGTGACGGAGCAGGATCTACATTGATAACAAAAGGACCTGCAGAAAGAGCATTACCACATTCATCCGTATCAGTATAAGAAATGGTGATAGTACCGCCACCACACTTGGTAAAGTC
>JAUHXV010000136.1 GCA_030426765.1 Bacteroidia bacterium | reverse complement strand
ATCACCAAGTAAGAGTCGTTGAAAGAGAAATAAATAACAGACCAGTACGAAAATTTAACTATAGAACACCGAACCAAGAATATGAGCTTAAATCTAAAAGTTGCACTTAATGGTTGAACACAGCCGGAAAAAAAGAACAAATAATTCATAGACTTTTTGGTTACTTTTTCGTGTCCTGCAATTAAAATATTACAGGATGGCGATCCCGTAGACACTATCGGTTACGGGACAGGTCCCTGTAGAATTATTATCTACATGGCAAGGAAAAAAGTAACAAATCTGTGCCTTTTAAGTACCATGAAATTGCCAATAGTTCAGGGCTATCCCTGAACTTGCTAATAGTTCAGGGCCGGAATACAAGTAACAAGAAAATTGTCTGGAAATTGATTCCTATATAAGTAAAATTAATTGTGGGCACTTATTATTACATTTGGAGAGAAACCTTTCTGGGTGAAGACTACATAACTCAAAAAATAAAACAAAATGGGACTTTTAATGACATTATTGGTAGGTGCTATTGCCGGATGGTTGGGCAGTAAGATTTGGAGAGGTAGTGGATTTGGATTGATTGGCAATATCATCATAGGTATCCTGGGAAGTTTCGTCGGATCGTGGGCGCTTGGCCTGATCCATTTTCGTTTTGCAGATGGTTTTGTCGGCGACATTCTTACCGGTGCCGTTGGAGCGATCGTGATACTGGCGGTGGCCAATTTGTTGTTTGGCGGTAAGAAGTAGTGTCCCTCGCAACACACTATTCTTGAGTTCGAATACAACACCTTTCGTTTGTTAGCACATGCGCCTGTCCTCTCTGTTGCACAGTGATCGTAAGTCCCGTTTGATTTGGGTAGTCTTTTCTTTTAGTTCGCTTGTTTTTCCGTCCAGTCTCCGTTCTCAGGCAGACACATTTGCGCTGTCCGATTACTTGCAGGGCATTACCAGGTATCGAAGTGAGTTTATCGATGATGTTACAGAGGCATTCATTGACCTGGGCTATTTAGCTGACAGCCTTAAGTCGCATTCTGATTTTCCTGAGGCCCATGATCAGTTCAGACGAAACCTGATGGCGGATTTTATGCACGTTGAGGCATATTCGGTGAGGGATATCATTAATCATGCCATGCCACGGGAGATTAAAGGTGAAAAAGCCAGCAGGAAAAAATATACTGACTGGGTTAATGAGCACTTTTTGAGGATCATGCAATTGCACTTTTTGTTGGTCAATAATGTCATTGAAGAAGAAGAGCCCTACCGAATCATCGGCAATAAAAATCTGTGGGAAGAAATCAACTTCTATGGACTTTCTGCAGGTAGCACCATTGTCGATGTGGGTGCCGGGATAGGTGGGGTTTCATATGTGCTGGCGTATTCAGGATTTCCCATTCAGTTGTATCAGACTGAACTGGATGAAAACTTTTTTCTCATATTGATGAAGCAGTTGTATGCACTACCTGAAAGTGAGAACATTCCCATTCAGTTGGTGATCGCACAGGAGAAAAGTCTGGGTCTTGCATTGGATGTAAAGGCGGATGTTATACTCTTTAGAGAAGTCTACCATCATTTGAAGTACGCTGAAGAAATACTTAAGTCAGTCAGGACGCATTTAACAAAAAACGGAACCCTTATTCTGGTTGAAACAGTAAAGGAATTGAAGGAAAATAAAAAGGAGGGTTGTTCTAAAGCTTTAACATTGGATCATATTCTAAATGACCTTAGGAAAGCCGGATTCAATTTAAAAGGGCAGAAATTGATAGACGATTATTATGTCTTATTGTTTGAGCCGCTGAACCGGTAACGAATATCCTGTTGATAGATATGAATTATTCACATATATCTTTATACCTTAGCAGGGAAATTCAGGACTATTGAATAATTATCAGGATCTCCTCCGTCACATCCTCGCCAACGGTACGCCAAAAAGTGATCGAACCGGTACCGGCACGCTGAGTACGTTTGGCTATCAGATGCGATTTGACCTGAATGAGGGATTTCCCCTTCTGACCACCAAAAAGGTTCACCTCAAATCCATCATCCACGAACTCCTCTGGTTTTTGCAGGGCGACACGAATATCGCTTACCTGAAAGAACATGGCGTGCGCATTTGGAATGAATGGGCTGATGAAGGGGGCAACCTCGGGCCGGTCTACGGTCAACAATGGCGGAGTTGGGGCGGAGCCGATGGCAAAACAGTCGATCAGATTTCCCAGGTCGTGGATACCATCAAAACGAATCCGGATAGCCGTCGTATGATCGTTTCCGCGTGGAATGTAGGCGAGATCGAGCAGATGGCACTGGCGCCCTGTCACTGCCTGTTTCAGTTTTATGTGGCTGATGGGCGTTTGAGTTGCCAGTTGTACCAACGTTCAGCGGATGTTTTTCTCGGAGTGCCTTTTAATATCGCGTCCTATGCTTTGCTGACGCTGATGATGGCCCAGGTCACGGATCTGAAGCCCGGCGACTTCGTGCATACGTTTGGCGACGTACATATCTATAATGATCACATGGAGCAGGTGCATGAGCAATTGTCCAGGACGCCCCGAGCCCTGCCGAAAATGAAGATTAACCCAGACATACATAATATTTTTTCGTTCCGATATGAAGATTTTCAGCTGATGGATTACGACCCGCATCCACCGATTTCCGCAAGGGTTTCTGTGTGATTTTTCAAGGTTGTTGTTTAGACAGTTTCTAAATAGCAAAATTACTGAGTCGCAGTCAGCATAAGTCTTCTATCTAATTATTTTTGCAACAGAATCAGCTATTATATCAGAGTCTACTTCTACTGTTATGCATCATAACTCATTGAAATACTGTATCCTTTTGGCGCTTTGCTTTTTATTTTTTGTAGGCAACGCCGAAGCCGCCCCTTCCGCAGAAGCAGGAAAAACGCTCTTTCAGAACCAATGTGCCGCCTGCCATAATAAAAATATGAAGGACGACCTCACAGGTCCGGCCCTCGGAGGTACGGTAGAAAGATGGTCCGAATTCCCACAGGAAGATCTCTACAACTGGATCAGAAACTCACAAGCCATGATCCAGGCCGGCCATCCCAGAGCCGTGGAATTGTGGAACCAGTACAAACCCACCGTGATGAACGCGTTTGCCGGCTTTACGGATGAAGACATCGAATCACTTTTGCTGTATATCGATGAGCAGTATAACAAGGTCCCTGCCCAACCCATAGCCGCCGCCGGTGGTGGTCAGGTGGGAACTCAAGGCAAACCCTCGAAATACATCTACTTCTTTTTATTTGCCGTTCTGGCTGTTGTGGTCAGCGTACTCTCCAGAGTGATTTACAACCTGCGCGCCATGGTTGCCGCAGAGAGTGGAGAAGAGATCCCGCCACAGAAATCCTTGCTCCAAATGCTCACCAGCAAAGGCGTCATCGGATTTCTCATTTTTGCCCTC
>JAUHXV010000062.1 GCA_030426765.1 Bacteroidia bacterium | reverse complement strand
GGGCCGATCTGGACCATCGGCAAGGGCTTCCAGGACAGTATGTCTTCCTATGATGATCTGGCTCTTCTTCTTTGTCATATAGACTGCCAAGATAGAGAAGAATAGAACCATACCCTATAAGAGTGTGTTGGATTGATTAATTTTGATGCCGACCATTTATTTTACAGAAACTACTATGAAAAAACTTTTCCTGCTTCTGACAGCAATTCTGCTGTCCTTTTCCCTTATTTCCGATGCCTATGGCCAGACGACAGATTATCTGGAATCTGCGTATCGCCACATCGAAGAAAAATACGAACTCAATCGAGCGGCCGTTGGCGATCTGAAAATCCAGCGTCAGTATCACTCGAAACACAACCAGGTACAACATGTCATCCTGGTCCAGTCCCACAAGGGTGTAGATCTTTTTGATTCGCAGATTAATCTCGCCTTCCTGAAAGATGGTACCGTTATCAGCGTAGGACACAACCTGGTGCGTATGGACAAGATCAGCCTGTCTTCTCCGTCACCTAAAATTGATGCAGGCACAGCGATTCAATCCGCTGCCACTTCGATGGGTATGGCCCAACGTGCAGCACCCACCATGATATCCGTTTCGGATGAAGGTGTGGCACTGTATGAAAAATCTGATATTAGCCTGAAGGACATTCCTGTTCGCATAGGCTATCGCCAGGCTGAAGACGGCACATATCGACTCGTCTATAGCATGGAGATTGATAACGCCAGCCATGGAAAATTATATCAATCCTATGTCGATGCCACTACCGGCGAGTCGATATCCAATGAATCGCTGACGATTAGTTGCCAATTTGATCACAACTTCCTTGCACCTGTCGAGGATTGTCGCGAAGACCATGCTCCGGCAGCTTCTTTATCGCCACCAACCAGCCTGAATGCGGAAGGCACCTATCGCGTCATTCCTGTGGGCACAGAGAGTCCCAGCCATGGAGATTTTGAATTACTGAGTAATGTCAATGATCCGATGGCCTCGCCATTTGGATGGCATGACACTGATGGAAGCGACGGTCCTGAACATACCAATACGCAAGGCAACAATGTACATGCTTTTCTCGATCGCAACTGGGATTATTTCCCTGATGGAAATGTAAGCGGAGGGGATAACCTGATTTTTGATTTTCCGTATGATGACAATGCAGAACCTACTGCAAATCAAAATGTCGCGGTGACCAATCTCTTTTACTGGAATAATATCATGCATGATCTGGCCTATCATTACGGCTTTGACGAAGCCGCTGGTAATTTTCAGCTGCGCAATTATACCACCGAAGGTTTTGGTAGTGATGAGGTAGAAGCACATGCACAATTTGGAGACAATAATCACACGGACTGTGGCAATCAGGCCAATGGCGGAACTCCTTGTGTAAACAATGCCGATTTTTCCACCCCATCTGATGGAGGCAATGGTCGTATGCGGATGTTTACCTGGGATCGCGACAACAGCAGTAAGTATCTGGATGTGGTAGAGCCTGCAGAACTGGCCGGAAAAATTTTAACAGGTCTTCCACAATTCGGACCTAACCTAACGACTGATCCAATCACTGCAGAAGTCGTTGAGGTCAATGACATGAGTTTTGATCCGACAAAAGCGTGTATTCCGATCAACCAACCTGAACTTGCAGGAAAGATCGCATTTATTGACCGTGGCGTGTGTGACTTTAGTCTTAAAGCATACAATGCACAGGAAGCCGGCGCTATCGGGGCCATCATCGCCAACTTTGAGGATGTGGTGATCGCGATGGGCAATGGAGAAATGGCTGCCGAGGTGACGATCCCATCTGTGTTTATCAGCAGTGTGGAAGCGGATCGAATTCGCGGCGCAATTGGTCAGGGTTTGGTCGTGTCTCTTGTTGCACCTGAATCAGGAGGCCCCATCCTTCGCGATGGCTCACTTGATGCCGGAATTATCGCACATGAGTATGGTCACGGCATTTCCGGACGACTGACCGGAGGCCCCGGATCTTCCAATTGCCTCAACAATGAAGAGCAAATGGGCGAAGGATGGAGTGATTTCTTTACGCTGATCACGTCTGTACAACCCGGCGACACCGGAGAAAAGCGAAGAGGTATTGGTACATACGCAAACAAAGAAGCGACTAACGGTCGTGGAATACGCTCCTATCCGTATAGTACCGATATGACCATAAACCCTCACACCTACGATGATATTCTAGGTGAATCCGTACCTCATGGCGTTGGTTCCGTTTGGTGTGCTATGCTGTGGGATCTGTACTGGGCATTCAGCGATACATATGGCTGGGATCCTGATCTGTACAATGGTACCGGAGGAAATAATATGGCTATCCAGTTAGTCTTCGACGGCATGAAACTACAACCTTGCCGTCCAGGCTTTATCGAAGGGCGGGATGCCATCCTCGAAGCTGATATGATCAACAATGCCGGAGCCAACCAATGCCTGATCTGGGAGGTTTTTGCCAGAAGAGGATTAGGTGCCAATGCAGATGGAGGAAGCTCCGATTCAAGAGCAGATGGAAAAGAAGGTTTTGATCGACCTATTGCCTGCCTGGATGAATTACGCTTTTCAAAGCGCATGACACCGGAGATTAAAGCAGGTGACAATATCGAAGTAACCATCGATATCAAAAATTACAAAGACTTCGAACTCACCAATGTGTTTGTAGAAGATATTATCCCTGACGGATGTACATACCTGCCTGGTTCGGCAAACATAGAACCTGTTGTAGGCAGCACACTGGTTTGGTCCATCAATAGCATGGATCCGGACGAAGAACTGACAATCACCTACCTGCTAGCCACCAATCCGCAAAACAATTCTACGCGTATCTATTACGATGACATGGAAGGCTTCGCGGATGAACGATGGGATATCACCTTTGATCCAAGTGGTGAGATTCTGAACTTCTGGACACAGCAGGATACGATTTCAAACAGTGGTATTTCAGCCTATCGTGTAGGAGATCCGGATACAGAGTCTGAGCACTTCCTGGTCAATCTGGATCCGTATACTATTTCCGGTACGAATCCTGTGTATCGATTTTACAACTATCACAATACGGAAACAGGTGTGGACGGAGGATTTTTAGAAATTTCTACAGCCACCGAACCGCAGTGGATACCTGTCGGAGACAGAATTTTCAGAAACAAATATCCAAGGAAGTTGCAGTACAGTACGTTTGCGATTCCTAACCTCGATGCATATTCAGGGCGCAATACATTTGACAATTCTATGGAACCCGTGTATATCGACCTAAGCGACTATATCGGTGAAGATGTTAAGGTCAGATTCCGTTTTGGTTCTGATGAAAACACCGGAGGCGATGGATGGTATGTGGATGACGTTGAAGTGATGGATGCGATCCTGTACAATTCAGAAGCGTGCCTGTCCAGTGACCAGACTCCAATGACCTGTGCGGAAGCTCCTGATCGCGGCACGATCGTAGATACTGAAGTTACTACCAGTCTTTCAGAAGCACAATCCGGCACAGCCTTCGCGCTGAGTCCGAACCCTGCAGGCAACTTGCTGCAGATTGCTATGACCTCTGAAGTGAATGAAACTGCCCAGGTACGCATCTACAACCTGACCGGTCATTTGTTGTCCGTAGAGGCATGGGGAGTTTCTTCCGGAAAAAACCAGAAAACACTTGATCTGTCAAAGCTGGCCACAGGCATGTATGTACTTCAAATCCAGACCGGTGCCGGACTGCGTGCTGAGAAGTTTGTGAAGGAATAAGTATTTCCAAATAAGACAAAAAAAGGGGCTGCGGTTACGCGCCCCTTTTTTTGTCTTACTAGCTGTGCATTTAGAGATCAGTTCTATTATATTTTAAACCCCGAACAGGGAATTACGAATGTAGAAATGCCGATGCACGGAGTTTGCTCCTGCATCTCTGTGTCCATCTGTCTCTGTGACCATTTATTCCTTAATAGTTGATCGGTATTCCTTGAATGTTAATTAATGACATCGATGGAACATGAGTTGTTGGAGCAAACTCTAATCCCGCTGAACAGCGGGAGCAATATCAATTGATTTGTCTGTAGATTAGCTAGTGCTATCTCCCTTGCCGGAATCACCATCAGCAACATCGGATGGAGCTTTGTCTTCCATCTTCTTTTTCAGTTCCTCCGCAAGATGCTTAGCGCCTTTTTTCAGGGATTCGAATTTTTCCTTCGCATCCTTTTTTAAATCATCCATCACCTCGTCCAGCTCATCGAGCTTTTCTTCGGCTTCTTCTCTGAGATTGTGCAGCGTCTCCTTTGCTTTTTCGCTTAGATGCATAGACTCATCGATTTCGGAAGCTTTACCTTTGGCTTCATCCATCAGATGGCTGGCTTTCTCTTTCATATCGGCAGCCAGATGTTTGACGCCTTCCTTGAGATCATGCGCTTTGACTTTGACGTCTTCTTTGGCTTCTTTCAGAGAATCTTCAATATGATCTCCAACGACTGAAGCGACGGCTTCAAGGCTATCTCCCAGATCGATCAGCGACTCACCAACGGTCTCACCAATGGCGTCCAACATAGATTCTTTCTTCTGCTTTTTCCCTTTGCCGGTTTTTTGGTCAGCGATTGCCTGAGCAGCTTTTTCCAAAGATTCAGCATCCACCTGATCGGCCTGCTCGCTGATGGCATCCGCGATTTTTTGCTTGACAGTTTCTTTGGCTTCTTTGATTTCCTCTTTGCGCTGCTTTTCCTTCTGCTGCTCTTCCTGGAATTTCTTTTCGCGATCCATACGAGCTTCGAGGTCAGCTTTTGTCTTCAGCATTTCCTCGAGCTTTTCATTTTTGGAATTCACGCGCTCCTCGATCATTTTAATCTTGGCCATGCGGATTTGTGCTTCGAGTTGCCCTTCTGTATTCGCGATTCGATTGTCCTGAAAGCTGCGGTCTTTATTGTCCCGACTGATGGATTTTTCCATTTTATCTATCGCTGCCAGCAATCCATTGTAACGTCGCTTCAATCGATCCAAAGCGGAAGAATCTCTCGAACCTTTTTCGCCAAAACGCTTTTCCTTCACAGCTTTAAATGCGGCATCGATACGTTTCCAGATCTTTGATCGATCATTGCGATTGAGACGTGCTTCTTTAAATTCCTTTTGCATGCGCTTCAGGTCATTAAAGAGGGGTTGCAGTCCCAATCCACCTTCAATCTTTTCCTCTACGGCATCCAACTTGCTATTGAAGACAGCGGCAAACTCAGCGGAAACTTTATCATTTTCAGCATCAAGGCTTTTCCGGAGATTCTTCAGCTTGCTGAATATATCGTTTGTCATTTCTCTCAACTCCTGGCCGTGGTCACGCAGGAGCGTTTTATCGAAAATATTTTTCTGAATGCGCTCCCAGATCTGTTTCATCTCCTCCCAGAGGTGGTTGCTGTAGTTGTCCGCATTTTCGAGCTTGTCGCTCACCTCTTGTAATTCATTTCGAAAGGACTGATAGAGCCGATTGGATAGCACGACAAAATGCCACTCTGTCTGTGCCCGCTGAATAATATCCTGACGATCTACCTTAAGATTTTCCGGCAGCAGAGATTCTACGGCAGAGAGAGGTCTGGTAAGGTGTGTAAATCCCTCCGGAAAGGTCACCTCATGGGCTTCCCGCCACTCGTTGAGCATCAGGTTGTAAAATTCTTCGGTCGTCGATTCAAAGGGAAAAGTAAATACATCCACTTCGTTGTCATCTGCTCTCAGTCCGATGGCGATCAGGACTTTCTGGTTGTCGTCGGTGGTTCCCCACATCACAATTCTCGTCTTCATGTCGTTCGCTTTTTAAAAGTACTATTGTATCGTATACATGTCCGGGCATGTGATTCGCACAGCCCATTTACTGGTCTGAACTATAATCGCGTCTATATGTTGAATGTTGCAACCTTCCTGTTTATTGTTCTGAAACAGCGATATCGCTTTGTTTCTCTGCTTTTAAGATTCCTTTTTCGATCAAATGTTCTGCGATCTGTACCGCATTCGTAGCCGCTCCTTTTCGGAGGTTGTCCGCGACGACAAATAAATTCCAGCATCGATCTCTTGATTCATCTTTACGAATCCTTCCGACCCATACGGCATCACGACCATCGGCAAGTCCGGGCATGGGATATTTGTTGTCGCCCGGATCATCATACACTTTGATTCCGGGCGCTTTTTCAAGCAAACTTCGTATGCCGTCCGCATCGGTGTCTTTGCTCAATTCGATATTGACAGATTCACTATGTCCGGCGATCACCGGAACGCGCACGGCTGTTGCGGTGACCGGCATATCCGGCACGCGCATGATCTTGCGCGTCTCGTGTACAAGTTTCATTTCTTCTTTCGTGTAGTCATTATCGAGAAAGACATCGCAATGCGGGATCACATTGGCATAGATCGGATAATGATATACCCTGCTCACTTCCTGCTCGCCCCTGGCCTCTTCGTAATATTGCTGCACGGCTTTCATGCCTGTACCGGAAACCGCCTGATAGGTAGATACAATAATGCGCTGAATACCAAATTGCTGATGGATAGGTTGCAATGCCACGACGAGTTGGATCGTGCTACAGTTGGGATTGGCAATGATCTTATCCTCCGCGGTGAGGGTGTCGCTGTTGACTTCCGGAACAACGAGCGGAATATTTTCTTCCATGCGCCAGGCAGAGGAGTTATCAATGACGACACAACCTGTGGCTGCGAATGCCGGAGCCCATTCTTTTGAAACGCTTCCTCCTGCGGAAAATAAAGCAATATCCGGGTGAGCGGCAACACCGTCTTCCATTGAGACGACGGTATATGTCTCGCCACGGAAGGTAATGTCCTTACCCACGGAATGGATTGAAGCCACCGGAATCAGTGCTGATACCGGAAAAGCGCGTTCTTCCAGGACTTTAAGCATCATTTGGCCGACCATTCCGGTGGCCCCTACTACAGCTACTTTCATATTCTTTTATGTGTATACGACACGACAAAGGTAGTCAGTCTATTTGATACAAACCTGTCGCTACAATGTAAGGAAAGGCCTGAATCACCCATTAATTTACTAAAAAAACCCCATGGGCTTTTGATTTTGGATTACCTTCGAAACATGAAATTTCGATTTCTCGTTCATTTCTGCCTGTGTCTTATCAGCCTCCCGCTCAGCAGCCAGTTTAGTACAGATTTTTCAGAGGGAAACCTCGATGTATGGGAGGGCGACAAGGGCAGTTTTACTATTAATGCAAGTGAACAACTGCAACTCAATGCGCCTGAGGGGACGACTAACGCCTGGTTGTATACACCGGTCACGTTTACGGACAGCATGGTGTGGGATATGTATGTCAATCTGCAATTTGCCCCATCTACCAGCAATCAATTAAAAATATACCTCGCAGTCAATTCATTCGACCTCGATACGGCTTCCGGCTACTACCTTGAAATCGGCGCTAGTGGCGACCAGGATCCGCTTGAGCTCAAGTATCTTAATAACGGCACCGGAGAAGCGCTTGCTGCCTCAACACCGGGACTCGTTGGCATGGATCCCGTGGAGATCAATATACGCGTAGTACGAAAAGAAAATGGTGAATGGCAGGTTTATCGCACCGATGATATTCAGGCCGAACTGCTTTTTACCACAACACATAATGCTGTTTCACTTAGTGCACTCTCCTATTTTGGCATTGATTGTCGATACACGAGTACGCGAAGGGATAAATTTGTGTTTGATGACATTTCCATCCTGCCTCCTGTTCCGGATACCGTCGCACCGAAATGCCAGTCACTCGATGTGTTGGATGCAAATTCTGTAGAGCTGACTTTTGATGAATTGCTTAACGAAGCCACTGCCTTGTCTGCGGCAAATTATACACTCATGCCTGGCGGCCTTCAACCTGATGACATTCAACTCACCCAGCCGAAGGTGACACTCACCTGGAATACCGAGTTTGCAAGTCAGCAGGAGTATACCCTTTCCATCGCGGGGATAATGGACCCTGCGGGAAATACGCTGGCGCCTGTTCAAAAAACATTTACCTATACAGCCATCGAAAGTGCCCAGCCGAATGAGATCCTGATCACGGAGATCATGGCGGATCCCACACCGGCGATTGGTCTTCCTGCCGAGGAGTTTCTTGAACTCTATAATGCGAGTTCGCGCGTATTCAATCTTGCGGATTATACGATTCAGGCAGGTGCCAGTGAACGCGCCCTTCCGGATATGTTGTTGCCCGCCAATTCCTATGTCATATTATGTGATGAAGATGTCGTGTCTTCGTATACATCTTTTGGGGCTGTTGCCGGAGTGGCTGGCTTCCCCGGCCTTTCAAATGCGGGATCCAGTGTGGTATTGAAAGACGGCTTTGGTCAGGTGATACATCAGGTGGATTATGCACTCTCATGGTATGGCGATCCTTCAAAATCTGACGGGGGTTGGTCACTGGAAATGAAGAATCCTACGCATATCTGTAGTGATGCGGACAACTGGCGTGCTTCGAATGACCTTAGTGGCGGCACTCCGGGAAAGGTTAATTCATTATGGCAGACAATGCCGGACACGGAAGGACCGGAACTTGTTTCGATATATCTTTCATCCCCCACCTCCCTATTGCTAAGGTTTAATGAAAAACTGGATCCAATTCTAATGGAAAATCCATCCGCTTATCCGGGTTCGCCAAACCTCACCGTGGTCTCCGCACTCCTCACGGATTCGAAAACCATCGAGCTCGGTTTTGCTGCTCCTCTTGAGGAAAGTGTCACGTATTATCTGTTACCCTTTGATGCTTTTGATTGTCTGGGCAATGTGTTGACCCATCCGGATACGGTGTGGTTTGGATTGACTGCTGCTATCGAGCCGGGGGATCTTCTGGTCAATGAGATTCTATTCAATCCGGGTACCGGAGGTAGTCGGTTTGTTGAAGTCATCAATGTGAGTGAAAAGTTTATTGATCTGAGTACGCTGGCTATAGGCCGGATCAGCCCTTCAAAAAATGATGTGTATGCCACTGGCGTAAATGAAATACTTGACCCCGGCCAGCTTGCGGTATTTACCCCGGATCCGACAGATATTGAATCGCGCTACACGGTTCCTTTTCCGGAACAAATGTTTGCTTCTGCATTGCCTTCGTGGGATGATAAAACAGATAATGTTTCGCTAATTTCCGGGGGGCAGGTCATTGATTCCTTCACATATCAGAGCGACTGGCACCTGCCGGTCATCACGGATCAGAATGGGGTCAGCCTGGAGCGTGTATCTTCCACCTCAGCATCGACCTTATCTTCCACCTGGCATAGTGCTTCGTCGACCAGTGGAAATGCAACCCCAACCGGCGCAAATTCACAGCAAGTGAGTGGAGAAACACCGGAAGATGCACCATATTCGATCACAAACAGCGTGTTTTCCCCTGACGATGACGGTTTTAATGATTTTTTGGCATTAAATTTTCTATTAGAAACGGGGGACTTTATTGGCTCCGTATGGGTGTATGACCTCGAAGGACGGGAGATCATCCAATTACTGTCAAACGAATCTCTTGGCAGTTCTACCCTGGTCCAATGGGATGGACGAAATGCAGATCAGATGGTGGCCGATATGGGAATTTATATCTTGTATATCCAATTGTGGGATGCTGCCGGAAATTTGAAGAATTACAAAGAAACCTGTGCGTTGGTAAAACGCTGATAAAATGATTGCAAACGGCAATCGAACAAAAATTGGGAACAACCGAACACCATGAAGCTTAAGTCAGCTTTGCGATATGGCGTAGCGTCACTCCTGGTGACCCTGACCTTAGTATGCATACTAAGCCCGGCTCTGCTGATCCTGAAACAATTATCCGCATACACGCTGTACATCATGCTGTTCTTTCTCCTGATAGGCATCATCTCTTTTGTATTTGATGAGCGTAAAGTCATGATGGCGAGTTTGCTGTGCTGTTGTGTACTCAACCTCCACCTGAAGGAATCATCCAATAAACAAATGAGACTGGCTGCTGTGACAGCCAAACCCTCTCTGCGTATATCGCATATCAGTTTGGGAAATGCAGAGAGTGATTATGATTCGGTCATCAATTATTTACTCGGTATTGATTTTGATTTCCTGAGTTTTCAGGAGCTGACACCGGATTGGAACACCCGGCTGATCGATCGCTTATCTCCAACTTATAATTACGTACAGACCCTCACACGCCTGGATCAGTATGGGATGGGTTTTTTCTCAAAAATACCTTTCCAAAAACTCGATACGCTGATCGTAGATGATATTCCCAATTTAGCCGGAACGATCGAACTCACCGGGTATGGGCCATGTAATATTGTGAGCTGCCAGGTCGTCCCGCCAGTTAGCCAGGCGGCATTTGTAGCAATAGATCAGAACTTCAATTCAGTATCTCGCTACCTTTCAGAATTGAATGGTTCGAAGGTGGTGCTTGGTGATTTTCACCTGCCGCCGTGGTCTTCGGAGGTGCAGAAATTCAAAGTGACGAGTCGGCTTCAGGATGGTCGTCGGGATATTCATCCGAGAAATATTGATGGTTCGCTATCACTCCCCAGAATTCCGGTCGAACATATACTCTACAGTGATGATTTTGAGTGCACTTCATTTTCCGAAATAGGCAATGCGGCGATCGGACGGATTGGGATAGCAGGCACCTACCAACTGCAGGAAGGCTATGAAGAAATGGTTCAATAGTTTCCGGCACGCTATCCAAGGGCTGATTGTATTTTTCCAAACGGAGCGCAATGCGCGTATTGAATTGTCTTTTGCCTTTCTGGCCCTTCTCCTTTGCCAATGGTTGCAGGTTTCCCGCCATGAATTTTACATCGTCCTGCTTTGTATTGGAGGCGTACTTTCTGCTGAAGCGTTCAATAGCGTTTTGGAACGGCTTGCTGACTTACAACAACCATTACCCGATCCGCGGATCAAAGTTATTAAAGACATGGCTGCAGGAGCAGTGCTGCTGATGGCCATTACATCCCTGATCACAGGCCTCCTGATCTTCGGTCCCAAACTGTTGACTCAGTTTGGACTTAATTAAATCGGGTTTGAAGATTTAATTTGATCCCCGCGTTGAAACGCGGGGCATCCCGATGTATCGGGATTGCTTTTTTATTTCTTCCTCGGATAGTCCGGCGCTGAAGCGCGGACTGGAATAATGATTTTCCATTTTAATCACACCATCTCCCGTTAAAACGCGGGGCAATATTTTAGTCCTGCAATACAGCAGGACTGGATTTTCCTTTCAACGCATTGAAAGGCTACAATCCCTTGACAACAGATTATACACACTCGAAACACCATACCGCTCATTGCCTTTCAACGCATTGAAAGGCTACAATCCTTTGACTACAGATTATACGCACTACTGTCCCTACCCTTCGGGATCATTCTTCATTTCCCTTAGTTGTTCATATTCACTGTGCCTCGAATCTCAAGGCTTCCGGAACCTGAAATTGTGATGGCTCTTTCCACGCCATTTTCAAAGTTGTTTTGCAGTCGGCTGTTTTCCAGAATCAAATCTCCTTCGACAAAAATGGCACCCCCGTTCGTTGGTTCTACCGTATTCTTAAAGGACATATCTGAAACGCTAAACGTGTTACCCGCCTGCACATGGAAGATTCTTGAGCCAAAGCCTCCCGAAACGTAAGAATCGTTCATGCCCAGTCCAACTAATGTCAGATCTTTATCAATAACGATCTCGCCGCTCGTTAGAATGATATCCTGGCCTGAAAGTGCAGCGGATAATGTGATCACCGAGCCTGAAGGCGCGCAAGCGATCACCTCACGCAGTGAACCGGCTCCGCTGTCATTGGTATTGGTGACGATATTCGAACGAACCTGAATCGTTTGTATCTGATCTGGCGCCTCATTGCCACAATTATCGACCAGGCTCCAGGTACGTGTAATGATATAACTACAATCACAAGATCCGGAGACGATGTCATCGACAAAGGTAGCGTTGAGGGTGGAAGTACAATTATCGCTTTCATCTGTTACATCACCTGTCACCCCAACTCCTGCGTCGTATTCGCAGGCTTCGTTAGCATAGATGATGGTATCCGGCGGACTTGTAAAGGTCGGCGGCGTCATATCACTTCCCGAAATAACCATTTGCTGGCCAGTGAGTGCGTTGTCACACTCATCCAACACGCTAAACGTATAGATCACAGCCCAGGCACAATCATTTCCAACCACCATAGTATTGGTCAGGTTGATGACAATATCTTCACCGCAGTTATCCGAGTAGTCAGCACCGGCTATTTCACTGTCAAAAGGATAGCTGGCTATCGCTTGTGACTTACATCCTGTATTGCCCAGTGAAGTTGGCGGAGGTGATCCGGATGGCGCTGTCTGATCACTACCGGTATGCGTGATGGTCCTCCCTGTCAGGGCATTTCCGCACTCATCAATCACGCTATAGGTATAGATTAGCACCCAACCACAATTATCCCCAATCAGCAAGGTATCTGTTGACACAACTGTTATTGGCCCACCGCAGTTATCGGAATAGCTTGGTGCGATGGCTGCAGGATTAAACTGAACGGTCGCAATCGCATCTGCTACGCACAAGTTGTTGCCGAAAGTTCCTATTGGGGCTGTACCTGTCGGTTTCGTTGTATCCACGATATTGATCACATGATTTACCGTACTGGAATTACCGCATTTATCCGTGACTACATAGGTCCGTGTCACTGTTATAGGACATGATCCTGTGGCCACCTGGCTATTCGTCAGAGTGAGTTCTTCGTCAACTGTGCATGCATCCGAAATGGCAATTCCCAACGATTCAAGCCCGGCAATTGTAGTTTCCGCCGGTGGAGCTGCAGATGCGGAGCAACCCCAAACGCTGGAATTAGGTATACTACCTGAAATTAAAGGAGGAGTATCGTCGACAACGGTTATGGTTTCACTAGCTGTAGAGCTATTACCGCAATCATCTGTTGCGGTCCACGTGCGCACCGTGGTATATGTTCCATCGCATGCACCCGGTGTGGTTTCATCTTCAAATACTAAGGAGAAGGCACTTCCGCATGCGTCAGTTGCTGATGCCACTGCAAAAGCAGGAACATCCGGACAGTTAATCACGGATGGCGTCGGCAGTGGATCGATCACCGGTGCATCTGTGTCGATCACATCGATCGTTTGCGACGCGGTGGAACTGTTACCACAATCATCCGTCGCCGTCCAGGTGCGCGTAACACTATATTCACCTGCACATGCTCCTGCAGTAGTGACATCATTATAGGTCAATGTAAATGCACTACCACACTGATCAGTGGCAGAGGCTGTGGCAAAAGCCGGAACATCCGGACAATTGATAACGGATGGTGCGGGCAAACTGGCAATCACAGGCGCAGAAGTATCTCTGACGGTGATAGTTTGCGAAGCAGTTGAAATGTTGTCGCAATCATCTGTCGCCGTCCAGGTGCGAATGGCTGTATAATACCCGGCACATGCACCCGGCGTCACTTCATCATCAAAATCAAGCGAGATTCCACTGCCACATTCATCAAATCCGGTTGCTATTGCAAAAAGCGGAATGTCCGGACATTCGATAGTATCGACACCTGGAAGAGGATTAATCACCGGAGGAGAAAGATCCTGCACATGGATCGTCTGCGCAGCGGTAGATATATTACCGCACGCATCTTCAGCGGTCCAGTTGCGCGTCACCGTATAAGATCCAAAACAAGCTCCGGAAAGCGTATCATCCTCAAACGTCAGTGAATATGCGCTACCGCAAACATCATTGACGGTTGGTGTGACAAATACGGGTGAATCCGGACAATCAATAGTATCTGTTGCCGGCAGAGAGGAAATCACCGGAGCGGAGACATCAATCACATTAATAGTCTGAGACTTAGTGGAAAAATTACCGCATCCATCCGTGGATGTCCACGTTCGGGTGACACTGTATTCTCCCGCGCAATCGCCAGGTGTAGTGACATCATTAAACGTCAGGCTCACTCCACTTCCACATCCATCAAATGATGTTGGTGTGTTAAAAGAAGGCGTAGCCGGACAGGATATAGTTGAAGGCATTGGAAGGTTTCCAATGACCGGAGCAGTAATATCCTGTACATTAATCGTCTGTGAAGCTGTGGATACGTTTCCACAGGCATCTTCTGCAGTCCACGTTCGTGTGACACTGTATTCGCCGGCACAGTCGCCAGGTGTAGTGACATCATTAAATGTTAATGTAAAGGCGCTGCCACAAGCATCAGAGGCCGTGGCTACGGCAAAGGAAGGTGTAGCCGGACAATTAATGGTTGTCGTACCGGGCAATGGGTCAATCACCGGTGCATCTGTATCAATCACGTCGATGGTTTGTGCAGCTGTAGATACGTTTCCACAGGCATCAGTAGCCGTCCAGGTGCGCGTGACACTGTATTCTCCAGCACAGGCACCTGGTGTGGTGACGTCAGAAAACGTCATTGTAAATGCACTGCCACATGCATCGGTCGCGGTGGCAATTTCAAATACTGGCGTTTCCGGACAATTGATCACAGAAGGTACGGGAAGTGGATCGAATACCGGTGCATCCGTATCAATCACATCAATCGTCTGTGAAGCCGTGGAGGCATTACCACAATCATCCGTAGCCGTCCAGGTGCGCGTGACACTATACTCACCGGCACATGCGCCCGGTGTGGTGACATCGTTGAAAGTCAAGGTAAAAGCACTGCCACATGCATCGGTCGCCACCGCTATGTCAAACGAAGGTACATCCGGACAGTTGATCGTGGTCAGTCCCGGCAATGGGTCAATCACAGGGGCGACTGTATCAATGACAATAATGGTCTGATCAGCCGTGGAGATATTGCCACAATCATCGGTAGCGGTCCAGGTACGCGTGACCGTATATTCTCCTGCACAATCTCCATTGGTGGTGACATCATTATAGGTCAGCGTAAACGCACTGCCGCATGCATCTGTTGCCGCAGCTACAGCAAATACAGGTACATCCGGACACGCGATGGTCGTTGTATCAGGTAGCGCATCAATGACCGGAGCATCTGTATCGATCACATCGATGGTTTGTGAGGCCGTTGAAACATTGCCGCAATCATCTGTGGCAGTCCACGTTCGAGTGACACTATACTCTCCTGCACAAGCCCCTGATGTAGTGACATCATTATACGTCAATGTAAACGCACTGCCACAATTGTCAGAAGCGGTGGCACTTGCAAAAGCAGGTGTATCAGGACAGTTGATCGTACTCAGTCCCGGCAGTGGATCAATCACAGGAGCTGTGATATCCTCCACATGAATCGTCTGAGATGTGGTGGAACTATTTCCACAATCATCGGTTGCCGTCCAGGTGCGCGTGACACTATACTGACCCGCACAGGCTCCCGGCGTAGATATATCATTATAAGTGATTGTAAATGCACTGCCACATTCATCGGTAGCAGTGGCTATGGTGAAATCCGGTACCTCAGGACAATAGATCGTCGTCTCACCGGGTAATGCATCGAATACCGGAGCAGTGATGTCTTGCACATTGATGGTTTGCGATAAGGTGGAAACATTTCCACAATCATCGGTTGCAGTCCATGTCCGGGTCACACTATACTCTCCTGTACATACCCCGTTGACCGTTACGTCGTTGTACGTAAGTGTAAATGCACTGCCGCAATTATCGGTTGCCGTAGCAATGGCAAAAACAGGTACATCCGGACAGTTAATCGTGGTCGTCCCCGGCAGTGGATCAATCACTGGTGCATCTGTGTCTATGACGTCAATCGTCTGAGACGTTGTGGACACATTTCCACAATCATCGGTAGCAGTCCAGGTACGTGTGACACTGTATTCACCAGCACATGCGCCCGGTGTGGTGACATCATTGTAAGTAATGCTAAATGCACTACCACAATTATCTGTAGCGACGGCAACAGCAAAGTCTGGCGTCTCCGGGCAGTTGATAGTTGTATCGTCGGGTAGTGCATCAAAGACCGGTGCGTCTGTATCGATGACATCAATAGTTTGAGCTGCCGTGGAGACATTTCCACAATCGTCTGTGGCCGTCCAGGTGCGTGTGACACTATATTCACCGGCACATGCACCCGGTGTAGTGACATCATTGTAGGTGATAGAAAATGCACTGCCGCAGGCATCACTGGCAGTAGCAATGGCAAAATCCGGTGTATCAGGACAGTTGATTGTGGTAAGCCCCGGAAGCGGATCAATCACCGGTGCCACTGTATCAATCACGTGTATTATTTGCTGTCTGGTTGAAAAGTTTCCACACAAGTCCGTTGCCGTCCACGTACGTGTCACTGTATATTCTCCTGCACAATCTCCATTGACGGTTTCGTCTTCGAAAACAAGAGAAGAGGATCCGCAGGCATCGTTGGCTACCGGTGTATTGAAATTAGGCGTGGCCGGACAAGCAATAGTCGTTGGCCCAGGCAATGCAGATATCACCGGAGGTGTCGTATCCTGCACCATCACTATTTGGGTAGCGGTGGATTCATTGCCACAGGCATCAATGGCAGACCACGTTCGTGTCACAGTATATTCTGCAGGACAGTCTCCCGGTACTACTACATCACTTGATGAAAGTGTAAATGGGTATCCACAGGCATCCGAAGAACTCACCGAGAAAGATGGGAACGCCGGACAGTTTATGGTTTTCACAGGCGGCAATACGTTAATGACTGGCGGTGTAGTATCCTGCACGCTAATGGTTTGAGTTGCAGTAGATATATTTCCGCAAACGTCAGTAGCCGTCCATGTACGTGTGATACTGTATTCTCCCTGACAATCTCCCGGTGTATTCACATCATTAAACACCAGGCTAAACCCACTACCACAGGCATCTGATGCTGTAGCCGTTGTAAATACCGGTGTAGCCGGACAGTGAATAGTGGTTGAATCCGGAAGAGGATCAATGACCGGAGCGGTAGTGTCATCTACATTAATAATCTGCGTAGCGGTCGTGCTATTCGAACACGCATCCGTCACCACGTATGTACGGGTTACTACAATCGGACATGATCCGGCCGAGGCGTCGGAACTGGTTACTACCAGAGCAGCATCATTTGTACATGCATCACTTATCGTTAGCCCTAAGCCCTCTAAGCCGGCAACGGTCGTTACTGCAGGAGTAGCATCACCCGGATTGCATCCTTCAACGGTTGTTTCGGCAATTGAACCGATGATCGTCGGAGCGGTAGAATCGTCCACATTGATGATTTGAGTCGCAGTTGTACTATTCGAACACGCATCCGTCACCACGTATGTGCGAGTCACAACTATTGGGCAAGTGCCCGATGGCGAATCCGAACTTGTCACCACAAGTGTCGCATCGTCGGTACACACATCGGAAATCGTTAAACCTAAGCCTTCCAGTTCTACCACCGTTGTCACTGCTGGTGTGGCATCACCTGCCACACAGCCTTCTACGGTTGTTTCAGCTATTGATCCACTGATTGCCGGAGCGGTAGAATCATCCACATTTATAATTTGCGTAGCGGTTGTACTATTCGAACATGCATCTGTCACTACGTATGTGCGGGTCACAACAATCGGACAGGTACCTGCAGAAGCATCTGAACTGGTTACAATTAATGTGGCATCATCCGTACACGCATCTGTGATCGTAAGCCCTAAGCCTTCCAGTTCTGCCACGGTCGTAACCGCTGGTGTGGCATCGCCTGCCATACAGCCTTCTACTGTTGTTTCTGCTATTGTGCCAATGATTGTTGGAGATGTAGAATCATCCACATTTATTACTTGTGTAGCCGTCGTACTGTTCGAACACGCATCCGTCACTACGTATGTGCGAGTCACTATGATTGGACAAGTGCCGGCAGAGGCATCTGAACTGGTCACCACCAACGTCGCATCATCCGTACACGCATCGGAAATCGTGAGTCCTAAACCTGCCAGTTCGGCCACCGTCGTAACCGCTGGTGTGGCATCACCTGCCACACAGCCTTCTACGGTTGTTTCAGCTATTGTGCCACTGATTGCCGGAGCGGTAGAATCATCCACGTTTATAATTTGTGTAGCGGTCGTGCTATTCGAACACGCATCTGTCACCACATACGTACGCGTCACTACGATTGGACAATTGCCGGCAGAGGCATCTGAACTGGTCACAACCAATGTCCCATCATCCGTACACGCATCGGAAATCGTCAATCCTAAGCCTTCCAGTTCTGCCACCGTAGTCACCGCAGGTGTTGCATCACCTGCCACACAGCCTTCAACCGTTGTTTCGGCAATCGAACCGCTGATTGTTGGAGCGGTAGAATCATCGACATTGATAATTTGCGTAGCCGTCGTGCTATTCGAACAAGCATCTGTTACGACATACGTACGCGTCACTACTATTGGACAAGTGCCGGCAGAGGCATCTGAACTGGTCACCACCAGTGTCGCATCATCGGTACAGGCATCTGATATCGTCAAACCTAAGCTCTCCAACTCAGACACTGTTGTCACCGCAGGTGTCGCATCCCCTGCCACACAGCCTTCAACCGTTGTTTCGGCAATC
>JAUHXV010000061.1 GCA_030426765.1 Bacteroidia bacterium | reverse complement strand
TCGGATGGGGGAACTCCCTTTTCTTCAATCAGGTAGATAATCTTTTGAAGAAGGGTTTTGGTTTTCCCTGATCCGGCACCTGCGAGCACAAGGATCTGCCTGGACTCACTGGTCACCGCTTTGCGTTGCTCAATATTTAAGTCGCTTAAATCGGTTTTAATAGGGTCGATTGATGCCATCGTCCTATAAATTTCAACAATTGTGCCCGAAACCAAAAATGAAGAAGCCTTTTATTTAGACCCCATCAAAATATCTCCACTACACTTCTCCTTTCCTTGCCACATCTCGGGATTCCGTTTAATATATTCAGCAATCCTCACATATTCCTCGTGACTGCGAATAATACGATCATGAAAAGATCGCTGCCACGAAAATGATTTATATGGATAGGTAGGGTTTGGTTGCGACCCAACCCTACCTTCCGCCTGTATGAGATGAATCTGTTTGGAGGACGTCATTTTGTATGCCCCAATTAATTCGGATAAAGATTTGATTTTCATATTTGATTCCTGTACGGATAGGTCGCGACCTGTCCGTAAAGGAATCAAATCCCGGTTGATCTCTACAATGGCGTGCACATGATCGGGCATGACGATGTGGGCGTGAACACGGACATACGGATATTGATTTTCCAACCATTGCCACTGGCGGTCAGCGATCAGGCCAAATTCATTTAATATCATTTGATGGGCGATAATTTCACCAAACACACGTACCCTGTCCTGAACGCATGAGGTAATGAAATACAACCGATCCTGCGCGTAGTTAAACCCGCGCAACCGGTTTGGTTTTCTATGGTGAAGCATAGAGATTACGTTTTCAATGGTATAGAAAGATAGGGTATCTGACGAATGGGCGTGACATGTATTTTCCGTTTTATTATCAAATTGTGATGTAGGGATGGGTCGTATATTTTCTGTTTAATTATCAAATTCTGATGATGATGTAGGGATTGGTCGCGACCCATCCCTACATCATCAGCAACCCATCCCTACATCATCAGACCCATCCCTATTTAGACCCCTTCTAAATAAAATCCCCCACCCACATCCATACCTCCCCCACCGGTACCTTTGTCGGGCAACGCCGTCTCACTATCTTTGCAGCCTCGAATAAGCTCGATCTATTATTATGAATTGGATAACCCGTTTTCTTACTTCATCCCTGGGCCAAAAGGTGATCATGAGCCTCACCGGCATCTTCCTGATCCTCTTCCTCGCCGTACATATGTCGGGCAACCTCCAGTTGCTCGCCAACGACGGAGGCCGCTCCTTTAATATCTACGCGGAGTTTATGTCCCACAACCCCCTCATCCGCATCGTCTCCATCGGCCTCTACGCCTCCATCCTCCTCCACGCCATCCAAGGCATCCTGCTTGCATTGGCCAATAGGAAAGCAAAAGGCAGCACCCACAGCACCGGCAAAGTCGCCGGCGCCACATGGGCCTCAAAAAATATGGCACTCCTCGGGATTCTGATCCTCGCCTTCCTGTGCCTCCACATGGGCGATTTCTGGTTTAAAATGCGATTCACTGACCAACTCCAAATGGTCTCATACGACGGATACGACCACGCCGTACAGGATATCTACAGCCGCGTCAGCGTCGCCTTCCAGGAACTCTGGATCGTCATCGTATACCTCCTGGGGGTTTTCGCACTGGCCGTACACCTGGTACACGGATTCCAAAGCGCCTTCCAGTCGCTCGGCATCCACCATAAAAAATATACCCCCATGATCAATATGATCGGCTGGATCTATACCATCCTGATCACCTCCGGATTTGCCATCATGCCCCTGTATTTTTTCCTTCAGTAAAATGTTTGTTTCCCAACCCGAAACACGCTCCATAATAAAAGCAACATGAAAATATTAGACGGAAAAGTTCCTCCCGGCCCCATCGCAGAAAAATGGGAACGCTATAAGTCTTCCATTCCTCTGGTCGCTCCGAATAACAAACGCCGACTCGATGTCATCGTCGTGGGTACCGGCCTCGCGGGTGCTTCCGCTGCCGCTTCTCTTGGCGAACTCGGCTACAACGTGAAGTGCTTTACCTTCCACGACAGCCCAAGACGCGCCCACAGTATCGCCGCACAAGGAGGGATCAACGCCGCCAAAAACTACCAGAACGACGGCGACAGCGTATACCGCCTGTTTTACGACACCGTCAAAGGAGGCGACTACCGCGCCCGGGAAGGCAACGTACACCGCCTCGCCGAAGTCTCTACCAATATCATCGACCAATGCGTCGCACAAGGCGTGCCCTTCGCCCGCGAATATGGAGGACTTCTGGAAAACAGATCCTTCGGAGGCGTGCAGGTGTCCCGTACATTTTACGCCCGCGGTCAAACCGGCCAGCAACTCCTGCTGGGTGCCTACCAGGCGCTGTCAAGACAAATCGGACTCGGGAATGTGGATATGTACAATCGCCACGAAATGATGGACGTGGTCATGATCGACGGCAAAGCCCGCGGCATCATCGCACGCAATCTTCTGACCGGCGAACTCGAAAGACACGCCGCACATTGCGTTGTAATGGCCACCGGAGGGTATGGTAATGTATACTACCTCTCCACCAATGCGATGCTCTGTAACGTCAGTGCGGCATGGAGAGCGGTTAGACAGGGCGCCTACATGGCCAATCCATGCTTCACCCAGATCCACCCGACCTGTATCCCCGTTTCCGGCGACTACCAGAGCAAACTGACCCTCATGTCAGAATCGCTGCGCAACGACGGACGCGTTTGGGTACCCAAGAAAAAAGAAGATGCGGAAGCCATCCGTCAAGGGAAAAAATCACCCAACGATCTTAAAGAAGAAGATCGCGACTACTACCTCGAACGCCGCTACCCTGCTTTTGGAAATCTTGTACCGAGGGACGTAGCCTCAAGAGCCGCGAAAATTGCTTGTGATGAAGGCTTCGGTGTCAATCCAACAGGACTCGCCGTATATCTCGACTTCGCCGCAGCCATCGAACGCTATGGAAAATCGGAAGCCAATACCCAAGGCAATAAAAATCCGGATGCCGAAACGATCCGCAAACTCGGCGAAGCAAAAGTTGAAGAACTCTACGGCAACCTCTTCGAGATGTATGAAAAAATCACCGGTGACAATCCCTACAAAACACCGATGATGATCTACCCGGCGATCCACTATACCATGGGCGGACTTTGGGTGGACTACAATCTCGAAACCAATATCCCCGGCTTGTTTGCCCTGGGAGAGTGCAACTTCTCCGACCACGGAGCCAACCGCCTTGGAGCCAGCGCGCTGATGCAAGGCCTTGCCGACGGATATTTTGTTATCCCATATACGATCGGATCATTCCTGTCCAACGACATACGCACCGATCGATTTAAAAATGACAGTCCGGAATTTATCGCCGCTGAAAAAGCCGTTGATGCCCGCCTCAAAAACCTCATGAACGTGCAGGGCTCACAATCTGTGGAGACCTTCCACCGACGCCTTGGCCAGATCATGTGGAACCACTGCGGGATGGCGCGTACAGCAGAAGGCCTTCAAAAAGCCCGCCAGCAGGTACGCGAACTGCGCGAAGAGTTTTACCGCGATGTATTCATCCCTGGGTCGGATACCGATTTTAATCCCGAATTGGAGAAAGCATACCGCGTCGCCGACTTTATGGAGATGGGCGAACTCATGATCATGGATGCCCTCAACCGCAACGAATCATGTGGAGGTCATTTCCGCGAAGAATATCAATCCGGCGAGGGCGAAGCCCAGCGCAACGACGCAGATTACACCTACGTCGCCGCCTGGGAATGGAAAGACATCACATCAGAACCGGTGATGCACAAGGAAGAATTGAAATTTGAAAATATAGAGCTGAAGACACGAAGTTATAAGTAATGGTTGAGAGGAAGCTCTCTCTATTGGTCCATGATTTGGGCAGAAAAGGCGGAAAGGCAGAAGGGCGGAAGGCCATATTAATTTAGCCCCATCGGGGCGCTAAAGGTAGCGCTGGGTTTCAACCCTAAGCGGAAGGAAGGTCAGGAGTGAGTGGTGAGTGGTGAGAAGTGAAAAGCCCCATCGGGGCGATCCGGGTAGCGTTGGGTTTTAACCCTAAGCGGAAGGAAGGTCAGGAGTGAGGGGTGAGTGGTGAGTGGTGAGGAGTGAGAGGTGACGAGTGAGTAGCAAGATAAAGCCATCTTGTGTCTCAGGTCTTAGGTCTCAGGTCTCAGGTCTCAGGTCTCAGGTCTAACAAACATTGAAACAGTTTTTAAATAATCAAACAAGCAGGTAATGAGCAACATGAACCTTACCTTACATATCTGGCGACAGAAATCCGCCGATGATCCGGGAACATTCGAAAAGCACCAGGTGGTGGCCAACGAGCACATGTCCTTTCTGGAGATGCTGGATGTATTGAATCAAACATTGATCGAGCAGCAAAAAGAACCGATTGTGTTTGAGCACGACTGTCGCGAAGGCATCTGCGGTGCCTGCAGCATGGTGATCAATGGACGTCCGCATGGCCCGCTGGGTGGCACGACTGCCTGCCAGTTGCACATGCGCCATTTTTCTGATGGCGATCAGATCTGGATCGAACCTTACCGCGCCAAAGCATTTAAGGTGGTGCGTGACCTGATGGTCGACCGATCATCCTTTGACAGGATCATCCAGGCCGGCGGTTATATCTCCGTCAACACCGGTCAGGCCGTTGATGGCAATACCATTCCTATCGAAAAAGAAAGAGCCTCAGCCTCTATGGATGCGGCTGCCTGCATCGGTTGCGGCGCCTGCGTAGCCGCCTGCCCGAACGGATCTGCGATGCTGTTTACCGCAGCCAAGGCCGCTCACTTAGGCATCCTGCCACAGGGTGAAGTGGAAGAAGATCGCCGCGTAGTGGCTATGGTCTCTCAGATGGATAAAGAAGGGTTTGGCAGATGTTCGAATACCTATGCCTGTGAGGCTGAGTGTCCGAAGGAAATTTCTGTTTCAAATATCGCACGATTGAATCGAGCGTATTTGAAAGCTTCGTTGACGAGTGATCTATAAGCTATGGCTTAGATCACCAAACCAGCTTTTCTCTACTAAGTATTTACAACTGCGGCTCTGCGCCTCTGCGTGATTATTTTTCATAATCATTTGGGAGGGTTGTCTCATTGAGATTAAATACCCTAATCAGATGATCTGTTACTTTTTGCATTGCCAAAAAAGTAACCAAAAACGCTAGTCACACGAAAAACTCCCTTTTACATCTTTACTTCAATTGGGGATTCTAGCCTCCTTTTGTTAATCATTTCAAGCTTTCTTCTTTTTGCTCTTACGGACGCAAAAAGAAGAGATTTGGTCGGTCAAACAGTTTCGTGTGACAGGATTCTTCTGGTAGAAATTGACTATTCAATACCACATAAAAAATTATTTCCCATCGGGAAAATGTCCTCCGCGTACTCCGCGCATTCTGCGATTCAGACATGTGAGCAAGGCGAAGCTTTCAGTCGCCGAAGCTTGACCGAAGGTGACCCCTTTCCGCCTTTCTGCCGTTCCGCCCTTCTGCCCCTGATTTGATTATCTCTGATTCCACAAGAATAATTTTATAAGCCTCTTAAATTAAAAACCCATATGCATTTCCCCTTTCCCATGCATCTCTATTCCAAACAAACCAACTCATCATGCGCTTTTTAGGATCTGTACTGATTATTCTTGGTCTGGTTTCAGCCGCCGTTAGTTTTCTGGATATGAATTTCATTTTTCTCACCTGGATCAACACATGGGGAGAAACCATCGGATGGGTGATCCGAGGTGGCTTCGTGCTCCTCGGCGTGATTCTGTATGTGGCGGGGAAGCCTTCAGATGAGGAATGAGAGATTATGTGGTGAGAGGGTGGTTTGGTGAGGGAGTGATGAAGTGGTTAGTTGTGAGTGGTGAATAGTGAGTAATGCGTACTCGATGCTCTCCGCCCTTCGCTCTCAGCTTCCTGCTTTAGCTCGGGGTAAAAAATGAAAAACCTGTTCCTCTCTTCTGCCTCTTCCTCTCTTCTGCCTCTTCCTCTCTTCTGCCTCTTCCTCTTTTCTGCCTCTTCCTCTTTTCTGCCCAAAAACAACTAGAGCCATCCCGATACAACAGGTCTTTCCGCCCCTTAATTCCGCACGCAGAGGCGCAGGAGAGTAAATCGGTAAGTATAATTTTGAGACAGGCGAGGTAATGATTCAATATCACTCCTACCTAACCGATAAAGCCTATATGAGACAAGGGTTCACGCAAAGGCGCAAAGGAAAAGACGCGAAGAGGAATTCAATAATCTTTCACTTTACATCACTCCCTCACCCCATCACTCCATCACCAAATCACCTTTGCCCCCTTCCGCCTTTCCGCCCTTCTGCCTTTCTGCCCTTTAACTATTATCTTCCCATCTTCAAACAAACCTGTGCATGAAGATTCAATTTTGCGGAGCGGCCCGAAACGTGACAGGAAGCGCTCACCTCGTGACCCTGGACAATGGTTTTAAAATTCTGCTGGACTGCGGCCTGTTTCAGGGAAGCTATAAGAAAGACATAAAGAGCAACAGCACATTTCTATTTGACCCGAAAGAAATCGACTGCATGGTCCTCTCCCATGCGCACATCGATCACAGCGGACGCATTCCGAAACTGGTGAAAGAGGGATTTACAGGGCCGATTCACGCAACACATGCGACGCGCAGTCTTTGTTCGATCATGCTGCTCGACAGTGCATTTATACAGGAAAAAGACGCGGAGTACTACAATAAGAAGCAAAAAAGCAAACGCAACCAACCCGGTTTCGAATGGCGTCAACCGCTGTATACTTCGCAGGATGTGGATAACAGTATGCCCCTCTTTGTCGGATATGGCTACAATCAATGGCACCCTATTCACAACGATGTCAGGGTGATGTTTACCGATGCAGGGCATATCCTGGGCAGTGCTTCCGTGACACTCGAGATCAAAGAAAACGGTAAAACCACCATGCTTGGTTTTACAGGAGATATCGGAAGACCCGATCGCCCGATCCTTCGCGATCCGCAGCCAATGCCTCCCTGCGACTACCTGATCACTGAATCGACTTATGGCAATCGCCTGCACGAATCTGCACCCAATGAAATGACACACTTTCTGAAAATCATTCAGGAAGCATGCGTGGAGAAAAAAGGCAAACTCATCATCCCCGCATTCAGCGTAGGACGCACACAGGAAATCGTATACCTCCTGGATCAGGCACACACGGCTGGCAAACTTCCTTCGATACCGGTATATGTGGATAGTCCGCTCGCCATCAATGCAACGGCAGTGTATGGTTCGCACTCTGAGTGCTTCGACAACGAACTCCACCGCTACCTGCTGATCGATGACAATCCTTTTGGTTTCAACAATCTGAAATACCTCAGAGAAGTAGAACGCTCCAAAGCGCTGAACAGCAGCACGGAAGCGTGTATCATCATCTCCTCATCAGGCATGATGAACGCCGGCCGCGTCAAACATCATTTATTCAATAATGTCGAAAACCCACGCAATACATTTTTAATCGTCGGATTTTGCGCCGAAGGCACTCCCGGACGCCAACTCCGCGATGGCGCCGAACGCATACGCTTATTCGGCAAATACGTGAACGTGAAAGCCAAAGTAGAAATGATGGACTCTTTCTCCGCACACGGCGACAGGGAAGAGATGAAAGCTTTCCTCCAAAATCAGCGAGAACGCGTTAAACATCTTTTCCTCGTCCACGGTGACTACGATGTCCAGAAATCCTGGAAAGACACGCTGCTGGAGTTTGGGTTTAAAAAGGTGGAAATTCCTGCCCAGGGAAAGATTGTAGAGCTATGATTATGGGGTGAGGGAGTGAAAAAGGGCATGGGATTATTCACTTCTCATGTCAAAAAAAATTCAGTCCGCGCTTGAGCGCTGGACTTGACTAAAGGGAAATTAAAAATAAATAAATCCTGCCCCGAGCTTTAGCTCGCGGGGATTTTGTAAGTAAGAAAAATCGAGCTCAAGAATTTAAGAATTACAGCAGGTCTTAGGTCCAAAATTCGAATTTTGCTTTTTACGCACGCAGAGGCGCAAAGACGCAAAGGAGGAACGCAAAGAAAATCAATGAAACTTCTTCAGTAGCAAATAAAATTTGAAAACGAGCTCCGCACAACCTAAACCCTAAACGATGTCATCATGGATGACAGCTCTCAAATTCTAAACACATTTACAAGAAAGATTATAGACTCAAGTAGAAAGACACAAGATCACTCCCTCACCCCCTCACCAGATCACTCCCTCACTCCATAATAACCCTGTCTCTCTCCGCATTCAGCTTCTTCTCCTGATCGGTGATTCTGCCACGCTCGAGATTTAGGGTGTTCATGATATCTTCCACATGTTTGCGTGTGGTGGAGACATTGACAAGGGATTGACTGATCTTTTGCTGTACAAAGTAATCTGTGATCAGGCTGTCGAAAAAGATATTGGCAAATTTCCCGAAATCGGCCAGCGTCATATTAAAACGCAGTTCATAATCGGTGTACACATCTTTGAGCTCTTCGCCAAAATGTATGAGGGCGTGACGGGATTGATACGCTGCATTCCGGGCTTTGTCGATGGCGGCAAAACGCGCTCTGCTCGACCCCCGATGCCCTGACCAGACGCGTTGCTGGGTCATTCGCCTGGCAGACAGAAGATAGTTTTCTGTTTGAGAGACAAATTTCAATGCAGCGCCACCGGCTTTATACGCCTCCTCCACTTCCATGCTGAATTTGCTGAGCTTATCTGCCTGCTGATGAATACTGCGCAGCTCTTTGGATTCGGCAGTATTTAATTTGAGTAGTTCCTGTTCGCGCGCACGCATGAGTTCTTCAATGCGCTTTTCAACGGCCTCTCGATCGAGTTTCTTTTTTTCCAACAGATCGAGTTCGAAGTGGATAAGCTTGACGGATTTATACAATTCATTAAATCGAAGGGAAGCTCTGAGGTAGTCTTCTCTTTCTTTTTCGAGTTTCTCTTCCCGGTCGCCTAAAAACTTGCGAAACATCGCAGTGAGCCCATCCTGTTCCAGCTTCTCAACATCGCGCTGTTCTTTAGCCAGGGTTTTTTCCATCACTTTAAGAGCCCTCTCTTCGGTTGCCAGCCGCTTTGTGAGCGACGTGATGTGCATTTCGATTTTGTGGATTTGCTCCAGCTCGCGAATTTTCGCTTTCAGTTGTGCATGAATACGGCTCATAACCCGGCCGAAGTTTCCCTTCTTAAAAACTTCTCGGCTACATCAATATCAGTAGCATGTGATCGATCGCTGGTGAGCGTTGGGACAAGCAATCGAAATGCGGTTACTTTCTCTTCCAGTCGCGGTGAAGATTTTTTCGGCCGCCTGTTTTCCAATGCTTCACAGGCGATCATCCATTCTATGGCGAGCAACTTCCAGACGTTTTGTACGATCTCAAAAAGTTTGATACCCGCATTGGCCGCCATGCTCACATGGTCCTCCTGCCCTGCACTGGTCACAATGGAGTCCGTCGATGCGGGATGAGAAAGCGTTTTATTGCGATTGACCAATGAAGCTGCAGTATACTGACAGATCATCATACCGGATTCCAGGCCGGGGTTTTTAGCCAGCATCGGTGGAAGTTCGCGCTTGCCATCGAGCAGCAGGTATGAACGTCGTTCGGAAATACTTCCCAACTCCGCCAACGCAATACTCAAAAAGTCACTGGTGAGCGCCAGGGGTTGCGCGTGGAAATTTCCGCCGGACACCACCTTCGTTTCGCCCTCTGTTGAAAGTACTAATGGATTATCCGTGACCGCGTTAATTTCCCGATTGACAATCTCAGTTGCATAGGCTATGACATCGCGAGTAGCCCCATGCACCTGAGGAGCACATCTGAAGGAGTACGGATCCTGAACGTGTTTTTTTGTCCCACCAATTATCTCACTTCCGTCCAACCAATCTCTGAGGGAAGCGGCGGAAGCTATCTGACCTGTTTGCTTTCTGACTGCATGAATCCCTTCATCAAATGGGGATGGGTGTCCATCGAAAGCATCTACAGACAAAGCCGCTACCATATCACAGGCTTCTGTCTGCTGTCGTGCATTGCTTAAGGCAAAAATCAACCATGCCAGCGAGTACTGTGTGCCGTTGATGAGTGCCAGACCTTCTTTCGATGCTAAGGTCAACGTATCCATTCCTGCCAGGGCCAGAGCTTTGGCGGCCGGCATTTGCTCTCTTTTATACACGACTTCTCCTTCTCCGATCAGCGGCAGGCAGATGTGTGCCAGTGGCGCGAGATCACCTGAGGCACCCAAAGAACCAAACTGCGGGACAACAGGCGTGATATTATGATTGTAGAGGTTGAGCAAACTGCCCACAGTTTCCTTTCTAACGCCGGAATGTCCCTGCGCGAGGCTGATAATTTTGAGTAATAAGGTTAGGCGCACTATAACAGACGGCGCAGCGGGTCCAACGCCACATGCATGCGATCGAAGGAGATTAATCTGTAATTGCTCCAGATTTCTACCCTCAATCGATACGGAATGGAGGGATCCAAAACCGGTATTGATCCCGTAATAGTTTTCATTGGATTGACTGATCAGATCATCCAGTGCACTTCGATTGGTTGCGATTCGATTCCAGATGCGATCAGACAATCTGAGCTCACCGCGCGATACAGACAGGATATCTTCAAGGCGCAAATCTTGTCCGTCATATATGTATGGATCCATGCGCCAAAAATAATCATAGCTGCCTTGCTTAGTTAATTTGCTTTATCAATCCGTTAAATGAAGGTTAAAGAATCAATTATATATATTTTAATTAAATACTTTATTCATTGTTTATCAGCACTTAAGCCTTATTTTACGCACATGCCCTGCCTGCGTTGCAAGAAACTTTTCCGGGAAATCTTTCGTCTTTATTGCAGTAGGTGACCCAATAATTGAAGTATTTTTGGCGTCTTTACAAGATCAGTTCATTTAATATCAAACTATCATGAAGAAAATTACAATCCTCCTTCTGTTCCTGACGATCGGTACTTTCACCTCCCTCCATGCCCAGCGGATCGCCATCGTGGACATCACGCGCGTGTTGGAAGAAATGCCTGATTACCAGTTGGCACAGACCGAACTGGACAATCTTGCCGCGCAGTGGAGGCAGCAGATTGCCCTCGAATATGATCAGATAAAGGCAATGTATAACAAGTACCAGGCCGAGCAGGTGCTGCTGTCTGAGGAGGCTCGACTGAAAAGAGAGGAAGAGATCATGGCCAGAGAGCAACAGGCACGAGATATGCAGAAAGATAAATTTGGTGCCGATGGCGCCTTGTTTCGCAAGCGGCAGGATCTGGTACAGCCCATTCAGGAAAGGGTATATGGTGCCATACAGACCTATGCCGATGACCGCGGTTTCGACTTTATCTTTGATAAAGGGGGAAGCTCAGGCCTGATATTTTCCAATCCGGACTATGACAAAACGGATGATATCATCCGCCTGGTCAATAAATAGGCCGCGAATTATTACTTTTGCATCCATTTTTATTCAACAATCGAAAAAACAAATGAAATCTATTTTGAAAAATGCTTTGATGATCAGTCTGGGACTTTTGCTTAGCATCTCCCTGAACGCACAGAAATTCGGCTATGTGGATTCCGGCGCGGTTCTCGAATCGATGCCTGAAGTCAAAGAAGCGGAATCAAACCTCGAAGCACTCGGCAAACAACTGCAGGCCAAAGGAGAAAAGATGGTACAGGATTTCCAACTCAAAGTCCAGGACTTCCAGCGGCGCGTTCAGGCCGGCGATATCACACCTAAAGCGCAGCAAACTGAAAGTGCTGCACTCGAAGAAGAGCAGAATCAAATTCTCCAATATGATAATGATATGCAGCAACAACTCGGACAGAAAAGAGAAGAACTGCTGACTCCTATCCTCGAGAAAGTAAAAGATGCTATCAACGAAGTCGCAAAAGCAAATGAATACACGTACGTCTTCGATGGCAGTCCGAATGTAGGCGTGATTCTCTATGCGGATGAAAGCACAGATATCACCGACCTTGTTAAAAAACAACTCGGGATCACTGAGTAATCTGCTCCTGAAAAAATAGAAAAGTCCGAATGTAATCCATTCGGACTTTTTTATTTCTATTCAGTTACCTTGGTGTTCAAAATGACTTTTGCTCACATAGGATCAATGTCCAGCCCTGAACTATTGGCAAGTTCAGGGGTATCTCTGAATAATTTGCAAATTCGTGATAAAAAATAATCACAGATTTGTTACTTTTTTCCTTGCCATGTAGATGATAATTCTACAGGGACGTGTCTTGAAACCGACAGTGTTTCAGGATTGCCATCCTGTAATATGTTAATTAGAGGACACGAAAAAGTAACCAAAAAGTCTATGAATTCTTTGTTCTTTTTTTCCGGCCCTGAACTATTGACAAATTCAGGGTCACTAAAAGAACCAATCCGCCTCAGGCGGACGAGCTTAAAAACTCGCTTTCACCTCACAACATTTTCTAGGGCTTATTCCTTCCATTTGCATTCATTTTCACACTTCCTTGTATTTCTGCTTGCGGACCCAGTAGCACTTCGGCTGCAGGGCGAGCAGAAATACAAGCTGATTCGGGTGCTCAGACAATTTAGAGCGACAGGATTTTTCTGGTGGAAAGAGTTTGACAAAACCTCGCATAAATTTTTTCCCACCAGGAAAATAAATCAGTCCCGATCGGTCGGGATCAAACATGTAAGCAAGGCTCATCTTCTGATAAACCGTAGTTATGAAAATAGGTACCCCCTTTAGGGGGCAAAGGGGGTTGAATAAGGAGAATTAAAACCCCTTTCGCTCTCCCGATTCAATTAGTGTAGCCATATCGCTTCCACTTTTTTATTCCTCTTCTTCTTTTCCTCCGGAGAGCTTTTTGTCTTCGACCTGATGATCGAGAAATTCATTGAGTTTATCAATTGAAAAATTGGATTCCATTTCTCCAAACGGATTGATCTTTAATTCAAATCCCTTAAGCTCTTCATGAAAGACGGATTTCTCTTTCGATGAATCCTGCTTTTTCTTTTTCTTCCCGGGCATAACTTTGTTTTCAGGTCAGATCACAATGTACACAATCAGGAACAAACCATCGATTGCCTTATCGTTTTGCTAATTTTCGTATCCGCGCAATCGTAATATCCTTTCCCAATACTTCCGCAATCGCAAAAACATCCGGACCCTGCATTGTACCGGTGAGTGCTGCCCGCAACATCGGCATGACGAGACCCATCTTAACACCACTCGCCAAAATGATCTCTTTGGCTTTTGCTCCTGCCGCTTCGAAGGTGAACGGCTCCACAGATGCAAGCGCGGTGGCTACATCTTCTAATACACCTGACAGTTCGGGTTTCCACTTTTTCTCAATCGATTCTTCGTCCATTTCAAAATCTTCAGAGAAGAAATACTTTGCCTGAGGCATGATCTCTTTGACCAATTGAACCCTTGGCTGAAGGAGGCGAAAGGCACCTTCCATATCTCCAGCTGAGAGATCATACCCAAGAGCTGCGCCCTCTTGCTCAAGCCGCTCAGCTACGGTGTCATACCTCAGTTGATGTACGTATTGCTGATTAAACCAAAGCGCTTTGTCAAAGTCAAAACGCGCACCGGCTTTATGGATTTTTTCAGGATCAAATGTTTGAACTAATTCCTTTAATGAAAATATCTCCTGCTCTGTGCCCGGATTCCATCCCAACAGCGCCAGGAAATTGACAACTGCCTCCGGTTCGAAACCATAGCTGTCAAATCCTTCGATCGCCTGCTCCGGATTGTCCGAAGGCCATGCAAGCGGAAAAACAGGAAATCCAAATTTCTGGCCATCACGCTTACTTAACTTTCCATTTCCATTCGGCTTCAGGATCAAAGGCAGAGGTGAGAAGGCTGGCATACTCTCTTCCCATCCAAATGCACGGTATAAAAGCACGTGATGAGCGGTACTCGGAAGCCACTCTTCACCGCGGATGACATCTGTGATTTTCATGAGGTGATCATCAACCACATTGGCCAGGTGATACGTTGGATACCCGTCAGATTTAAACAGCACCTTATCATCGAGGGATGAACTGTCAAAGACGACCTCGCCACGCACTTTGTCTGTGACGACAATCGACTGACCCGGCTCGACTTTCAGACGAATCGTATATGGCACATCCTCCTGCAGACGCTGCGCTGTTACCTCTGCACTATGCCGCAGGCTGTTGTTCATTTCGTTTCTGATTGATGCATCGTACCGAAAACTGTGGTCTTCGGATTGCTGTCTGCGCGCATCGAGTTCTTCCGGCGTGTCCCAGGCGTAGTAGGCTTTCCCTTCCTCGACCAACTTCATGACATATTCGCGATATAAATCGAGGCGTTCGGATTGACGATATGGACCAAAATCACCTCCGATCCCGGGTCCTTCATCCGGATGGATACCAAGCCAGGCGAGTGACCGAAGTATATATTCTTCGGCACCGGGCACATACCGGCTTTGGTCTGTATCCTCAATCCGCAGGATAAAACGGCCTCCTTTTTGCTTTGCAAGGAGGTAATTATATAATGCTGTCCGGATTCCGCCTATGTGCAGCGCACCGGTGGGACTGGGAGCAAATCTTAATCTATATGCCATATTAACTTATGATTTGGCCTTTATTTTGGTTAAAACAAAGAATTTTCAATTAAAAGGTGGATTTTTGCAGAATTATGCAGCAAACCACAGAACTATTTCGTTTTGAAACCATTAAATAGTCTGCATTTCAATATTTCCGGCAAAGATAGCCATTCCATGAACCTGTCCATATCGCTTTCCCAACCATGTATTTAGTACACACGCCTCAATATGTCCAAGCCCTGTTTCCCGGCTTCCTTTGGAAAATGGACGGAAAACAGAAAAATATCTATCTGACTTTCGATGACGGCCCGATCCCCGAGGTGACGCCATGGGTGCTGGAGACACTCAGTACCTATAATGCCAAAGGAACGTTTTTTTGCGTGGGGGACAATATCAAAAAACACCCGGATATCTATCAGCAGGTACTCGATAAAGGACACACGGTAGGCAACCACACCCTCAATCATCTATCCGGATGGTCCACTGAAAACATCACCTATTTCCACAATATTCGCCACTGCGCCCGAATGGTGGATTCCGGTTTGTTTCGACCTCCTTACGGAAAAATTAAGCCCAGCCAGGTTCAGTTTTTACAGCGCCACTACCGCATCATTATGTGGGATGTACTCAGTGGTGATTTTGACGCGGACATCCAACCGGAAGCCTGTTCACAAAATGTGATTCAAAACGCAGGGCCGGGTTCAATCGTAGTGTTTCACGATAGTCTGAAAGCAGAAACGAATTTGAAATACGCGTTGCCCAAAGTACTTGAGCACTTTGCCGCATTGGGTTATTCGTTCCAGGCACTTCCGAAACTCGAACCCGCAGTTGTTGAACGCCAGCTGCAGGTAGCCGTCTAAATTTTCTTCCTAAACTTATTGGGAAACTATCGCTCTGCCATGGTACCACGGCAAGGATAATTGTTCGTGCAGCTGTGGCAAATCTACCGGTGTAATTTTTCCCGCCGGCATAATATCACCTCTAAACCATCCTTTCATCCTGAGGATTTGCGGAACACCGTCAATCGCTTTTTCAGCACCGCCTGAAGTCAATACAGTGTCTACTGAAGCATGCTGATTGAGCCACGAAAGATCTTCCTCAGCCTGAATGGATTCATCAATGGCTTTGTGAAACGTAATGCGAAAAGGACTCGCGTGTCTGATCAACACTTCCATGGCTTCACGGTCTACTACCTTATCCTTCATCACACCAAACACATATCCTTCTATCGAGAGGTGCTTGAATTCGTTGATCGCGCGCACCATATCACCCAGCACATCTCCTCCTGCATGAAACCCTTCCGCATTTTCCCGGATCATCACTCTGACAGGAATTTGCAAACGATTGATCACCGAAGAGGCCAGGTGAAACTCCGGGGTCATACCTCCAGTCTCGAGATTTATGCACAACTCTACCCTGTCAGCACCTCTTTTCTGCGCCTGAACAGCCTCGTCGAGATTGACCACACAGGCCTCGAGTTTGTAATCCCGGACTCCTTTCATCTCGCCCAGATATTATATTTCAAAATACTGTAGATCGCCCGAAAACCATCTTTCCAACCAATCTTTTTCCCTTCTGCATAGGTCCTCCCGTAATACGAAATACCCACTTCATAAATGCGTATCTCCGGTACCCGGGAAATTTTAGCAGTGACTTCCGGTTCAAACCCAAATCGTTTTTCCTTTAGCGGAATGCTTTTGATGATATCCGATCTGAACAACTTATAACACGTCTCCATATCCGTGAGATTCAGATTTGTAAAGACATTGGAAATACTGGTCAGAAACTTATTGCCGATGGAATGCCAGAAAAATAAAATGCGATGCGGATTTCCCCCCATAAACCGACTGCCGTATACCACATCCGCAAAACCACTGATCACCGGCTTGAGCAGAATGTTGTACTCCTCAGGATCATATTCGAGATCTGCATCCTGGATGATAATATAATCCCCTGTAGCATGTGCGATACCGGAATGCAGCGCAGCACCCTTTCCTTTATTAACCTCATGGGCAAAATAACTGATAGGAAAATCAGGAAAATTTTTTTGATAACGCGTGATGGCGCCTTCCGTATCGTCTTTCGAACAGTCATTGACGATGATGACTTCTTTCATCCAGCCCTCGGGAAGGCGAACCTGCCTCACCTTGTCAAGAATCAGATGAATCGTGCGCTCCTCATTATAGGCAGGAATAACAATGGAAAGAGTGGACAAGGATGTGTATAGTTTTAACGAACGGCTAATTTAATCAGAATTCCTTCATCGCATTTCCAGCGCTTCGATCTTTGGGTTCATGACGCTGAACCAAATTGGTGGGATGAGCGCCATAGCGATAGACATCGGGTAACCAAATGGAAGTTGGGGGCTCTTATCCAGATGCCTCAAACTCTGATATTTCCGGGTGCTCTGAAAGTGGTGATCCGGATGCCGTACAAGTTCGAAAAGGACAATCCGACCGATCTCATGATTGGAATTCCAGGAATGCTCTTCTCCCATCGGCTCGTACCGCCCGGAGGACATTTTTTTCCGAACTAACCCATAGTGCTCGATATAATTAACTGCTTCCAGTGTAAGTATGGATATCAGTGCAGCTGCCAGATAAGGGATAAGCACGCCCCATCCAAAAATGAGAACGATGCCGCTTATCAATACAAGCTGTGCCAGGTGATACCAGATGATCTCATGTCGCCATGCGGGCAGACTTTTTTCTTTCCTTCTGGCCGTTCCGATCTTCCAGGCATGGGCATACCCCTGAATGATGCTTTGGACAAAAAAACTGTACACTGACTGATTTTTTCCAGCCGTCGCCGGATCATCCGGAGTGCCTACGCGCAGATGATGACCGTAGTTGTGTTCGAGCGTAAAATGAGAATATAAAGTGGGCAGTAACAACAGTCGACTCATCCAAAGATCAAAAGCATCGGGCCGGTGACCAAGTTCGTGCGCGACATTAATCCCACTGATCGCCATCAGTACACCGATATTGATGATGCTAAAGATGAGCTCACCGACGGTCAATGGTCTCATGCTGATGGTCCACAAAAAATAACCGAGGAGACCATAGACGGCAAAAACATTCAAATACAGGAGATAATCGAATACCGGATTGCGCGATTTCTGAACATACACCTCCTCTTTTTCATTATAGGTGGATGCGGGCACAAACAATTCAATCAGGGGGACCAGGACAAAGCCAAACCATAAAGAACCGGCGGAAGCCCAGCCCAGAAAATATAATCCCGCAAAACTGGATAACGGAAGTAAATAAGCTAACAGGTATTTTAAATCCCTGAGTGGCATAAGTGTTATCTTTGACCCTTCAAAAATAGTTAAACAAACATAAAGCATGAACGGAGATTTCATTTCCATGCAGATCAGAGAAGTCAGACACGAAACGGATGAAGCCGTCACAATCTTTTTTGAATATCCCGATGCGCTGAAAGAAAAGCTACATTATAAACCCGGTCAGTATATCACCGTCAAATGGCTGGATGGTGCAAAAGAATTTCGCCGTTCCTATTCGATTTGTTCTATCCCGGAAGATCCTTATCTCGCCATCACGGTCAAGGAAGTCGAAGGCGGAAAGGTTTCTCCATTGCTATGCAGAGAACTAAAAGAGGGCGATCAACTCGATATTTTACCTCCCGAAGGCCGCTTTACCGCTGATTTCGGTCCCGAGCATAAGCGCAATATATATCTCATTGGTGCCGGTAGTGGTATTACCCCTTTGATATCGATAGCTCGCTTTGTCCTCGAAAAAGAACCGATGAGCTCAGTCGTCCTGCTCTATGGTAGTCGCACCGAAGCATCTATCATTTTCAAAGATGAATTGGAACGCATTGCTTCTCATTACAAAAATCAGTTTTTCGTCTATCATACCCTATCTAAACCGGATGGCACAGGACTGCATATCATGAAGTCTTTGTTTGGCAGAAAAAAATCGGATTGGAAAGGCCTGCGCGGACGCATCAGTGCGGCCCAGGTAAAAGAACTTCTCGAGCAACACCCGACCACCAGCAAAGGAGATCTCTTCTTCCTTTGCGGTCCCGGTGATATGATCGTACTCGCAGAGAAAACATTGAAAACCTCCGGCATTAAAGAAGAAAGTATTAAAAAGGAATATTTCACCTCTGCAGAACCGGGCAGTACTGT
>JAUHXV010000060.1 GCA_030426765.1 Bacteroidia bacterium | reverse complement strand
AACTTAGGCAGCATTGTTGCCGAAGAGGTGTCCGGAAATATCTACATCAATGATGTTCTTACAGACAGCTTCAATCTTATTGATATACCATCCGGTGATAAGCGGAAATTAGAATTAGACGTGTTTTTCGGCAGTGACCAATTCCAGGAAATCTGTATTGAAATGAATCCTGCTTTCACAGAAGAAAGGCTCGACAACAACAGAGCTTGTCTTAATTATACCACCCAGAAACAAATCCTTTCGGATCTGGCTGTGGACTCCATGTATATTCTTCCGAATGACAGCATCCTTTCTCCAAATACACTATACACCGTACACTACAGATACGTGAATCATGGCCCGACTGCAGCATGGGGTAATAGCTCCCTTCTTACACTCAATGGTGTTAGCGTAGATAGCATCATGTATCCGTTGAACTGGGGAGAAGGCGTTGATAATTACAAAAATGACGCGTATGAATATGTAACCCTTCCCGATGCTACCGAAGTAGAATTTTGTATCACAATGAAAACGTATAAGGATACGCTACAAAGCAACAATCAACTGTGCATTACTCGACCAGTAGAAGTGCTTTTAAGTACCTCAGAATTTACCCCACAAGATGATATCCTGATATACCCTAATCCGTTTACGAATGAGTTAAATATTAAGTCTGCCGGATATTTTGAAACCGTGACGATACACAATATCCTCGGAAATCAGGTGAGTCATATTGATTTCATCAGCACGAAAGAAGCTTCCCTACCCGTAGCACATCTCCCGGCTGGCATCTATCATGTCGTAATACGATCAGAAAATACACAGAATAGTAAGACTACTTTTAAGGTTGAGTAGAAACTAACCACCGGGTACCTATCCATGCAGTTTCAACGGTCGACATAACAAGAGTAGCCTTGACTATTCTGCATACCTAATGACTAAGAAGGGAACTTGCTTTTGGTCATCACAGCTAATGGCATATTCAGGATTCCTATCCAGGAAAAGAAATATTATTTTTAGGGAAAATTTAGCGAGAAACCAGCCATGTTGAATAGTCTTGATTCCCAATCTAAGTTTTAAGGGATGCAGGACGAATGGCATTCATGACATTTATTTTGATTACAATACAATACTGATGGCAAAAAAAGGAGCGATGCCGACCTTCAGGACCGTGGATGATTATATCGCCAGCCGCCCTCAGGAAGCGCAAGCAATGCTACGAGAGTTAAGAAGATTAATTTTAAAAGCCGTTCCTGACGCGGTCGAACTTCCCGATTACAAGGTTCCTTCCTATACACTTGTGCCCGGCGTCAAACCGGAACAACAACTCATGATGGCGGCTTATGCGCAATACGTGAGCTTCTATCCATACCAGGCAGCCATTGATCATTTTGCTGATGCTTTGGAAGATTACGAAACCGGCAAGGGAACTGTAAAATTTCAGTATGGTCAGCCATTGCCTAAGGACCTTATTAAGCAGATGGTGATTTTCAGAAAGGAAGAAATTGAATTAAGCGCATCCTCATGAACAAGTTAACTTCTAAATACATGTGTGGCCTTGGACTTCTTCTGCTTCTAATCGGATGCAATCCAAATACAGAAAAGACAATTGAAGTAGATCCGGCATATGCATCTTTCGTCAATTTAGTATCAGTAGCGCATTGTACAGGACCTGAGCGCGACTACACTACCGTGGTGCACTCCACAAAAGATGGGTACACATACTTCCGGCAGGATTATGATGTGCCTGAAGACACATTCGAGGCTGTCATCATCAACGGAGAAGAGGGTTACTCGCTCCAGGACAACCAGGTAAAAGACACACTATCTAAAGCATCTATTGAAATCATCCGAGGCCATGAATTCCATAAAATTCAAATGTTCCCGGATCAATACTTCACAGATATCATGTATCAATGTGAAGAACAATTCCAGGATCAGCTTTGCGAGAAATTTACAGGTGTTGATTTGCTTTCCAATCAGGTCAATATCTTCTATAACAGAAAAGAAAAACTTCTGAAGGGATTTACCATGTTAAACCCCGGGGACACTACTGAACGCATTGAGATCATCTATACCCAATGGATGGACAGCCCGATGGGAAAAATAGCGCAGAACGTAGAGATTATACAAGGGGGTAAAGATGTATACACCTTTGATTTTAAAGAAGTAGAATTTAATGTGAAAGACTTTACAAAAAAGCTGTTGTAAAGCAACTAAATCATATAACGATGAAATACCTGGTCGCTGTAATTCTCCTTTTTTCCACCATCGCCTGCCAGTCACAATCTGTCTTGTCGTATGAGGAAGGGCTGGCACAATGTACCCGATTGCGGGAGGATTTTGCCAGGGATAAGCCCAGTGCCCTACCCTATATTCCGCCCAGTTGCATTCAGGGGGCCATACTACCGGAGTTTGAATCCACCACCATCGAAGGTTTGACGATCAGCAATCAATCGCTGAAGGGAAAAATCTCTGTCATCAACTTTTGGTTTATCGCCTGTCCGCCGTGCGTGGCAGAAATACCCGGATTGAATGCCCTTGTTGAAAAGTATGGATCGGATCAAATCAACTTTATCGCTGTCGGGCGAGATAGCGAACAGGACATTCGCGATTTTCTAAACGACCATCCCTGGAGGTTTCAAATCGTGGCAAATAGCGAATACCTCGTGGATGAGGTATTCAAAATCCGCTGGGGGTATCCCACCACTTTTGTGGTCAACCAAAAGGGCGAGATTGTATTAGCCTTTTCCGGCGGAAAAACGGATGAATCGGCTGTTGAGGAAATTCAGGAACAAATCATTCCGGTGATTGAACAATTGCTGGAATAGGAAGTGAAAGTAGATGCACCTTAACAATTCAAGCCAGGCGAAGAGCTTAAATCTATAAAATGAAAACTTACTTTAACTTTAAGCTTTTCATTACATAATCCACAATACAAACACTGTATTCTAAACACAATTAAACACACACCAACATAAACCAAGCTTTATGAAATATTTATTTGCGATCACCTGCTTACTCTTTACCCTCAGCACCTATGCCCAGGAAAACGATGTCTACCAAAAGCCACCCCAGGAAATCCTGGAATTAGTAGACGTGCCCCGAGCCCCCAGTGTACTGATGGATGATGACAAAGAAAACATGGTGTTGCTCTATCGCAATGCCTATAAATCCATTGCTGAACTTTCGGAGGAAGAACTGCGATTGGGAGGTCTGCGGATAGACCCCAAAACAAATATTGGCAGCAGAGTCACGTATTTCAATAATATCAAACTCAAAAAACTAAATCAAAAGGAAGCAGAAATCGTCCAGGTCAAAGGTCTCCCGGCCAATCCAAAGCTGACCAATTTTAACTGGTCGCCTGATCAAAGTAAAATTGCCCTCACGCATACGACGACAGAGGGTGTCGAACTCTGGGTGCTGGATATCAACACCTCCTCTGTGTCAAGAATTACAGAGGCCAACTTAAATGCCAACGTAGGCGATGTGATCAATTGGTTTGAAGACGGAAAATCTTTGCTGGTCAAAATGATCTCGAACAGCCGAATGCCGCTGATCGACACGAAAACGGCTGTACCTACCGGGCCTACGATTTCTGTGAATGATGGCAAGAAGGCACAAAACCGAACGTACCAGGATCTGCTCCAAAACCAAAATGATGAGCATAATTTTGAGCAACTCGCCTTATCCGAAGTATACAAGGTGGACCTTGATGGCGCTAAACAACAATGGCTGAGCGCAGACCTTTATACCTCTATCACGTTTTCTCCGGATGGAAACTATGTGATGGTGGAAACAATCGAAAAGCCCTTTTCATATTTAGTTCCCTACAGCCGCTTCCCTTCCAAAACGACCATTTATACTAAAGAAGGCAGAGAAGTAGAAACCGTGCTGGAAGTGCCCCTAATCGAAGATCTCCCGCAAGGATTTATGGCTGTTCGCACCGGCAAAAGAAATTTTCGCTGGCGAAATGATCTGCCTGCAAGCTTAACCTACACCATTGCACTGGATGGTGGTGATCCGGAAAATGAAGTGGACTATCGGGATGAGGTGTTTCAGGTAGAAGCTCCTTTTAACGGCGATGGGAAAAGCCTGATCAAAACGATCAACAGAGCTTCTTATGTCTCCTGGGGAAATGAGGAAGTCGCCATTGCCTATGACTACTGGTGGAATACGCGGAATACGAAATCCTACCTTTTCAATCCTTCCGACGCTTCGCAAGCACCCGTTGTGATTGAAGATCGAAACTACCAGGACCGATACAGTGATCCGGGAAATTTTGTCACCGAAAGAAATGAATTGGGGAGTTCAGTACTATCCATTGAAGATGGCCAACTTTTTTTAATAGGTGATGGATATACAGAAGATGGGCAATTTCCTTTTTTAGATCAGATGGACCTGCAAACACAAGAAAAAACCAGGATTTATCATTCTGAGTACACGGATAAGGTGGAGGACATCAGGAACTTCGACCCTGAAAAAAAGGAGTTGTTAGTCAGAGTTGAATCGCCAACCGAGTACCCCAACTACTTTTTCCGGGATATTAAAAAAGAAAAGCTGACTCAGATAACCGACTTTGAAAATCCTTTTAAAAGCCTTCAAAATGTCCACAAGGAAGTGATTCATTACAAGCGCGAAGACGGCCTTGAGCTTTCCGGCACTTTGTACTTGCCAGTAGGTTACGATACTGTCAGCAAAGAAAAAATGCCTATGATCATGTGGGCCTACCCGACCGAGTTTAAGGACAAATCTAGTGCCGGCCAAAACACAAACAATCCGAATGAATTTACCTACCCGTACTATGGTTCGATGATATATTGGGTCACCCGCGGGTATGTTGTCCTGGATGACGCTTCTTTCCCTATCGTAGGTGAAGGTGATGAAGAGCCTAATGATTCCTTTCGGGAGCAACTGGTCGCCAATGCCAAAGCGGCTATTGACGCAGTGGATGCACTGGGCTATATCGACCGTGAACGCGTAGCTGTGGGCGGTCATAGTTACGGGGCCTTTATGGTGGCCAACCTGCTTTCGCATTCAGATCTGTTTGCCGCAGGTATCGCCAGGAGCGGGGCGTACAACAGAACACTGACACCATTTGGTTTCCAAAGTGAAGAAAGAAACTACTGGGAAGCGCCTGACATATATAATACCATGAGTCCGTTTATGCATGCCGAAAAAATGAACCAGCCGTTGCTTCTGATCCATGGCGAAGCGGATAACAATTCAGGTACCTACCCTATGCAAAGCGAGCGATACTTCAATGCGCTAAAGGGCCTGGGTGCCACCGTACGACTGGTCATGCTACCGAAAGAAAGTCATGGCTACAGCGCTATAGAAAGTATTCTCCATGTGTTGTATGAGCAGGACCAATGGCTCGAAACGTATGTTAAAAACAGGGAAAGGAGCTGATCCGGACTTAAAGACCATTTTAAGCTGAACAAATAGATTTTATCCCTGGTTAAATTTCATTTTTTTCAAGAGTTGATCATACTAATTAATTCGACACGACTCCAGGTAGGGGTTCAAAACAAAAAATGAGGATACACCTGATTATCGCAAGCATACTTTTGTGCGCTCTTTATGGGAAGGCACAACCAACTGACAGCCTATGCGCAGCAGCACTCAAACGGTATCCAATGTTGGAGGAATGTATGATCCCAGGTTTTCCGGAAAAGGTCTTATGTGGTACACTGAATGTGTATGAAGATTATAATGCTGAAAATGGAAAAAAGATTCCCATCGAAGTGGTGGTGCTTCCTTCTAAATCGTCAACTCCATCTCCATCTGCCTTCACTATGCATTGGGGTGGGAACGGCGATGCAGCGAAAAACAAAATCTGGTTTTTCAGACCCGGGAGTGCTGCTGATCAAATCAGATCCTCCCGGGATATCGTGCTGATAGATGATCGGGGCACAGGTGCTTCTCATATCAAGTGTTCTGCTATGGACTCATTGCAACCGTATGCCTACGCGTTTGTCTACGATAAAGGACTGATTCTTGATTGTTTACAGGAAGTTCAGGACAAGATACGGTTGGAATTTTATAACACACCTGGCGTGGTCGCAGACTACAACCACGTCAGAGAATGGCTTGGATTGGAACAGTTTGATTTTTACGGTATATCCTATGGGGTGCGCGTGGGGCTGGAGTTTATGAAAACATATCCAACTCATATGAGATCGCTCACTGTGCATGGATGTGTGCCACCTGGCTTCAACTATGTAAATGAAATGGATATAGCCATCCAGGAGCAGCTTGAAATTCTGATGGAAAGATGCCATACTGATTCTGCTTGCCATCAATTCTACCCAAATTTTAGGAAAGAGCTCTATGCTATTCGCGACAAGCTGGTCGCTGAGCCCATTCAGGTTGATTTTGAACTCGAAAATGGAAGTTCTAAACAGATCACTATCGATGATTTACTATTTCGCCGGATCGTGGGCCATCAAATCCTCAATGGCAATGCAAATGAGGCGCTTCCATTACTCATTCACCGAGCGTATGCAGGGAATTTCGCTCCGTTGATAGTAGCCGGTGGTAATTTATCCCTCGATATGCCCGTTTTCCTTTCGCAATTCTGTCCCGAGGAAATAAACCGGTTTGACTATACCATCGAAAACGCATCATCAGCTCTTCTTTTTACTCAGGGCGCTATAGCATGGGAAAAGAAAATGGCCTGCAATCAGTGGCCAGAAATGCCACTTGCAAATTGGCTTGATGAACCCCTTCAAGGAGATTGCCCTATCCTGATCCTGACAGGTGAGTATGATGCGAACACGCCCATCCGGATGGGCCAACAAATAAGGCAGGCTTTTCCTGGTAACAGTCGGCACATCGTTTTGCCATACCAAGGACACGCAAGCACCGAAAGTACGTGTCGTTTTTCGATGATAGCGCAATTCGTCGAAACAAAGAGCCTGCGGACCATAGACACCTTGTGCCTGTCATCTATTCAGCCCGCTTCTTTTGCCTATGAAGTAGCGCTTTCTCCAAACGATTTCGATCAGTATGCCGGGACTTACGCAGCAGAAGATTCCAGCAAGTTGCTTACCCTTTTTCAACGGAATGGCATTTATTACTTAACGGATGAGTATTCCAGGTGGTCAGGACCGTCACAACTTCTTTATAAAGGTGCGCATCGTTTTAGCTTACTTGACTGTGATCATTGTAAAATTGAATTTGAGATGGAGCAGGACAAAGTGCTACATGTCAATAGAATTTACAGGGATACATCTGTATTCGTCCGCGCTGAATGACGGAATAATGACCCATTCGAATCCGATTGCATCTCCAATCCAAAAAAAGTACTGACATCTGATACGGATATCCCGAATCAGCTACCTGCTGCAGCCCTCCTGTACATTTTACTTTATCTTTCGATCCTAACGGGTAAGCCGAAAACCGACCAGAGTAGGCCATAAACAAAATACACTATGAAAAAAACGATCAACCAATTGGTACTGATGAGCGGACTCTTTGTCTTCATTTTTGTTGCGCAAAGCTTCCAAACAAGTCGCTCAGATAGCAGTATGGACGCTATCAGTACCTCCGACAAACCTGAATACTTCCATTTGCGACCCGAAATCGAAAACGCGTATGGCTATACCCATGCGGTGAAGATTGGCAATAGCCTCAAAGTATCAGGCGCCGTCAGTATGGATGACGAAGGAAACCCCACTGCCGTAGGAGATATAGAACAACAAATGAAAAACTGTTATGCTGACCTGGAAAAAATACTGAATCACTACGGCTGTACATTTGATGATGTGGTGGTCGAAAATATTTTCACCACAAACATGAACCTCATGCTGGAAAAATCCGGCTACCGGGCAGAAATTTATAAAAATCACTTTCCCACCGGCTCCTGGCTGGGCGTTACAGAATTGGCACTCCCCGAGTTTATGGTGGAAATCGAACTGGAGGTACATATTTCTAAATAATATCTCCATACGGACCATGCTGTCCATCGCAAAAAGTGGCTGAATTCCCGGAAAGGTGTTCAGCCACTTTTTTTCTACATTGGGGCAGAATTCATTTTTGAACAGAAATCTTTCAATGTACCACTAGCACAGCACATTCAAATCCCAAAAAATGACTCTCAAAAAATTTCTACTCTTTCTTTTTATTCTTACAATTCATCACATTGGTTTTGGTCAGGCTTCTCCCTCACCACACTCCTCTTCCGATTCAAAGTCGTTCTATGTTCCTGTCACCGATGGCACAAAACTCGCTGTCGATGTGTATTTCCCACACCACTATTCCGATCAAAAACTTCCGGCACTTTTTGAATTCACCAGATACTGGAGGTCGTCAGAAGATCCCAAAACAGGTGAACCCATTCCATCGCTTAGAGAACGCGACCAATACTTTTTAGAAAACGGCTATATCCTGATTAAAGTCGATGTGCGGGGTACAGGTGCCTCCTACGGAAAGCGACCTGGTGAATACACCCCCGTTGAAGTGATGGATGCGAAATCCATCATAGAATGGGTGATTGATCAGCCGTGGTCAGACGGTAGTGTTGGAGCGTATGGTACGTCGTATTCAGGCACCACCGCAGAACTCCTGTGCGCCACACAGCATCCTGCTATAAAAGCCGTCATTCCGGGATGGTCAGACTTTGATACCTATGAAAGTCCGACACGGCCGTATGGAATGGTCGCCACCAGCTTCATCGCGATGTGGAGTGAATATGTCGCCTGGCTTGACCACAATCTAACAGAAATCCTGCAATCAAGTGTCCGGCGTGTGGACGAGGAATTTCCGTCACAAGCCATTGCTGAACATGCGAACAACCCCAATGTGCTGGAAGGCGTCGTTAAAGGCAGGTACAAAGATTCGAAGTTTGCTGATTTCACCTACGAAGAATGTTCGCCGATGTTCTGGAAAAAGCAGATATCTGAATCACACATCCCCATGCTTGTGCTGACCAGCTGGCTGGATGCGGGAACAGCTGAGGGCACCTTGCTGCGACTGAAACATTTCAAAAATCCGCAGTACGTAGTGATGATGCCAACCGCACACGGAGGGTTTTCCCATGCCAGCCCGTTTATCGTTTCAGGTAAGGCGGTTGAACCTGTACCTTCTGTTAGTGAGCAACTGAAACAGCAACTGGATTTCTTCGATTACTATCTTAAAAACGAGAATACAGGAGTTGAGGACTGGCCCCGGATACGATACTACAACCTGGGAGAAGAAACTTTTAAGCAGACAGATGTATGGCCTCCTGAAGGTCAGCATAACATTCGATACTTTCTGGGTGCTGATAAACGACTAAACCCTGAACCCTCCGGTAATAAAGAAGGCATGGATAAATACACAGTTGATTATTCTGTTACGACAGGTGTAAACAATCGGTGGACGACCCAAATGGGACAGCATATTCTCAACCTCGACAACCGAAATGCGGCAGACGCTTTGATGCTCACCTATACTACTGCTCCCCTGAAGGAAGCTGTACAAATCACCGGCACACCTGTCATCACTCTGCATCTGTCCACCACCCATGAGGAAGGGGCGATATTTGTATATCTGGAAGATGTCGATCCCAATGGTCAATCTCGCTACATTACAGAAGGAGGCCTGCTACTCGAGCATCGAAAGTTAACACATCACGAAATGTTTGACGGACTACCTTATCACTCCTTCAAACAATCAGATGCTTCTCCCATGCCCGTTGGCAAAACCGAAGAAATCACTTTCCGGTTGCATCCTACGTCTGTGCTTATCCAGGAAGGACACTCGATCCGAATCGGGATAGCCGGGGCGGACAAGGATACGTTTGACAGAGTGCCGACGGAAGGGACGCCGACGTTCACGATATACCGGAACCAGGAATATATTTCATTTCTAGAACTCCCTGTTATCAAATAAGAAAATCTGATTCGACACATTTAAAGAAAGGCCTTATCTGAAACAAGACAACAGATAGGCGGACAGCAGAAATATTCAAATCTTAACACAGCGATAAACATGTACTACAAAAAGATCAGAACCGACCACGCAGTGATTGAGTTTCACAATAATTGGTTAGGCATGGAAACCGTTATTGTCAACGGCAAGGAGGTGTCCCAAAAGTCCTCCCTCCTCGGCACGAATCACTATTTTGTTGTATCCGATAAAGGACGCGATATTGCCTTCACACTGACCACAAAACTGGGTCCGGCCGGACAGGTGTATTTTGACCTGAGAAAAGATGGAGAGCTCATCGAAGAAAATGTCCTGGTCAATTTCGGTACCAAAGGCAAACATGAACCCAATGAGTTTAAAACAAAAGGCATTCAGCTTTTAAAAGAATATGAAATCAAGCTGGCCATTGAAGCTTTAAAAAAAGGTCTTGCGTTTGACAAAAAAGACCCTGAAATATACTTCCACCTGGCTTGTTGCTATTCGATTGAAGAGAATGCGGAGGAGGGTTTTGAATGCATAAAACAGGCAGTTTCCCTCAACTTAAATGACAAAGAAATGATACTCAATCACGAGATGCTGGCCTACCTTCGATTACAGGATGCATTTGAAGATTTCCTGAATTCTGATTTTCAGACCTACACCATCAACACGAAAAAGTCATAAGACTCAGCACAAAACGAATAACGAATTGTTTATACTCCGGTTAATGTAAAATGATATGTCCACAGCAAACATAGGAATCGTTACTGTCAGTGATAGAGCCAGTGCAGGGATTTATGAGGATGTAAGTGGCAAAGCCATCATTGACACGCTGCATGAGTATCTGACGTCCGACTGGAAGGCGTTCTACAAAGTTATTCCTGACGAACAAGCCGTGATTGAGCAAACCTTAATTAATTTGGCAGACAAAGACAATTGTTGCTTAGTGATCACGACAGGAGGTACCGGTCCCGCAGAAAGAGACAGAACACCTGAAGCAACCGAAGCCGTTTGTGATCGCATGATGCCCGGTTTTGGAGAACTCATGAGGGCCGAATCCTTAAAATATGTACCTACCGCTATTCTATCCCGACAAACTGCCGGCCTGCGGAAAGGATGCCTGATCATCAATCTGCCGGGCAAACCAAAGTCTATACGAGAATGTCTGGATACTGTCTTCCCGGCTATCCCATATTGTATTGATTTGATGAATGGACCTTATTTAAAGTGTAATGAAGAGGTCATCAAGCCTTTCAGACCAAAGAAATAAAATCGGTAGCTGATAAAGGGTTACCGGTCCGAGGTTTGGTAGAGTTTCTTTATCAAACGAATTATATCACAGACGGCAGTTATCCAGTTGAATGCATTCGTAGCCTTTTAGGTTAACGAAATATATAATTCCGGCCACATTGCCATATAAAATGTAATTTCATCGTCTGTTGGTCTATCATCAGCGGGTGATCTCATAAGTCTTCTATGACAGTTGACATTACGATTTCACCCAGACTGACCAATGCGTAAATATCACAGTACACAGAATCATCAAATCATCTACTCTATTTTTACATAATGCGTATTAACGGACACGGGCATATACTTCCGGAGCCTTCTGAGATTCCCCGGTTTATGAGGGAAAAGAAACTTTTCTGGATCGATGACGACAAAAAGTTTATGCGACAAGGCGATTGGTCCAGGCCTATTACGGCACCCAGTTTCTTTCTGAAAGAAAAACTGGAATGGATGGAAAGCCACCAAATCGATCATGGGGTGATGCTTTGTCTGTCACAGTTGTATTGCAATGGCTGGTCGGAGCAGGACTGTGCAGATACGATTCGTTTTCAAAATGATTACAACGCCTCCATCCAACAACGGTATCCGGATAAGTTTACCTGCGGGTTTGTGGTGCAGCCGCTTTATATGGATCACGCCCTGAAGGAAATTGAGCGCTGTGTGCATGAACTTGGCTTAAAGCTACTTTGTTTGCCTACTCATTTCTTAAATGCAAAAGGTGAATGGTTAGCCGTTGCTGAGCCGGAAGTAGATCCGATTTATGAGTTGGCCAACGAATATGGACTGGCGGTTCAGATTCATCCGTATGACGCGGAGAAAATGGTGGCATTGAAAGACCAATACTGGCGATTTCATTTGGTCTGGATGATGGCGCAGTGTGCCGATACAATTCACCTGTTTACGCTACGCGATTTACCCAATGCGTATCCTAACATCCGCACCTGTTTCGCGCATGGCGGTATGTTGGGTATTGCCAACTACGGTAGAAGAATCCAGGGCTTTGATGGCCGTCCGGATATCTTTAAAGGGCTCCATGATCCAAGAAAAACATTGGGGCATAAACGATTATTTTTTGACACGCTTGTTCACGATTCATTTACCCTTGAACTTCTCAAAAAACGTGTAGGTGCCAGTCAGATAGTGATGGCGTTGGATGATCCTTATCCATTGGGAGAGATTGAAGGTGTGGGTACATCCTATCCGGGTCGCGTGGTCAGGTATGCGGTTGAAAAAGAGATTCTGACGGAGCAGGAAGGAAAGGACATCTGGGATAAAAACGTCCGGGACTGGCTGGGGATTGAGATTCAACCATCCTGATAGAAGTTGAAGAAGTCAAGATTTATGCTGACCTAATCAGGAAATTCACTCCAGTTTAACCCTATTTCTTCACGACACAAGGTACTGCTTCTCTATCCCAGGATCATACAAGCGGGAAGACCTTGAAGGAAACGTCACGCTTAGCCTGCCCAATATTCTGAATACACTTCTCGTTATAGTGACTAAAGACCAATCCATTTTATTGAGTCTTTGCATGTATAAGGTTAACTTCAGGAATCAATCAGACCTATATGAAAATCACCAGATCGATCACACTCGCTTTTGTTTTTGTTGCCACCACATTATTGGTACCCGTTTCTTCACAAGCCCAGAACTTCGGTGCACATTATATCTGTGAAAGTGAAGACTGTGACAGAAGTTATTATTGCCTCCGAACCAAGGATGGGATGATATACGCGAAACTTGACGACTGGATGAAACAGGTCAGGGAAAATCCCAATAGCTGGGCATTGTTGATGGATAGCATGGTTACAATTGCTCAGTTTGATCAGGCGAATCAGGAAAGGATACATTTTCAATTTATGCTTGGCGATGACGATGCAGTTTTTGTCTCCAAAAATCCATTACAACAATATTTTAGTGGTGTCGACAGCACTGAAATAACACACCTCACGTTTGACAGCCTGGCGATAACGTACTTAAGTGATCAGCATTTTAAATACGAGGAAAATGTACCAAGAATTGAAATTCGCCAAACAATAGTAACAGGTGATACAACCTTACCTGCCATACATCCTCTCAATTTTCAGTTTCCGGAGATTCAATACCTTCCTAAAGTGATTATCAGTTCGAAACATACCTGGCACCTGAATGAAGTATTCTATGATCAGGCCAGGATCGATGACCTGCTTTCTATACTCCGCCACGATGATATACGACTGATTACAGATGATGACGTAAGCGAAATGATACAAACTATGGGTATGACTAAACAAGAATGGTGGGTCTATATCAAACAAATGGCTGCGGCAGAAAAGGAGAAGAAGTAGGTATTACTGCAGCACCTTCCAAGAGGGTTGCAACTAATAATATAGTTCTAAATCCCATTTCCCTCCTAGTTATATAATAAGGACTATACACATTTCATAGAGATTTTACCTGAGAAGCATTTTGGCAGGCTCAGTGTCAAGGGAACATGCATTTCAGCCTATGATGTATTGAGTTAGCTTACAAACGGAATAAAAATCAGCTTGGTTTCACAGATATTGCCGATCGGCAATACCGGAAGTAGTGATGCTTGCGGGATTTTAAGCACTCTATCGTGAGACTAGTGCTGCTAAGTTAAGACCTTGTTCTTTTTCTCATGCACAGGGTTAGCGTTAATATTTTAACCTTGTACAATATATGTTTTAACGATCTCATTATGAGAATCAATATATCCCTCCAACCTCTACCTTAAAAAAATGAAAAGTGCCTTTATTCTTATTCTGATCGCAGTCCTATGTATTGGATGCATTAAAGAAGAACTACCAGAAATAAATAACCCGGGCGTCACCGACCTTATACGAGTTTCATCTTCATCCAAGAGAATACCCTTAAATGAATACGGCGTTGCAACCCTGACGACCAGAAAAAGGAATGGAGATGATATCACTCAAAGTTGTGATTATTATGTAAATGATCAAAAACTGGATGGCAACCTCTTTAAACCATCTGCAACAGGTATATACAAAATTCACAGTGTAAATGAGAATCTTAAAAGTTATTCCATTGAGGTCAGCGTCGAAGAACCATTAAATAAAAAGGTCCTGATTGAATATTTCACATCCCGAACTTGTGGATTCTGCCCCTGGATCGGTGACCGACTGGATAGTTTGTCCAAAGAAAACAGTAAGGCGGTAAGTTATTCAATTCACGGGCAGGATGAATTAGAAATAAATGAAACACAAACGCTTCAGGACTACCTTGAGGTTCATCACCGGCCTTCCGTTCGAATCTACCGCGGCTTTGTTCGTAACTATGCTGCTCCTATCGAAATCCAAAGATTGATTGATTCACTTCATTATTTTCTGTCCATTCAGCCCCAGCTGGAAATATCCATCGAATCAGCGCTGACTCAAAATATGTTGTCGGTGAATGTGCTCGGTCAATACTATGAAGAAATCAAAGAGGATATCTATTTAAGCCTGGTCTTGGTTGAAGACAGTATTCGAACGTATAACCAATCCAACTACTTTAGCGGCTATCCCCTTTCCATCAATCCTTACATCTCACTCCCAAATCCTTTACCGGAGTATAATAACCATAATGTCCTTCGTCAATTCCTGAGTGATCCAAGAGGGGACAAAATTGACTATGAAACTGCTGAAATTAAAACTATAAAAGCCATTGGATCCTACCAAGTTCAAATAGAAAATATCGGCAATCTGAACAACGCGTATGTCATCGCCATAGTCCACAAGCGACATGATACCATTGAAGCATCATCTGTTTTAAATTGTCAAATCGTCAAAGTCGGCGAAAAGGCAGGATTTAAGGACTAATACCGTAGAACTCAATCGCTTGAAGATGAGCCACGCATAGTTTTCATTCCTTTCTATCAAAAGAGATTTTCATTCCTTGTCCATAAATGACTTCAATAACGAATCTTACTTCCAAAAAAATATTGACATATCGGGAGTGTTCTACTTTAAATTATTGATTACCTCGATTACGCCACTACTCCTTTCATCCCTATCTTTCCAATGGGCGTTTGGCGTCCAGGTAATCTAATATTCCACATTACATTGCCTGGTTTTACAGTACGTATTTCAAAATTGCTCTATTTTGGTATTCGCTCTCCAGGAATGGATCTGGTTTCCGATTTAAGATCGAAACATTATCCAAAATCAAGGCAATAGGAAACAGAGATGCAGGAGCAAACTCCTTCCCGACTCTTCGGGATCGGCGGATTCCAGGACCAAATGCCTAAAATCCTATCTTATTCGTTCTAAACTCATCAACACACCTCTCGCTGTACAGCAGTATTGGAGAACTTGCCTACCAGCTTACCCAGAAGCAGAACTGCTTTGGAAGGCGGATGCTCCAACAACTTTGTGCTCACACAAAAACTATTACCCAAAAAGCAATTGTTTGCTACAGCGGAAGAAAAATGAGCTTACATCGTCACCCGGGATAATAGTGGGTGGATTTTTCATACACATGTAAAAAACAAAAAAGGTGAAGGATCTCCCCTTCACCTTTTCACTACTCTACTTGTGTATGATGGATATTAATTTTTGTTGCTATCCATTTCTTCAAACTCAACGTCGGTGACATCGTCATCTTTGCTTTCTCCATTGCTGGATGAAGCTGTGTCACCGCCTTCAGCTTGCTGACCGGCTTCCTGTTGTGCCTGGTAGATATCCTGGCTCGCCGCCTGCCATGCTGCATTCAACGCTTCCAAAGCAGGATCAATTTGGCTGAGCTCTCTCGACTCATGCGCTTTTTTCAATTGCTCAAGTGCACTCTCGATATTGGCTTTCTTATCCGCCGGGATCTTATCGCCATAGTCCTTCAGTTGCTTTTCAGTCTGGAAGACCAGCGCATCTGCGGCATTGATTTTCTCTGCCTGTTCAGCAGCCTGCTTATCGGCGTCGGCATTAGCTTCTGCTTCCGCTTTCATTCTGGCGACTTCCTCCTTAGACAATCCGGTGCTCGCTTCGATGCGGATCGACTGCTGCTTTCCGGTGCCTTTATCTACGGCCGAAACGTTCAGAATACCGTTGGCATCGATATCGAAGACTACTTCGATCTGAGGTGTTCCTCTTGGTGCAGGTGGAATGCCATCGAGAATAAATCGACCTACAGGCCTGTTGTCCCGCGCCATCTTACGCTCTCCCTGCAGAATATGAATCTCTACTGAAGGCTGGTTGTCCGAAGCGGTAGAATATACTTTTGACTTCTTAGTCGGAATCGTACTATTCGCTTCAATCACTACGTCATAGATACCTCCCATGGTTTCGATACCCATAGACAACGGCGTCACATCGAGGAGCAATACATCCTGTACATCTCCACTCAGCACACCACCCTGAATCGCAGCACCAATCGCCACCACTTCATCAGGATTTACCCCTTTGCTAGGCTTTTTGCCGAAAAATTTCTCAACAGCAGCCTGGATAGCAGGGATACGTGTCGAACCACCCACGAGGATAATCTCATCAATATCCGTCTTGCTGATACCGGCATCTTTAATCGCTTCCTCACATGGACGCAAGGTGCGCTCCACGAGGTTGGCACTCATCTGCTCAAATTTTGCGCGAGTCAGCTTAGTATCGAGGTGCTTAGGCACTCCGTCTACTGCCGTCACATAAGGCAGCGTGATGCTGGCTTCCAGACCGCTGGAGAGTTCTACTTTGGCGCGCTCGGCAGCTTCTTTCAGGCGCTGAAGAGCCATCGGATCTTTGCGCAGATCAATATTCTCTTGCTGGATAAACTGCTCTGCCAGCCAGTTGATAATTTCCTGATCAAAGTCATCACCTCCGAGGTGTGTATCTCCGTTAGTAGATTTTACTTCAAATACACCATCACCCAGCTCGAGGATAGAGATATCAAACGTTCCACCTCCGAGGTCATAGACCGCGATGGTCATGTCTTTGTCTTTCTTATCGAGTCCATAGGCCAACGCGGCAGCAGTAGGCTCGTTAATGATTCGGCTCACTTTCAGACCGGCAATTTCACCCGCTTCCTTCGTGGCCTGACGCTGTGAATCGTTGAAGTAGGCAGGCACTGTGACAACAGCTTCTGTGACCGTATCACCGAGATAATCCTCCGCTACTTTCTTCATTTTCTGAAGTACGATCGCCGAAATTTCCTGTGGTGTATACTGACGTCCGTCAATATCTACTTTGACCGAGTCATTCGGTCCACCCACTACAGGATAGGTCACGCGCTCAGCTTCTTTCGAGATTTCGCTGTGGCGTGAACCCATAAAGCGCTTGATGGAGTATACCGTACGCTTGGCATTTGTGATCGCTTGTCTTTTGGCGGGATCCCCTACTTTGCGCTCTCCGTTGTCCAGAAAAGCCACAATCGAAGGCGTGGTTCTCCGTCCTTCATCATTGGCGATGACGGTCGGCTCATTCCCTTCAATCACAGCAACGCATGAGTTGGTTGTTCCCAGGTCAATTCCAATTATTTTACCCATTTGTTTATCGTGTTTTAGTGTTATTCAAAAAAGGATTTTGCATGTATATACCCTTCTTAATCAAGGCGTATGCCATGCGGTTTTCAGCGGTTTTTTTATGCCAAAAAAGGAAAAATGTGTCTGAAAATGACAGAAACACACAAATTGGACTGACAAATAGGCAGTCGCTGTGCGTCAGGGCGTTATGATCTTAAAAGTCGAAAAACGCCTTACTGGAAGTTAAGGTGGCCGGTGATACTACCATCCTTCAGACTGTCAATCGTCTGAGGATGGAATGGGTACGCCATATTATCGGTGTAGTTGCGCGAAGTGAAGATTCCATTGCCCTCAGATAAGTTGGTATACTCCGGAAAATCCTGCGTACTGGTGATTCCTGTATTGGCCAGCAGGACATTGATATATTCTTCCATTTCCTTTCCGCCACACCAGACGACTATATCCGCCGATCCGATGATCCTGGTGGCTGTCGGATCATCTTCGATATTGGCATCTATGGATTTGTAAAACTCCTCACCATTCATCTTGTATCCTGACTCAATAAGGCCCTGCGTCACTACCCATTCGATAGTTTGAGGTACAAATTCACCTCCGGTCTCCGAGTTCCTTTCTGTGTAGTGAAAACGCATGTGGATGTCAAACATACCGGCATCCGGCATATCAAGCCAGTCAAAGTTAAAACTGACTCCTGTGCGAAAAAACAATGGAGTGCCTAATGATGGGTTTCGGATCACAGGCTTAGGCAGAATGATCGTTTCCGCTGTCACAGGTGTCTCAATACCATTACGAACCAGGCTAAACTGGTACTTTTCGCCTGCTACCAGATCGATTTCGTTACCCTTGATTTTATACAGATAATTAGGTGTTGTTGCGAAATCACCGGGTTCACGGGGATATCCTTCTAATGTGCCATCTACCTTTTCCAGGGTATATGTATCCCCGGAGGCAATTCGCTTGATCGTCACGGTGGCATTGCTATAATAGATCGAATCAGGGATCTGAGCGATCACGTATGCAGATGTATTGGGATCGAGAAATGCCTTTTCGACCCGAATATAATGGGCGGTGTCACTTTTAGACACAAATCCCCAAACGACGGGAATATCTTTCCAGTTATCTATGACGACCAGTTCATTGTCACAGGCAGAGAATAAAAATCCCGCCAAAAGAA
>JAUHXV010000135.1 GCA_030426765.1 Bacteroidia bacterium | reverse complement strand
CTGGGGGATGATCTGCTGTCAATGGCAACACGAACTCCTAAAATTAATCACAAAGAACCTTTGAGGGCCATCCAGTGCTACGTGTTCAAAGGCACTTAGAAATTAGTACATAACCTCCGCGAGCTCTGCGCCCTCTGCGAGAAACCCATTCCGGTTGATTTGTCGATTTGTTGATTCTCCTGCAGTTCCTGAATTGCATCGCTGACCGCCGGAGCCTCTGCAAGAAATCTGATTCTTACATTTTGTTGCTCTCCCCCTACCCCGGCCTCCCTTGGGACCGGAGCTTTAGCGGAGGTCACTGTTTTTCCCTGGCAACCGAAGTGAAACGAAGGCTGCTCGCAAGCTGCGAAAACGGGAGTCAGCCCGAAACCTCTGCGGTCTCTGCGAGAAACCAATTCCTGTTGATTTGTCGATTTGTTGATTCTCCTGCAGTTCCTGTAATGAACTACTTATCGATAAAGCCCCTGTTTGAAAGTCAATTTCGCAATCAACCACCAAATGGGTGATGAAGCAAAGTATGATGCTCAGACTAAAAAGTTAACTTTGCCGTTTTACAAAACAATGATCATTCTGAATACCCGTCTTACACAGTTTTCAGTCCTGATATGCCTGAGCCTGCTGCTGGTAGCAGGACTTTCAGAGGCGCAAGCCCAGGGCGAATTCAGGAAGTATAGTAACAACTTTCTCAGCATTGGAGTCGGCGGCAGAGCACATGGTATGGGAGGCGCCGTGAGCGCTACCACAGATGATATCTTCTCCACCCAGTGGAATCCTGCCGGTTTAGCACAAGGCACCGCACAAATGGAGATCAGCGCCATGCATGCAGAATGGTTTGCAGGTATCGTCAACTACGATTTTCTGGGCATCTCACGATCTTTGAATCCAGAAAAAAGGGCATACGGTGCTATCTCCGTGGTAAGAATGGGCATCGACAATATTCCCAACACTATTCAGCTTTTCGATCCTGATGGTAGCATTAACTATGATAACATCAGTTCGTTTTCGGCAGCTGACTACGGTATATTTCTCTCTTATGGCCGGGCACTGGGCAACAGTAAATGGGACATTGGTGGTAGCGTGAAAGTGATCAACCGGAGAATCGGTCCCTTTGCCACCGCCTGGGGATTCGGACTGGATGTCGGTCTGCAACGTCATGGTGAGCGATGGCACTTTGGGATCATGGGTCGGGATATTTCTACTACGTTCAATGCCTGGAAGTTTACCTTTACCGATGATGAGCAAAGAATCTTGCAGGAAACCGGCAACTTCATACCCAAATCTTCTACCGAACTGACAGCTCCCAGTCTAACGCTGGCCACAGGATACAAAGCACCGGTAAGCGAAAAAAATCATCTGCTCATCGCACTGGATTTACAATGTACTTTCGATGGCCCCAGAAACACGTTGATTAGCTCTGAGTTTACCAGTATCGATCCCAGAGTCGGCGTTGAATACGACTTTAATGAACGACTATTTCTCCGGGCAGGACTTGGTAATGTCCAGAAGGTAAAAGATGATCTGATCGAAGGGAAGGAAAACACGATCGTGCAGCCGCACTTTGGTGTCGGGCTGTCATTCCCGCGATTTAAAATTGATTACGCACTTACTAATGTAGGAGATACAGAAAACACGAGTTTTTCACATATTTTTTCTCTCCTGCTCAGCTTCGAGGCCAGGGACCAGGGCGCTAATTAGTACATTTCGGAGGCTGGGGAGCCAGATCCTCAAGAGCCTGTCCAAAACCTTCCTCCAACACGGTCCTGTCAAAGCCACCTTGTACCGACCCTTGCATCGCATAACGAGCATATCCTGAATTGTTCATATGCAGTCTTACGATTAATACATCCTCTGCATTTACCGGCACCGGATTCCCCTGCCGGGTAAATGGTTGTTCATTTACATGGCTATGTGTTAGAATTCTTCGATAGATGAGCTCCTCATCCGGGTTGATTACCTCCCACCAATCCGCATATTGATCACATCCTGTATCAGGGCTTTTAATAGTCACTTTGAATATATACTGTGGAGACGCGCCACTCACTTCAACTGCCTCTATCGAAGCCAGATCTTCCATATCCTCCATTTCCATAGTCGGGACATCGGAAAGCATAGCATCTTTCTCATTACAGCTCACTAAGAGAACGAATAGGAAGAGAAAATTGAATCGCATAATTGATGTTTTCATTGCAGTACAAAGGGGATGTGTTGCATGAAGATATTCCAAATATCGTGATCAAAACATCACAGTATTGGAAGAAGACCCAAACACACCATTCCAATTTAATTGCCCTTTTCTTACAAATATTTCGACTTAAGAACGTTATATTTGAAATCAAATCAACAAAAAGGCAATTTTGTTGTAATCATGCACAGTTTTAAAATTCAACTAAGACTGTAGGAAGGGAATTACATTAGAACCAAACAAATATATAAATGGCTGTAAAGAGAGCATTTGGAGCAGGTGTGGATGATGAAAGCACCCTGGTGAAGCGTGACAAAGTAATACAATACATCTATTTGAAATTGACCGCGCTGGGTTTTCCAGCGGAAGACCAGGGAGAGATTTCTGAGTTTCTTGAGGTCGCAAAACCACTTCTAAAAAACTATACCGAGAAGGCCAGACTCCTTTCCAGCCACCTATCACCCATAGGAACTCGAATACAAAAATATGTTGATGACACGTTTGGGGACTATTCTCATGATTTGAATTTGACACTTCCGGAGCATCCCTTCATTTTGGATCGTCATGGACTGGCACGGATCCTATCATTGCCTTCTGACGGAGACTCATACGAAACAGATATTGTTAAATCGTATCGAACATCGCAGGGAATCCTTCACAATCCTAAAGAAGACCGTCGTACCACAAAAGGCGTTTTTCATGTGTGTGAGGGAGGACTGCCCGTACCTCATGATAAGAAAGAGGTTCCCAAGGTTACATTTGCCCGGTTAATGCATGAGGCATTACATCCCCCCAAGGACCTAATGCGCCTACCCTTCACCGCCAACCAGAAAAAGAAAGCCGAGCTATTTGCAGGACTTCTGCTTCGGCCCATCGTGGTACCCGAAGTGCCTGGCGTCACGAAGGAAAAATCGATGGAAATCCGATTCTTTGCACCTGGAAACCTGGTGAGTAATCTTGATTTTGTCGAATCGATATTTGGCAATGCGGGCGATCCCCATTTACCAGAGAATGACGCCGCACTGGATGCTGAAAGCTGGACAGGCTATACTGGCTGCGTGATCCTTGCTGCTCATCTCAGCTTTCAAAGAGCGATCGTCGTGTGTCATGAAAGGAAACTCACTCAACTTGATCCGCGGTTTGACTTGCCGCCGACGTATTCACCGCGGAGGGACTTGGCGTCGATGGAACATTTGTGGGCAAGCGGCCGGATTCCATGTAAGGCTCGAGTATCTCTCGCAAATTGCCGCGTGCTCGAGACAACAACGACTTGATGGCTTGTGTGGAAAGACCCATCGTC
>JAUHXV010000007.1 GCA_030426765.1 Bacteroidia bacterium | reverse complement strand
AATCACACGGGTTATAGAATATAATCCGGTTATGAGATGGCCCTGTAGCAAATGCTGCAGGGCCTTCTTGTTTAGAGGAATCAGCTAAAATGCTGAGGAATCGGTTTTATCCCTGATTTGACATAACGAAAGATTTAACGTTTACTGTCATTTATATTCGGTATTTTGGATATCTCGCAGACCTTAATTACCACGACCATGAAATCACAACGAATACTCCTCACCCCCTTTGTTAGCATCCTGTTTTGCTGCCTCTTCTTCTCCATTCAGAACATATCAGCGCAGGATACCTGTTTAGTAAATGATGATTGTCTCACGGCTATTGACCTGGGCATTCCGTCTACCGATCATACACAGGTAAACCGATGGGGGTGTAATCTTTACTCTTCACCCGACACATTGATAGAGGGATGCCTGATGGGTGATTATCCAACGGTTTGGTATCGGTTTACTACAGACCTCAATGCAGAAGTGTTGACCGCGATAGTCAGAAGCGAGGATTTTGAAATGCCCGTCCTTGCTTTGTTTAAATCTGAGAGCGGTACATGTGACAATCTGGAGCAGGTGTTGCTGACCAGCAGCAACCTATCCTGCGTAATAGGTTCGAATGGATTGGCAAAGGTGATTGGGACGCCTGTGGAAACGAATACGACATATTATCTCGCTGTGAGTTCTTATCTAAGTATCGGCGGAGATTTTTGGTTGCACCTCCGTACCCTTTCAGAAGGCTTTGTTTGTGTTGTCAACAAAGCGATAGAAATCCGATCCAGAGAAAATGACGGTCCGCTGGAAGGTCCGTTTGATTCTAATGAGAAAGTTTCATTTTGTTTTAAAGTCAATGAGTATACGGCATCCAATAACGGATGTCAGTGGTTCCAGGGATTAGTCCCTGTCTTTGGCAATGGCTGGGATCCCTCTTCTTTTGACAACACCGGACAACCCATCAATGCAACGGTCAATGGATATCCCATTCCGGAAGCAAATAACGGAGTATATGGTGTATCCCAATGGGGTTGGTTTGACGATGTGGATTACCATCATTTCTCAGAGGACCTGAGTATTGGTGATTTTGACAATAATGGCCGTCTGGATATGTGTAATAGCCGGTATGATCCGGACTGTCCGTATTTAGGTGTAAATGGAGGATGCTGCAATCCTTGCTGGGGATCACCTTCCGGAGATACACTGCCTGCCGGATGGTTTGCCTATGGCATCAATGGTAGTTGCCCGGATCCGGGTCCACCCATCCGGGTGGATTGGGGAGACGGTAACACATGTGGTGGGCCTATGGGACCGTGGGAGTTTTGTTTTGATCTGGTCACGAAAGATATGCCGGATTGTGATCTGGATACGACTACCAGAGATCTTTCGGTAGGCTTTTTTACGTTTGCCGATGGTGAGACAGGCGCGTGGACAGGAAGTGCTTCTGTCTGTGCAAAAGATGCACCGCTCAAGTTAAGCCTCGAAGCAAAATGCGGACGCATCAGAGGAAAAGAAACCGAGATCCTTCCGGCACTGGAACACGGCGATACACTGAACTATGTGATTTCCGAACCCGATATAGTCCATTGGGAGTGGAATATCAGTCCGTATTGGGCAGTACCCTATGTGCAAAATGCAGCACAAAATGGGTTTACTATTTCTGCCCCTCTGGTGAACACCTTTGGTGAGACCATTGATGTAACGGGTATTTTTATTGGCTACTATGAGCCAAATTTTTCAGCAACAAACGACAGGTTTGTAAAGAAAATTAAATTCAAGCTAAATGATGGACTGACCAATGCAGAAGAAGTCGAAGCGGTTACACATCATGATGCGTTTAGCCTCAAAGTATACCCGATGCCTGTCGTCAATAGCGCTATGCTGGAGTGGGCCTTTGACCTCCGCGACAATGCAGCCGTATTTGTCTTCGACGCACAGGGTAGACGGATAGCAGAAAAAACTGTGTTCCCGGGAGACGGCCGACGCACTCAAATTGATACGGATGGATGGTCCTCTGGTGTATACTATATCCGTTTTGGAAATGGGGAGTTTCAGTCTTTTGCAAAAATGTTTAAAATATAAAGGCAACAGTTTCCGGCCTTTATCGAAAAGAGAGATTGCCTGCTAAGCGTATAGATTAAGTACAACTGCCTTTCACAACCGTTCGTTTTTGCGTGGAGTGTATTGTTTATTTCTTTCAACGCCCAAACATCTTTGTCCATGATTTATAAGAAGATTTCACAAATACTGAAACCTGGAATTTTAATGTACGCTTTGGTCATGCTGGGGCTTAACATGTATGCGCAAGATCCATGTTTAGAACATGATGATTGTATAGATGCATTTGATTTTGGAACTATCCCTACTGACGATTGGAGTTTACGACAATGGGGGTGTAATCTTTATGCATCACCGGATACTTTGATTTCAAGTTGCCTTATGGGTGATTATCCAACCGTTTGGTACAAGTTTAAGACGGACGGGAGTGCAAATTTATTAACGGTTATACTAAGAAGCGGCGATTTCAATATGCCGGTCATTTCTGTATTTAAATCGGAAAATGAAAACTGTACAGATTTAGAGCAGGTATTACTTACTAATAGCAACCTACCCTGTGTGATTGGGTCGCATGGAAGGGTGCAGGTCATTGGAACATCAATTGAGGCGGGCACAACATATTATCTGGCGGTGAGTTCATACCAGAGTATAGGAGGGTGGTTTAATTTTAGATTGGGAGCATTTTCTGATGGATTATACTGTGTTGAAGACAGGTCCATACAGATCATCGAACGAGAAAATGGAGGTCCGCTGGAAGGCCCGTTTGACCCGGACGAGACAATCAGTATTTGTTTTAATGTAAATCGATTCTCTGCAGCAAATAATGGATGTCAATGGTTTCAAGGCATAGTTCCGGTTTTCGGAAACGGATGGGATCCTTCTTCCTTTGATTCGTTGGGCCAACCCTTAAATGCCACGATAAACGGAGAACAGTTTGGCGTGCCGGGTAACGGACTCTATACTACCGGAAATTATGATGCCACATGGAATTGGTTTGACAGCGTTGATTATCATGTAACCAATATCGATTTTAGCATAGATGATTTTGACGACAATGGCCGCATGGACATGTGTAACAGTCGCTATGATAACGACTGCCCGGTCATGGGTGTCCATGAAGGATGTTGCAGACCTTGTTGGGCAGATACACTGGGAAGCATTCTACCGCCGGGTTGGTTTGCATATGGAATAAATGGAAGTTGCCCTGATCCCGGACCACCTGTTCGATTGGACTGGGGAGATGGAAATACATGCGGGGGAGGAATGGGCCCATGGCAGTTTTGTTTTGACCTGATCACCAGAGATATTACGGATTGTGGAGCAGACTCTACGACACGAGATCTCTCCCTTGGTTTCCACACATTTGCGGATGGGGAAACAGGTGCGTGGACGGGTAGTCCTTCCATTTGCACCTATGACGCACCGTTGAATCTAACCCTGGAATCGAGTTGTGGCCGCACCACAACATTAGACCCTGAAATATTAGCACCGCTTAACAGCGGGGACACCTTGTTCTATCTAATCGAGGAACCAGATATCCTGGATTGGGAATGGAACATAAGCCCATTCTGGGCAGTTCCCTATCTTCAGAATACAGGACCAAACGGTTTTTCTATTTCTGCTCCACTAGTGAATGAATCGGTAGAAACGATTGATGTAACCGGTATTTTTATCGGGCATTACGAACCAAATTTTGCAGGATCCAATGACCGGTTGGTGAAGAAAATAAAATTCAAGTTACACAATGCACTCACCAATTCAGAAGAGGTCAATACCACACCAGTTACAGATTTGTATAGACTCAAAGTATACCCGATCCCTGTGACCGATGCAGCTATGCTGGAATGGCATTTTGAGCTTCATGGCAAAGCTGTGGTGACCATATTTGACGCGCGTGGAAAGCGCATTTCCGAAAAAACAGTTTTTCCAGATGATGGTCAGCGCACTCAAATTGATACGGATGAATGGACCTCTGGTGTATACTTTGTCCGTTTTGGAAACGGGGAGTTTCAATCAACTACTAAAATGGTTAAGAAATAGAATGTAGTTATGCTTTAATAATTCCCTGCTTAGACCTCTTGCTGGTAAAAGGACTATGAATACCGGTTAGGCGTGTTATTTCTGTTTTTAAATCAACAGGATCAGTAGTTTTAGTTTTTTCTAACATTTAGCAACTTTGAATATGAGTTTTAAAATGATTGCCAAAAGCTGTAAAGCGGGGCTGTTGATCTGCACCCTGTCACTCACGCCTTGCGGTATACAATCCCAGGACCCATGTCTTGATTATGATGAATGCATGGATGCTATTGATTTGGGCCTGATTCCTACCGGGGATTGGAACGTAAATGAAATAGGTTGCAATCTATATGCCTCTCCTGATACCTTGATTTCCGGGTGCTTAATGGGTGATTATCCAACTGTGTGGTATAAGTTTACAACTGACCTGGAGGCAGCATCTATTTCGATAACGATTAGCAGTGATGATTTTGAAATGCCGGCGTTTTCGTTGTTTGAATCTCCGAATAACGGATGTAGTGAATTAGAACCAGTACTACTTAGATATACTACGTATTGTATTATAGGGTCTGATGGATTAGCTAAAGTTTCAGGAGCACGTATTGACACAAGTTCAACACTTTACCTTGCGGTGAGTTCACATTTAAGTATTGGAGGTGATTTCAGTATTCATATGAGGATTTTACCAGAAGGATTTATTTGCGTCAAGGACAGGTCACTTAAAATCACTCACCGAAGTAATGAGGGACCGTTGGAAGGACCATTTGACCCAAATGAAGAAGTGCGTGTGTGCTTGAACGTAGAGGCGTTTGTAGCTGCAAATAATGGGTGTCAATGGTTTCAGGGATTAGTTCCAGTATTTGGTAATGGATGGGATCCTTCTTCATTTGATTCTTTGGGTCAGCCGATGAATGCCACTGTGAATGATCTGCCAATTGGAGAACCGGGAAATGGATTGTATGGTCTCGGTTCGGAGTTAGCGACGTGGGATTGGTTCGATGATGTGGATTACCACCATGACTATGACGATCTAACTATAGGCGATTTTGATAATAATGGTCGAATGGACATGTGTAATAGTCATTATGACCCTGAATGTCCCTTTGAAGGAATTAAGGGTGGATGCTGTGAGGCTTGTTGGGGAAATCCTCTGGGAGATACTTTGCCGGCAGGTTGGTTTGCCTACGGCATTAATGGCAGTTGTCCAAATCCGGGTCCCCCGATTAGAGTAGATTGGGGAGATGGAAATGCTTGTAATGAAGAAATTATGGGCCCATGGGAATTTTGTTTTGACTTAATAACCAGAGATATTCTTGATTGTGCGGAAGACTCTACGACCAGAGATCTTTCAATAGGGTTCCTCACATTTGCTGATGGAGAAATCGGTGCATGGACAGGTAACTCTTCCGTTTGTTCTAATGATGCACCTCTTAATTTAAGCTTTGAAGCTTCGTGTGGTAGAATCACGAATTTAGATCCTGAGATATTAGCACCGCTTAACAGCGGGGACACCTTGTTCTACCTAATCGAGGAACCTGACATTCTGGATTGGGAATGGAACATAAGCCCGTTTTGGGCAGTTCCCTATCTGCAAAATACCGGTCAGAATGGGTTTACATTATCTGCTCCTTTAGTGAACACCACCGGAGATACAGTGGACATCACGGGTATATTCATTGGAAAGTATGGGCCGGATTTAGTCGAATCCAACGATAGGCTGGTGAAGAAAATCAAATTTAAACTGATCAGTGAAACTCCTACTGCTGTTTCTCCTGATGCAACGAAAGCCAACCAATCCGAAAAGATTAAACTCTACCCAATGCCGGTGAGTGAAACCGTTACATTAGAATGGTCGTTTATCTTGATGCATGTTGCGCTCATCAGGATATATGATTTTCATGGACAGGAAGTCGCTCAAATGGATGTTGTACCAGCAAACCTACAGCGTACGCAGTTCTCTACCGCCGGATTACCACCAGGCATATATTATGTAAGTTTCAGCAACGCTGATTTTAAGTACGTCACAAAAATGGTCAAGATCTGATATGCGTTTATACGCTTGATGCATTTGCTTTTTCTTCCCTTCTGTCAAAGCAAATGGTATCATTTTTGATCTTTATGTCCTTTAATTTGTATTCTATCTGATGAAAGTACTGTTATACGGGCAGGTCTATCGACCCAATCACCGGGCATGTTTGCTCGAGGTGCTGCAAGCGCTTGCATCAGAGGGAATTGAGGCTTTGGCCTATGAGCCCTATTGGTCACAGACCGATAAGGATGTCAGAGAACATAAAAGCATATCCACCTTCCGAAATTTTGGAGACACCCCGGTGGATGTGGTCATGGCTTTTGGGGGTGATGGTACAGTGTTAGGAGCAGTGTCGCTGGTCAATGAAAAGCAGATTCCGATTATGGGGATCAATCTGGGGCGACTGGGTTTTTTATCGAGTATAGAAAGTAAGGTAGCGGATTTTGCAGTACGTGAATTGGCCAATGAACGGTACCACTTTGATGAACGTACCATGATCCATCTGGAAACAACGGCAGATGTTTTTAAAAAATCAAGACTTGCTCTGAACGATTTCACATTGCACAAACGCGATACGTCCAGTATGATCACCATTCACACGTATATCGATGGTGAATTGCTGAACTCATTTTGGGCGGATGGTTTGATCGTCGCTACGCCAACCGGATCAACCGGATATTCGCTAAGCTGTGGCGGACCCATAGTTTTTCCCAATTCAGGTAACCTCATCATCACCCCGGTCGCACCACACAATCTGACGGTGCGTCCGTTAATCGTGCCCGATACCAGTGTGATCTCTTTCGAAATTGAAGGCCGTGCGGACAGCTATCTCTGCACCCTTGATTCACATTTTGAAGCCGTCACCGCTGAACACAAACTCACCGTGCAAAAAGCAAAGGTGATCACCCGCTTCATTCAATTGCATAATTACTCCTATCTGCGTACACTGCAGGATAAACTCAACTGGGGAAAAGATTCACGAAACTAATGAGCCAGGGTAAGATATCGGTAGATTGGCAAAACCAAACGCTGCATGCGGACCTGAACAAGGGCATCTGTCTGGCGATTCCTTTGCACCATGAAAAGCCGCAGCCGAATGCATTCTTTGCCCCACTGTACAATGCCTCGCCCCATAAAGTCGGAGACTGGGTGGGTGATACGCGGACTGGCGCAGCGGTCAATTTTTTCAACATACAACTCAACCCACACGGAAATGGTACCCATACAGAATGTGTTGGGCACATCACTAAAGAACGCGTGGCAATCCACGATACCCTTGGAAGTGGCGTTTTTGTTGCCCAGCTGATTTCTGTGTATCCCTCCCCGACGGATGAGGGAGACCGGATCGTGGAGGATATGGAATGGGACAAAGGCATCGAAGCGATCATTATACGAACACTTCCAAACCATCCGGAAAAAAAACAATTGCACTATGGCGGTACCAACCCACCTTATCTCAATCCGGTCCTGACGGAGCGAATGGCTAAAGAAAACATTAAACACCTTCTGCTTGATCTGCCATCCGTAGACCGCGAGGAAGATGGAGGTAAGCTTGCCGCGCACAAAGCGTTTTGGAATACCAATGGAGATATCCGGTATGACGCGACCATCACAGAGATGATTTATGTCGAAGATTCAGTTCCGGATGGATTATATTTATTGCAAATTCAGTTGCCTGCCCTGATGCTGGATGCCAGCCCAAGCAGGCCCTATATATATCCGCTGTCATGAGACCCATGTATGGAAGTCGGTCGGAAACCTACGATGCGTTTTTAGCCATCGATCGGAATGCCTACAAAGAGAAGATTCGTTTTGTAGAGGAGAATATCTTTGTCTTGCGTGACCTGGATGCCGGGGCCTATTTCGACATGATGGTGCTCTATGGAGAAGCCCTTTTTGAAACCGGTGAATATGAGCGGCAGGCAAAACTTGCTGATCATATCCTGGAGATGAGTATTGCGCGCAATATTGTCATCCATCGTGATCAGGATGTCTATTTTGAAACCTTGTTTAAGAAAGCTGCGTCATTATACAATCTGGACCGATTAAACGAAGCCGTGCACATTCTGAAAGAACTCGTCAAAATCAATCCCGATCACGAAGCCACCAAGCTTTTCCTGATCAATTGTTTTATTCAGCAAAATAAAGCGACCGTAAGACCTTACAGAGGTTTGAGTCTGTTCCTGCTACTGGGCAGTGCACTGGTCATCGGGGTAGAATTACTTGTGGTACAAAACCACTGGCCCACCTGGACGGGCATCGTTGAGATGGTGCGCAATGGACTGTTTATTTCCGGAGTAGTATTGCTGGTCGCCGGCGAGATTATCATGCGGTACCGGGCCGTGGAAGATGTCTATCTGTTTTCCAAAGACACGAAGAAAAGAAAAGAAGAAGCAGATGTGTAGCGAACGAAATTCGCTGGCACGATCTGCTTCTCAATCCCTGTACACATTGCTTTGACGAATACCTTAACCCGGTATTATCGAAGCAAGGTTACGTTTCCATGAACAGATTTTTCCGTTCCATCCCCAAGTGAAATTACAGCCTGATAGACAAATACACCCGGGTTCAATGGTTTGCCATTTGTGGTCCCATCCCAACCGTCAATTCCATTCAGCAGTATATCTTCTTTGCCATACACCACAGATCCCCACCGGTCATAAATCGTCAACTTCTCCAAGCGTGTATTTTCATGTTGGCTAAAGATGGTCCAGATATCGTTGATGCCATCGTTGTTGGGTGAAAAGACATTAGGAATATAAATACCATCCAGTCCGGTCGTATCCGTCACCACATCGATATATGTAAACAAGTCATAGACGCAACCATTCGTATCGATAATTTGAATGTGAATGTGCGTATCTTCAAACGGTGTAGCAATGGCTAATGGACACGTTGAGCAATCCAGGATATCGGATGGCTCCCATAGAAAACTTAAACCGTCTTCGGTGATATCGCCTTCAATTTCAATGAGCACACTCTCTCCTTCATCGACCAGGTAATAGTCGTCTATATAAAATAATAGTGGAGGAGATCCGACTACGGTAAACGTTTGTATCGCCTGACATCCATTGGCATCGGTTACAAAAACAGTGTACTGCCCATCGGGTAATCCGGTCAGGAGAGTGTCACCCGGGACCGATGGATTCCAGAAGTAAGAAAACGGACCTTCACCGGTTACACTGATCTCTATCGTTCCTTGCGTTTCACAATTCCAGGACACTACACCATCAATCACGATCTCCTCGCTTTCGGTGACATATACATCTGTAATCGTTTCACACATGGTCATCGAATCGGTCTCGACAAACGTGTACTGGCCCTCTTGTGTTATCCATTGATCGAATAGGAACAAAGAGTCACCGTTACAAAGCGTTTCCTGGAGAACTACAAACACTGGTGTACAGGCAGGCTCTATCAGAAAATCAAAAACGACAGAACCACATACCGTGTCACTGATGATAGTATCATACAGGATCGGAATAAACGTAACGGCCAGATTGGCGGTATCAATTTCAAGTTTGTATTCCTGAAGCACATCATACCAGCTTACACTGCCACTGGCGTCTGTGATCATGACATCCGACGTGTTGGTACCGGTATCTGTGAGTATTACACCAATGCCGGAAATGAGTGTGTCCGCTGGAGAGATAATATTATTATGATCTACATCAACCCATACCTGCGCGAAAATATTCAGGCTATCCGGGGTTGTCACCACAACCTGAAAAACAGAATCACAACCGGCAGCACTCATCATATGCATGGTATAAGCACCTGTCTCTACCCAGGTACTGTCCCCTACGGAAACGGTATCTCCGGGGCACAGATCAAAAAACTGATCAGGCCCGTTGACTATGCAGTTTTCGGTGATCAAAAGTGAAACCACCACAGAATCCTCACAGGTTTGAATATCAGTATGGATGCTATCGATGACAACGGTATACTGAGATGACAAGAGGTTGCGATCGATCGTCGCGAGATATCCTTGTGCAGGGTAATCCGTAAATACAAATTGACCAGCGGTAACGGTTTCCGTGCCCCCTTCATACATGCCGTCATCTGAAATGATGTTGACAGGAATTCCTGAGATCAAAGCATCTCCCGCACTGATCACACCGTCTCCGTCGACATCCAGCCAGGTTTCAACAGTTACACTACCGACGCCGGTATACAACGCGATGTCCAGTGGATCAGATGTTGCCGTACATCCATTGGCAGAGGTGACTTCGATCGTATAGCTACCATCACTGGTAATGTCAAAATTCTGTGGCCAGGCAGCACCACTCATATACACCGATCCATTTTGATAAATCGTATAAGAAATCACATTGCTTAAATCAGGCAGGCATACCTCCAGTGGATCGCAGGCGATAAAACACCCTCCGGGAATCTGATCGACCAGCGCAGAAGGATTGATCACAATGGTATTGCTTTCGCTGCGGCAACCATTACTATTGACGGCCTCTACGAAATACGGGCCTTCGATGGAGGCTGTAATCTCAGTACCGGTTTGCCCATCAGACCAGATATATTCAACGCCCGCTTGCGGATTAGTCACCTGAAGAATGTTGTCATCAAAACTGCAGGCCGATCCACTGATCAGAGCGATCACAGGCACATTCGGAAGTTCAAATATTTCCACCACAATGATGGCACTATCCGAAATACAACCACTTGATACGTTAATCGTGTGCACCTTGAATTCGTGAATACCAGGTCCGGGCAGATTTGCACCTTCTGTGGTAAACTGAAGCGTGCTGGTCGTGGGACCATGTGACCACTGATAGGATACGCCTGCTGTGGAAAAGGCCTGCAATTCAAATTCGGTACCATCGCACACCATGAGGGTTGTATCCCATGTCCCGAACATACCGGGGCCGAGTATTTCTCTTGCTTTGATAGTGACTACTGGTTTTGGATGTACTTCGACAAACACAGCAGGCGGACTATACGAGCATTGGTACTGATCTTTGATTAAAACATTGTACTGATTGCTTTCCGCCACATCAATACCTTCAGTCGTTTCACCGGTGCTCCATAACCAGGTGGTGCCCCCGGCAGGGGCTGTAAGGGCAGCTGTATCGCCTGCACATAATGCGGTGACAGGATCTACATCAATCAATCCGCTGAGTGTATTTTCTTTGATGTCTACCATAAAGTCCATATCACTGCGGCACTGATTGATGTCGCTTGCTGCTACTGAGACCTGGTAGAGTCCCGTGTTTGCATAGGTATGGAAAACCGAATCGGTCACTGCGGTGTTTTCGGGAGCCGAAGCCGGATCGCCAAAGTCCCAGTCTATATCAAACAGATTTCCCGGAAGTCTGAAGCCCATTGCTTCGTCTTCGCAAAACTCAAATGCATACAGTGGATTTAACACCGGCCCGTCAGTCACGGTAACGTTCATCATTTTGGTAGTAGAGCATCCACTGTTCATGGTTACCACAAGCGTGACCTGGTATACACCGGCACTGGCGAATACGTGTGTAGGATCCTGATCGGATGAGGTATTATCAAGGCCACTTGCAGGATCTCCGAAATCCCATGACCAGGATGCAATGGACTCATCCGGAAGGAAGGTCGTCAGGTCTTCAAACTCGATCTGTGATCCTGTACATATACCTGTATGTTTAAAATCAGCTACCGCTCTTACAGTGTCCACCATTTTGTCGTAATGACCACATTGACTTCCTCCGTATGGGTAGCCGGTCAATGGATTGATCGCTTCGATCAGATAATAACCTGGTTCGGAATAGGTGTAGTCCAGAACATCAGCATCAATCACGCCGAGTACTCCTTTACTGACACTTAAGATAAACCAACGCGTCTGCCCTGGAGTAATGTCAGCATGGTTAGGGGTGAGGATGTGATGCTCACAACTCAACAAGGTTTTGGACACCATAAAGTCGCCGGGGATATAGGTACATCCTCCAGGAGTATTACCTCCTCCTACCAGATTACATTGATCCGGATCACAACAATCGACATAGGAGATAATTTCTGAGGCATCTACACATCCGTATTCATTGGTGACCTGCACGTAGTATTCACCAAAATCGGTGACGGTATACACCGGATCAGATCCCGGCACCACAACATTGTCTTTATACCAGGTAAACTGATACCCCGGCCCATCCGTATTGGCGGTGATCTGAAGACCACCGGGAAGAGTGCCGCAATAGTATTTGTCGTAAGGACTGGACAAATGAACGGAAGGTGTTGGATAGGAATTGATGGTAAACGATTCCTTATTCGTACATCCTAAATTGTCGGTCAGTTCTACACCATACGGTCCGGGATAAAAATCGTGATTATTCATATTTGAGAGGACGATGTCATTATCATCCATCCAGACATGCCCGAAGGCTGGCTCGTCTGTAGTTATATTAACCGTCTCATTGGCACATGCTGCCATGGGACCAAGTATATTAAAGACGGGAAGAGGATTCACGGTTACGTTTTTTTCAATCACCGCACCACAGGCACTCAGGCGCAAGGTGGCTGGTCCGGTTTGTGACCAAAACACTTCAACAGTATTGAGGTTGCTTTTTCGAATTTCTCCATGATCCGCCGGAATCACTTCCCACAGATATTCAGTCCCGCTGACAAACTCTGTCGTAAACAGATCTATTGCATTAAAGCAAACATCATCCGGACCATTGATCACGAGATCTGCGGCTGAGCTCAGATTTAGTGTGATCGAACCGGAGGCACACGAAGGATATTGAATATCCGTATTGTACGCTTCGACGATAAACGGAGGTGTATTACCAAATGTATGCTGGAAAGTATTGCCTGAATAATTCGTGGTCGCCACGCCATCGGTTACTGTCCAGATCGTTTCGAAGTTTCCATTGTTTTCAATCGTATATCCATACGGCTGACCCGGACAGATCTCGGTTTCTCCATGAATGGCCAGCGGGTCTGATGGTGTAGCTGTAACCTCAATCTCCAGTCGAGCAACTTCTGTGCAATAACTGGATGAGCTATTCAATGCTACCCAGGTGTAGATGCCGGGAGGTACGGAAAAGGTATAACTCCATGTATCACTTGCTCCGGGAGAAGAGCCGACTACATTCCCGGCTGCGTCCTCAAGCTGCCAATCTACCGGTACAGGATTAGGAGATGAAAAACCGGCTGTCGCCATCACCGTCGCCAACTCGTTTTGGCAAACCTGTGGGTCTCCGGCCAATGCGATTTCAGGCGTGATATTCACATCCAGGCGATCGCTTCCGCCACATTCCAGGAAACAATTTTCATACTGCACTTCGACATAGGAAGCAGTTACCATATTGACGTCATTCCATTTGACGGTAATGGCATTTTTCTTCTGAGACCCCATAATCGTTCCTGCAAAACCAATGTCCCACTGATATTCTGTGCCCGGAAAATAAGGTGCTGAATAGGTCACCAGTTCGCCGGAACAAACACTGGCATCGCCTTCGACAGGTCCATCCGGCGAGATGATTGGAACGCGGAATCGATTTGTATAGGAGCAAAAATCGGTCGAGCAACCACTGACGGAGAGGTCGATGTATCCATCCGGTCCCTCATGCCATATGATCTCAATAAAATCGTCGGTTGATTCTCCTCCGTTGACTACGGTACCGTTGGCAGACACACTCCAGTTGTATTGTGTACACCCGGCAGTCGTGGCGGTATACCGTTGTCGCATCTCGGGACATACACTATTCACACAATCCAATGTCGGCGCAGGTGCAGGAAGCACTTCAATGACGAGTTCTTTTTCACTGGCACAATCACAAACAGTCATGGCCGCGAGGGTGACGGTATAATAGCCTTCATCCCCATAGGTATGGCTGACGTCGAAATCAGTACTCATGTCTCCGTCGCCAAAATTCCATTGATATTCAATCCCGTTTACAGATTCATTTTCAAAAAACACTTCCTGCCCTTTGCAAATCGTAAGTGTATCGGAATTGGTGCCGGGAAATGTAGAAAAATCTGCGATCGGTTCAGGAAGAATATCAAAGCATATCTCAAACGTACATCCCAACTCGAATACTACGAAAGAACCTTTTCCTCCGGCGCCCCAGTTGATTTCGATGAGTGAATTGCCATCATATGAATAGCTTTCGGCACCGGTGATCGTCCATTGCGTACCAGGAAACTCAAGCTCAACGACGGATTGTGAAAAAGCACATACCTGGTAACACCCGGTTCGACCGTCGATTTCATAACAACCATTGACGCTTGGTGGTGCTAAAAATTCATCGACATAAATGATTAAACTATCAGACAGAATATCCCCGTTGATAGTAGAGGAGTTGACCGTCAGCAGGTAAACACCTCCGTCATAAAAAAACACATCTGCGGAATACAAGCTTCCGAATACATCGGCACCCGGGATGATATGCCACCAGGTAGAATCAATTTGTTCGCTGGTTTCAATGACATAGGAATAGGGTTCAAAACTGCACAAATCAACTGTCCCCGGACCGTAGAGTTGGTAAAACTGACTCTGCCCGGTTTGCAGACTTAGGAGTAATATTGTGATCAGGAAGAAATAGCGCTTCATAGTGTTCTGGTTTTCGGAATTTTCCCGTTAAAATCTTTATGTGTTAAGATACAGCATATAATATTTGTGCTGCCTTTGCAACTACTCAAATATTTTTCCCGGGCTAGTTACTATGTATAAAACCATGAAGCACAATAAACATATAATGCTCGATTTATATGTCTTGTGGGCTGAAGGAGGATAGGTTATTTAGTCTTTCGGCAACCGCGCTAAAGACATTTGTTCTTTGGCGCGCATCATATCAATATCATCCTCCTCGTGATCATCGTATCCACACAAGTGCAGCACTCCGTGAATAAGAACGCGATGTAGTTCGTGCTCAAAAGTGGTATCAAAGGAGACAGCATTGTCTTTTACGCGGTCGAGGCTGATATACACTTCGGCTTCGATAGGATCTTCGCTTAATGGGAAGGTGATGATATCTGTAAAATAGTCATGGTTGAGGTGCTGCCGATTCATCTCCAGCAAAAACGCATCGGTACAAAACACAAAATCGAGTCGATGCAGCGAGCGGTCTTCGCGGGATATAGTATCCTGTATCCAGGCTTTAATTTTTTCAGCATGGGTAAGTGTAAAGGAAACTTCGTGGCTGGAAAAAAAGATGCCGGAGGGGTTGTCGCTTGTTTCGGGCCAGAGCGGGTTTAGATCTTCCACATCAATTTTACCGTACGGCCCTGGTCGACAAAATGAATTTCATCGGCGAGGCTCTTCATTAAAAAAACACCACGGCCTCCCTCTGTTTCGATGCGATCTTCACTGGTCGGGTCGGGAATGGCGAAAGGGTCAAAGCCTTTTCCTTCATCAGAAATGATCAGTTGTATCTGGTGCTCTTTTTCCTGACAAGTGACGACAATGGCTTTCCGCTCATCGAGTTGATTGCCGTGGATCATCGCGTTGTTGACCGCTTCCGTTAAGCTGATCAGAATATTCGGATAGAGGTTTTCATCAATATTCAGCCGCACGACCAGTTCCTTGACAAAGTCCTCTACTTTGCAGATACAACTCGGATGAGAAGGTAACTTTAATATTTCTTTAGTCGCGCTGATAGTGTGCTTAGTTTGAGTTTTTTAATGTCTGGTAATACTCCTCAACCAGAAGTTTGTAGTAAGGACGCAGATCAGGAGACACGGATTTGTACTGTTCGATTTCCGCTTCCCGCTGTCGGATATATTCTTCAAGTGCTGGTGGCATTGATCGCTTTTGCTCCCGAGCTGTCTCAGCTTGTCGCTTTTCATCCTGATCGCGTTGTCGGTCGGACTTTTCGGCTTCGAGCAGCCTCGTCATGATTTCCTGCTGACGATTCAGCGTTTCGTTGTCCAGTCGTTTATTGACAAGGTCGATTTCTATCTTATTCATCTCGTCAGTAATATTGTCGAGCTCCGGCACCCCTTTGCCTTGTTCTTTTTTCTCCTGATTGAGTTCATCCAATGCTTTGCGCAGCGCAGCCTGCTTGGCGGCCATCTGGGCAAACTCTTTACTCATCTTTCCCTTTCCCTGCTTTCCATCTTTCATTTGCTCAGAAAGCTGCTGCATTTCTTTATTCAGTTCTTTTTGCCCCTGGGTGATTTTATCCATAGGCACCTTGCCGCTTTTGCCCGCACTTCCGCCACCGGGTTTGTTACACATCTGGCTGCCGGGCATTTTGCTGGCCATCTGCTGCTGCATTTGATCCATAACCTCACTCAACATTAATGCCAAATCGTTCAGATAGGTCATGGTACGCTGCTGGTGATCACTGGAAATCGTTTTATTTCGCTCTTCCAGCATGTCCAGGCTCTTGTCCAGATTGACTTTTATGTCTGAAACTTTTTCATGTACAAAGCTTTCGATCTGAGTGACGCGCTTGCTTAAGGCATGCAGCGTATCCTCCACCACTTTAAAATCTTCCTTGATCTTAAACTGTTCCTGCACGAGACCCACATACCGGGGTGTCGAGGTCTGCGTGACGGCAAAATCATTGATCAGGTCCTCCTGATCAAAGGATAGCGTCACCAGGTTTTCAAGCAACTGTCGGAGCATATCCATATCCTCTTCCATCTGCTCCTGATCGCTGGCCGCCATCTGCATGTTGAGTTGATTGGCCATGTCTCGCATACGCTGGGCTGCATTTTTCTGAGACTTAGAAGCTTTTTGAGGTTCGCCCTGATCAAGCTGCTCCTGGCTGTTTTCCATGTCCTGATCGATCTTCTCCATTTGCTCGTCAGCCCCCTCCATATTTTTGGGTCGCTCCAGTTCCTCGTTCTTTTTCTGAAGCTCTTCCATGTCCTTCTGGAGCTCGTCAAACTCCTTGTTGAGTTCTTCCTGCTCCTTACTTAATTCCTCATTGGGCTTTTGTTCTTCCTGGGTCTCTTTACTGAGTGCCTCTTCTTTGTCCGCCAGTTTTTCAAGCTTCTCAATGGCCTGCTCCATTTCCACTTCTACTTCCAGTTGTTTGAACATCTCCAGCATACGGTCGAGTTCCATTTCCAACTCTTCATCATTGCTCTCCATCTCCTCCATCATATCCAACGCGCCATCTTTTTCGAGCTCCTGCATGAGTTCTTCAATCTTCTCCATGAGCTCTTTCATCTCCTCGCTCATCAGGTCTTCCATGAGTTTTTCAACCTTCTCCTGTTTTTCAAGAAGCTCTTCCGAAGGTTTGCTGTGCTCTTCCTGATTCTGAAGGTTTTCTTTAAACTTATCGATGGCTTCCTGCATCTGGCTTTGCATCGATTTATGGCGATCTATTAATTTTTGCAATTCCTTTTTATCCTGCCACTCCGCTTTTTTCTCCTGCATTAGTTTTTCCTTGAGTTTTTTCATGTCCTTTTGCAGTTCCTGCGTTTCCTTCAGGGACTTTTCAAGGTTTAACTGAATGCTTGCGTTGTTTTCATTTTCTTTTTTGTCAAACTCCTCCGCAGTGGGTTTGCGAAACTGCATGACCGGTGTCCGGCTCGCTTTACTGCCGTGAATACCATCATTGTCATGTACTTCAAAGTAGTATTGCACCTGCTGGCCGGGCTGCAGGGCCAGAGCCTGTATGTCAAAGCTATGCGTGTAGGAAAACTGTGTCGGATGCGGTACGCGCAGCGGAATTGTTTTTTTCTCCTGAAGACCGCCGTCTTTATCGAGGAGCTCGTATTGAAAATGCAAGGTGCGAATGCCGTAATCATCATCCGCATTACCCGCGAAATAGACAATGTCTTTTTCAAGGCTGTCGGTAAATGCTTCCACGCGGATGCCGGGATAGCGATCCGGTACAACGCGAATGCTGTACTGTACACTGTCCGGATTGGGCAACATACTATTGTTGAGATAGAGGGTGTAACGGCCGTTTTTCGTGGCTTTATCTTTTACGATAAAACGGTCTTCACTCCTGCGTTCCGCATTGAGTACATCTTCTCTGCCTTCAAAGCGAAAATCAACATGCTCGGTTTGAGCGGCCTGAATATCCCAGGTCAGTTTTGTGCCTTCCGGAACGATGAGGTCACCTATGTTGCGCAGGTCTTCATCTTTTCGTCCGGTATAGGCAGGAAAATCAAGGCCGATATCGAATGAGAGAATACCGGGTTTCCTGATCACTGAAAGCTCATAGTCTTCTGAGCGAACAGGCCCGGAGTAAATCTTAAAAGGTGTGTCTTCGAGTACGTTTTTAAAATGGTATGAGAAAGCGCCTGCGTCATCTTTGCGCATACGGTAAGAATAATTGTCGATCTCAATAAAAACTTCTGCGGGAACCATTGACCCCGATGTCGTAATGTTAAGGGTGTAATCTTCGTACTGCACGACAGAGAGATCTTGTTCCGGATCCATCACAAAGTGAAATGGTGCGGCACGTTCGTACACTTTGTTGGTGTGGATCAGACGCGTTGTACTGTCGCGAATGATGCTTGGCGCTGCCACCAAAAAGACCAGCAGGATCAGAAGCGGAGGCAGAGCATAGCGCAGGTATTTTTTGTTTTTCGAAAGATCGACCGCCTTTTTAAACGGGACGATTTCGATTTCTTTCGTCTTTTGCTCGATGCCGGCAAAAAGTAACTCCGGATTGTCCTGTGTGTGGTCGGCCTGACGCTTAAGCTGAAGCACGTTTAGCAGTTTGTCTTGAACGTGGCCGAAGTGATTGCCGATGATTTCGGCGGCCTGATCATGGGAGATGATCTTCCCCAATCGGTAATACTGCGCCAAGGGGTAAATGACAAAATATCCGAGGCTGGCTACGGCCATACCGATAAAGGAGAGCAGAAGGAACAAACGGGTCCCACTGCTGAAGTAAAACTGATGTTCGAGCAGCGTGTAGATCAGAAAAACCCCTAACAGGCCACCGAAGGTGATCAGACCACCCCGAATGAGTTTGTTCAGGTAAAATCGTCGTGTGAAAGCATCCAGTTTCTGGATGAGCTGATTGTAACTGCCAGTTTGCCCCATATTATAATCCCTCGTCGTATTCGATGAAAGGCCACCAGCCGGAAATTCCATGCCCGGACGGATTGACCCATAAACAGACTAAGGAACAAAATAGGGGGAAATTGCAGTACTTGTCAAGGGTAGCAGGGGGTGAAAATCAGTCAGGAATGCGGTATATCCGTTGATTGATGTGTAATGGGCTGACAAACAACAACATACATGTATCTGGTAATTGCATTTATGCTGTTTTTTATGGAATTATTTTGAAAATTAATTCCCCGCATTCGGTTTCGGTATAATTGACTGGTTCAGATATCTTTGTGCTCTCAAATCCGCTTCATGACACCGGACCAGATAACGTACACGGTTTTTGGCATTCTTCTGATCCTGGCGCTTGTCTTTGATCTGGGCTTGCTGAGTAAAAAGAATACCACGATTACGATCCGGCAGGCGCTGTATCAAACCTTTTTCTGGGTAGGGCTGGCGCTCAGTTTTTTTGTGTTTATGTGGATCGAAGAAGGGCAGGTGCTGGCCTTCGAATACATCAGTGCTTACCTGATGGAATGGAGCCTGAGCATCGATAATATCTTTGTGTTTATTCTCATTTTTTCTTCTTTTTCAGTCAAACCCAAACACATCCCCAGGGTATTGCTGATTGGTATCCTGATGGCTATTGTCCTGCGGATCCTATTTATCACAGTAGGCGTAGCGCTGGTAGAGAAGTTTCACTGGATATTATATCTGTTTGGCATCTTTCTCGTCTTTACAGGATATAAGATGTTTGTATCTACCGAACATGAGGAGTTTGATCCGCACGATACGATGGCTTATCGATTTATCAACAAGTATCTGTCTGTAGCCAAACACGATGGCGATGGTAAGTTTGTCATTCGGGAAAAGGGTAAGCGTATGTATACTTCTTTGGCGGTGGTGGTACTGATGCTGGCGGCCATTGACATTGTTTTTGCGCTTGATTCTATTCCGGCTGTGATGGGTATTTCGCGCAACAAGCTGGTGATATATACGTCCAATATATTTGCTGTTCTAGGTCTGCGATCTTTGTTCTTTCTGCTGCGGGGTGCTGTGTCGAAATTCGATTATCTGCAACAGGGGATCGCCGTGGTGCTGGTGTTTATCGGTGTGAAAATGCTGGCAGAGCATTGGTTATTACAGTGGTTTGATAAGCAAACGATGGTGCTGATCTCACTGGGCGTCATCATTGTATGTATATCGGCGTCGATCTTTTATTCCATCTTTATCCAGAAGCCGGGTGTGCCGGAAGATATGGTGGATGATTCCATTCAGAATCCGGAAGCATAGTCAAATGACTTCAGGATCTATCGAAACAAAGGCTCCTGCTTAAATCTTTTTACTTTTACAGCCCGGTTAATCCAAAAAGACCGGGTAAAGGATATGGACAAGGATAGTTTGCTGCCAATACTAGGGACATTGTACCCGTGGAGACGCCATATCATCCTGGTGACCGCAGGTGTCTTTGTGGTCAGTGCACTGCTTTCCCTCCTGATGCCCAATTACTACCAGGGCAAGACTGTTTTTTACGCTGCCAGCCAGGATTTATTCAAACCCGAAAAGGTCTTTGGCGGTGGCAATTCCGAAATGTATTACTACGGTAGCGGAGAGGATATCGACCGGATTCTGACGGTGGGCAACTCCCATATGGTGGTGGACTTCCTGATTGATTCCTTTGACCTGTGGACCGTATATGCCATAAAGCCCGGCTCCGCAAAGGCCACCTTTAAAATGCGCAAGTCATTTCGTGAGAATTACAGGATTTTGCTCACCAAACAGGATGCGCTTGAACTGACCATCGAGGACAAAGATCCTGAACGTGCCGCGGCCATGGCCAATGTGGCCACAAAGTTGATTGATCGCGAAGTACGGTCGATCATCAAAAATAGCCAGAAAGCATTGGCGGCTTCGTATCGAAAATCTATAGGAAATAAGGAAAAACTGATGCTGGACAATCTGGACAGCCTCATTCACTACCGGGAGCAATCCGGGATTTATGATCCTTCGGGGCAGACTGAAATACTGGCGACCCGGATTACCGAGGTGACCAATTCTGTGGAGCGGGAAAAAGCTGCACTTGAGTCTCTCAAAAAAAGTAACAGTCCAAAAATGCGCGACAGTATTGCGGTCATTCAGGCACGCATCGTTGGATATGAAAGAGAACTGGACATCCTGAATGGCGATGATCCGGAGTCCAATTACAGTCTTAAAAACTTCAACAAAGCCAAGGGGAAAGTCGAATTGCTTGAATCGAGATATTATCGATCGTATGAGCAGGTGGGGTACGACCTCGAAAAGCTGAAACTCTACAATGCAGCGATTGAAATCGATGTCCCGACAATTCATATGATCGAAGCTGCTGAAGTACCTGATGTAAAGAGTCGCCCAAAACGCTCTGTTATCGTGATAGCCTGTACCATTGCTGCCTTTCTTTTCAGCCTTGCGGCAGTCATGGCTATCGAATCATACCGACAATTTGACTGGGGACAGATTTTCCGCAAACCCACTCAGTAGCTACTTTTTGGTGAAGTCAACGCCTGATGTAAGCAGAATCAGGTAAAAAGCATCCGTTTTTCCGCGTTTTACCTTAAAAAGGCACACTCTTTGCCACATATTATGTTTAATCATGATATTTGAGCAATAACCGTGGTATTGTTGGTGGATTTAGAGATAGAAACAAGCCTTTCAGGCGCCCGATTAAGCAAAAACGAGTACTTTTACTACTCAATAATTTGTAAAGCACTATGATCGAAGCGCTTATCTCCTCAAAGACAAGGATCAAACTGTTGCTGAAGTTTTTCCTCAACAGCAGTTCCCGGTCCTATCTCCGCGGCCTCGAATCCGAATTTGGCGATTCTACCAATGGCATCCGTCAGGAGCTCAACCGATTTGAAGAAGCCGGAATGCTCAAAACCTGTACGGAGGGCAATAAGAAATACTTTCAGGCCAATACCGACCATCCGCTCTACAAAGAGATCCACAATATCCTCATCAAGTACATTGGATTTGACACCATCATCGACACCGTTATCGAGCGACTCGGGGAGATTCAGAAAGTGTACCTGATCGGAAAGCTGTCCAACGGTCTCGACAGCCCCGTGATTGACCTGCTTTTGCTCGGTGATGTGGATGAAAACTATTTGGTCAACCTGATACGAAAGGCGGAACCAATGATCAAACGCAAGATCAGATATATCATTTATCGCAGTGATGAAATCCCCGGCATCGACTGGAATCAGTTTAACCCACAACCACTCCTGCTATGGACCAGAGACGATTAAGCACAATGCCATTTCCTGCGAATCCTGCAGTTGGCACTTTGGCGCAGATGTCTCCCACGGAGACGGGTTGCTGGCATGTACTCAGAACAAAAACCAAGTGCGAAAAATTTGTGCGGGACAAAGTTATCCAAATGGGTATGCAGGCCTTTGTGCCTTTGGTTAAAAGAACGGCGCACTATCGCCGCAAAGTCAAAGTATATGAACATCCGCTGATCACCTGTTATACATTCGTTCAGTTGGATCGATCGCGCAGAAACGAGGTTCTGGCACTACCGTATGTGCAGGGTGTGCTGCGTATGGAGGGAAAAGACTGCCTGGTCACCGATCAGGAAATGCAGTGGTTGTACAAAGTGAGTGGCGCACAGACTGAGGTTTCTACGGAGACGCTCTCGTATGAAAAAGGAAATCGCGTGATGATAGCTTTCGGGCAATTGGCCGGAATGGAAGGAACCATTATGGCAGCCCGATCCAAACATGAAGTTGTCGTGGCACTGGAAAGTCTTGGATTGCAAATGGTGATCCGGGTCGATCCCGCCATGTTGGTTTGTTTATAAAAATGCACAGTGTGTTGTGCATAAAATAATATGAAAAAAGCCCGTCGGTTAGAAAAATAGTGGCCTGACTGGCAGGTGAATTTCAGGAATAGAATGGCGTATAGGCTGCGACCTATCGGAAGGCGAAGCCGTGCCTGAAAAACACAGACAAGCCGTTTTTTAACACATTTATGAATCACGAAAAGTGAAAAACATACATCCTGTAACTGACCGCATCATTACCCGGGCAGAAAAAGAAATTCGCCAGGGCCAGCATGCCAAAGTCATCTGGCTTACGGGTTTGTCGGGCTCCGGAAAAAGCACATTGGCAATTGCCCTCGAACGCAAGTTGTTCGATATGAACTACCGTGTGGTGGTCCTGGACGGAGATAATATCCGCTCCGGGATCAACAGCAACCTGTCATTCTCGCCCGAAGATCGCGAAGAAAATATCCGGCGCATTGCAGAAATCGCGAAGTTGTTTTTAGAAAATGGCGTGATCTGTATCGTGAGCTTTATTTCCCCCACGCGCACAATTCGGAAACTCGCCAGAGACATTATTGGTGAAGATGATTTTACTGAGGTGTTTATCGATACGCCGATCGAAGTTTGTGAAGCAAGAGATGTCAAGGGTTTGTATAAAAAAGCCAGAGCCGGAGAGATCAGTGATTTCACCGGTATCGATGCGCCGTATGAAGCACCGGAGACACCGGATATTCATATCCAAACAGCCGATAAGACCATCGAAGAATCTCTGAATACATTGATTGAAAACGTATCTCGATTGATCCATTGGAAAAACCTGTAATCAAAGCGGTTGGTCAAACAGCATTTGACCGCCTCACCTGATTACATTAAAAGTATAACATGAAGTATTATTTGAACCACCTTGAAGAACTGGAATCAGAAAGTATTTACATCCTGCGGGAAGTAGCTGCACAATTCGAAAACCCTGTGTTGTTATTTTCCGGAGGAAAAGACAGTATTCTGATGGTCTATCTGGCGATCAAAGCGTTTCATCCGGCTCGCGTTCCGTTTCCGTTACTTCATATCGACACAGGACACAACTTTCCCGAAGCGATTACTTACCGCGACTGGCTCGTTGAACATTATAATCTGCGGTTGCATGTAGGCTCAGTGCAAAAAGCGATTGATGAAGGAAAAGTCACTGAAGAGAAAGGGTACAATGCCAGTCGGAATGGCCTACAGACCTATGTCCTTCTCGATGAGTTGGAAAAAGGAAAATACGATGCCGCGCTTGGTGGAGGTCGGAGGGATGAAGAAAAAGCACGCGCCAAAGAACGGTTTTTCAGCCACCGTGATGAGTTTGGACAATGGGATCCCAAGAAGCAGCGACCCGAATTGTGGAACCTCTTCAATGGAAGAAAAAATTTCGGCGAACACTTCCGCGTATTCCCGATTAGTAACTGGACAGAACTGGATGTGTGGAACTACCTGGCAATTGAGGAGGTGCCTTTACCATCGCTGTACTTTGCACACAAGCGCAATGTGTTTGAGCGAGACGGAGTCCTCCTGCCGGAGTCTGAATTTATCGCTCGCAGACCGGAAGAAAAATTAAATGAAGAACTCATCCGATGCCGCACGATCGGTGACATGACCTGTACGGGACTCTGGCGATCTGAAGCTTCCGATCTCGCGCAGATCATTGAGGAAGTTGCGACATCCAGAATCACAGAGCGCGGAGGAAGATCGGATGACAAGCGCAGCGAGACGAGTATGGAGGACAGGAAGAAGCAGGGGTATTTTTAATGAAAAAGGTTTAAAGTTTAGGATTTTGCGCCGCAGGCACTAAATGACGAATTTGTTTAGTTGGGTAACAATTCATGCTATTGAAGACACAATATAGTATGAAAACATATTCCTTTGAAAAACTTGAGGTTTGGAAAGAGTCAAAAGCGCTAGCCATAGTGGTATATAGAGCAACAGAAGATTTTCCAAAAGAAGAACGATATGGGTTGATCAGTCAAATGAGAAGAAGTAGTATTTCAATCCCCTCTAATATTGCAGAAGGAACCTCAAGATATTCTGCAAGAGATCAAATCAGGTTTTATGAATTAGCATACGGTAGTTTGATGGAATTACTAAATCAGATCCTCATTAGTTATGAGTTGGAATTCGTTTTCGAATCAACCGTATCAGATTTGCGTAACCGGATTGACTCAATCGCGATGAAACTTTCTAAGCTTAGAAAATCTGCTTTGCAACGACCTAATCAGTAATTAATAACCCAACCTAAACCCTAAACAACAGGCGGTCATCAAAGGTGATCGTTCTAAACACCTGCACCATGAGGTACAGGTACTCAACACAACGAACACAACAGCAACATAGCATGACAAAAAACAAATCAACAGACCCAACCGATACCTCAGTCGAACTCCTTCGATTCACCACGGCGGGAAGTGTAGATGACGGCAAATCAACATTGATCGGAAGACTGCTTTACGACAGCAAATCTATATTTCAGGATCAGTATGCGGCCATTGAAGAAGTATCGAAACGCCGGGGAGAAGAAGAGGTCAACTTTGCACTGCTGACAGATGGATTGAAGGCGGAAAGAGAACAGGGTATCACGATTGATGTAGCGTACCGCTATTTTTCTACGCCGAAAAGAAAGTTCATTATCGCGGATACACCGGGGCATATTCAGTATACGCGCAATATGGTGACCGGAGCGAGTACAGCTAATGTAGCGCTGGTCCTGGTGGACGCACGTCAGGGTGTTTTGGAACAAACAAGACGGCACGCTATTATCGCCAGTTTATTGCAGATCCCTCATCTCGTGATTTGTATCAACAAAATGGATCTGGTGGACTATAGCGAAGAAGTGTACAATACGATTCAAAATGAGTTTGAAAATTTTGCCGGCAAACTCGATGTGCACGATGTGAGTTTTATTCCGATTTCTGCTCTCCGTGGAGATAATGTGGTTGAGCGAAGCAAACACATGCCGTGGTACCAGGGGACGACACTTCTTTACTATCTCGAGAATGTACACATTGCCAGCGACCACAATTTTATTGACTGCCGTTTTCCGGTTCAGTATGTTGTCCGACCGTACTCCGATGACTACCACGACTACAGAGGATATGCGGGGAGAGTGGCCGGAGGAATTTTTAAAAAGGGTGACGAAGTCATGCTTTTACCTTCCGGGTTTACCACAAAGATCAGTAAAATCGAAACCTATTCTGGTGAAATCGAAGAGGCATTTCCACCGATGAGTGTGACTATGCATATCGATGATGATTATGATATCTCAAGAGGAGACATGATCGTACGGGTCAATAACGTCCCGAGACAGGAACAGGATGTGGATCTGATGATCTGTTGGTTTCACGAAAAGCCATTGCAGGAAAGAGGAAAATATATTCTTCGCCATACCACGCGAGAAGCCAGGTGTATTATCAAAGAAGTGCGGTATCGTATGGACGTCAACACCCTGCACCGTGACGCTGATTCAAAGCAGATCGGGATGAATGACATCGCGCGAATTTCTATTCGCTCTACCCTGCCGCTGTTTACCGATGCCTACAATAAAAACCGAATCACCGGCAGTATCATTTTGATTGATGAGGGGACGAATGAGACGGTGGCTGCGGGGATGGTGATTTGATTGATAGATGCTGATCTTCGTTTGGTTAATGCGTTTAGAAGGTTTAGTGTTTGTACCTACGGTACAAGGGTTTAGAAAGTTTAGTTTTTTAATTTTTCTGATTTGAGGTAGGAATGTATTGGCCACTTAATGATATACACTAAACTTATTAAACGCAGCGCCGAACAGGTGCTCATACTCAACTTTCTAAACACACGGACCATAGCACTATTATATTAATAGCAACAACATTGAACATGTTTGAGGATTTAAAAACAAAGAAAAAAGCACTCAGCGTAACCGGCTTAGGGTATGTTGGGCTGCCGTTAGCACTGGAGTTTGCGAGGCATTTTCGGGTCATTGGCTTTGATGTCAATGAAGAAAGAGTCGACCTGATGAAAAAAGGCATTGATCCATCCAGAGAGCTGGGGCCGGAAGCCTTTGCAGGATGCGATATTCATTTTACATCCAATCCTGATGACGTAGGCCAGGCCAGCTTTCACATTATTGGTGTGCCTACCGATATTGACGCGCATAAAGTGCCGGATCTGAATCCGTTGATTAAAGCCAGCGGGAGTGTCGGGCGCGTACTCAAGCAGGGCGATTATGTAGTGTATGAAAGTACCGTGTATCCTGGTTGTACAGAAGAAGATTGTGTACCGGTGTTAGAAAGAGAATCGGGCCTTCGTCGGGGAGTTGACTTTAAATTTGGGTATAGCCCTGAAAGGATCGTACCGGGCGATAAGGTCAGAACCTTAACCAGCATATTGAAAATCGTCAGTGGAAATGATGCCGAGGCGTTGGAAGAGATATCTAAGGTTTATGGACAGATTATCGATGCGGGTTTGCACAAAGCATCTTCCGTAAAGGTCGCGGAAGCGGCCAAGGTGATTGAAAACACACAACGGGATATCAATATCTCGCTGATGAATGAGCTTGCCATCATCTTTGATCGCATGGATATTGATACGCGGGAGGTGATTGAAGCCGCAGGGACGAAGTGGAATTTTCATAAATACTATCCCGGCCTGGTGGGCGGTCATTGTATCAGTGTGGATCCATTTTACCTGATGCATAAATCGCGAAAGCTGGGCTATGAACCCCAGGTCATTGCGGCGGGCCGACGTGTCAATGACTATATGCCGCACTTTATCGTCAAGAAAGTGGTCCAGGCGCTTATTGAGAGTGGAAAGAATCCGGGCGAATGCAGTGTGCTGGTCATGGGCATCACGTTTAAAGAAGATGTAGCGGATATACGCAACAGCAAGGTGGTGGAACTGGTACAGGAACTGGTGGACTATTCCATTAAGGTTGATGTGATCGATCCGCATGCGTCGGCAGAGGAGGTGAAACGCAATTACGACATAGATTTAAAAGAGTCGCCTGAAGGGAAGTATGATGCGGTTGTGATCGCTGTGGGGCATAAAGCATTCGGCAAATTTCTTGAAGAAGGGAAGAGTGAACATGTAAATGAGGATACCATCGTGTATGATATCAAAGGTGTTTGCCAGCGAAGGGAAGAGAATAATTTCTACAGATTATAACCTGGTAGCAGCATTACAAGGACAGATATGATTTGGAATTTTTTACACCATTATGCTTCGGCCATTCAATTAAGAGCCAATCTTCTCGTTGCAGTAAAGCGCGCCAGGAGCAAGGGCGATCATGTGCCAAAAGGTATCTTTCGTAGTGTTTGGAAAGAACCGCACAATCAGGAAGAATATATTTGGCTACTGCGATTTGTTTCCAATCAAAACGAAGTTACGCTTCTCGATATAGGAGGTAATTCCGGATACTGGGCACAGAGATTTCTGGACTACTACCCTAAAGCACGCGTTACTGCTTTTGAACCCGTTCCGGAAATGTATGAGAAATATGTAAATCGATTTTCAGGCAATGCTGCAGTGAAGGTTTTCAATACTGCATTGGGTGAAGCGACAGAGCAGCGCGATATTAATGTGGCAGAGGGATATGGGCTGACCTCATTTAATACGTATAGTGAGCAACTTGGAGATAGAAATCAGCAATTTACGAAGCAAGTTCCGGTGCAGGTGAGCCGATTGGATGATTTTAAAAGTAAAATCGAATTTCAGGATGTTGTACCGGTGATCATCAAAGTCGATGTGCAGGGATTTGAAACAAAAGTGCTACGCGGAGGAAAAGAAGTCTTTGATCATGCCGATGTGATTATCCTGGAATGTTCTTTTGTCAATGAGTACAAAGGAGAGAAACCCACTTTTGGCGAATTGGCCTCTATCCTGCGTGAATTAGACCTTCATCCTGTTCAGTTTGGTGTCTTTGATCGTACACGTGGCCCGATCGCGTATGAACGCAATGTGTTGTTTGTCAAGTCCAAATACTTTTCGTCGGTGTGGAACCAAACATCGGAACAGAAACAATAGCTACCGACCGTCATGTCTAAATGGAAAGGGGAGTTTTATAAAAAGTATTCAACTTTTTTCAAAAGAAAAGTAGAAGCGGGATCTTATGCGAAGTACAAACCTTACGGCGATCATATCGTACGTAGTGTATTTCCTAGGGATAAATCATCTCGGATCCTTGATCTCGGCTGTGGTATAGGGGGCTACTTAAAGGTATTTCTTCAGCACGGCTATGTGCATTCGGAAGGGGTAGACATTTCCGAGGAAGATGTTGCACTGGCCCATCAATACGGTGTAAAGCAAGTGCGAAGAGGAGATGTTTTAGACACCTTATCTGAAACTGCTGACCAGTCATATGATGTCCTGTTGTTTTTGGATGTATTGGAACACTTTCACCGTGAGGAAGTATTGGGTATACTGACAAAAGTACATCGTATTCTTCGACCCGGGGGACGCGTCATCATCCACGTCCCTAATGCAGAAGGGATATTTGGTGCTCGCATTCGGTATTCTGATATCACACATGAGATGGCATATACGGAAAAGAGCCTTGGACAAATGATGACCTATGCCGGCTTCAAATCGTTTACCTGCCTTGAAGATCAACCGACGATGCATAACCTGAAAGGTGTCATCCGACGAATTTTGTGGAAGCTGGGAACATTACCCTTCCGTGTATTGCACATGGCCGAGACCGGTACATATAGTATTAAACTATCGCAGAACATACTTTTTTGTGCGCTAAAGGCATGAACAGGTTACTTTCTTTCAGGCTCAATGCAAGTCAGAAAAAGTATATCGGACTTCAGATCGCTGCGGGATTGTTTACGATTCTCCTTGGGAAAATTGTAGCGGTTTACTTTGATCCGGCGGAGTTCGGGAAGTACTTTATTTATACCAGTGCGGTGAGCATCTACACAATGGTAATCGCCACACCCTTGATCCAGGCGTTTCGTCATTTTTATTTTAAGGACAAAGAGGACCTGGTGCATTTCTTTCGATCCATCTTTTTATGGATGGCGTTTTTTGTACTTATCGTTCTACTGATACTTGGCACTTCAGGCGTATTGCCGTTTCTTTTTGTGGCCCTGATCATTGGACAGATACTCGCTCAGAACAATTCCGCGTTGCAAATCGCCAATATTAATATTCATGGAAATACAACCTTTCAGGGTGTCCTTCAGGTCTTAACGCCTGTATTTAATTTGCTCCTGATTTTTTTTATCGTATTTGCGCTCCACAAACAGGCTTCGGTGTTTCTTTGGGCTTCGTTGATAGGTGCTGAATTAATCATATTGGGTTTAGGATATTATTATTTTCTGGACAACCGGGGTGTAAAGCTATTCTCCTTGAAGCGTCTAATCAGCTCCCCGCGCTTCACTGCACTGATCAGGTACGTTAAACCGCTTATGTTACTTCCGGTATTTATTTGGATCGTAAATAACCTGGACAGATATCTTATAGATTATTTTTATTCGAAAGAAGAGGTCGGGATATACTCGGCCGCCTACAGCATTGGTGCGAAGATTTTTTTATTACTGGCCGGTGGAATTATTGCCTACCTGAATGCATCCGTATATAAACAGGTAGCAGATCCCTCACAAAGGGAAAACGTGTACAGGGACACAGTGAGACGACTGGGCGCATACATCTTATTTGGCTTTGGGATCGTGGTCGTCATTTGGTTTGCGTCAGACCTTATCGGGCGTATATTGCTTTCAGCGAAATATGAAGCATCTTTTGCACTCATTCCGTATCTGGCCATGGCTAATCTACTGGTGACATCTTTGTTTTTTATCGAGCAGGTGATCTATGCACTCGGTGATACCAAAGTCGTTTTATATCACTATATCGTGGGAGCAATCAGCAATATTGGATTAAATCTTCTCCTGATTCCCGGATGGGGTGTGTTTGGAGCAGCCTGGGCTATGATATTGTCGACCTGTATTCAACTATTTTTTTTATTCTGGTTGTTTCGCCTAAGACTTAAACCAAAACCAGCTATTCTTTGAAGAGCTTTTTAGCCACGTTTGTCATCGCTTGTCTGATCTACTATTTTAGTGAGATCTCCCTGCTGTATTGTACAATCATCTGGCTGGAGCTTTTCTTTTTGATTTATTTTTTGACGCGCCTCGGGCATAAATTCGTATTCCTCGAGTTGCTGGCATTGATTGCAGTTTCGCAGTGGCTTTTGGGGCCGATGTTGTCAGACTCTCTTGGTGTGCGTATGGAGGTGTCGTATGCCGAATACTATGCCTATGCATTTCCCGGCACATTATTATATGTAGCTGGCTTGATGTTGCCATTCCGGAACCGGAAGAAACTGGATCAGCTCACCCAAAATGTACTGGATGGGCTGTCTCAACACTATGCGCAAAGACATGACTGGGCGATTGCCCTGATTTTTATCGGTCTTCCATGCTGGCTTTTTCAGACAGTGGTGCCGGATAGCCTGAAGTTTATTTTTTATCTTCTGGCGCATATCCTGATGGTAGGCATTTGCCTGATGATGTTTACCTCATACCGCTGGAAATATCTGTGGATTGCAGGAGGTCTGGGTTTGCTCGTGATCACGACTTTATTAAATGGCATGATTGGTTCCGTCGTGTTTTGGTTTATCATAATCAGTGTTATTTATTTCAGTAAAAATCCTCGCCGTATTTCTTTCATATCCAAAGCCATGTTTTTAATTCTTGGGATTTGGATTCTAATCGCTCTCCAGGCCACCAAAACAGAATATCGAATTCTTGCCTGGGATATTGAAAAGAGTCAGTACTCTTCTCGTGTGTCTCGGGACATAAAAAAAGACCCGAACCTTTTTATCGATATTTTTAAAGAAAAAATACTCGATCCTACGATCATGAATGATACTGAGAGTAAGATTGCCCTTGCTGGTAGGTTGAATCAAGGCATGCTCGTTTCCTATGTGATGGATTATATTCCAAAAAGGAGAACTTATGCGAAAGGAGAGGTGACCATTGGAAATACACTGATTGCATTTGTTCCACGAATCTTCTGGCCTGGAAAACCGGTCGTAGGTCAACGCGAGTATTTTAAGGCGTATACAGGAGTCACCTTGGGCAGTTTTGTGTCTGCTACGATGGGACCAATCGGTGATGCTTATGCGGACTTTGGACGATGGGGTATTATTTTTCTTGGGTGTTTTGGTTTGCTTTTGAGCAGAATTTACATGTGGTTTATTAAGACCGGACAAACCGACCCGGCAGTCTTGTTATGGTTTATGATTATTTATTTTGGGAGTTTGACTGTCGCTGAAGTGAGTGTATCGGGTTATCTGAATGCTCTTTTCAAATTCTTCATTTTCATTTTTGCAATTCGTTTTTTGTTGCAAGCCGTTTTTAAAATAAAAGTTTGAGATTGAAGATCTTTTGTATAGGGAACCAATGGCGGGGTTCAAATGATGGATCGCTGTTCAGGGCTTTTTCAAGAGCTGGACATCTCATACATATTGTAGATGATAAATTTTATTATCCGGCAGATGTTAATTCATTTTTGTCCAAAGCCATTAGGAAAATAGGAACACCTTTTTTCCTAAAGGACTACAATCGTGATTTATTACGGGCATTTGAAAGTTTTAACCCGGATGTGGTGTGTGTGTATAAAGGATCATCTTTACAAAAGGAGACACTGCAGTCAATTCAAAAAGTAGGCACTCCCGTATTTTGTGTGTATCCGGATGTAAGTTTTTTTGATCATGGCGGAAATATTCCTAAATGCATTCCGCTCTACGATTTCATTTTTACAACGAAAAGTTTTGGGCTGAGCGATTTAAAAAATCGCTTTAATGTCACCCAGGCTAAACTAATCCAACACTGTGCGGACCCGGACATACACAGGATAATCCGGGGCGATATCAAGGCACGTGAAGTTTTACGTTGCGACGCATCATTTATTGGAAGCTATTCTCCGAAAAAAGAGAAAATACTGGCAAATGCTATTGGCCCAAATGAGGATATCCAACTAAAAGTATGGGGAAATAGCTGGGAGAAAACCGGGTTTAACAATGTGCGAAAAAGTTGGCAAAAACAACCTGTCTATGGAGATATGTATGCTATGGCCATCAATGCTTCCGCTGTCAACATAGCGATTCTTTCAGAATCAGGGAACAAGTCCAGTAGCGGCGATCTGATCACCAGCCGAACCTTTCATATCCCCGGAGCAGGAGGATTTATGCTACACGAGCGTACGAATGAATTCCTCGAATTATTTGAAGAAGGGAAGCATGCAGCTTGTTTTTCGGGGCCTGAAGAACTGGCAGATAAGATCAGGTATTATTTAGGTCACGCGTCTGAGCGAAAAGCAATAGCCGCAGCCGGCCATGAACTAGTGATGAAACACCATACTTCTGATCACCGTGCCGCTGAAATTTTAAGCACATTGGTTGCAGAAGGAATATTAACTACGAACGGTGCCTGAAGCTATAGATAGTGATAAAGTGGTGCTGGTTCTTCGAGATCCAAAACGCAAAGGCCATAGCGTGGAAGCTATTTATGAAGGGTTGTTTGCAAAGCTCAGAGAGCGGATTCACATCGAACCCTATTATTACAACGACGAGCAAGGCATGTGGGCCAATCGGAAGTCAATTCTTGATATGCAACCAAAGGTCGTCCACATTACCAGTGACATGTATTATCTGGTTCCCTGGCTTGGGAAAACGAAGAAAATCATCACGATCCATGATATCGGACGATACAAGGAACTGAATGGAATACGAAAATGGCTTTATAAACTGATCTGGTTGACCCTGCCCATGTATTTTGCAGATAAGGTGATCACGGTATCTGAGTTTACAAAAAATGATATTATCAACCGAGTGGCATCCGGATATGCTTCGAAAACAGATGTAATTCCCAATCCTGTGCACCCGCTGTTTAAATTTCAGCCTAAAGGTTTTAATCAGGAACGGCCCATTGTACTGCAGGTAGGCACAGCCCCACAAAAAAACCTCGAACGCATCATTCCGGCCCTTGAAGGAATATCCTGTCAACTACAGATCATCGGCAAAATCAACATACAACAAAGAGTATTGTTGGAACAGCATCATATAGATTATGCCGAATTCTCGTCGCTTTCTTATGAGGAGGTAGTAAAGAAATATGCCGAAAGCGATATGGTCACGTTTGTCAGTTTGCATGAAGGTTTTGGGATGCCGATCATAGAGGCCAATGCCACAGGAAGAGCGGTCGTGTGTTCATCGGTATGTTCATTACCTGAAGTAGCAGGAGGTGCAGCATATTTTGTGCCAGATGAAACAAACGTACAACAGATCAGATCAACCATTATGGCAGTAATTGATGATGAAAAAAGAAGACTTGAAATAGTTGAAAAAGGAAAATCTAATGTGACACGCTTTTCACATGAGAGGATATTATTGCTGTACGAGGATATGTATAAAAAGCTTCTAAGTTCATGAAGGTTCTGTTTTTGTGTGCTAGTCTGTCAGACTATTTTTACAAATGTATTAACTATTTAATATCAGACCCTCAATTTGAAATTGGCGTTGTGCATTGTGAACCAGAAGTGGTAGCTCCTTTTGAGTTTGTACAATTGGAAGAGAATTTTACTTCAAACAATGAGATCAAAGACCTGACAAAATATTGCCTGAGCTTTAAGCCCGACCTCTGTTATGTGGCCGGATGGATGAATAAAGAGTATATGACGGTAGCACGTCGGTTGAGGAAAAGAGGTACGAAAGTAGTCGCCGGAATAGATACCCCTTGGAAAAGATCAATGGGACAGCGGCTAAGAGTGCTCACAAGCCACCTGCTACTTCGCAACACATTTGATGTGCTGTGGGTCGCAGGCAAACGACAACAGGAATATGCCAGAAGACTTGGGTACGCACCAGAATATATCATCGACGGACTATACGTGGCGGACACACAGCTTTTTTCAAAAGTAGAAAACGATTACACGAAAAAGCAGTTGTTGTTTGTCGGCCGACTTGAAGAAGTAAAAGGCGTGCATCAGTTGTATGACGTATTTATACATCTGACTGAAGGTGAACGAAATGGCTGGACGCTACGAATAATTGGCAATGGAAGTCTCAGCGATACACTTAAACCTACTGAAACGATAATTGTAAATGCATTTGTCCAACCTGCAGAACTTGCAACCATTGCTGCCAATACCAGTGCGTTTGTCCTGCCTAGTCTCTACGAGCCATGGGGCGTGGTGGTGCAGGAATTTGCTGCCGCCGGTATTCCGATGGTCGTTTCATCAGAAGTCAATGCACGAGAAAAATATGTGCAAGACGGGGTGAGCGGATTCGTTTTTCCAGCGGGAAACAAAAAGGCGTTAAAGAAAACGCTGGTCAGATTATTTGCATTACAAACGGACGAGATCGCAGCGATGGGGCAGCATTCTGGAATGCTCGGGCGGCAATACACACATGCAGACTGGAAGGCCCGACTACTGTCCGTCATGAATTGACAATCCATTCGAAGAAGTGTCATTAGAAAAGATCAGAATCTTATTTCCTATCGGTACGTTCTACCCGGCTCAGCTGGGTGGCCCGGGCAATACGATATACTGGCTGGCAAAAATGTTATACCAATCCGGCAATGAGGTGTATGTCGGGACAACCGACAAAGGCATACAGGATACATCGATTCAGTTTAACACATGGCAATTGAGAGACTGCGGTAAGGTCTTGTATCAGCAAACGAAATTTCTATACGCCCCTGTCACACTTTTCCTAAAGCTGACACGCATCCTGCGAAAGGTTGATATTGTGCACCTGACCAATGTGTTTTATCCCTTATCCTGGATGATGGCCTGCTGGATAAAATTGACAGGAAGCAAAACAAGAATCGTATGGTCTGTGCGTGGTGAATTTGACGACGCTGCACTACAATTTAGTCCCGTACGAAAACGGCTGGCGATCTTTCTTGTCAAAACGTTTTTAAAACGAGGCATCACATTCCACGCAACCTCAGCGCATGAAGTAGCCTGTATATACAAGAAACTGGGCACAGAGGTGAAGGTGGTTCAGCATCCTAATTACATGCTGATGCCTTCCAAGGAAGACGCAGAACTTACACAGACGATTTTATATCTCGGCAGAATCCATCCGATAAAAGGCATCGATCAACTGATCAGGGCCTTTGCATTGCTAAAAGATAAAGGGGCCTTCGGGCTTACGATTGCCGGTGAAGGTGATTCGGTGTATACAGAAGACTTGAAATCACTAGTCCGTGATTTACACTTAGAAGACAGAGTCCGGTTTGCAGGCCATGTGGAAAAAGAAGAAAAGCAAAAACTTCTGGCTTCATCGTACATGTTGGTGCTTCCCTCGCATACAGAGAATTTTGGGAATGTCGTTGTGGAGGCGCTAGCCCAGGGTACACCCGTGATAGCCTCAAAGTACACACCGTGGTCGATATTGGAAGAAGTTAGCCCTGGAACCTGGGTGCCAAATGACCCGGAGTCCCTGCACATGGCTATCCAGCAGTTGTTGGATTATTCTCCTGAAGCGTATGCCGGAATTAGAATTAAGGCATATACGCTGTGCAGCGATCATTTCAGCATAGAAAAAAATATTTCCCAATGGGAAATGACATACACGCAGCTTTTGACAGGCACAATCAAAAAGAGTGCGTCATATCCATCACTTAAAAATATTCATTAACGCTACACATATATGAAACACGTTATTATCGGAGGCTGTGGATTTATCGGGTATAACCTGGCCGTTGACATACTCGACCGGGGAGAAGAAGTCCTGGTGCTGGACAATTTGTCCCGCAAAGGATCGACGCACAATCTGAACAGACTCTACCAGCACGCCCGGGCAGCATCGTTTTCGTTTCGGCAATGTGACATCCGGATCGACCGATATATGCTGGAGGAATCACTGGAGGATGCAGATGTCGTGTATCTACTCGCTGCGCAGGTAGCGGTGACGACCTCAGTGACAAATCCGCAACTCGATTTTGAGATCAATCTGATGGGCACCTTCCACGTGATTGAAGCGATGCGTATGCATAAGAGCAAGGCTATTCTGATCTATGCCTCGACCAACAAAGTCTATGGGGGTATGGAAGAAATAAAGATCGTTGAAGGCGAAGAATACTATTACTACGCAGATATGGAAAACGGAATTCCGGAGTCGCAGAATCTGGATTTTCACTCGCCGTATGGTTGTAGCAAAGGCGGTGCCGAACAATATATCCGCGACTATTCGAGAATCTATGGCCTTAAAACCATCTGCTTCCGGCAGAGCTGTATCTACGGTCCCAGTCAGTTTGGTATTGAAGACCAGGGATGGGTGGCATGGTTTACCATCGCTTCGATCTACAACAAACCGATAACGGTCTATGGCAATGGCAAACAGGTAAGGGATGTGCTTCACGTCAATGACCTCATACGCTGTTATGAAACGGCGATTGAAAAAATTGAACAAACGAACGGTAAGATCTACAACGTTGGAGGAGGCAAAGACCATCAACTCAGTTTGCTTCGATTATTGTCGATGCTCGAGACCCACCTCGAAAAGAAGATTGCTTATTCCTTTTCTGACTGGCGTCCCGGTGATCAACCCGTGTACATCAGCGATATCTCAAAAATCAAGCTGGAGACAGGTTGGTCTCCTCAGATTCCTTTTGAAGAAGGTGTGCTTGCACTCGTGGACTGGTCAAAAAACAACAGCGAAATTTTGAAACAAGTAGGAATCATCTGATATGGCCAGAGCAACCATCAAGGCAGTCATACTCGCATACAATGAAGAGGACAATATCAAAAGATGCCTCGATGCCATCAGGGGTTGGTGTGAGATTTATGTCGTCGATAGTTTTAGCCAGGATCAAACCGTAGCGATTGCAGAATCCTATGGTGCACATGTACTCACCAACAAATATGAAAATCACGCTTCACAATGGAACTGGGCATTAGCCAATATCCCGGTCACAACGGATTGGATTCTTGCCCTGGATGCAGACTTTATTGTCACACCTGAACTCAAGGAAGGAATAGATCGATTTTTGTCGGGTGATGAAGAAAAATACAATGGGTTTTACGTCAGACATGAATACGTATTCTGGGGAAGCCGGATTCGCTTTGGTGGTATTAAAAAATACTGGCTCAGAGGTATACGTCATGGCAAGGGATCTGCCGATAGCAGTGATTTGGTAGATTTCAGGTTTAACGTCGAAGGGCCGACAAAAAGGCTGACCGAAAAGGTCATCGAAGACAATGACAAGGATGATGATTTTACGTTCTGGGTACAAAAACAGGATATCTTTTCCGTTCGCCTGGCCGTGGAAGAAGAACTCAGACGTAGACGGTTATTGCAATGGGAGGGAAAAAACAGCCTCTTCGGAAATACCGATGAGAAATTTAAGAAGCTCAGAGACCTCTGGCTGCGCATGCCTTTGTTTATTCGGCCCTGGATATATTTTTTCTACCGGTATTTTCTGGCACTCGGATTCATGGATGGGAAAGGTGGGTTTGTATACCACTTCCAGCAAGGGCTTTGGCTCCGCATGGTGATTGATATGAAGATCTGGGAAATACGAAAACAAAAGCTTTCCGATGACCAACTCATCAAACTTTCACAGATCATGCTTCAAAACAAAACCGGTTCACTTCGAGTCTTGCTGAAGGAACTATAAATCTCAATTTGAATTTAATTTTTAAGCATTTGTTGATCAACCCTTTCGATGCATAACAGAACTGTCTGGTATAGTTTGTTGATGGCATGTGCCATCTTCGGATGTGCTGCTAAGCAGCAGACGCTTAATTTCTCGATAGCCTCCGAAGGTGTGTTTGTCGTCGATCACCAAATGGAATATACTCAGTTTAAAAACGAATCTGCTTCTTCCTCTTCGATCATCATAGCGGAAGGAGGGAGTATCAGCTGTCCTACCGGTGAGTGTAAGTTTGAAAAGCCAATACAGGTGGATGCTTCCGGACAGATCTTTTACGGCGAGGGAAGTTTTGTCATTGCCGGTAGCTCTATGCCGACCCTCAATCCCAAATACTGGGGTGCAGTACCCGATGACGATATTGACGATCAGGCTGCGATTCAGAAAACAATTGACGCGGCCACCCGACAATCAGGAGTATCTTCTGTTTCGTTTGACGGAGGAGAATTTACATTGAGTAAACCCATTGTAGTTGGCCGGATAAAAAACAATGCGTTTACATTTTTTGGGCTTACCATTGAAGGCAAAGAAAAGGTGTACGACGTAAACACTTCGCTAGCCAATGTCACGGTACTCAAAACAGATTTTTCAGAGGGCTTTGTTTTTGGCCTCCAGGCTTGCAGAGGAGTTTTTCTCAAAAATCTGACACTAGTTGGGTTGAACCGCGAAACCAAAACCCTGAATGAAGTGTATGAGCTTCGGGATCAGCAATGGAACTCTTCCGGGATCCGGGATAGTCAGTACAGTCCGTATAGCGGAATTGCCATTGACCCGTTTTGTGAAGGACTACCGGAAGATGGAGGATATTCAGGATTGGAAAACTTTTATATTTCAACACCGGGAAGCAGCGCGGTGACCATTGAGGGTTGTAAGATCAGTGGATTTGTTGCCGGCATATGCATCAGCCCTAATGGCAAAACGCAGCAGGGAGATAATATCATTATCAGAGATTGTTATATTGATTATGTCAAAGCGGGAGTAGCCATTTGTCAGTCCCAGTCCAGAAGTGTAGTGGTGGAAAACCTGACCGTGCATAACACACAGGTTGTATTTGATTCGCAATCCTATGGGGCACAACAAGGACAATTGCCTGAAGTGAATGGTGTGCTTGGGACACAAATTCAATGGCTGTTTACATGCACTTCAGCCGTGGCGCATGGACATTTTAGAAATATATTCTGTGAGGAAATATATGGCCTGGGATATTCCACCAACCCGTATGGTATTTATCCGATTCATTTTTCGCATTGTACGTTTATGTTTCGCTTTCCGGAAGTTTTTGGCAACAAGCGCACACGATCTAACCCTGCGTTGCTGCAGGGAAAAATGGTTGCGTTTGATGGTTGCTACTTAGGGTATAGTTCCCCAAAGGACGCGTTTGCGCCGTTAAATTTTGATGTGACACATTTGGCATTCAGTAACTCAACGCTGGATTTGCCGGTCATCAACAGCAACCTCGACCACTTTGAAAAGTTGCATAATGTGCACTACGATAATGTGATTTTTAAAAATATACCCACACATTCAGCTATTCGGTCCGGAGGCACGGTGTATCATATCAAAGACGATAAAATAAACACCCAACTTTTGGCACCAGGTCAAACCGTCACAGGACAGGATGGAACCAGGTATTCAAATAGGACGAATGGGTATGACTTTTATAAGATCGAGCAGACCGTATCAATTTCTGTCGATGATGAAAATCTGGTAGCTGTATTCCAATCCACCACACCAGGATTGTATCAGCCGGGTGACCAGATACTGATCAATCAACCGAATAATCAAACTGGTATCGGCAATCATGTGAGAACATGCATCGGAGTAGTCAAAGAAGTAAGCCATGGAGAAGTAGTGCTTTCCAGTATTGCATATGGTCTTACAGATGGAAACTATAGCACGTATTGTGCTCGCCTTCCGTATTTAAAACAGCGTACCTCCGGCGATCTTGTTGCCGGAAGCAGGAGCATACAAAATGTGGTGTGTCCCAATGGTATTCAGCACGTATGGGCACCGGGTGATAAAGTAAACGGTGACGGGCTCGTGAAAGGCACATTCATCACAAATATAAACGGGAGTACCCTTGAAATCAGTCACCCGGCGGTAAAGACCATTGAAGGTGTGGTGCTTGAAGATGCTCTGTTGAAAAAGGAGGCTGTTGCCGACCAAATTGCAGTTACCGGTATTTGGAATGCAGGTGATGAGTTGCAGGTGATCGATACTGTAACCGGGATAATGCAAAAGAAAGTTTGTGTGAAATCAGGGACTTCAGGAACTGCTGCAGGTCCGGTTTTCCAGGATGAATATTGATAAGAAAAATAGTGAATAATGTATATACTTGGGCTTAATGCCTACCATGCCGACTCATCAGCCGCACTGTTTAAAAATGGAAAAATGATCGCGGCAAGTGAAGAAGAGCGGTTCAGACGAGTCAAGCACTGGGCAGGCTTTCCTTCGGAAGCCATAAAGTTTTGTCTTTCCGATGCAGGGATTTCCATCGATCAGGTGGATCACATCGCTATCGGAAGAGATCCGAAGGCAAAGCTGATGAAGAAAATTGCTTTTGCTGTATCTCATCCACGTATTGGATTCAACGCTATTCAAAATCGATTGCTAAATGCTAAGAAGATTACATCATTACCTGAAGAATTTGTGCAGCTCTTTCCCGGTTGTGATGCATCTGTGATCAAGAGCAAACTGCATTTTGTTGAACATCATCATGCGCATCTGGCTTCTGCATTTTACGCCTCTCCCTTTCAGGATGCGTCCTTACTTTCCATTGATGGCAGCGGAGATTTTACAACGACGATGCTGGGAAAGGGAACAGACAAATCCATTACCGCACTTACCTCCATCGATTTCCCGCATTCTATAGGCGTTTTTTATTCTGCCTTTACCCAGTACCTCGGCTTCCCGTATTATGGCGATGAATATAAGATCATGGGCCTGGCACCGTACGGCAATCCTCAGTATGTGGACAAACTGAGAGATGTTGTAGAGTTGACAGATGATGGGTTGTTTCGACTCAACCTGAGTTACTTTAATGTGACGCGTGGCAATGTCATATCCTATGGCGATGATCACATTCCTGTGGTCGATCAGTTGTACAGTCAAAAGCTGGTGGACCTGATGGGCCCTGTCAGAACAAAACAGGAAAGCCTCTCTCAGTTTCATAAGGACGTAGCAGCATCTGTTCAGAAGTTTACCGAAGAAATTATATTTCACCTGCTACATGGATTATACGATCGCACTCAAAATGACCGGCTTTGTCTTGCCGGTGGTGTAGCGCAGAATTCTGTGGCCAATGGAAAAATTACGCGCAACACACCTTTTTGTGAAGTCTATATTCCGAGTGCCGGACACGATGCGGGCATTTCGATGGGTGCAGCTTTGTATGTGTATCACGAGGTATTACAAGCATCACGCCAACCGGCAATTCGTAGCGCCTATACCGGTAGCCATTATTCGAATGCAGCTATCGAAGAAATGTTAAAACAGGAGGGCGTTTCGTTTATAAAAGAAGAGGACAATGCCCTCTTTGATAAAGTTTCCAACTGCCTGGTCGATGGAGGTGTGGTGGGTTGGTTTAACGGACGAGCGGAGTTTGGGCCAAGAGCGCTTGGTGCCAGATCTATTCTGGCTGACCCAAGACGGGAAGACGCCAAAGAACTCCTGAATCTTAAAGTGAAGCGTAGAGAAAGCTTCAGGCCATTTGCCCCTTCCATTCTGGAAGAGTACGTAGAGGAGTACTTTGAAGTCAATGACAGTGTCCCCTTCATGGAGAAGGTATTTCCGATTCGAAAAGAGAAGCAACCGATACTTCCTGCCGTGACACATGTGGATGGAACCGGCAGGTTGCAATCCGTGATAAAAGATGTCAATCCAAGATACTACCGGTTGATTGATACCTTTCGCAAAAAGACAGGTGTACCGGTACTGCTCAATACGTCCTTTAATGAAAATGAACCTATCGTCAATAGTCCTTTGGAAGCTCTTGATTGCTTTCGAAGAACGAACATGGATATGCTTGTGCTCGAGAATATTATTGTAGAGCGAAAAAAGATGAGTTGATCCAATGACAACGGATTTGTCCATACACAAGCCATTGGTCTCAATTATAACCGCCACGTACAACAGCGGTAAGACAGTGCGCGATACACTTCAGTCAATAGCGGATCAGACCTATCCCGGAATCGAACACATCGTCGTCGATGGTGGGTCGCAAGACAACACGCTATCAATCGTCAGTGAGTTTCCGCATGTGGCAAAAGTGGTTTCGGAACCGGATAAGGGCATTTATGATGCGATGAATAAAGGCATAAACCTCGCTACCGGGGAGATTATCGCGCTACTTAATTCTGATGATTTTTACGTATCAAAAAATATCGTGCAAAAGGCGGTGGATCTGATGCAGTCCGAAAAGACAGACACATTGTACGGTGATCTTGTGTATGTGGATCCGGTCCAAACACAAAAGATATCCAGAACGTGGATCGCCGGTTCTTTCCGAAGAAAGAAATTTCTATTTGGCTGGATGCCCCCGCACCCTACTTTTTTTGTTCGCAAAAACGTGTACGACCGACTCGGCCATTTTGATATCCGCCTAAAATCCGCCGCGGATTATGAACTAATGCTACGGTTTTTGTTTAAAGAAAAAATCTCGGTCAGTTATCTTCGTGAGGTCATGGTCAAAATGCGTTCCGGGGGCATGAGCAATGCCAGTCTGAGCAATCGGATCCAGGCCAACAAAGAGGATCGTGAAGCATGGCGTACCAATCAACTTCACCCCTATTTTTTTACGTTGTGGCTAAAACCACTGCGGAAGTTATTTCAATTTTTTAGAAAATCGAACAGCATCGTATGAAGAAGGCTTTAATCACCGGCGTCACGGGACAGGACGGAGCGTATCTGTCTGAGCTGCTGCTGAAAAAAGGGTATATCGTCCATGGCATTAAGCGACGTAGTTCTTTGTTTAACACCTCGCGCGTTGATCACTTGTATCAGGATCCGCATGTGGACAATCGCAACTTTATTTTGCACTATGGCGACCTGACGGATGCTACGAATATCATTCGAATTGTTCAGGAGGTTCAACCGGATGAAATTTACAACCTGGGTGCGATGTCGCATGTGAAAGTGAGTTTTGAGGAGCCGGAGTATTCGGCGGACGTGGATGGTGTGGGCACGCTTCGCATATTGGAAGCCGTTCGCATTCTGGGGCTGAAGGACAAAACCAGAATTTATCAGGCATCGACATCCGAGCTGTATGGCAAAGTGCAGGAAATTCCTCAGACAGAAAAGACGCCCTTTTATCCCCGTTCACCCTATGCTGTAGCAAAACTATATGCGTACTGGATCACGGTCAACTATCGGGAGGCCTATGGTGTGTTTGCCAGCAATGGAATACTGTTTAATCATGAGAGTCCCATGCGCGGGGAGACTTTTGTCACCCGAAAAATTACAAGGGCGGTGGCTAAGATCGCCATGGGATTGCAGGATCGATTGTATATCGGCAATCTGGAAGCGAAACGAGATTGGGGTCATGCGCGAGACTATGTGGAGGTGATGTGGAAAATATTGCAACATGACCAACCAGAGGACTGGGTGATTGCTACTGGTGTAGCCACCTCGGTTAGAGATTTTGTCAAAATGGCGTTTCGTGAAGTGGGCATACAACTTACATATACAGGAAAGGGATCGGAGGAAACCGGTCAGATAGAAAGTATTGATCCCACGGCATTTGAAAAAGCGGTGGGCATGTCTTGTCCCGTAAAGGTCGGGGATACAGTAATCGCTGTAGATAAAAATTATTATCGCCCGACGGAAGTGGATTTATTGGTAGGGGACGCCACGAAGGCCAGAGAGAAATTAAATTGGAAACCTACCTATGATGTAGCTTCTTTGTGTCAAGAGATGGTATCAGCGGATATTGAACAAATCCGTCGTTTGGCGCTTTTAAAGCGCGAGGGGTATGATGTGAAGAATGAATTTGAATAAAAAGAATAATGGATAAGCAAGCCAAAATCTATATCGCCGGACATACCGGCATGGTGGGGTCCGCGATCTATCGAAAACTCACCTCGCTGGGGTACAAAAACATTATTGGCAGATCGTCAACCGAACTTGATCTTCGGTTTCAGGATTATGTGACATCATTTTTCGAACAAGAGCGACCTGACTATGTCTTTATGGCTGCAGCGAAAGTCGGTGGTATATATGCCAATAATACCTACCGGGCTGAATTCCTGTATGACAATCTCATGATCGAAGCCAATGTCATCCAGGCTTCTTTTCTTACGAATGTGAAGAAACTTTTATTCCTTGGATCTTCCTGTATCTATCCCAAATTCGCAGAGCAGCCGATGAAAGAGGAATCATTATTGACAGGAGCATTAGAACCTACCAATGAACCGTATGCGATTGCTAAGATTGCCGGAATTAAGCTCTGTGAGACTTATCGCAGTCAGTACGGATGCAATTTCATTTCCGCCATGCCGACCAACCTGTACGGGCCTAATGACAATTACGATTTAGAAAACTCACATGTGCTTCCAGCGCTGATCAGGAAGTTTCACGAAGCAAAAAAGAATGACAAAAAAGAAGTGATAATCTGGGGCTCCGGCAAACCATTGCGTGAATTTATGCATGTGGATGATCTCGCGGATGCATCGGTTTTCCTAATGCATCATTATGATGAAAGCGGTTTTCTCAACATTGGCACGGGAGAAGAGATATCCATTCTTGATCTGGCTCATCTGATTAAAGATGTCACGGGCTATTCCGGAGAGCTTGTGTTTGATGCTTCCAAACCGGATGGTACGCCAAGAAAGCTGATGGACAATAGTCGGCTTGCAGCACTTGGGTGGAATCACAACATATCACTTGAAGCAGGTATTCGGCAAGTATATAAGGAGCTATCAGAAAAAGACTGGTATTGATCGTAAAACGGGTGAACACAGATATTAATCCAATGAAGCAGTTATATTTTTTCAGGAGATGTGTGGTATAGCAGGCATTATCAATTTGCATCATCGTGCCAAACATGAGCAGGCGATTCGGTCCATGACAGACCAGATGAGCCATCGAGGTCCGGACGCTCAAGGAATATATGTCGATGAAAAAGTGGCCTTTGGACACAGAAGATTGTCTATCATCGACCTTAGTGATGCCGCCAATCAACCTATGACGGATACTCATGAGCGATATCTGCTTGTGTATAATGGGGAGATCTACAATTTCAAAGAGATCAGGAATCAGCTCGATGGATATTCGTTTACTTCCGAATCTGATTCTGAAGTGATCCTGGCTTCATTTATTACCTGGGGCACAAAATGTGTCGATCGTTTTAATGGGATGTTTGCCATCGCTATTTGGGATAAAGCAGAAGAGAGTCTTTTCCTGGCCAGAGATCGTATGGGAAAAAAACCGCTATACTATATCCAGACGGACCATCATTTTATGTTTAGCTCAGAAGTACGCAGTTTGCTCGCGTCAGGACTCCTCTCAGGAAAATTAGACGAAGACAATCTGTCTACCTTTCTAATGTACCAGACCACGCTGGGCGAACAAACGCTGGTGCAAGACATGTTCAGGATTTCATCAGGGCACATCGGGATATTTAAAAATAAAAAATTAGAGTGTTTTCCGTATTGGGATTATAGTCATACCAAGCCATCCAAAGACGAGCTGGATACGGCAAAAAAGAAGATCAGGGAACTTTTTATGGATTCAGTCAGATTGCGAATGGTGTCTGATGTACCTGTTGGTGCTTTTTTATCTGGTGGAATTGATTCCAGTCTTGTGGTCGCATGTATGGCTGAATTATCGGATGAGCCCATCAATACGTTTACGGTAAGTTTTGAAGAAAGTGAATTTGACGAATCTGCATTTGCTCAGCAGATAGCCTCAAAATACCGGACCCATCATCATAATATTGTAATTCGGCAAAGTGATTTTCTTGAAAGTGTTGAGGAAATTTTTTCTGCTATGGATGTGCCAAGTGGCGATGGCCCAAATTCTTATCTGGTGGCCAAACACACTCGGAATGCCGGAATTAAGGTGGCCATGTCCGGGCTTGGTGGTGATGAAATTTTTGCCGGCTATAACAAATTCATGATCTATAAGCGCATGATGGACAGCAGGTGGATGTTCAATTTACCAAAAGGGGTGAGGTATCCTTTTATCCAAATGCTGAAAACTTTTGGCACGAATCAGCGATACGATAAGTTGGCTCAAATGCTATCCATTGACAAAGCCCATCTATCCACTTTGTATCCAATATTAAGGCAAGTTTATACTGATGAGCAAACCCAGCGTATACTTAGAAATCCCGGAAAGAAGGATCATCTAGAGCGAAAACTGGAGAAGATTGGGGAAGCACTTCCGTGGGCAGAATATTTCAGTCAGGCGACTCTGGGTGAGATGGAGACCTATACACGTGATGTTTTACTGCGGGATACAGATCAATTCTCTATGCGTCATGGATTGGAAGTAAGAGTCCCGTTTTTTGATTACCGACTTTTTAGCTATACACTTTCTTTGCCGGATGCGCTGAAATACCCGGATACCCCTAAAAGATTATTGACAGAATCTTTTTCATCCCAAATTCCAAAAGAAATAAGCCAAAGAAAAAAAATGGGATTCACGCTACCCTTTAAAAAATGGCTGAGGATGGAGTTAGCAGATATGGTCAATGAAAAAATCAACGCACTTGCGACCCGAAAAGAATTTAATGAATCTGAGGTCCTGCGTATATGGGAGCAGTTTAAATCGGGAAGTAAGCATGTTCCCTGGCCTCAGATTTGGAATATGACAGTCCTATCTGACTGGATCCACAGGAACGACCTTTAAAAACAAAGTACGCTGACAATGAAAATTGACATTATCGCCGGAGCGCGTCCCAACTTTATGAAGATCGGGCCGATTATACGGCAGCTGAAAATATATAATGAGGAGCATCCTGAAAACGCATTTTCCTATCGGCTGATCCATACCGGACAGCATTATGATCGGAATATGAGTGAAAGCTTTTTTGAACAGCTGGATATTCCGGAACCGGATATCAATCTCGGGGCAGGATCAGGTACACAAGCACAACAGACAGCACAGATCATGATAGGGTACGAAGACGCCCTGAAGCAATGGAAACCTGATCTGTGTATTGTGGTTGGAGACGTAACCTCAACTATGGCTTGTGCAATTGTGGCGAAAAAAGCGCATATCCTCGTCGCCCATGTCGAGGGAGGTATTCGTTCGGGAGACCTAAAGATGCCGGAGGAAATCAACCGAATGGTGACGGATAGTATCACGGACTACTTCTTTACGACTTCAGAGGAAGCCAATAAGAATCTTCGTGCCACGGGCCATGGAGCGGATAAGATAATTTATGTAGGCAATACGATGATTGATTCCTTGCTGAGTCATTTGTCAAAGCTGCGTAAACCTGATTTTTTCAGTGAGCAGGTCGGGCAGGAAAAATATATTGTGCTCACCCTGCACCGCCCGTCCAATGTCGATGAACCGGAAAAACTGGTTAGCCTTTTGGATACCATTCACCAATCCATTGGCGAATATAAAGTTGTCTTTCCGATGCATCCGCGCACGCGAAAAGTGTTTGAATCAACCGGCAGATCGTACGAAAATTTTATCATCACAACACCCATGCCCTATCTGGAGTTTATGTATACCGTCAAACACGCTTCTGGTGTGATCACCGATTCGGGTGGGCTGACAGAAGAAACCTCTATACTCAACATTCCCTGCATCACGTTGCGAGACAGCACAGAAAGACCGGAAACGATCCATCTGGGTACCAATGAACTGATAAAAGACGTTGAAGCCCTCGAAGGTTTTATCGAAAAAATGATCCAGGGGAAGTGGAAGAACGCACAGACTATTCCATACTGGGACGGAAAGACCGCTGAGCGAATTGTGGACGCATTGGTGAAAATGGATAAGTGATCAGCAATTGTCTTCGACTGCACCTGTGACTTCCTTTAGTACATGTACATTCATCTGAAACGCAATTTATGAAACATACACCCTATGTATTAATCATGGCGGGTGGCGTTGGCTCGAGATTCTGGCCGGCCAGCCGGGAGCATTTGCCCAAGCAGTTTCTCGACATCACCGGGTCGGGGAAAAGCCTGCTCCGGGAGACTGTTGACCGGTTTCTGGGTATTGTTCCGAAGAATCATATATATATTATTACACATCAGGATTATACTTCTTTGGTACAGGAGGTGGTTCCTGAGTTGTCAACAGAGCAGATCATTGGCGAGCCATCGAGAAACAATACCGCACCGGCAATTGCATTAGCCTCCATAAAACTAAGCAAGATAAATCCGGAAGCCGTTTGTATTGTGGCACCTGCTGACCACATGATCCACCGGGAAGATGAGTTCAAACGCGTGATCCAACTCGCTGTACAACACGCAGAAGAAAAAGATAGTCTCGTCACACTTGGGATCACACCTACGCGTCCCGATACCGGATATGGATACATCGAATTTGATCAGGAGGATCAGCAGGAAGTGGCGCATGTCAAATCATTCAGAGAGAAACCGGACAGGCAAACGGCTGAGCAATATTTGCAATCAGGATCTTTTGTGTGGAATGCAGGTATTTTTATCTGGAAGCTACCGGTCATTCTTGAAAATCTGAGGGTGCATGCACCCTCGGTGAGTGATCTTTTAGTACCGGGCCTGCCGTTGTTCAATACCCCGAAGGAACGGGATTTTGTGGCAGACACCTATCCGAAGACAGAAAAGATATCCATCGACTATGCGGTGCTTGAACGCGCCACCAACGTATATACCATTCCATGCGATATTGACTGGTCGGACCTGGGCACCTGGAGTTCGCTGTATGATTATCTGGATAAAGATGATTCAGGCAATGTTGTGCTTTCGGGCACAGTTTTTATGGATGGGGCGAACCACAATCTTGTTTTTTCAAAGAAGGAGAAACTCATCGTTGTGAAAGGATTGGAAAACCATATTATCGTCGATACGGATGATTGTCTGATGATTTATCCGATGCATGACGAACAAGCGATCAAAGCCCTGAAGGAAGACCTTAAAGAAAATGGTTTTATAAAGTATCTGTAAACTACACAGAACAGAAAAAGAATTTACAATCGAATTAAAAGCAAAGCATATTGTCATCGTTGCGAATACCACCTGGAATATTTTCAATTTCAGACTGAATATCATTCGCAAGCTGATCAGTGAGGGGAATAGTGTCACGGTCATGGCGCCGGTCGATAAATTCATTTCGTATACTGAATCGATTCCGGAGGTCAATCATATTCCCATCCGGCATTTGCATCGGGACAGTGTCAATCCGATTCGCGATCTCCGACTTTTATTTGAGTTGGTTCGTTTATACAAAAAGCAGTCTCCGGATTTGATATTGCACTATACGGTCAAACCAAATATCTATGGTGGACTGGCGGCTCGCATACTGGGGATTAAATCCGTTGCCGTGATTACCGGGTTAGGATATTCTCTTATGCACGAAGGTTGGATCAATGTCGTCACCAGACTGCTCTATAGATTCACCCTGCGTTTTCACAAGAAAGTCATTTTTGAAAATGAGGACGACCAGTTTCTTTTCGAGAAAGAACATCTGGTGGCCGGTGAGAAGAGTCTGGCCATCAAAGGGTGCGGTGTAGACACGCAGTTTTTCAGTCCCAATGGCGTTCACCAGACTTCAGATTGGATCACATTTGCGTTTATTGGTCGCCTGCTGTATGACAAAGGTGTACGCGAATTTATCGAAGCAGCTCAAAAAGTAAAGCAACATCACCCGAATGTGCAGTTCTGGCTGATCGGGGAGATCGACAAAGAAAACCCTTCTTCCATTCGCCATGACGACCTGATGCGATGGATACGCGATCCGCATATTCACTATCATGGAGCTACGGAAAATATTAAGCGGTTTATTGAACAGAGTGATTGTGTAGTCCTGCCGTCTTATCGAGAAGGGATGCCGAGAGTGATCATGGAAGCTATGGCCATGGCAAGGCCGGTGATCACCACGAATACAGCAGGATGTCGCGAGACAGTCGATGACCTGGTCAACGGATATCTTGTACCGGTAAAAAATGCCGATGCACTGGCAGGCGCGATGATTCGATTTATTCAGTTGGATGAACAGTCAAAAGAGAAAATGGGCCAAGCGGGAAGAGAAAAGGTCCTGAGTGATTTTGATGAAAGGATCATCGGCAACAGGTTGTATGAAATACTGAAGGATGTCCATGCATGACCTCCGGTTTCTCTTTTTATTATATGCGTATCCACCGGACTATGGTACGGCAGCAAAACGCAATTTTCGCATTGCTGAGTACTTAAAAAATCGGGTTGGACTGACCAGGATTTTTACTGCTGCAAGGCAAGCTCACGATGACCATCAGGCACACATCGAAACCATTTCTCCGCTCGACTACCGTTCTGTATTGCGTAGATCGACCAGAGATGCTGCCGTGCCTGAGCACAGGAAGCATTCAGCATTCGCACAGTTTTTCATTCGCCTGATCAACACATTTCCCATCAATATCATCGCCGGAGAAGGTGGACTCATGTATTTCCTGAAAGTATTGCGAAGAGGGAGCAGGACCATCAGACAAAACAATATCACGCACATATACTCTTCCTACCGGCCATTTGCTGATCACTACGCGGCCTATTGGCTGAAGAAGAAGCATCCCCAGGTGCACTGGATAGCGGACTTCAGAGATCTGATCATTGATCCACACTATCGCCATATTTTTTTTGAGAAAAAGCATCACAGACTTTTCAAAAAACTGTTTAGCCGAGCCGATTTACTGACAACGGTTTCTGATGGTCTCGCCGGCCAACTTAAGGCCTATAACGAACATGTCCTGGCACTCAGAAATGGTGTTGCGGATAATCTCAAAAAACCTGAGCCGGTACCTTCTGCACATTTTACCATCACGTATTCGGGGTCGATGTTTCTGGATAAACGCAATGCCGAACCGCTATTCCAGGCAGTGCGAGAGTTGTTTCAGGAACTTCAATTCCAGCAGGAAGATATCAGGATTGTCTACGCGGGAAAAGATGGCCACCAATGGAAGCGACTGGCCAAAGAATTTTACTTTGAATCTGTTTTTGAAGACAAGGGCATTCTCACACCGGAAGAAACGCGGTACTTGCAACGTGCATCCTGTGTCAATGTACTGTTGACCATTTCTTCCGATCAACTGCAAGGTGTCCTGACCGGAAAGATGATTGAATATTTTGAAGCGGGTATCCCGGTACTCGGCATTGTGGTCAATCAAAATGATGAAGAATTGCAAACGCTTCTTCAGTCACTTTCCATTGGTGATTCTTTTTCGGATCAATACAAAGACATAGAAGGAATCAAAGCATTTCTTCTAAAGGAATATAATCACTGGAAGACAATGAAAGCCAACCGCATCGCAGTGGATTTTGACAAGTTGGTGAGTGACTATTCGATGAAAGCTGTGATGCAACCCTTTTTTGAAAGAATAAAATCCTTCGCTTGACAGATATTTCGACGCGCAATCCTTCCTTTGACTTGCTGGCAAAAGATACGGGATCGTCCGCTCGTGCCGGTACGCTTCATCTGCCTCATGGCACGGTGGAGACACCCATTTTTATGCCGGTGGGCACAGCAGCTACGGTAAAGGCAGTTCACCAGCAGGAGTTAAAAGATCAGGTGCATGCTCAGATCATACTTGGGAATACATATCATCTTTACCTCCGTCCGGGCACTGATGTGCTGAAGGAAGCCGGTGGCCTGCACAAGTTTAACGACTGGGATCGGCCTTTGCTCACGGATAGCGGCGGCTACCAGGTATACTCCCTGAGCCAGCAGCGGAAGATCAAAGAGGAAGGGGTGAAGTTTCGTTCGCACATTGATGGATCCATCCACCATTTTACGCCGGAAGGCGTGATGGATATACAGCGCGAGATTGGTGCGGATATTATTATGGCATTTGATGAATGCACCCCGTATCCATGTGAGGAGAAGTACGCTACGCGATCCATGCATCTGACGCATCGCTGGCTCGACCGATGCATCCAAAGGCATAAAGAGACAGAAGGCATGTATGGTTTCCCGCAGATTCTAGCGCCTATCGTTCAGGGAAGTACCTACCCGCATTTGCGCAAAACGTCTGCGGAATACATTGCCCGGACCGATATGCCTATCAATGCGATCGGTGGGTTGTCTGTTGGCGAGCCTCATGAAGATCTGTATGCGATGACATCCCTGGTGTGTAGTATTCTTCCCGAAGAAAAACCAAGATACCTAATGGGCGTTGGGACACCGGAAAATATTCTGGAGTGTATTGCACTGGGGATCGATATGTTTGATTGCGTACTCCCTACCCGCAATGCACGACACGGACTGCTGTATACATCTCGCGGCATCATCAATATTCGAAATTTGAAATGGAAATCGTGTTTTGATGTAATTGATCCGGCATCTCCCTCTGACACAAGCAGAAAACATACGCTGGCCTACCTGAGACATCTGATGGTGTCAGGTGAGGCGCTGGGCGCTATGATCGCTTCACTGCAGAATTTGTCTTTCTACCTGTCACTGGTTAAGCAGGCTCGACAACATATTCTCGATGGAACCTTTTCTACCTGGAAAGCGGACATTCAGCCCGTCATTTCTAAGCGCTATGCGTAGTTACTTGTCATTTTAGAAGGATATCGGGATGGATGGAAACAGAGATGCAGGAGCAAACTCCGTCCCGACACATCGGGATCGGCCAATCTGCAGCTCTGAGTCCTTGAGTTCCCTGATTTTAAAAAAAATGAAATTGCCGTTGTTGGAGTTTGCTCCAACAACTCATGCTCTTGAAATGGGTTTTTTAACAAAAGTTTAGACTGCCTTTCTGCAACATCCCACATTTACACTTGGTTAATATTGTCATGAAAGTCCTGCTGAGTTTCTTATTTCTCACCACAGGTTATTTCCTTTTCGGACAGGAACCTGTCGTCATCGCGTACGCGGATATTGATGATTTCAGCTGGGAATTGTTTGAAGGCAAAATCAATAAAAAACATCTGGATGAAATGGGGCACAATACCGGCGCAGTGACGGTTTCCTCCCTCAGTTACACCACCTTACAAACCAGCCCGGTACATGCGCGGATCACAATCACAGCGCGTTTTCATCCGGAAGAGTCCTGGACAAAATACCCACACCTTAAGGATGAAAAAGATGCCCTGAAACACGAAAAAGGACATCTCGACATCACGGAGATCTATGCGCGCAGGATTCGGAAAATCGTGGGCGACGCACAATTCAGTGCCGACAACTTTAAAGGGGAGTTAAAGCAATTGTTCCAAAAAGCGGCAAAGGACCACAGCAATGAGCAAATAAAGTATGACCGGGAGACCCACCATTCCATTAACCGGGAAGAACAAGTGAAATGGGATGCCTGGATCGAAGGTCAACTGGAGGCACTCGCCGAGTATACGATTCCCGAAATCGAGTTGCAACTGGTGGATTAAATTCCGGTTGTTTTTTCAGACCACTCCTGCTGTCTATTATTTTGTTGGCGCCCAGCCGACGACTTCCCGCTTCTCCTTTATTTTCCTACTTTTGACCCTTCTTATGCAATGCACCGGGTGACGGAATGATAGTGTATTCCGGATCGGTGAGTATGCATGTTTTTCAACATTCAAGCAGATAACAAGCTATGGCTGACGAAAAGGTAATTTTTTCCATGGAGGGGGTTTCCAAAACATTCCCTCCGTCCAAACAGGTTTTAAAAAATATCTGGCTTTCTTTTTTCTACGGAGCTAAAATTGGTGTCCTGGGGCTCAATGGTTCCGGAAAATCCAGTTTGCTTAAAATCATAGCCGGCGTAGACCAAAACTACGATGGCAAAGTATGGTTTGACGGCGAATATAAAATCGGCTACCTGGAGCAGGAACCGATACTCGATGAATCCAAAACGGTCCGACAGATCGTGGAGGAAGGCGTACAACACATCGTAGACCTGATTAAAGAGTATGAGGACATCAACCTCAAACTTGCCGAACCCATGGACGATGACGTGATGATGAAAACCATTGAGCGCCAGGGTGAGTTGATGGAACAACTCGATCACTTCAATGCCTGGGAGATCGATCACAAACTGGGTACGGCGATGGAGTCATTGCGATGCCCGCCGGAAGATGCACTCGTTGAAAAATTGTCCGGAGGAGAAAGGAGACGAGTGGCATTATGCCGTCTTCTGCTTTCCCAGCCTGATATTCTTTTGCTGGATGAGCCGACCAACCACCTGGATGCCGAAAGTGTGCTGTGGCTCGAACAATTTCTGGGTGGATTTCCGGGCACGGTGATCGCGGTGACGCACGATCGATATTTTCTGGACAATGTCGCCGGTTGGATTCTGGAACTCGACCGAGGTGAAGGGATACCATGGCAGGGCAATTATTCCTCATGGCTCGAACAGAAAGCAAAACGCCTGGAGCAGGAAGAAAAATCAGAGTCCAAAAGGAAGAAAGCGCTGGATCACGAATTGCAATGGATCCGCATGGCTCCGAAAGCCAGACAAGCGAAAGGGAAAGCTCGTTTGAATGCGTATGACCAATTGCGAAGCGCAGAGATCAAAGAAAAGGAAGCAAAACTCGAACTGTTTATTCCACCCGGCCCAAGACTTGGTGACGTAGTCATTGATTGTAAAAATGTATCGAAAGGATTTGGCAACCGTCTGCTGATTGACGACCTGAATCTGAGTATTCCGAAAAATGCAATCGTTGGGATCATCGGCCCCAACGGAGTCGGAAAGTCCACCTTGTTCCGTATGATCATGGGCGAGCAACAACCCGATAAGGGGGAGATTGTGATTGGGGAAACCGTGAAAATTAGTTACGTAGATCAGGCCCATAAGGATCTCGACAAGAATAAAACCGTGTATGAAGTTGTCGGAGGCGGAAACGAAATGATTACTGTGGGTACTTCTCAAGTGAATGTCAGAGCATACATCAGCAAGTTTAATTTTACCGGAGCCGATCAGCAAAAGAAACTATCGGTACTTTCTGGTGGAGAGCGAAATCGCGTACAACTAGCCGTAACGCTCCGTGAAGGCGGAAATGTATTGTTGCTCGATGAGCCTACTAACGACATCGATGTTAATACACTTCGCGCCCTGGAAGAAGCGTTGGAAAATTTTGCCGGATGCGTGTTGGTGATTTCTCACGACAGGTGGTTTATCGACAGGCTGGCGACGCATATCCTGGCTTTTGAAGACGAAGGGGAAGTCGTGTTTTTTGAAGGCAACTTTGAAGATTATGAAGAAGCCAAGAAAAAACGGTTAGGTGATATTACCCCTAAACGACCTCGTTTTAAAAACATGATCTCCTGATTTTTTCAGGTGATATCCCGAAACCAAAAAACTACTAATGACAAAACCTAAACGCATATGCCTGGTGAGCGTAGAGATCTTCGCGTATGGTAAGTATGGAGGTTTTGGAAAGGCAACCCGTACAATCGGGAAAGAACTGGCCCGGCGCGGGTATGAAGTATTTGCCGTGGTGCCACGACGATTAGACCAGCCTCCGGAAGAAGACCTGGATGGGATAACGGTATTGAGCTATCTGCCCGGTGATGTGTTGAAGAGTGGAGAGCTGTATCGGAAGATCAACGCGGATATCTACCATTCCTGCGAGCCTTCCTTTGGCAGCTATCTCGCCAGGAAAAGCACACCCTCTGCAAAACACATCTTTACGATTCGGGACCCAAGGAATGCCTATGACTGGTACCTGGAATATAAATACCCATCGCAAAGCAAATGGCAGGTGGTAAAAAACTACCTGTATGAAACCAATTTCATCGTACGAAGTGCAGTCAGGAGGAGTGATGGAGTGTTTTCTCCGGCCCGGTTTATGTTGCCCAAAATCAGGAACATATATCGCCTGAAACAGGATCCTGAGTTTCTGCCTACACCGGTCATTGTGCCTGAAACTGTTCAAAAATCACCTGTGCCAAAAGTGGTCATGATGTCTCGGATAGATCCGCGAAAGCGCCCCGAACTCTACTTGTCACTAGCCGAAAAATATCCGGAGGTTGAGTTTCATATCGCAGGAAAAAGCAGAGTGCCGGCGTATGAACAGAAGTTGAGAGAAAAGTACACCAGCCCGAATATCACCTACCATGGTTTTGTCGATCAGTTTACAGGCTCCCGACATCACGACCTTATGGAAGCGTCCTGGGTGCTTGTAAACACTGCCGTTCGAGAAGGTTTGCCCAATTCATTTTTGGAAGCAGCAGCACATCAGACAGCGATCCTGAGTTATGTCAATCCGGATAATTTTGCTTCCGAATATGGATATCACGCGGCAAAGGATGATTTTGAAAAAGGATTGGATCAGTTGCTTTCAGGTGATCGCTGGAGAATGAGCGCCATGGAAGGGTACAATTATGTAAAGGAAGTGTTTGCACTGGACAAAGCTATGGATCAGCATGAAGAAGTCTATCATCGCTTGTTCAGGTAGGAAGTTTGCTGACGGAATCCGTTACTTTTGATGACGTTAATAACGAGATCGATTAGATTATGAGTGATTCGTTTAAAATAGATTTTGTAGGTATCGGGTCGTCTAAAGCGGGGACTACGTGGCTTGGGCATATGCTGGAAGACCACCCTGAGCTGTGTATGTCGTTTCCAAAAGAGGTGCACTACTTTAATGATATTCTGACATATCGAAATCGGATCATGGAACCCAATTATGCCAAGGGGATTTCCTGGTATAAAAAACATTTTAAACATTGCGGCAAAGGTAAGATCATAGGAGAGATCACGCCCAGATACACCAATGACCCCGTTGTGCCGGGACGCATTAAGGCACATAATCCGGATGTTAAAATTTTCTTTTTTTTGCGAAGCCCAGTGGACAGAATTAGTTCGCACTACAACTTCGCCAAGTACTTTGTGCAGAAAGAAGACAGACCGATGGATCAGGCCGTTAGAGAGCAGTCGGAGTTTATCGAAATGTCCCTTTACTATAAAACCCTGACGCGATATCTGGAGTACTTTCCCAAGGAACAGATTTTTTTAATTTGGTTTGAAGATATCCGTGAGCGACCTGATGAACTTCTGGAAAAGGTTTATGCGTTTTTAGGGGTAGACCCCTCCTTCAGACCTAAGGGGATGAATAAAAAATCCAATCAGGCGCGTATCAGTAAATTCCGCGGACTGCAGGATTTTATTCGCAAAGCCAACCACAAAATGGTGGTCTGGGGATTTTCAGGTCTTGTAAAGAGCATCAAGAAAGCCGGGTTAGGTAAACTCGTGATGAAGATCAACAACCGTCCTTTGCAAAAAGATAAGATGCCTCCTGAACTCAAAGCGTATATCATCGATCAGGTCAGGGACGATGTGAAACAGCTGGAGGCATGGACAGGAAAAGATTTAAGCCATTGGCTAACCTAATGAAATGAACAGCACCTTTCAGGTAGACTTTTTAGGGATCGGTCCTTCCAAGGCCGGCACTACCTGGTTAGGCCACATGCTTGCGGCACATCCTGAAATATGCCTGGCAGAGCCCAAAGAGGTTCATTTTTTCAATGATTTTATTTCACACAACAAATTGTATGATGCTCCACATTATCCACTGGGGCTTAAGTGGTATGCAAAACATTTTGCGCATTGCCGTGGACAAAAGATAAAAGGCGAGGTTACACCGCGTTATCTCATTGACCCTGTCGTTCCGAAACGGATTCATGCGCACAATCCTCAAGTTAAACTTATCGTATGTCTGCGCTCTCCGTACAAACGCATCATTTCACACTACCATTCGGCCAAAGATTATCATCAAAGCGTCACGGGAACGATCAGTGAAGTCATCCGGGAGCTTCCCGAATTTATAGATGCATGCAGGTATCATCAGAATGTATCGCGCTTTCTCCCATACTACAGTCTGGATAGTTTTTTCTTTGTGGATATGGAAGAGGTTAGGTCAAATCCTAAATCCCTGTTGCAGCAGCTCTATACTTTTCTTGACGTAGATCCCACGTTTGTCCCATCCGGTCTTAGGGAAAAATCCAACCCCGCGCGACGAACAAAGAATGTTCGGTTTAGGAAGTGGAGCGGAAAAGTACACCGCATACTTGTCGTGATGGGCCTGTCACCGTTAGTCCAGTTTCTGAAACAACTAGGAGTGGGCAAAATGCTCAATCGCTTAAACAGCCAGCCTCTGAAAAAAGCCGAGCTCAACAAAGCAGACCGCGCTTACATCAAAGCGCGTATCGATGAGGACGTACAGGCTTTTGGCCGTCTGATCGGAAAGGATTTTTCACACTGGCTGCGTGAAGAATAGTCGATACGGTGTACCTCTCTTTAGATTCGGTGTTAATTGTAATGCTTCAACTGATAGGCTGTCACCGTATTACCGAAGAATGTGGGCACCAGTAATAGTTTTTTCTCCTCGATCACTTCAATGTCCGCAGCGTTTAACTTCACTTCTTGTGAGTCCATCAGCAAGGTGATATCACCATTGTAAGTGACGTGATACACCTGGCCATTCCAATTGGACACCATCAGGCCTCCCTGATAGGGTTCTACACCGTCTCCGGAAGGAATACCTTCAGCAATCACTTCTTTCGCTCCGGTGTTGAGATTGACCCGATGCACAACACCGGAACCATATCCGGCAACAATTGCGTAATCACCTTCTACCCAGATTCCGTTTGTGCCTCCCAACGATTCTTCCTGAAGCACCAGCTTTACTTCTTCATTTTCCAACGCATACACCGAGCTTGTTTCAGAATCCGTGAAATATATAATTCCGTCCGCGACGTGGACATCATTAAGAAAAACGGAACCCTCTACCGGCCATTCTTGCTTGATTTTTCCGGACGGAATATCGATGGCAACCAGGCGTGTAATATCCGTTACGTAAAGCGTGTTGTTGATTTGCCCCATGCCCTTTGGAGCGCTTAAGCCGGTAACCCATTTTTGTTCTGTAATTTTTCCATCCAGATCCACTTTTGCAATAAATCCATCTCCGTCTTTTTTAGTCGGTGGCACACCATTGATGCAGGAGACATAAAGGATTTCGGCAGTCGGATCGTACAGGACTGATTCAGCGGTATTGAGCATATTGTCAGTGTCCCAAAGGCGATGCAGCCCGGGAATATCGATTACCTCCGTTGCTGAAGTATCCTGTGATGAAGCTGCAGATTCGTTTTCAGTTTCACCTGATGTGGAAGCCGGCTTACAGGAAATAAGAAGGAATGCCAGGAAGAGTGTCAGTGTATATTGCATGGTAAGAAGGTTTTAAGCTTAAATGGATATGATCAAGGTTGCAGGTATTTATTTTATTGTCCGTATTGTCTTTCGTAATACTGGCGATACGATCCGTCGATCACATGATCGATCCACGCATCATTCGCGAGATACCAGTCAACCGTTTTAGCAAGCCCCGTTTTGAAATCGGTAGCCGGTGTCCATCCCAGTTCGTTTTTTATCTTGCTAAAGTCGATCGCATACCGGTGATCATGTCCGGCCCGGTCCTTTACAAAGCGGATCAGGTCTTCCGCACTTCCCAGCAGTCTTCCCATTTTTTCATCCATCACTTTACACAAGGTGCGGACGAGATCTATATTTTTTAACTCGGTATCGCCACCAATATTGTAGGTCTCTCCGTCTTTTCCCTTATGGTAAATCAGATCGATAGCTTCAGCATGATCTTCTACATACAACCAATCTCTGATATTCGCCCCTTCTCCGTACACAGGTAGTTCTTTGTTGTTACGGATGTTGTTGATCATAAGTGGGATGAGCTTTTCAGGAAACTGATTTGGTCCGTAGTTGTTGCTGCAATTGCTGATCACAATCGGCATGCCATAGGTCTCATGGTAGGCGCGCACAAAGTGATCGCTTGATGCTTTCGAAGCAGAGTACGGACTACGAGGAGAGTAGGGTGTGCGTTCTGTAAAATATCCTGTATCACCGAGTTCACCATACACTTCATCCGTGGATACATGATAGAACCTGCCGTTGATACCGGCTTCTTTTGTGTACCTGCGAAAAACCTCCAGCAGACTTGCGGTTCCCAGTACGTTGGTACGTACAAAGGAAAGTGGATCTTCGATCGATCTGTCGACATGAGACTCTGCAGCGAGATGGATGATGCCGGTCACATTATATTTCCGGAGTAGCTGCCCGACCAGTTCCATGTCATTGATGTCCCCTTTTTCAAAATGGTAGTTGGGCTTGCTTTCTACATCGGTGAGGTTGTCAAGATTGCCTGCATAGGTGAGCAGGTCAAAATTGATAATCGTATACTCCGGATATTGATTGACCAGACGGCGCACAACATGTGAACCAATAAATCCGGCTCCTCCGGTGATGAGTATAGCTTGTGTTGATGACATGAAATCTGATTTTTCGAGACAAATTTATGATCGCAAAGCGGGTATCTGTTTTTCAAATTCGCAACGGGATGCTTTGCGAAAAACAAAACACTTACCTCTTATGCTTTGCCATGGCACTGTTTGTATTTCTTTCCGCTGCCGCATGGACAAGGGTCGTTACGTCCAACTTTAGGCTGATCGCGACGAACGGTTTCCACAACTGTTTCCGCTCTTCGGCCTGCGCCCGCTGCTGCCGCAGCTGCTTTTCGGGCCAGCTCATCAGTTCGGCTGGTACTCGTTTTGCTTAAGTCAGTACGTTGCTCTCTCGCCTCGCGCACTTCGTCCTGACTTTGCAAGAGCAGTGCGCCGCGGGAGAGGTAGGAGCACACATCGCTGTTGACTTTGTAGACCAGACCCTCAAAGAGTTCGTACGCTTCCATTTTATACACGACCAACGGATCTTTTTGTTCGAATGAAGCTGCTTGCGAAGACTCCTTCAATTCGTCCATGTTCCGCAGATGCTCTTTCCAGTGGTCATCGATCAGGAAAAGACTCACGGCTTTTTCGATGTCGACCATCACAGATTTTCCTTTGGAGTCAACCGCCTTTTTCAGGTCGGCCGAAACAGGAAGTGCATTCTTGCGTCCGTCGGTAAACGGAATCGATATGCGCTTGTACCGATGTCCTTCATTTTCATACACATTTTTAATAATGGGCATGAGAGTCTGTGTGATGTTATCACGTTTTTGATGATATTCTGTGCGTACTTTCGATTCAAACGAATCCACAAGTTGATCCATCGAAGTACTGGTAAATGTATCCTGATCGATGTCCGGAACGGTGCCCATGATACTCATGCTCTCTTCGACAAACATATCGTAGTCATTGGCCTGTTTAGCATTTTCCACGATGCTTTCAGACATGGAGTTGAACATCTGGTTGATGTCCAGTTGTAGTCTGGCGCCTTCGAGAGCATGCTTTCGTTTTGTATAAATGGCTTCGCGCTGGATATTCATGACATCATCGTATTCCAGCAGTCGCTTGCGAATCCCAAAGTTGTTTTCTTCCACTTTCTTTTGGGCGCGCTCGATGGATTTGGTCACCATGGAGTGTTGGATCACCTCTCCATCCTGATGGCCCATGCGGTCCATCACTTTGGCGATGCGTTCGGAGTGGAAAAGGCGCATCAGGTTGTCTTCAAGTGACACATAAAATTGCGATGATCCGGGATCGCCTTGTCGACCGGCACGTCCGCGAAGCTGTCTGTCAACACGTCGTGAATCGTGGCGTTCGGTACCAATAATCGCGAGGCCACCTGCCTCTTTGACACCCGGGCCGAGTTTGATATCCGTACCACGTCCCGCCATATTGGTAGCGATAGTGACGTGACCGGCGTAACCGGCTTCCGCCACGACTTCCGCTTCCCGTTGATGCTGTTTCGCATTCAATACGTTGTGCTCGATACCTCTGAGTTTAAGCATGCGGCTCAGTTTTTCGGAGATATCTACCGAGGTGGTACCCACGAGCACCGGGCGACCTGCTTTGGTAAGCACCGCGATGTCATCGATGACCTTATTGTATTTCTCACGCGCCGTTTTAAAGATCATATCTTCTTTATCGTCGCGCGCGATCGGGCGGTTGGTCGGAATGACCACCACATCCAGTTTATAGATTTCCCAGAGCTCACTCGCTTCGGTTTCGGCTGTTCCCGTCATTCCGGCGAGCTTGTGATACATGCGGAAAAAATTCTGCAAGGTGACCGTTGCATAGGTTTGCGTGATTTCACCCAGTTTGACATTTTCCTTGGCTTCCAGCGCCTGGTGCAGTCCATCGGAAAAGCGTCGACCTTCCATCAGACGACCGGTTTGCTCATCTACGATTTTCACCTGACCATCGATGACGATATACTCTTCATCTCGTTCAAAAAGTGTAAAGGCTTTCAGCAGCTGGTTGATGGCATGGAGTCTGCGCGATTTAATTGAAAAATCCTGTGCCAGTGCCTGGCGTTGTTCCGCTACTGATTTTCCTGTTTCTTCCGCTTTAGCGGATATCGCCTGCATCTCAGCCACGATATCGGGCAGGATAAAAAAGTTAGCATCGCTGTTGTATTGCGCCAGAAACTCTGAACCGCGTTCGGTCAGTTCGACCTGCCGGTTTTTTTCATCTATGGTAAACAACAGGGGCTCATCCACTTTGTGCATGTGTTTGGACTGCTCCTGCATGTAGTGGTTTTCCGTGCGCTGCAGGGTCACTTTTATGCCTTCTTCCGAGAGGAATTTAATCAGGGGTCGGTTTTTCGGCATAGCCCGATAAGAGCGTAGAAGAGCCATTCCGCCATCGCCTTCTTCATAGCCGTCATTCCCTTCCTGGATAAGTTTCCTTGCTTCGGCCAGATAAGAGGTGGCCATTTTGCGTTGTGCTTCGATCAACTTTGTGACGTATGGACGGAGCTCGATGTATTCCTGCTCTTCTTCTCCTTCCGGCACCGGACCTGAGATGATGAGTGGTGTACGGGCATCATCGATCAGAACAGAGTCTACCTCATCGATCATGCAGTAGTGGTATTTGCCCTGTACCTGTTCTTCGGGAGACCGCACCATATTGTCGCGGAGGTAGTCAAAACCAAACTCACTGTTGGTGCCGTACGTAATATCACTTTCGTATGCCTTCTTTCGTTCCGGCGAGTGTGGGCGATATTTATCAATGCAGTCAACGCGCAGCATGAGGAATTCATGGATCGGAGCCGTCCATTCACTGTCCCGTCGCGCGAGATAGTCGTTGACCGTTACGATATGGACACCAAGTCCGGCCAAGGCATTCAGGTAGGAGGGCATGGTGGCCACGAGGGTTTTTCCTTCACCCGTACTCATCTCTGCGATCTTTCCGTCATGGAGCACCATACCGCCGATGAGCTGGACATCGTATGGGATCATATTCCATTTGATCTGGGCACCTGCTGCGGTCCATTCATTTTTCCAGATGGCTTTTTCGCCTTCAATCGTTACGTAGGATTTACTGGTTGCGAGCGTTTTGTCGTGTTCGGTAACGGTGGTGGTGATGGTATCATTTTCAAAAAAGCGGCGACATGTTTCTTTTACCACGGCAAAGGCTTCGGGGAGGATTTCTTTGAGGATAACCTCGACGGCTTTGTCCCGCTCTTTCATGGCCTCATCGATCTCTTTGTAGAGGGCTTCTTTGACGGTAAAGTCGGTGCCTTCTTCCGCTTCCAGGCGCATTTCTTCCAATTCGCGATCCAGGTCGGCCAGGTGTTGGGCGATGCGATCTTTGAATTCCTGCGTTTTGGCTCTCAGCTGCTCGTTGGAAAGCTGCTGAAACTGGTCGTAGTATTCATTAATCTCTTCAACCACAGGCGAATACGTCTTTACGTCCCGCTCGTATTTCGAACCAAATATTTTGGTGAATATTTTAAACATAACTTTAATTATCTATTAATCGTGCAAAGATATGATCAGATACCATACCACACTATCCAAACTGTGCCAAATTGTCATGTGCTTTTTCATAATGATCACGGGGTGCCGGCAGGCGGACGATACGGGTATGGATCTTTCCCGGTATTATTTTCCCATAGACTCCCTGCCCCCGGATGGATGGGTGTACGTATATGAAAATCTGCAGGATACGCTGGCGGATTCTGAAGTATGGCGCCATGTTCGAACAGGACCCGGCTTACTGGAGAGTACAAACTATGGGTTTGGCGAGGAAATCGTGCAAAAGCAATACGACCGTGTGGTGAGTAATGGCATAGTGACGGATTCGCTCGTGCTCTTCGCAGCTGACTCTATCGGGGAACGAAAGATCACGAAGGTAGAGGTGCTCTCACCGCATCGGTTTCCGTTTGTGCCCGGAGATACATTGAGTGTGTGGCTGACAAAAATGGAATGGTGGCAGCCGGAAGACTCTCTGCATATCGTTCTGGAGCGAAGAAGAACTTTTCGGGAAATGACGACCTGGCACTGGAATGGGCAAGACCTACCGGCGGTGCGCTTCCGTACGGAAGATACTTTTGAAACAGAAGCTGATGGGTGGACGTCATCGCATTGGCATGGAGAGGAATTGTATGCGCGGGATATAGGGTTGGTGTATTATAAGCGTGTCATAGCAGAAAGTATGCAGCTTGAATTCGAATTGGCCTCCAGAAAATAGAAACCGTTTTTTTCTGACTACAGCACATGCATCATTTGTCAGGAATTTCCCTTTTTCGGGTGAAATTATCCAGTGGTTTATACTCTGTGTCCTATTTTGCACCAACGCACATTCGCAAGTCCTGATTCCGTATCTCGAGAATGGTGTATACGGCTATTGTGACCAGAAGGGTATTGTTGTTATTCCGCCGAAATATGATCTTGTCAACTTTTTTAATGATGAAGGTCTTGCTCTTGTCAAAAAAGATAATCTCTGGGCATGGATTACCATGGAGGGGCTTGAAATCATGTATTCGACTAGTAGAAGAAGTCTGGAGTTAAATACAGTTTTAAATTCGGGATATAAACCTTCCTTAAGACAAATAAAATCCGCCGACCTATACGAGCGTAATTCGTTACCACACCTGCGGGTAGTTTATTTTGAGAACCACCGCTATCAGTTCCTGAATACGCAAACGCAAAATACCAGTAAGGTTTATCAGAAAAAAACGTTGCCCTACCTATCATCTTCTGTGTCAAGGCCGGCTATGTTCAGATTCGGGTATCATCTTGCTGAAACTTCTGCCGGACACTATGACATACTGAATACTGAAGGAGAGGTCATCCACCACTCCGAAACCCAGCCCTTGATCTTTGATGAAGATCTGATTGTGTATAGGGAAGGTAACCATACTGTTTTGTTCAACCCGAAAGTCAATACAATGGACACTTTACCCTTTAGTCACGTATCTGAGAGTATTGATGGAAAGTACTTTATTGTTTCGATGACCAGGAATGCTTTACCAGGAAGCTTGTCTTTAGGCATCGGGGTCAAATCAGGTCTGTCGGATACAGATGGAAACCTACTTATTGATACGATTTACAACCGCCTCTATTATGCTGGACATGGCTTGATAGTAGCATTAGGTGATTCTGCAGTTATTTTAGATTTGAATGGCAAATTAAGATCAACCGGAAAGTTTAAATCCATCGGGACACTAAACGAGAGATTTTTTACGGCAAAAACGTTCAACGACAAAACAATCCTACTGGATAGCAATGCCCGGAATACAGGAATAGGTGAATTTGAAGAAATCAAATATCATAGATCTGAAGATTATTATTCCTGGAGAAATCAGGATACAGTGGGTGTGTTAGATAGTCGCCTCAACCGTATAACCTGGTTTATTGGAGAGTCAATTTTCAGTACGCCCAATCCAAACTGTTTTATTGTATCGAAAAACGACCATGTGGGTGTTGTCAATTCTGATCAGGAATTGATTATCCCTTTGGATTACGATCGTTGCAATATCTACGATACTGGATATATTTTTCTTGAGAAGGAAGGTAAGGTAGGATTAGCGACAAAGTCAGGTGAAATCCTTTTTAAAACGGAATTTGAAGAAATAGGTATTCAAAAGAATGATAGTGGTGTTTATTTCAGACCCAAAAAGAATGGCCTATATGCGTGCTATGATCAGGATATGAATCAATTATCTGGGTTTTTCAGTAAGCACAACCAACACATATCTCATGCCAGGACGATGGACTGGTACAGGGAGGATGGGGTGGTACACTTTACTGATGCTTATGGAAAGCCAATAGGTTTTCAGGCAAACGAATTTAGAAGCGGTTGGGTATTATCTGACTCTTCCTACATTATCGTAATAACGGATCATAAACGAAATAAAGTTTTAATCAATGGTCATGAACTAGAAGTACTTGCATTGGATTCGATGTTTGAAGTTACTCAGATGGCCATTGAAACCGGGCTATTTGCAGTGACTAAAAATGGGAAAAACGGGGTTTTAAATCATAAGGGAGAAGTTATTTTGCCATTGACAGACAGGGAGGTGGTAGAACTATGTAATCATTACATAATTTGCAGAGAGCAAGAGAAGAAGTATCTGTACAACCTGAATGGCAGTTTGATATATGAGCGTGGGTTTGATTTCATCATGGAGTTTGCATATGAGCATTTTCGCCCTATAGGAAATAAGATTGAAGGGTCAACGTATCCTTTCATACAAACCGACTGTACCACAGGTATTCCTGATACGGTTATAATGAATCATATGGAGTATGGGTATATTAATCGATATGGAGAGATAGTTGTCCCGCTTGTGTATAATGATTTTTATAGCCTTTATGAAGACAGGGCGTTTGTGACCAGCGGAATCAGTAACGGGAATAAAACGTCATTTCTAATCGATACACTTGGGAATACACGTATGACCACTTCATACGACTTTTTTTACCCCCTTGGTTCATCTGATGCTAGTAAATACTATATAGTCAGCCAATCCGGATTGGAAGGAGTGATAGATTCGGAAGGTCGGATTGTTATTCCGTGCATGTATAAAAGTATTGTGCGTTTTTGTGGAATGAAATTGCTTTATGTGCGTGATGAAAATGATAATACCCGCCTGATCAATTTAAAAAATGAAGACGTATATAATACAGGTAGTTTTGAGGAGAAGATTCCTTTTTACAATCTGGAGACGTATGAGAGTTGTCACAGGTTGTCGAATGGAAAATTTATTATTTTTCCAAACGGTCAATCAGAGGTTATCGATAAAAACGGGAAAAGCCTTTTGACTATTTCTGAACAAGATTTGAAATTGATCACTGTTGATGATCTTACCCTGATTGAGATTAATAGCAAGTCAGGTAAATACTATATCAATGGAGATAGCTTAACCATATATAAAGCAAACGAAAATTAGCCAAATTGCCCAAGAGGTATAGCATGAGCAATACCCCCACCCGCCCTAAGAGTATTTAGCTTATGGAACGAGGTCGCAGCGACACGGTTTAATCGAGAGTCAGAAAAGCGCTTTTCAGCTCACCCCTTTAAACCAATCCTGAAACATATCTCCCAGCACCGGAATTGGTTTTTGCTCGCCACTCAGCGCACCGACGAGGCTTAGAATCCAAAACACGATAGTAGCAATGAAGGTGATGGTACCGATCAGGCCAATAGTGTACATGCCTAAAACAGAACCCACCACGCCCAGCAACCAGATGCCGAGGGTCTGACGAATATAGAATGAAGTGTTTTCTCCTTTGTCAGATTGGTTCATGACGATGGCAATGACCCAACCGATCATTGTGATATGCGCTACTATTGATTTTGTTTTGTCATCCATGATCGTGTGATTTTGAGTTTAATTTTCCTAAAAATAACAAACCCTTTGTGATTTTGGCGAATTAATTAGACGAAATACCTTACCAGGAAGCCTGAACGGACAAAACCGGGATCAGGCCCAGCTGATTCTGAGGCACTACTTCCTTCAGATACGGGTCGTAATAATGGTAGGCGATATTGGTGATACCAAAGACATTTTGAATGTCCAGGGTGTAACGCCAGCGGATTTTTGACCGGGCAATCGTTCTGGTGACCCCAAGATCGATCCTGAAAAAATCAGGTAGTTTCTGATTGTAGTTGACAGGATAGTCATAGAAAGGAGAGGTGCTAGCACTGGTATCGATCGCTGGTTCAAAAAGGCCTCCATTCCAAATGCCTCGCAAGGAAAAATTCCAGAATTTGTTTTTATCTCCTTGCTTCAAAACCTCTTTGGAAATAGAAAAATGTGTGGCGTAACTTCCATTGTATCGACCGGTTTCCAGACTCGAATCATCCATGCCTCGTTCACTCTTATACACACTTTGATTCAAAGTGAATACCCATCCGGATCGCGTGTGTACATCCAATCGCCCTTCTGCCCCAATGTGCCTTGATACTGCTTTACGGCTTCCGAGCAAATAACCTGCATATTGAGAGTTAGGAAAATCTGCCAGATACTCATAATGGCCTTCATAAATGTAAAAACTCCTGTGGCGATTCATTTGCTGACGATACAGATTGATCCGGATCGCATGGTTTTCCCGAGTGTACTTCCATCCGATCTCATAGGTATCAGATAATAGGTGTACTACACCATTGACAAAATGTATGTATTGAGTCGGAAGATTCGGAGCATGCCGCCATCCCGCATATAGCTGGATATACTTTGAAAGATCCCAGTCCACCTGAACCCGATATCCGAAAATAGCTTCATCTGAGTTGCCATCCTGCATTTCACCCCCAAGTGTCATTTTCCATTTCGAACCAAATTTGAATTGGGCAGAAAGATAAGGTCTGATGGACGTTACTTCTTCTTTGTAATAATTTGAGATTTCACCTGCTTTAAAATGCTGTGTGGTATAATTCAATCCAAGAGAGGTTGTGATGAAGGGAGAAAGATTGAAAGACATCTCAGCAAACATGGATGCGATACCAATTGTCACATCTTGATCTCTTACGATTCCGGGTGAATCTATTCCTCCGAATTTTGAATATTCCGAGTCATTCCTGGAATAGGCGATACCGGTTTTCAGGTTTGCCCGGGATCCAATGTACAAATCATATCGTCCACCCACGCCAAGAATATCATTCGCATAATCAATGTCAAAAAAATCTTTGTAGTCTTCCGGTTCTTCCGCACGCTCAAATTCATTCGTGCTTCTGCCGGCCCAGGCAAACAACTTCAGTTTGTGTTTTTCTCCTTCGTTTCTGAATGAGACCACAGCATCTGAGTATTTAATTTTTTCGCCGCCAAAGTCAGCCCCAAGATCCGTCAGCAATCCGGTGAAACTATATCGCAGATTAAAATCCAATACACTCTGCTTGCCTAAGGCAGTTCCACCCCCAAGTTCAAAACCCAGCAAACCTGCTTTTGCCCTCCATTCCGGTTCCGCACTTTCGTGGAGATGCATATCAAACGCGGCGCCACTGGTAGTGTTGATATGGAGTGGATTAACACCCATATAGATATTGGTGTTTCCCAGCGTTTGGGCGGCAAACATATTTACGCCACCGCCATATTGCGTTGGGAGATCGGAAAGTGTGCCGGCATTACTCGTATGATTGGGATTGACAATGTTTAACCCCTCCAGGTACCAGGTGTTGAATATAGGTGCCTGCCCACGCGCAGAAAGATGGTTGGTCTGATCGTTGAGCAGCACAATGCCCGGCTCACTATGGGCGATGCGCACCGGATCTTCGAAATTGCCCGCGACGCGCAAAGCATCTTCTGGTGTGATCGTTCGAACAAACGGAACGGGATTATTTTGCGAAGCGACCACCGTCACACCGGCTAGCGGAAACGATGATTTTTCTAAAGCAAATGAAAGTTGCTGAACAGCATATCCGTCAAAAAGTATATCACTGATCATCGTAGGGTGAAATCCGGAAGCGGCAACTTCAATCCTTGCCCTGCCAGCTTTCTTTGTTGTCCAGGTGTATTCCCCTTTTGCGTTCGTCGTGACCGTGTAGTCGATTGAATCAGGAAAAATAATGTGGACGGTTGCATTCATCACCGGCGCATGAGAAAATGATTCCGTGACGACGCCTTTGATCCCTTGTCCATGTATGGCGAGAGAATAAAAGCTAATGCAAAGAAGGACCAAACCAGATCGAAAAAAAGAGTCCCGCTTTGAGGCAAGACTCCTGAGGATCATAATTTGTTGGTTTTTCGATTTTATGAAAAACATCGAAAATTTATTGATCTGCTCGAAAGATAGTTTAAAAAAATGTCTTGTTAAAAATTTAATTTCTCCTACCCGCTTTTAGTCACTTCTCACTTTATGCATTCCGAGGTTTTCGATTTGATTTTTACCCGTCATTCCGGATCGCAACAGAGGGATGTATCGAAGATGTTTGGCAGAAATGTTTAGGGTTATGTTTTAGGTCCAATCAAGGATCGTTGCAAAGGCCATATTGTAGGCATATTGACATCGTTATTCCCCTTCCGGAAATGCAGGACCAGATTCCGGTTGAAATGTTAATTATAGACGAATGGAGGTACGCATCGGATGCGAACAATCCCTGAATAAAGCTTGTAAGCAGCTGATTTAATATTAACAATATATAATAAAATATTAGAATATGTTCAAATTTTTCTACATTTGATAATTATTTGGTGGCCGAAGGATAAATGAGAGCATTTGGCATGGCTATATTTCTAACTTTGCATCGCTTTTTAGCCCCGCATTGAATTAGTGATTTCATGAACATATTCAGAACATTCATTTTACTTACCCTGCTTTGTCTTTTCCAGAATGCCGGGGCGCAGACAACACTTTCCAGGGTAATGTTCTACATCGATGATACACAGACCAGAAGCGATCTGGCACGTGCCGGTGTCGACTTGTCACATGGTCACTGCTGTTCGAGATCCGGATTTACAACACTGGTTCAGGATTACGAATTAGCGCGATTCGATCAAATGGGGATTCGCTATAAGATAGATATTCCGGATATGGCATTGCACCGTAAACAGCAAACCGAGGAATCTTCGCGTGGCAGCTTTCTCGAATGCCAGGAGCATCACTTCAATGAAGCGGTGCCCAAAAACTTCGAACTTGGAAATATAGGTGGTTTCTACTCGATGCCCGAAGTGATCGACCAGCTCGATATTATGGCTTTCCTATATCCGGGACTGATTTCTGTGCGAAAACCGATTGGTGATTTTAAGACCTGGCAGAACAACAGTATCTACTGGGTCAAAATTTCTGATAATCCGGAGGTCGATGAAAACGAACCCGAATTGCTGTACACCGGCCTCCACCACGCCCGCGAATTGGTTTCCGTAAGTCAGACGATCTATTACATGTGGTATCTGCTGGAAAATTACGCGACAGATCCTCTCGTCAGACAAATTGTGGACAATACCGAATTGTACTTTGTACCCGTGGTCAATCCGGATGGACTGGAATATAATGTAGAAGGGTATGATGCGCTGGATGATATCTTCACGCGCAATCACCGCAAGAATATGCGGGACAACAATATGAACGGGACATTCGAACCCGAAATTGATGGCGTGGATATCAATCGCAATTATGGCCACGAATGGGGCTATGATGATGAAGGCTCTTCAGGCTTTGAAGGCAGCGATACGTATCGCGGTCCTGCTCCATTTTCAGAACCTGAAACACAGGCAATGGAATACTTTTGCAACGAGCATGAGTTTCAGATCGCCTTAAACTACCATGCTTTCGGCAATGTGCTGATCTATCCATGGGGCTTCAGCAGCACCAATACACCGGACTCTTCGCTGTATAGTAATTATGGAAATAAACTGACGCAGCTCAATCGCTACGTATTCGGCACCGGCATGGAGACCCTTGGATATATGACCAATGGAGATTCAGATGACTGGATGTACGGCGAAAAAGACATTTATGCGTTTACGCCGGAAATCGGAAATTCCGATGATGGTTTTTACCCGCCGAGATTCAGGATCATCCCCTTGTGTCAATCTACCCTGGAGCTTAACCTCCTTTCCGCCAGAATGGTCAACTCGTTGATAGACATCACCGATGAGACACCAAGGTTTATCCAACCCGGCATCAATCCGTTGAAGCTCGGCTTTAACCGATATGGCTTGTTGGATGGACAGGTGACGATCTCCTTTAATGCACTCAGTCCGCATATCACACAGGTGCCCGGGCCGATTGTACTGGACATGGAAAAATTCGAACCTGTCGAGCAAGAATTATCCTTTACCGTCGATCATCAGATCGCGTACGGAGCAAAAGTGCAAATCGAAGTGGTATGTCAACAGGGCACATATATCTACCGAGACACGCTGACCAAAACGCGAGCTGATTTTAAAAACATTGTAAAAGATAATGGCGATCTCGCCAAATGGGATATCACCGAAGGTCCTCAATGGGGCAATACCGATGAAGTGTTTAAGTCCGGACCCGTGTCCATCACGGATAGCCCGGGCGCACAATATATCCCGAATGCCAGCGAAGCCATCGTACTGGATCAGGTAGTTGATCTGACGAAAACGACAACAGCCTACGCTCAGTTCTGGGCCCGATGGGAAATCGAAGATCAGTTTGATTACGTCGTCTTCCAGGCAAGTACCGATGGTAAATCCTGGGACAATCTCTGCGGAGAACAATCCAATCTGGGATCGTTGTTTCAACTCTACGAAGAACCTCTGTACGATGGCAAGCAAGCCAATTGGGTACTCGAAAATGTCGACCTCAGTCCTTATCTGGGGCAGGTCATTCAACTTCGTTTTCTCCTGGTCACCGACGGCTTTGAGCATAAGGATGGTTTTTATTTTGATGACTTCCAGATCATCTCAATTGACGAGGGTATTGTCGCCACCACAGATGCTGATCGCGATGCATTCTCTGTTTTTCCCAATCCGGCAGGATCATCATTTACTATAAAAATTCCGCAGCTCAATCAACCTTCGATCCATGTGTTCAATGCATTGGGACAACGGGTATACACATCGAGCGATATCTATGCGGAGCGACATGAAATACGCACCGGTTCATGGCCTCAAGGGTTCTATCAGTACCAGGTATTTTCAGAAGGACTTCCTGTACATGCCGGCACGGTGAGTGTGATCCATTAAGCACTGATCTCATCTTTAAGGGGAATTAACCGACTTCATTTTTCTGAGTTTACAAGGATTGCCCCATATTTGCAGTCCGAATGACACACCTTTCATCACAGGGGTATAATTTTTCCAATAACAAACCATCTGATCCATGGCTATTGACACGCATTTTCTGACTAAACTAGGTATTAAGAAATTCAACAACGGGACGATGACCGGCCTGAAGTCTTTCAAATCTGAAAACTATCAGCCTTCCGTCTCACCGGTCGACGGGCATTTGATTGCTTCCGTCAGCACAACTTCTCCAAGGGAATACAAAAAGGTCATCAAAGCGGCTGAAACGGCATTCCAAACCTGGCGCATGGTGCCGGCTCCGAAACGTGGAGAAATTGTACGCCAGTATGGCGATGCTTTGCGCGCAAATAAAGAAGCACTCGGCAGGTTGGTCTCCTATGAAATGGGCAAGAGCCTGCAGGAGGGCTATGGCGAAGTACAGGAGATGATCGATATCTGCGATTTTGCAGTGGGACTGTCACGCCAACTATACGGCTTGACGATGCATTCTGAGCGCAGCCATCACCGCATGTACGAGCAGTATCATCCGCTCGGCATCGTGGGTGTGATCTCCGCTTTCAATTTTCCCGTGGCCGTTTGGTCATGGAACGCCATGATCGCCCTGGTTTGTGGTGATGTAGTGGTATGGAAGCCTTCTGAAAAAACACCTCTGTGCGGAGTTGCCTGTATGAATATTTTCCAGGATGTACTTCAGAAAAACGAACTCCCCGAAGGCATCGTATCATTGGTCAATGGGGATTATCGCGTTGGTGAGCTGATCACGCACGATCCGAAAGTAGCCTTGGTTTCCGCGACCGGTTCTACACGCATGGGTCGTATTGTTGGTTCGGTAGTCGCCGGAAGATTCGGAAAATCACTGCTTGAACTGGGAGGCAATAATGCCATTATCGTAACACCTGAGGCTGATCTTAAAGTGGTCGTTACGGGAGCCGTATTCGGCGCTGTAGGTACTGCGGGACAACGCTGCACCACCACACGACGTCTGATCATCCACGAATCAATATATGATAAAGTGACGAAAGCCCTGGTAAAAGCCTATAAACAGATAGTCATCGGCAATCCACTGGATGCAAAAAACCACATGGGTCCTTTGATTGATATTCAGGCAGTCGATCAGTATAAAAAAGCGATTGAAGCGATCAAAGCACAAGGTGGTAAAATGCTTGTACCCGGTGGTGAACTGAGCGGCAGAAAATATGCGAGCGGTTGTTACGTCAAACCTTGTATTGCAGAAGTGGAAAATCACTTTGAAATCGTGCAGTCCGAAACCTTTGCACCGATCCTGTATGTGATGTCATACAAAACCTTGAACGAGGCCATCAAAATGCAGAACGATGTACCTCAGGGGCTGTCTTCAGCGATTATGACCAATAATATGCGAGAAGCCGAGCAGTTTCTGTCCGCGGCAGGATCAGATTGCGGAATTGCCAATGTCAATATTGGTACTTCCGGAGCCGAAATTGGTGGCGCTTTTGGTGGTGAGAAAGAAACCGGAGGAGGTCGCGAGAGTGGATCGGATGCCTGGAAAGTGTATATGCGTCGTCAGACAAGTACGCTCAACTGGGGGAAAGACTTACCCCTTGCGCAGGGCATCAAGTTTAATATTTAAGCGTAGAGGATTTACTCTTTCCGATACCAGTATTGGGATCTTCCAAATGCCGGCATACCCAGGTAGCCGCGCATCTTGACCTTATTGGCACCGATGAGTTCAAAGTTGCAAGAATACCACTTGCCTGAGGCTGGATCCAGGATGTTTCCACCCTTGCCGCCATTCGATGTTTTCTTTAAATCTTTGATGATCACCATTCCAGTGATTTCTTTGTTCTTTTCACTTCCTTCACAACCGGTACAGTGGGTGATGGTGGCATCGGGAAGCAGTCGATTGACACGACCGAAATACTTTCCATCCTGCTCGTAGATTTCCACGACGGATTTTTCAAGGCCGTCTTCATCATCGACAGCGACCCAAAAGCCTTCAAGTTGGGCAGAAGCCGATGAAAAAGCACAGCATAGGAAAAGAAAAGCCAGTGTGAAGTGTCGCATACATTGATGGTTATGTGATAGGTGTCTTAAACGAAGGCAGATGGTGTTTAATTTTTACAGAGGTTCAAAAATAGAAACCTTTCTGAGCAAAAAACTGCTAGACCGTCTTTCGATAATTCAGAATCGCCCATGTATTCAGCACCAAACCAAATACGGCAACACTCACGGCATTAGGGAGAAGGTCTGTCCATCCACTCCCTTTCAGGATCACCATGCGCATCACTTCGATCAGATATTTGAGCGGATTGAAGATCGTAATCGTCTGTGCCCATTGCGGCATACTTTCAATGGGCGTAAACAGGCCACCCATCAGAATAAAAATCATCAGGAAGAAAAACATGATAAACATCGCCTGTTGCTGCGTTTCGCAAAATGTAGATACCAGCAGTCCAAACCCAAGGACGGCAAACATATACAATGCGATAAATCCGTACAGGAGCAGAAGATTTCCTGCGGGAATGATGCCGTAGATCAGCCATGAGATCAGTAATCCGATGCTAAAGACAACATTTCCCAAAATCCAGAAAGGAAGTAGTTTGCCCAGGATGAAATGATGCTTTCTGATCGGAGTGACATTGATCTGCTCGATCGTGCCCACCTCTTTTTCTTTCACAATATTCAATGCAGACAGAAATCCCCCCACCATCGTGACGAGGATCGCCAGTATGCCCGGCACCATAAACACCTTATAGTTCATGGAGGCATTATACCAATTGGATGAACGAATGTCGATCGCGCGCATCTTCGTACCGGCTGCGACATCCGCCAGATCAACCATAACATCTCTGTTAAAGTCGTTGACAATATTGACGAGGTAAGCAGCACCCAGTCCGGCTTTTGTGCCATTGATCGCATTGACGGCGATAAAAACATTCTGTGCCTGGTCCCGGGTTAAGTGGCGTTCAAAACCATTGGGTATTTCCAGGAGTAAATCTGCATGATCAGATTCGACAAGAGTTAGGGCTTTTTGATATGAAACCGGAACATCCTGAAGCTGGAAATATCCTGATGCGGTGATTTGAGAAATAAGCAACTGCGAGTATGTGGAATGATCGTGATCGACGACAGCCAGTTGTATGTTTTTGACTTCATAATCTGCTGCCCATGGGAGGATCATCAATTGGATGACCGGCATCACCATGATCAGGGCAAGGATAGATTTATTTCTGAAAATTTGCAGAAACTCTTTTCGCAGCAAAAAAGATAATGTTCTCATGCCAGTCTGATTTTAAAAGATTTCAGACTGATGGCAAACAACACGAAGGTCATACCCGCCAGCACGAGTGTCTCTTTCCAAATCAACGAGAAGCCCAGGCCTTTGATCATGATGGATTTGACGATAATGTAAAACCACTTGGCCGGGATGATATTGGACACTATTTGCAACGGTAGCGGCATGTTTTCGATAGGAAACATAAACCCGCTAAACAGCAGCGTAGGTAAGAGCATCCCCATGAGAGAGATCAGCATCGCCACCTGCTGTGATTGTGTACGGATCGAAATCAGGATACCCAGCGTCAGACAGGAAATAATAAATAAAGTGCTTTCTGCCATGAGCAGGAAGAGATTTCCCTGAATCGGCAGGTCGAGAACAAAAACACTTAACAGGAGAATACTACACACATTGATGAGCGATAAAATGAGATAGGGAATCGCTTTCGCAATAATGATATACACCGGTTTGAAAGGGGACACCAGCAGCACTTCCATCGTGCCGGTTTCTTTTTCTCTGACAATCGACACGGCCGTCATCATCACGGACACGAGCATGAGCACAAGCGCAATCACACCCGGGACAAAGTTGGGCGCACCCTTGAGTTGGGGGTTATACAGCATGCGGATCTCCGGCGTGATCCGATAGGGCATTGCGCTGCCTTCGCCCCGCTCTGAGACATACGACTGAACGATGGAAGAGAGATAATTGGTGAGCGTATTAGCTGTATTTGGATCTGAGGCATCCAAAATGAGTTGCATGGAGGCATTGCCTTCATGGTGAAAATCATGCCCGAATCCGGCAGGAAAGACAACAGCCATTTTGACTTTTCCTTTTTGGAAACTGGATTCTATTTCATCGGAAAACTGCGAGGCGGTTTCGATGATGAAGTATTCACTGGATTCGATACGCGTGATCACCTCGCGCGAAATATGATCCTGCGCATGATCGACAATAACAATACGCGCGTTCTTCACCTCATTGGTCAGTGCGAAGCCAAAGATCAGAACTTGCATGATCGGCATGCCAAACAGGATCAGCAGTGTCTTCGGGTCTCGCAACACGTGGTAAAATTCTTTTCGGACAAATACAAACAACTGCTTCACATTTCTGAGTTTATTCGCTTCGTTGTGCTTTGCGGGCTAACTGATAAAAGACTTCGTCCATGGAGTCTGCATGCATGGCCTGTTTCATTTTCGTCGGACTATTTAGGGATTCGATTTTTCCATCCACCATAATGGAGAGTCGGTCGCAATATTCGGCTTCGTCCATGTAATGCGTAGTGACAAAAACGGTGATGCCATCATCCGCCGCCTGGTAAATCAGGTCCCAGAACTGCCTTCGGGTAACCGGATCGACACCTCCTGTCGGTTCATCCAGGAAAACAATTTTGGGTTCGTGCATGATCGCGACGGAGAATGCCAGTTTTTGTTTCCACCCAAGAGGCAAGGATGCCACCATTTTATCCGTCTCGTTTTGCAGGCCTAAATATTCAATCAATGATTCGCTTTTGTCGCGCAGATCTTTTCGCGACAAACCATAGATGCCGCCGAAGAAGCGAATGTTTTCGCGCACAGTCAGGTCTTCGTACAAAGAGAAACGCTGGCTCATATAGCCGATGCTTTTTTTAATCTTTTCCGTTTCCTTGTAAATGTCATGCCCGGCAATTGTCGCGGAACCTGAAGTGGGTACAGACAAACCGCAAAGCATCCGCATCGCAGTGGTCTTTCCCGCACCATTAGCACCTAAGAATCCAAAAATTTCTCCCTGCTGTACATCCAGATCAATGGCATCTACAGCGGTAAAAGCACCGAATTTTTTAGTGAGTCCTTTTGTCGATATGACGGTCGGCATCATTGCTTCAGCATTTTAATGAAACAATCTTCTACCGAAGGTTTTATCTGCTGCACTTGAGAAGAGGAAACGCCCTGTTGATCCAGAAAATCTGTTAGAGTATCAATTGGGTTAGATGTTGGATGAAGCGTTATGTGAACAGCATCCCCATACGCATAAGCTGATTTTGTCTGTTTGTATGCCAGGAGTGTTTTTAACAAAGGAGAGATTTTATCTCCTTTCACTTCGAACAGTGACTCCCCAAATTGAGAGGATATGGTATCGGGCGTATCGATGGAGAGTATTTTTCCATGCTGGATCAGCGCAATGCGGTCACATCGGGTGGCTTCATCCATATACGGCGTAGACACAAGGATGGTGATGCCCTTTTCCTTCAGGCGATAGAGCATGGCCCAGAACTCCTTTCTCGACACAGGATCCACACCGGTTGTGGGTTCATCTAAAAAGAGGATCGTTGGTTCATGGATCAACGCACAACACAAAGCGAGTTTTTGTTTCATGCCCCCGGAGAGCTTTCCGGCTCTGCGCTTTTTAAACGGTGCGAGTTGTTCGTAGATATCCTTGATCAGGTGGTAGTTTTCTTCGACGGTGGTTTTAAACAAGGTGGCAAAGAACTGCAGATTCTCTTCGACACTCAGGTCCTGGTACAACGAAAAGCGACCCGGCATATAGCCAACTGTTTTTCTGATTTCCGCGTAGTCTTTGACGATATCATGGCCAGTCACTGAAGCATTGCCTGAATCGGGCAGGAGCAATGTCGTGAGCATACGAAAGAGGCTTGTTTTGCCTGCGCCATCCGGACCGATCAGACCAAATATTTCTCCTTCCTCAACAGTAAAGGAGAGATTGTCTACGGCAACAAGCTGATCTTTTCCGTAGGTTTTGGATAAATTTTCTGCGGTGATGGCGAGCGCACTCATAGCTTGATTTCTCCGTACATACCAATTTTCAGAAACCCGTCATTGCGTACGTTAACTTTGATCGCATAAACGAGATTAGCGCGCTCATCTTTGGTCTGAATGGTCTTCGGCGTAAACTCAGCTTTGCTGCTGATCCATTCGATCTGACCGGAATATTCGCGATAACTCTCCTGGCCATCATCGATCAACACAGTCAGCGTCTGCCCTAATTTGATGTTGGGCAACTGATCACCGGTGATATAGGCGCGCAACGTAATCTCATCCAGATCGGCTATTTTATACAATGGCTTTCCGGGAGCTGCCATCTCGTAGACTTCTGCATATTTGGTCAGGACTGTACCGGAGACGGGGTTAATTATTTTACATTTTTCGATCTGATCTTCGACTTGTTCTATCTGGGTGTAAAGCGGCGTGGCCTCTTCCCGGATGCCGGTGCTTAGGATATCAAGGGAAGTGTGCAAGCCTTCCATTTGTTTTTCAATCACTGCCACCTGTGCATTGGCATCGTCGAGTTGCTTCGGTGTGGCCGCATCGGCTTCGATGAGTTTGATGATACGATCACGCTCGTGTTTGGCATGTTTTAGTTGTGCTTCATACGCAGCGAGTTGGCTGGCAATATCCGGCCGTTTGCTGAGCAGCGCCTGTATCTGGGCTCGTAATTGTTTTTTACGCAGATGGAGCTGGGTGCTGTCGATATAGCCGATCACATATCCGCTGTCCAGTGTCTGACCTTCGGATATGGCAAAGGCCTCGATCGTACCGGATGCATTGGCGGAGATGATGGTTTCCACGGCTTCAAACGTACCGGAAGCATCGTATGCGACGGTGGGTTCCTGACATTGCAGGAATGTGATCGCGATCAAAGTGAGAAAGAAGAAATGTTTCATGATACAGGTGATTGTGTTTCGTGGGTTAATTTCCTGATGTGGTTTTCGCAGCATATTGTGCCATAAGCCATTGTATATGGTGCAGACTTTTAGTTTGCCGCGCCTGATCCTCTTTGTTGACATCAAGGAGGTAATCGTTAGCCGTGGCGACTCCATTTTCCATCTGAGTCAGGGTAGTCGCTTTGATGGATGTCTGGAGATCCACAATCTCATCATCGGATGCCAGCAGCAATTCCAGTTTTTCTATTTCCGCTTCCTGCTGGGTGAGTTTGAGTTGTGTGTGATAGAGGAAAGTTTCCCGCTTCAGATTGATCTGATCGTGTTCCAGACTGATCAGGTGGCGATGGTTATTGGTGGTGTAGTATCCGACGAGTGGCCAGGCAACCTGCAAGCCGCCCTGGAAGTATCCTGTCAGATCTCTGTCAAATATGTTTAACCCTGGACGGCCCAAACCGGCTTGTGCGAACAACTGCACTTTCGGGCGGTTGGCCGTCTGCAGCTGATCGTCTTTCAACTGAAGGGATTCCGCCTGCAGGTCGTAAAGTTTGAGTTCGGGTCGGTTGATCTCATGATCGGAAAGTACTAGTGGAGGAACCACCAGTTTGGTATCTTCTTCGAGTGTCTGTCCGATCATCTGACTGAGCATCTGCAAATAGGCTTTTCGGGTGGAGGTGAGCTCGACACGTCGCTGGTTCACTTTTAGTGTCTCCACGCGGAGAATATCCAGGTTGCTTTTCAGGGCGATGCCACCATCCACTGCGCCCTGAACTTTTTTGTATCCGATTTCAATGTCTTTCTGTCGTAGTGTTAACTGGTGTTGTTGTTCGTCAATCATCAGGATGCCGAAAAACATTTGGTTGATGCGTTCTTTCAGGGTGTACAACTCTACTTCGAGTTGTTGTTGTTTGGTCAGGGATTCTGTTTGGGCCACATTTTTGGCGAGGCGCGTATTACCTCCATCGTAGATCGTCTGGTGTATCTCGCCATAGATTCTGTACTGATCTTTGGGTGCGAGTGGAGGTGGACTTCCGGGAAGATCAATGGGTACGCGCGGAACATCAGATTGATAGGTGGCTTGTCCGTAGATCGCGATGTTAGGCAGATACCCTTTGGATGCATTTTCTACGGTATACGATTCACTTTGAAGGATGAGGTCATGCTGCCGGGTGAGGGGAAAATGCTCACGGGCTAATGTGTAACATGAATCAAGCGTCAGTCCTTCCTGTGCCTGTGTGACGAAGAAGCTGAAGAGTGAAAAGGTGAAGAGAAAAAATGTTTTCATAACAATTGAATCATAGTTGGCAGGATTATGATTGTACAGGGTTTTGCAAAATGGAATCCATCCACATCGGGATGAGTTGTTTTCTTTCGGTCATCAGGATATTAAAGGAGGCATCATCCATAGCGGCTTTTGACTTGAGCAGAGGTTTGGCGATAAAAGGAAACACAGTCATGCCCAGCAGGCACATAATAAAGTGCAGGGGGTTAGCTTCAGGACGTCTGGCTTTTAGCTGCTGTGCAAAAGAAGAGGTGGTAAACAGCTCGCCGATCTGTATGATTTGTGTCAGGCTCTCAGGATGTGTGCGAATTTCACTAAGTACGAATAGCGGGAGCTCCGGGTTTTTAATCAGCGTCTCAATGTAGGAGTCCGCGAATGTTTCGATTTTCTTTTCCAGGGAGGTGGAGGTGTCGGTAAAAATCGGTGCGATACGCCCGAAGAGTTCCTGGAGTTTTTCGAGCATGATGCCGTCAAACAGTTTTTGTTTGCTTCGGAAATAATAGTTGAGCAGCGCCAAGTTGATCCCGGCTGCTTCGGCGATGTCTCGGGTGCGTGTGGCGGCAAACCCTTTTTGGGCAAACACCTCTGTGGCGGCGCGCTTGATCTTTTCTTCCGTGGACAAGTTTGATTCAGGATCTGCAGGCTTTGTCATAAGGTGTATTTCCGGTGTCAATCGCTTGATGATGGGGCAAAAATAGGGATTTAATCAAAATATTTAAACAAATGATTAAATTTTTCTCTTTTGGCTTTGTTCTATCCCAAAAGCAGGTGGTGATCAGGTGCAAACCAGATGATCAGGCCGACTTCAATTTCATTATCTTTGGGGTTAGTTTACCAACCAGCAGAATTTTACAGAATGGTCAATAAAGTAATTCTCATAGGAAATCTGGGCAGAGACCCGGAGATGCGTTATCTCGAAGGCAATGTAGCCGTGGCAAAATTTTCCGTCGCCACCAATGAAAATTATAAGGACAAAGCCGGCGAATGGCAGACCAATACAGAATGGCATGACGTGGTGGCCTGGCGCGGACTCGCAGAGCGCGCTGAGAAACAACTCCATAAAGGCAGCCAGGTCTATGTCGAAGGAAAACTGACTCACCGAAAATATCAGGACAAAGACGGCAATGACCGGTATGTCACCGAAGTCGTAGCCAATGTCCTCAGGTCGCTCGATCGCAGAGACTCCAGAACCGAAGGTGGTTTTGACTCAGCCTCAGCTGATGTTTCTTCAGCGACCTCAGCATCAGGTGCATCGTCCGTTTCATCCGTGGGAGAGGAAGACGATCTTCCCTTCTGACCCATTGAAACGCTCTCAATAAATACCCCATTTTGGACTCGGAACCCGGTAGTTTATTATTCATTTTACTCTCAATCCATTGGGGCTTGCTCTGGGGTTTTCTGTTACTCATCGCCCTCTTGCTTTGCTCTGCGCTCATCTCTGGTTCTGAGATCGCATACTTTTCCATTACGCGCAACCAGATTGAGGAACTGGGAGACGAAGACGAACCGGTCTGGCAGCGGATTTTATCTTTAAAAGAAAAGCCAAGACGATTGCTGGCCACGATATTGATTAGTGGCAATCTCGTCAACATCGGTATTGTCATTCTTTCCTATTACTTGTTTCAGATCATTGCTCCCGATGGCACCTTCTATTCATGGGGCGAAGCCATCCAATCCTCGTTTGCCACCAACTGGCTGTCGCCGGAACAGTGGGGAGCCTTTTTCAATTTTCTCATCTCCGTCGTGGGGATCACCTTTATGCTTGTGTTGTTTGGCGAAGTGGTCCCGAAGATCTATGCCAATCTGAACAACATCGCGTTTGCTAAATTTATGAGCACACCGCTGACGGTACTCATGACCGTCACCGCTCCACTCAATAAACTCATGGTGCGTTGGGGCAATATCATGGAGCGACGACTGGGATCAGAAAGTCCGATTACGGCCAACAAAGTTGATATCGATAAAGCTATCGATCTGGCGGTGTCCCATCACAAAGATTCCAAAGTTGAAGCTGAGATTCTCAAGTCGATTGTGAGTTTTAATGATGTCGCGGTCAAGCAGATCATGCGCTCACGACTCGATATCATCGCGCTGGATACCAGTATGACACTCGAGGAGGTGATGGCTGTGGTACATGAAGCGGGCTACAGCCGTATGCCGGTATACGATGAGCAGCTGGATAATGTCAAAGGAATCCTGTATATCAAAGATCTGATTGGCTATATCGATACCTCACCGCCTCCGTTTCCATGGCCGCAACTCGTGCGCAATGAAGTGTTGTATGTGCCGGAGGCGAGAAAGATCAATGAACTGCTCAAGGATTTTCAGCGCGAGCGCCTGCACATGGCGATTGTGGTAGATGAATATGGTGGAACATCCGGTTTGGTGACGATGGAAGATGTGATTGAAGAGGTGATAGGCGAAATCAAAGATGAGTTTGACGAAGGGCAGGAATACGAATACAGAAGACTGAGTGATTCGGAATATATTTTTGAAGGCAAGACGATGCTCATCGATGTGTGTCGCATCATCAATGTGGACAAATCCAGTTTTGATCATGCCAATGGCGATGCCGACTCACTCGCGGGTCTGATACTGGACCTTCACGGACGCATGCCGGTCATTGGTCAAAAGATTTCTTTGCCTCCGTTTTCGTTTACCGTACTTTCTGTGACGCCCAAAAGGATAGAACGTATTAAAGTGCAGATCGACGCATGAAGCACTTTGCACTTTTCCTGATACTGATCGCGTTTACGATGGTGGCCTGCAAAAACGAACCACCACCTCCACGTCCGAGGGCGTATCCAAAAATTGAGTTTCCGGAACGAGGCACAGTGCAGTATCAGGATCCTGCGTGTCCTTTCACTTTTGCTTATCCGAAGTATGCCGAAGTGAGTCCGAAAGATGAGGCGTGCTGGTTTGACTTGTTTATGCCCACCTTCAATGCGAGGCTTCATTGTAGTTATGTCGCCGTTACCCCCGAAAAAGGATTTACGGATCTCGTGCGGGATGCTTTTGTGATTGCCGGAAAGATCAATGAGCGCGCCAACTATATGACGGAATCCCGGGTGCAAAATGCGCATGGCACAGGTGGGTTGATCCTGGACTGGACCGGTCCGGCGGCTTCACCGGTGCATTTTTATCTGAGTGATACGACGCACCATTTCTTTAAGGCGGCACTATATTTTGATGCGCGCGTTCAGCCGGATAGTCTCGCTCCGATCGTGGAGTTTATCAAGCAGGATATTGATAGTTTAATTGCGACGTTTGAGTGGCAGTAGACATTTAAAAAGAGCACAAAAAAAACGCCTGTCTTTCTTTCAAGACAGGCGCATCAAAACAAAACGAAAAACCAACTATATTTTTATCGGACTCAGAGTCCTTTCTTTAAACGCACGGGTATATCTAAATATTTACCATTTCGGTAAACTTTTAAATTTATTGAGTCGCCGACTTTCGCGAGGTCAATATTTTCCTTCAGATCTTCAAAGGTCTTCAGCTTCTTGCCGTCGATCTCCATCAGGACATCATTCGGCCGGATGCCTCCGTATTGCGCGGAACTTCTTTCCACTACGGCATTGACGAGTAAGCCCTCTGACACCTTGATTCCCTGTTCCTCGGCAAACTCCTTGTCTAGTACAAACACTTCAACGCCCAAAGATGTTCGCTCAATATTGCCACCATTTTTAATTATGTCGTTTGCTATACGATTTGCGAGATTGATCGGGATGGCAAAAGAGTAGCCCGCATAGCTCCCGGTCTGGGAGGCGATGGCGGTGTTGATCCCCAGCAATTGCCCGCTGGCATTGACCAGGGCGCCTCCGCTGTTGCCCGGATTGATGGCCGCATCGGTTTGGATAAACTGTTCGATGGCCTTTTCTCCCTGGATGATATTCAGATTCCGCCCTTTGGCGCTGATGATCCCGGCCGTCACCGTGGAGGTCAGGTATTCAAACGGGTTGCCAATGGCGAGCACCCATTCGCCCACTTTGGCCTCATCGGAATTGGCATATGGCAGCGTGGGGAGGTTTTTGGCATCAATCTTAACGACTGCAAGATCCGTGCTGGGATCTTTGCCGATCAAAGTGGCCTCATAATCCTTGCCATCATTGAGTTGTACCATGATCTCATCCGCAAAGTCCACCACGTGGTTGTTGGTCAGGATATATCCGTCTTTTGAGATGATGACCCCTGAGCCGGCGCCTTTTCGGATCATTGGGCCGCCAAATCCCCATCCAAAGCCTCCGGATCCCAGTCCGAACTGCTCGAAAAACTGCTCCATCGGGTCTGATCTGCGATAGCGCTGGGCGGCAGATTCTTCACTTTCTGCGGCGTGAATCAGCACGACGGCTTTCTGTCCGACCTCTGCGGCCAGGCTAAAATCGGGCCCGCTGGCGGGAGTATTTGCGGAAGTTGAAACAAGCTGAACCTCCTGTCCGGAAGTCGTCGCTTCCGATTGGGTCCATTGGAGGGCACCAAAACAAATCATCCCACCCAATAAACCGGCAAGTGTAAAAGAAAGAAATGATTTCATTTATGTTATCGTTTTTGGTTAGACCGTAAAGCCATAAACGGGAGCATGGACTGTGTTGTTTTCAGGCGAAAAATCGTTTAACAGATTTTTAACAGGGGGTGAGGGAGTGATGGGGTGAGGAGGTGAGGAGGTTAGGGGATGATGGGATGATGGAGTGATGTGCATTCATAATGTTTGGCCTACGCTGTATTTGTATGAGGACATTACTTTTAAAACTTCAAGGGCATCCTGTTGGATTTTTTGAAGTTGTTCAGCGTCCATCATTTTCCCATCCACAAGCAGTTCCAGCCAGAAGAGGACTTCATCGGATTCTTCTACGACAATACACAGTTTTGCGTAGAGTTCCTTTTGAGATCTGGCCCTGCATGATGATCTGAAATTAGCCGCTACTGAGGTCGCTGATCTGAATAACTGCTTTCTAATCACACTGAGTAGCGTCTGAGTATTTTATTGGAGAGACAGTTCGGATGATATCCAATGCTAGTATTTTTGTCCTCTCTCGAAATTGATCATTGAACTCTATTTGCTTCATTTCTTCTCTCTTTCATAAAAAATTAGTCCCGGATATTAATTTTCTTAAATCACACCCTCGCCCAATCACACCCTCGCCCAATCACACCCTCACCCAATCACACCCTCACCCAATCACCCCCTCACCCAATCACCCCCTCTCCCAATCACCCCCTCATATAAGCCTTGGCTTAATCGAGGAAAGATTCTGATACAAACCGCGCGAAAAAAACCTGTAGTACCCAGAGTTCAGACATTTACTAAGTGCTTCGGCTTTTTGGGCTACTTCAACGTTCGATGAAGTTTTAAATCCTTCTAATTGTTCTGTCCAAGGAAGGTCGATGCCGCGCAGAGCGAGTTCGGCCATGAGGATATTCCACTGAGCCAGCGCAACTGTCGTCGGATCACTGTCGGCTGAAATGGTCTGATACTGCAGGAGGGCATTTTGAAATTCTCCTTTGCGAAAATCCAATTCAGCATTTTTCCAAAGGAGATTTGTTTCAGAAGGATTATTCGTCTGCGTGGAATAAGTCTGATAGGAAACAATGTTCCTTGCAGCGACAGATTCAGACGTGAAATAGATAGCAGACATATATAAGTAAAAACTTAACCCGCCAAGGATACACAACGACACAATCAGCCAGACCGGACGCCTGCGCGAGGGCTGATGGAGAGGCCGATCTAATGCCTGCAACTTTGCCTTTAATTGCTTTTGTCGCTGCAGCTGCAGCGCACGGTACGCCAGCTGGCTGTCTTCCATCATTTTGGCAGCCTCAGGATCGGAAGCAATGCGCTTCTTCAGTACCTGATCATCTTCGGCGCTGATTTGGCCTTGCAGATACTGATCGATTAAATCGGCTAATGGATTTTCTTCCATGATGTTCTGTGTTTTTGTAGGTGGTTGATGTTTACCTGTTTCATTGTATGTTCTTTGATGTTGAGGTGTTATACGTGCGTACTAATATTTTCAGTTTTTTAAAACATTGAAATTTTATTTTTCGGGCCATTGCGTCTGAGGATAATTTCATTTTAGCCGCGATTTCATGCATGGAGTATTGGTTGATCCACAACATCAGGACTTCCTTACAACGCGGACCAAGTTTTTCAAATGCTTTTTCGAGTGTGTAATTCTCTTCTGCGTCATAGAGGATGGATTCCGGAGAGAACTCATCCCATCCATACGGTTCTTCCATTTCGTGCATCTGGACAATGCGTCGGTCTTTTTTGAGTTGATTTAGAAACAGCATTTTGCTGATCCCAATCCAGTATCCTGCCAGAGATTGTACACGTACATTTTCTTCGCGGATCTTTTCGATCATAACGATAAACCCGTCCTGCACAAGGTCATCGGCGGCACCCTTGAACATCGTGTTTTTTGAGATGAGATTGTTGATATATGCATAGGTGCGCTCTCTGTATCGCAGGTACAGGCAACTGATCGCCCGGTCTGCTTTGTCGCCCCCGGCGCGTATTTCAGGAATGAAGTCAGTATCCTTTAAAAACGTATGACAGTGCAAATGATCCATGTCTTAAATCAAACAGATAAACAGTTGTTGAGGCTGTTTTACATCTGTTTGTCTATGCTTCTGCACAAGTATACGAATTACAAAGCCTCAAAATCGGTTTTGAAAATAAAGTTGAAATAAAGTCATTTTGGGGTAACATTTCGGCCTGCTCAGGACACTATGTATAGAGAAGAGCATTCCGATTTTGTTTCCGGTCTTCGATAGCACCCGATTTGATACTAATGCTTCCACCGGAGAATGTTTCTTCATTTGCCAGTTGAATGAAGCCGGATGTCCGCCCCAACGCATCCGGCTTTTTTATTAGTAAGCGTTTTGTGAAAGCATCGATAATCCATCGTTTCATTGATCTGGTGTATCCACCTTTATGTGTGGGATGCGGAGCGAGTCACCCACTTCCGCAACATATTTTTTGTCTGGATTGTCTTCACGAATTACCGGAAACAGGTTATCATCTGCATGCACAGAATCCGTTTGTTACCCATTTTCGGGGAAGAGTGCCTGTGCAGGCCGGCGCGGCATTTCTGTTTTTCACCAAAGGAGGGGGCACACAGCGATTGCTGCATCAGATTAAATATAATAACAACACGAGCCTCATCACGACGATTGGAAGATGGTATGGTAAAAAGCTCAAAGATGAATCGCTTTGGAAAGAGATTGACATGATCATTCCCGTACCGCTTCACTGGAAAAAATTTCGACAACGCGGATATAATCAAAGTGCAGTTTTCGGACAGGCCATCGGTGAAGCGATGGGAGTGCCCTGCTATCCCTCTGCCATGTTGCGGCGAACACACGATGCCAGTCTGACGGGAATGAATCGGCTGAAGCGCATTGAAACGATCCAGGCATCTTTTGCTGTTTCAGGTTCTGCGGATGTTCGCGATCATCATATTCTGCTGGTGGATGATGTCCTGACGACAGGCGCCACACTCGAAGCCTGCGCTTTGGCATTGTTGGAAGTACCCGTAGCTTCCATCCGCATGGTGACTATCGCCTGCGGTGAATTATAAATCGTCCTTGACAAGGAAATACTCCACGGTGGTGGTTATATTATAAATAATTGTCATTTTAGCCGCCGGATACCAGCCACCGCGTGTATGACAGTAGAGCATAATCTCAGAGATGCATTGATACAGGACATCATCGTCCGACTGTATGACGAATCTCTGCCCAGGATCCTCAAATGCCTGGATCGGCTGTCAGAAGAGCAGATCTGGTGGCGGCCAAATGCATCATCCAACAGCGTGGGCAATCTGGTCCTCCATCTATGCGGCAATGTCAATCAATGGATCTACTCAGGTCTGGGAGGCCATCCGGATACACGCGAACGTCAAACAGAATTCGACACCCAGGATGGAATTCCTAAATCGGAACTCGCTGATCGGCTGACGACCACGATGTTACGTATTAAACCTGTCATTCAGGAAGTGACCACAGAAGAGCTGCTGCGCGTGCGGCCTGTGCAGACTTTTGAAGCCTCCGGTACATCCATTCTGGTCCATGTCACGGAGCATTTTTCCTACCATACAGGCCAAATTGCTTATATTACAAAAATGATACTGGACCAACCCATGGGTTTTTATGATGGTATTCCGTTGGCATAGAATCGTGCAGACAAAATCTAGTTTTTGGACTATCCTTTTCTGTTGGGCGAGTATAGGACTGTCACCCTATGTCCTGTCCGCTCAGGGCCACATCGAGAAATTACCCACGGGCATCAATACGCAGGACTACGACGAAACCACGCCCGTGGTGAGCCCGGCCGAAGATGTCCTCTTCTTTACCAGAACCGCTGATCCTGAATTTGAACCCGCACTATACGATGCGCAAGGCGAAATCACCATGAGTAAGCAGGATACCGGCTACCACGATATGCTGTCCTTGATCTATTCAGAGATCGCCGGCGTACCGGTCGACGATCCGGCCAGGTCTGTATACAACCAGGATATTTGGTTTGCCCCGCTCAACGATTCTCGCATTGGCGAACCGGTGCATCCGGGATATCCGCTCAATAATGCGCTGCCCAATAGCCTGGTGTCAGTAGGGCCGGAACCCAATGAATACATCGTCCTCAATCAGTTTACCCAAAATGGCGGTATGAATGCCGGCTTTTCCAGAGTGCAACTCGACGATGAAGGCAATGCCATCTTCCCTCGCCCGATGCATATCTACCAGTTTCACCTCACCAGCTCCGATGTGGACCTGACGATGACACCGGACGGCCAGGTGCTGGTCCTCAGCATGAAACGAACAGATGGAAAAGGAAAAAACGACCTGTATGTGAGTTTCTTTGTGCGCGACAATGTATGGTCTGCTCCGATCCATATGGGTGCTACGCTCAACACGATACACCAGGAGACCTCTCCGCATATTTCGCCGGATAAACGATTTCTGTACTTTTCATCCGACCGTCCGGGCGGTGTCGGCGGACAGGATATCTATGTGTCCGAAAGGCTGAACTTCAGTTGGGTAAAATGGACCGCACCTGTCTTGCTCGAAGGCGGGATCAATACGTCTTCTGATGAAAGTCAGCCGTATTTCGATGCCAGTCGAAACTATCTTTATTTCACCTCACGCAAAGACGGGACCAGCGATATTTATCGCCAGCGACAGACACCTATGCCCAAGTTAAAGCAACCGCTGTTTGTCCGAGGAAAGATCGTTAATGTATACACCGGAAAGCCGGTGCATAGTGAATTGCTGTGGGGCCAGAAATCTTCCAATGAATACCTGGAATACTTTAACACATACACAGGTGAGTTTGAAGTTTCCCTGACGGAATATGAACCGTATAAGTTTCAGCCCAGGAAGGTAAACCACAAATCCAATCAGATCATTATCGATCCGGTGGCACTCGAACAACAGGGTGTGGATACACTTGATCTGACGCTTTACCTGGAACCGAAAAGCGGACAGATTACCGCGCAGGTGGATCCTCCCAAAGCGCAGCCCAAATACTATGCGGCGAAAAAAGAGACCACGGTGATCCGGGAAGAAAAAGTGACCTTTTATAATATCAATTTTATGAAAGGCAAAGCGACTATATTGTCGTCTTCCAGAAGCGCCCTCGAGTACCTGCATGAGCAGATGGTAGAACACCCCAATATGGAGATTATCATTGAAGGGCATACCGACAATGTTGGTGATGAAGAAGCGCTGATGAACCTGTCACTTGAGCGTGCGCGTGCCATACGGGATTACCTGATCTTTCAGGGCATCAGCAAAGAGCGTATGCGCATCACCGGAAAGGGCGCGACAAAGGCTTTGTTTGAAAACCGAACGGAAAAAGGCAGGCAAAAAAATCGGCGCGTTGAGGTCATGATGATTAACTATGATATATGAGGGCAGTAGCACATTTTTTTTCCATTGTTTTCCATCCCCTTTTAATTTTAACCTACGTATCCTTGTTGCTCCTATGGACGAATCCGTTTGCCTTTGGGTGGCGTAGCGTCTCTGAGTCCGGCGCGTTGATGATCATTATTATCATGACTACGGTGACCCTGCCCGGTATCGCGGTGCTCATGATGAAAATGCTGGGATGGGTTTCTTCCTTTAACCTTGAAGATCAGAAAGAGCGAATAGGCCCTTATGTGGCAGCGGGCATTCTGTATCTGTCGCTTTACCTGCACCTGACCCGATCCGAGGTATTTCCTGTTTCGTTGCGAATTGCTGTACTGGGTACTTTGATCGGATTATGGTCCTGTTTTTTTATCAACAATTTTACCAAGGTCAGTGTACATGCTGCAGGGATGGGCGGATTGCTTTCGATGGTCGTGCTGATCAAAATGGCGTTTGGGTATCAAACTGCGCGCATTGAAGGATTTGGTGGCTATCAGCTTTCTGTTCCGGTGGATGTGATTCTTTACGTGACGATTCTTTGCACAGGGATGGTCTGTACATCCCGGCTGATTTTAAAAGCGCATAAGCCGAAAGAGGTCTATCTGGGACTTGTGGTCGGGGTGGTGAGTATTTCGGCCGCGTATCTTATTCTCTAGACCGAAAGTTGAACGCAGTCGGATTCCTATTTACAATACTCTTTAATCACATCTGCAGAGCCGGAAAAACCATATTGCGCAGCATAGGAAAAATTGCTGCAGGCTTCCTCCTTGTTGTTCAGATTATAGTAACTAAGTCCGCGATTGTAATAGGCCTTGGCGTAAGTCGCATCATAGGCAATCGCCGAAGTATAATCCTGGATTGCAGCTTCAAAGTTTTTTTGGTTGAGGTACAATCCGCCCCGGTTGAAGTACGCTTTGGGAAACGTAGGATTTAACTGCAGCGCGATATTGTAATCCTCAAGGGCGTATTGATAGTCCCCTTCGTCGCGCAGGATATTGCCGCGATTGACATAGGCTTCTACATACCGGGGATCGATGCGAATCGCCCTGTTGTAATCGCTGATGGCTTCAGCAAATCTTTTTTTGCCTTGTAAGATGAGTCCGCGATTGTACGACGCTCTGGCATGCGTACTGTCGCAGGCGAGACTGCGGTTGAAATCTTCGAGTGCTTTGTCCTTTTCATTTGTGACTTCCAGGTAATACACACCACGACCATTGAACGCAGGTGCAGCGCATTTGGTTTTTTCAATAGCATTTGTCCACAAGGTCTCCGCATTTTTCCAGACACCAACCGCCTGAAAGGAAAGAATGAAATACACCGCAGCCAGTATTCCCGGAGCGATGTATTGAAGTCGCGGAGATTTAATGGGAAGTGAAAACAATAAAACGACAATTGCTAAAAGAAGGCCAAGCATAGGTGTATACGTATATCGATCGCCAACAAAAACGCCGACACCACCGTACTTACCGATAGCTATGGCAGGGGATACGGTGATGAAAAAGAACAGCAAGCCAAAAAGATATACGCTGTTTTTTTCTCTCCAGCGCCAGGCCAGGAAGATAAGTCCAGCCAAAAGGAGAGGTATAACGTAGACAAATCCGCCAAACCATTCCTGGATTTCTGCTCCTTCGTAGATGACCGAGATATGCGCCGGAACGAGCACATGTGCGAACAGCAGGAAGAGTTTTAAAAAACCCATGATGAAAATTTCAAAAATGGGATTCGCTTGCGAAGCTGCCTGCAAAGACTCGCTTACGTTAGTATTAGCGCCGGCCACTCCGCCGGAAAAGAAGCTGGTAAAGTAAGCACCCAGTCCGTAAATGATTACACCAAAGACCAGCAAGGCCAGAACCGGGATTTTCTCTTTGATCAGAGCGGGTATGTTTTTTCGTTGATACAAGTAGTCTGTCAGAAAGAGTACTGCCGGCAGTGTGATACCCATCGATTTGGAGAGAAGTACCAGTAAGAAAAAGAATGCGCACAGGGCGAGAAACAGATACTTCTTGCTTTCGAGATACTGTAGATATGTCCACCAGGAAAGAAGAAAAAAGAAACTGTACAGGACGTCTTTTCGCTCCACAGCCCAGGCGACGGACTCTACATGCATCGGGTGCAAGGCAAATAACAAAGCGACAAAAAAGGCAGCTACCGGTATGCGTTTCTTTTTTTTAATAAATCTGGGCAACAGACTTATAGAGATCATAAAGACCAGCAATACATTGAGAGCATGGAGCACGATATTGTTAAAATGAAATACGGCGGGATTTTCTCCGAAAAACTGGTATTCGGCTCTCCACGACATGAGCACCAGGGGTTTGAAGTGGGGCGAAAATACGTTCCATTCAAAGCATGCACTCAACGGTGCAGCCGGATCCACAACGACGCGATTTTTGGTGATCAGGGTATCATCATCGTAATTGACAAACTCATGGCCGGTGGTCTGGAAGTACAGCACAAAGGAGATGACCACTAAGATCAATCCCATGATCAGGGGCTGTCGCTTAGGGGCTGATTTTGCTTTTTTCCTGGCCATTGTTTTTTGGGTTTTAAGTCAGTTCAGATCTAAAAATGTGTAACGTTAGATACTTTATAACCATCCTGCTTCACTAAAAATCTACTGCTCCATCCTTTGCGTAATGGAACAAAACAAATATAGCCTATTTGAAAAAAGAATGGCAGTGGCCCTGCGGACAATCATAACAGCCGATCCCGGTTTATCCTGAAAAAACTATGATGAAGTGTTCTCTTAAAAGGAGAAACCTACGCTAAACTGCCATGCCTGACTTTTGTTGTCATCGGCGCGTTGAACAAAAGAGCCATCTGAGTTTAATGTTTGCAGAGAAACATCATACTCGTTCCGATCCACATCCGTGAGGCCATGAATGTATCGGGCACTTACATAGAGTCCTGAATTGATATATACGGCTGCACAGGCAACAAGGCCAAAATCAAATGTCTTGTACAGGTTTTTATCCTTTGTGTTGAACTCGTAGTATGCACCTGTTGTCGATGGAACGGTATAGTCAAATCCATCCACCTTCACACCAAATGATTCTGCAGAGGCTTGCATAGCACGATCACTTTTATAATTGTGCTGCAGCCTTACGGAAAAAGGTGTGGGATCGGTGGGTGTTCCGATCGAGGACACTCCATCAATCTCCGTCGAGCCTCCTCCGGTGGAGGATAAGAGAATCGAACTGTTAAACCCACCTGAGAGTTCGACGATGCCGAGCTTGTAATACACCATCACTGGAAAATCAAAGTAGGTGTTATTAACCTTTACGGATTGATCCCGATTACCCGTGACAGTTGTCTCCAGTACGTTATACCTGCCGACTACATAGTAGGATGGGCCATTATAATCAAGAATCGAACCCCGCTGGGAATACACCAGTTCACCTCTGAAGCCAAACAAATCGGTCATTTTGTAGCTGAATGTTGCGCCGATATGAAACCCGCTTTTATTGGTCATACTCTCCAGGTCTGTGCCATCAGGGCCCACTTCAGACGGACCGGTGATCTTCGCATAGCTGGCACCTGCTCTAAAACCAAAGCCTAGCTTCTCGCTTTGTCCAGCCATGTCATAGCCCATCAGGCTGACTAACATAAAAACCAACAGATACTTATACATATTTTCTGATTTCAATTGTCTTGTTTTTCAACACCCCCGAATTCGGGACAGAAGGCAAAGCTAAATACTTTTTGCTAAGACAATGCGATGATCGGATATCCTGTCTCTGGTATCAAAGCCGACCACCTGAAATCCACGTTTGACTGCCATGATCAGCATATTCGGAAAGCTGTTGCGTGTCTTCATCCAGATGCGACGATATCCCGCTTTTTTCGCCCATGATTCCTGATAGTCGGCCAATGATGCTGCCACACCTCTTCGACGATATGCAGGAAGTACACCGCCCAACCAGGAATAAAAATCACCCTCACGCTCATAACCCAGCTTGAATCCTGCTGGTTGCCCGTCAACAAAGGCGGTTAAAAACAAATGAGGGACACCATTCGTTCGCCGCACTATCTCATCAATAGCAACCGATTGTTCAAATTCCGGAATCTGAGTTAAAAGCCAGCGAAGATCCTCGGACATCCCTACATGTATGGTGCAGGAACTCAATTTTCAGATTTATACCTGATTTGCATTTCTTCGGATGGGTTCAGGATTTTTACCTCAGTACGTCGGTTGTACTGATGTTCTTCTTCACTACATGGCACACCATCGACACAGTGATTTCTCGGTGAAGACTCGCCGGCCGCTTTGATGGTGATCCGACTGCCATCCACCCCAAGAGATACCAGAAATGATTTGGAGGATTCTGATCGCTTTTGGGACAATTCCATGTTGTAGTCTGCACTGCCTCTTGCGTCTGTATGTGAGGTGAGTTCGATCGTCAGCTCGGGATACATTTTTAATGTCTTCGCCAATGCTGCCAGATCTCCGGTTTCACCCTGGCGGATCGCCGATTTATTAAAATCATAATAAATATTGTCCAGCACGATAACTGTGCCTGATGGAATTGGAGGCGGTGGCGGCGGTGCAGGTGATTCGGGTGCATCGACTACTTCCATCTCCATTTCGTCTTTATCCCATAAGGTGATATAGGCAGGCATATTTTTTCCATTGGCGACCTTCACGTACGGTGTATATCGATTGTGCTGACTCACCAACAGGTAATCAATTTTTTTATCCGCCATGACACTGACTGCGCCTAAAGAATTTGAAATGGCATCAGCTGATGCCGTCGTTAAGGTATCGGTGACGCCCCACTGCAGATAAAAGGCCCCTTCTTTTTTTGAATCGGGGACGAGGGTGGTTTCAAATTGATCACGATATTGTGAAGGACCATCCTGATCCATCGGAATGAGCCACACGCTGGCCTCCGAAATGGGTTCGCCGCGTTCGTCGATCACGACGATATCACGTTGGATGCGTGGATCTTTCGGTGGCGCGCAGAAAACAGACTTCAGCGAAGTAAAACGGTAGAGGTCATCTTTACCTTTTGTGGGTTTGCGGTCGCTGGCAAAATACCCCGACATACCATCCGGGGCCACGATCAATCCGAGATCATCTTTTTTAGTGTTAAAAGGTGCATCGAGATGCTGGATTCCATTTGCTTTCCCATTTTCAAAAAGGGAAACAAACAAATCAAGCCCTCCTTTTCCGGCATGACCGTCTGAAGAAAAAATCAGATACCCGTCAGGATGCAGCCAGGGAAAAATTTCATTCCCCCTGGTATTAATGCCCGGGCCCAGGTTTTTAGGTTCGGACCAGGTGCCGGATTTGCGATTGACGACATACAGATCCATACCTCCGTACCCATACGGCATATTGGAAGCAAATATCATGTAATCGCCTTCTTCACTGATCGCCGGATGGGCGACCGCGTATTCATCACTGCAAAAAGGAAGTTCGGTAATCTGCTCCCAATCGTCACTCCCTTTGATCGCCGAGTATATTTTTAACTGCACTTCGTTATTTTCATTATTGACGCCCACTCCTCCTTTCAGGTTCGAGCGGGTAAAAAACAATTCGCTGCCGTCGCTGCTAAATGAACATGGCCCTTCGTGAAACTGTGTGCGGATATTGGGTGAGAAGTTGACACTCTTTGCAGTAGTGCCCCCATACCCGAGATCAGTGTACATTAAATCAAAATATGCGATACCGGTTTTGGGATCCAGGACAGTATTCTTTTCCCGAGCTACGACGTAGACAATGCCGCGCTGATAAAACACCGGTGAAAATTCAATGGATTTGGTGTTGATATTGTCAAGCGGAAATATTTCAACGGCATCCGCATGGCATACATAAGTAGTGTCCTGACCCGGCACGAGCCGGATGATGATGCAGAGGAATAAAGTAACGAGGTATTTCATATCGTGGGTCAGAAATATCTTGGATTAATAAAAGTGGCGGGTTTTGCGGGTTCACCAAAACAGTACATGAGCATTACTTCGATGCTTCCGTCGCTGTACCGCTGGAGTTTGCTTAGCGTCAGATCGTAGGCAGCAGCCAGGCGCAATCCGCGCAAAATTTTTGCGGAAGCAATGATGTCCACCGATTCCAGAAATGCATCGCCGTTTCCTCCTTTTCGAAGGGATAGGCCGACACTAAAATCCTGCTGCCATCGCAAACCGAGATTCAGATCTACGCTGACCGGAGCCGCTTCTGTATAGCGTACGAGTACCTGGGGGACAAAACTCATCCTGTGATCAAGTTCCAGCGCGACGCCCGTCATAAAATAGTAGTGTGGCTGTTCCTTAGCCGTAAACAGATTGTTGACTTCGAAATCTATATCTGAACTCATCAGTCGAGGTGCGGAAGCCCCGATGTAAAACGAAGGCGTGTAGTAGTAAATACCGGCGCCTACATTTGCAATAAATTTTTCATCCGCGAGAGCATCTACGCCGGGATCAATGCCCACATCCTGGACAGCACGCACAGCCGGATCGCTATAGTCTACTGAAAGAAAGCGCCCGGAAGCCTGCACCCCAAGACTCAGCGTACCATTTCCCGCCGGAACCCGATATGAATAAATACCATCCACAGTGGTCGAACTTGACACACCTATGGATTGACGCTGGAAATTCAATCCTAAACCGATCTTCTGCGAGGAGAGTGGGGCATTAAGGCTGAGTGCCTGGGCTTTGGGTGCACCTTCAAACCCCAGCCATTGTTCTCTGACAATGGCGGACAGACAGACATGATCGTGATAGCCAGCATACGCGGGGTTGATCAGCAGTTTATTGTACATAAACATCGTATTCAACTGCTGCTGCTGACCGGATAAGGGAAGAACAAAAACACATAGCAATATCATGCTACATAAGATGCTGCGTTTTCGTTTTCCTAAACCCGTTATCAACGCGACGAATGTATGTGAAAATGTTTTTATCATGATTCTGCTTTTAGCGTTCAAGGATTAAAAAGGTCTTTTTAGGCGTGCTTCCATCTCCAAAGTCCATGATATAGAAATAGGTGCTCACCGGAAGGTCAGAGCCGTCATGCGTACCATCCCAATTGTTGTCATACGGTGATGCAGAATATACTACATTCCCCCATTGATTGAAGACGGTAATACTATTTTCCGGGTAGCGATCAGTCTCCAGACATGGGATGATCAGTACATCATTGACACCATCATTGTTGGGTGTAAAGAGTGTTGGTACAAAGCAGTCATCTTCATCGCCTACTTTGAGTATGACGATCGCTTCGCTACATTCATCGGGACAAACTTCTGAACAGATGCGATATGACATCATATCCGTTCCAACGAATCCAACATTGGGTGAATATCTGAAAGAACCGTCTCCTATGTACAGTACATTTCCTTTTTGCGTACCGGAAATGATTTCAATCGTATAGCCTCCGGAGCTGATGATGTCGTTTGCAATGACATTGAATTCCGTGGTCATACCAAAAGGAACTTCAAACGTATCCGGTGCAGCTTCTGAAGCAATCAATACTGTGATAAAGGACGAATCCTGGCTGTAGTCAAGGCAGGAAGCATAGCTCAGCGTCCATGCCACGGAATACAATCCTGACGGCAGACCTATGATGTCCGCCATCGGATCGGCAGGATCAGAAAATATGACCATATCATCACTGCTACTCCAGTGACCTGTTCCGGGAGACGGATCAGATCCAGTTAAAATCACCGGATCTCCGGGGCAGATTGTAATATCCGGGCCTGCATCGGCCATAAGAGATGGTATTTCGTCACCAGTGATCTGGAGTGTATTGCCGGGATCGGATGCACAGCCCTCCACAGAAACAATCGCACTGATCACATTGCTGCCGCCCTGAAGTTGTCCGCCACTGATGATAAAGCAACTGTCCGGTACCGGACTGCCATTGACAATGTCGCCATTGATGAGCCAGGTATATAGTCCGCCGGAAACAAAGGAACCACTTTCGATACACAGTTCTACAGGTCCCGGATTGTCTATACAGTCAGAAGTTTTATCGGAGGTAATAGCTGGTGGAGCAGGAGCGGGTTTTACGGCAATGTCATACGGATTGGATGGCGGAGATGGACATCCATTCAGGAGGTAGATCAACTGATAGGTGCCGGCATCACTTACAGCAACCGGGAAAATGACCGGCTGATCTTCATCACTATCAAATCCATTGGATGATAACCATTGGCTTTGTGATCCTGCCGGTGCATTCGAAATAAGGATAAGGCTATCGCCTTCACACACTTCCGGAGGCGTCAGAATGCTTGGAGGAAATAAAGCAGCACTTACCTGCACAGCGATAGAAGTGGTTTCCGATGTACATCCGTTTTGCGTGACGCTGACAGTATACACGCCGTTCCACGCAGGCGTTGCATTCGGTATCACCAGAGTACCGGGTGTCGGGATGTCTGCGATGGTATCAGAAGAAGTCCACGCGTACACGGCCCCGGATTCAGGGTTGTCGATCTGAAGAAAGATGCTGTCACCAAAGCAATAAAAATTGTCCGCAGCGATAACAGGTGTGTCGGGAATCAGCGCAACATCAATAGCGATCATGGCGGTATCTGAAATGCAAACACCATTTGTGATCACCAGTGTGTAAACACCATTGTCAGACACGTTGGCACTGTCAATTTGAATCAATGAATCCTGTGCTATAAAGGCTCCCGGACCATCCCAATCAAATTGGTATTGATCAGAAAAACCGGGTTGCGTTTCTGCCCAGATGGTGATTGGATCAATACCGGTCACACAATCATCTGAATCTGTCTGCAGCGAAGTGATTACCGGGAGAGCGTCAACCATTACGTCAACAGAATCCATTGCATCACAACCGGTATCACTCATAAGCGAAACGGTATACTGCCCGGAGACAGCCATGGTCACAGGAGAAGATTCTGTTGAACTAAATCCCTCCGGCCCGCTCCAGAGGTAGTTACCGGCGATCAATGGTGCAAATGAAAGTGTGATGGAGTCTCCTTCACACACTACTGGAATCGGTTCTATTGCGATTTGAATAGCCGTATCAATCGTCACAGAAAACAACTCCGAAGTATCGGAAGCACATCCGTTTTCAAACGCGATGACAATCCACTCTCCTGACTGATCCATTCCCACCGGATCGACAACGAGCGTATCCGTATTGATGGAATACGTATTTCCGGATGGATCGATCCATTCATAATCCCCGTAGTCGGACAAAGTGGTCAACAGAATCTGGCCACCTTCACAGGCGAAGGTATCACCGGCAATCACCGGTTGAGCAGGAATTTGTTGGATCAACACGTCCAGACTATCCGGTGCTGAAGAACAATATGCGTTTGATACGGTGAGTGTATAAACAGCAAAGGAGTCAATATCAGCAGCCGGAATTCCTGCCGGTGTAGGTTCGTCAGACGTGTATCCTGCCGGCCCGGTCCAGGCATACATCAGGCTATCAAAGACTTCCTGCGGGGAGAGAAACAAAGTGTCGTCAACACATAAGACCTCCAGATCACTGCTGATGATAGCCTCCGGAATATCCACAACAACAAAAGGTACCGGATCGCCGGCATCTGAAATGCAGGTATCCTGAGACAGAATACCATATACGAAGTGTGTTCCTGAAGTCGTCGGTGAGAATAGATATTCAGGTTCATCTGTACTGACTTCTACGGTATCTCCTGAAGGCAGCTCAATAAACCACTGGTAGTTGACATCACCCGAGAATGGTTGCGTAGAAAATGCAATTTCATCTCCCGCACACAAAGTGTCCGGCATGATGGAGACAACCGGTGCACCCAATGATTCGACTGATACTTCCACAGAACCTGTAGCACTGCATCCGTTTTCACTTTCAATGACGAGTGTGTACGTCCCGGAGGCAGACGAGTCAGCATCCGGGATGAATGGATTTTGTTCCATAGAAGTGAACATATCCGGTCCGGTCCAGGAAAATGTATAGATCGAATCCGGTCCATCCGGTAGATTGGCAAAGAGACGCAAGGTGTCGTCGCAAAGTTGACTGATCGCCATCGGCATGAGTACTTGCGTGCTGACAAACACATTTGCCTGACAGACACTTGTGTTTCCATTTGCGTCGGTTGCAGTGATGGTGACCAAAACGTCCTGGCCATTTTCTGCACAGGTGACGAATGGTGGGTCGAAGGTGATGGTATCCATACCACAGGCATCGGAAGCAGCACTCAGAATACTCGTTGTGTTTACTTCGACGGTGTCTAATCCGGATGGGTGTATATATAAGGTGTCGCTCTGACAAGATAGAATCGGCGATATAGTATCGTTGACTGTAACGAGGTACGAGCATGTGTCCGTATTTCCTATGCTGTCCCGGGCAACCAGGAACACATTATGTATCCCGACGTTGAATTCCACGGATATGATGTGATTCATGGAATCAAAATCAAATGAAGTGGGCTCTGCCATGCCTTCGACAAAACCGGACCAGCTGATATTGCCCGCACTGCAGGATCCGGTGGTCGTTTCAGGTGGAGACAGAGGTAGTATAGCAACACATGTTTCTGTAGTGGTTGCGATGAGCGTATCTGAAGGGCAGGCAATACTCAACGCATTTTCATCCGCTACCTGAATGGTGGTTGAACAAACACCTGCATTTCCATTGCAGTCAGTAGCGATCCATTCGATAGTATGTATCCCGACTGAAAAAGAGGTGTCGATAGAAGGTGCGGGACTGACAGTGATGGAGTCACCGCCATTGATGATAAGTTGGATCAGCACTTCTTCCGGAAAACAAATTTCCAAATAATCAGGTACCGTCAATGTAGCTGAAGCCTGACACTCATCCATATCAGGATCCAGCATGATCATATCCGGACAATTTGTAAAAACCGGACTGATGGTATCCATGACCGTAAAGGAAATGGAGTCAACGGTTACATTTCCACAAGCATCAAAGGCGACAAGATCTGCTTCGATCGACAAGCTCACACCGCACATGGCCATAATGGAATCCGGAAGTGGAGTGCCCGGCCAGCTCGTTGTATCTTCGAGGACATATGAACCTCGTTCCGCAATGAAAAAGTTTGCTTCTGAACAACCATCCTCCACGATTACATTTTCTTT
>JAUHXV010000134.1 GCA_030426765.1 Bacteroidia bacterium | reverse complement strand
CCGAAGGAGGGATGGATATCGAAGAAGTAGCTGAAAAAACACCTCATCTCGTACACAAAGAATATATCGACCCCGTATTGGGCATGCAGGGTTTTGAAACCAGAAAAATTGCTTTCAATCTTGGCTTGTCAGGCGCTGCGTATAAAAACATGACCAAATTTGTCGCCAACCTATACAAAGCGTTTGTAGAGAGCGACTGCAGTCTCCTCGAAATCAACCCTGTACTGGTCAATGGCCATGGGGAGATTGTAGCTGTCGATTGTAAAACCACTATTGACAATAATGCTTTATTCCGCCACAAAGACATTGAGGCGTGGCACGACCCAAGCGAAGAAGATCCTACCGAGTTGGAGGCCAAGGCGTTTGGACTCAACTACGTCAACCTCGATGGAAACGTCGGATGTATGGTCAATGGCGCTGGTCTTGCAATGGCCACTATGGATATCATCAAACTGTCAGGTGGATCACCGGCCAACTTCCTCGATGTCGGGGGTACAGCGGATGCCAGCCGCGTCGAGAATGCATTTCGCATCATCCTGAAAGATCCGGAAGTCAAGGCGATCCTGATTAATATTTTCGGCGGAATCGTACGCTGTGACCGTGTGGCACAGGGTGTGGTGGATGCCTACAACAACATCGGCGATATCAATGTGCCGATCATTGTTCGATTGCAGGGTACCAATGCGGACCTGGCAAAGAAAATCATCGATGAAAGCGGGCTGAAAGTTAAATCCGCGATTCTGTTACAGGAAGCCGCTGAATTGGTAGCCGAAGTGCTTTCATAGCCATACCGTAAAATTAATGGCCAACCCCTCCGCATACTCATTACTGGAAGTCAACCAGTACATTCGGCGAGTCATCTCACTCAATTTTGATGAGCCGCTTTGGGTGGAATGCGAGATAGGTCAGGCTTCCCCATCGAGAGGACACTGGTATCTCGATCTGATCCAAAAGGAAGATGATCAGGTTGTTGCCCAATGTCAGGCAGCTTTGTGGGCAAATGTCTATTTCTTTCTTCGAAAAAAATCCCCAGTCCCGATTGAGGATATCCTCAAGCAAGGCATGGCTGTAAAACTCAAAGTCAATATTGACTTTCATGAACGGTATGGATTAAAACTGATCATCGAAGACATCGACAGCAGTTTTACGATCGGACAGTTGGAACTACAGCGTCTTGCCATTCTGAAAGAGATCAAAGAAAAAGGACTCCTGCACAAAAATGCGCAGACTACCTTACCTCCTGTCATTCAACATCTCGCTGTGATTAGCTCAGGTCGTGCTGCCGGGTACAAAGATTTTGTCAAGCACATTGAAGACAACTACTATGGATACGATGTACGGATCACGTTATTTGAAGCAGCCATGCAGGGCCAGGCGGTAGAGACCGAAGTCCTGGCGTGTCTCGACGAGATTGAAAAGCATCCTGATCAATTCGATGCAGTATCGATCATGAGAGGAGGAGGAGCCAGAACGGATCTGGCGGCTTTTGATAATCTGGCCCTTTGCGAGCGCGTAGCACACTACCCTCTTCCAGTCCTGGTAGGCATCGGTCATGAAATCGATCAGTCCCTGCTTGATCTGGTAGCTTTTACTTCCCTGAAAACGCCAACCGCAGTTGCAGATTATGTCATCGAACGCAATGCGGAATTTGAAAGTTCACTTGAAGAGATGGCGGCTCGCTTGAGAGAAGAAGTGTATGACCGTATCAGTGTTGAAGACCGTAAGATCACCCGGTTAGCGCATGCATTACAACAAGGGATTCGTGCCCGGATCATTCATGACCGCAACTCATTTGATCATGCAACACTTCGGATTCGTCAATCCATCAAAACCCAATTTCAGAAACAAGCTGAGCGTATCACCTATATCGAAAAGATGATCACCGCTATTGACCCTGATCGCGTCCTTGCTCGTGGCTATACGATCACTAGTCATGAAGGAAAAACCATTACACAGGCGAAGTCAGCTCAAAAAGGAATGGATATTCAAACCACATTTGCTGACGGGGTGATAAAAAGTACTGTACAATGAAAAAGAAGCAAACCGATTACGATAAAGCCATGCAGCAACTGGAATCGCTGGTTGAAAAAATCCAGGACGGGCAGTTAGGCCTTGAAGAAATGCGCGGCGAGGTTAAAAAGGCGCTTGCCTTGATCAAACAATGCCGGGGTAAGCTACGGGACATTGAGACTGATCTGGATGCACTGCTTGAGGAAGAGTAAAGACATAAAAAAGGTGGAAGGAGACTGGATGGTCTGCACTTCCACCTACTTCACCAGTTGAAAACAATCTTTCTACAACGTAGGGATTCTGAGCACCTGACCCGGATAGATCAGATTAGGATCCTTAAGCATAGGCTGATTGGCTTCAAAAATGATATTGTATTTCATTGCATCCCCATACACGTGTTTGGCGATCTTGGAGAGAGAGTCTCCTGCTTTTACTTCGTAAAATGTAGCTTCCGGTTCGGGTTTCACGACAGTGATTCGATCATCTACTGAAGCGATACCTTCAGTATTCCCGAGCGTCAGCAATACAAGTTCCTTAGCAAATTGCGATTCTGCTTCTCCAAATGCCGTAACGACATCATCGTTGAGCAGCAGCGAGAGATCTTTCACCGGGAGGTTTAAGTTGTTGACAGCCTGAAGCATGGCATCCGTTTTTATACGTGTCAATTCAGCGGAGGAAACGGCAGCCGCTTTTTCCGCATCTGCACTTTTTACCAGTTTTTCTCCGGATTTCTTGGAAAATGAAAATAATCCCATGATGGTTTTCAGTTTTTAATTATGTAATACGTCTGAGGAATCGGAATTTCAGACGGGTTGAGTGATCTAATCGATTCTTTTAACGTTTCAAATATCAGGTTTAATATACGGTTTCTGCAACCAATAGGATATATTTTAAAATAAAGTATATCAATTTTCAATATCTTATCTTTGGGGGTACATCGATTCGAATATATTTTGAAATCAAAACCTGAAAAAATATCTGTGAAAGCAGGGAAGGAAACACCCCTGATGAAGCAGTACTATAAGATCAAAAGTCAGCACCCGGAAGCACTCCTGCTTTTCAGGGTCGGTGATTTTTATGAAACCTTTGGAGAGGACGCCATTAAAACCGCTGACGCACTGGGTATAATTCTGACGCATCGCAACAACGGCGGGAGTAAAATCGAATTAGCCGGTTTTCCCTACCACTCCATGGACCTGTATTTGCCCAAGCTCGTGCAGGCCGGATACCGCGTGGCGATTTGTGAGCAACTGGAAAAACCTTCCAAGGAAAAGAAAATAGTGGATCGCGGGGTGACCGATATGGTAACCCCCGGGATTGCCACCAGTGATTCCCTCCTGGATCGGAGCCAGAATAACTATCTCGCCTCGCTTCACCTCACAGCCCCTGATCGTCTCGGGATCGCATTCCTGGATATCTCGACAGGCGAGTTTTTAGTGAGTGAAGGCGAACAACGAGAAATCGAAAAGTTGCTGCAGAGCTTCAGCCCTTCTGAAATTATTTTTTCAAAATCCAACAAAAATCGAT
>JAUHXV010000133.1 GCA_030426765.1 Bacteroidia bacterium | reverse complement strand
ACACCAAATTCTTATGAATGATTGTTCAAATCTCCGTGATTCAAAACTGTTTGAGCGCTCAGGACGGCCCCTTTTTGATCCTCTGGTCAAAAAGGGGTGAGATGGAAAACGAATAAGCAAGACAGCAAACCGGAAATTAAACTAATGATCGAATGTAAAGGCGAGTTTTTTGAATCACTAGACTTTTTGGTTACTTTTTTGGCAATGAAAAAAGTAACAGATCTGTATCTATTTCACGTTTAAAAGATCATAGCGTTGTTACACTAAGGATAGGAGGTTTTAGGTAACTAGTCCGCCAAAGGCGCATACCTTTTTGTTTCCTGTAATTAAAATATTGCAGGATGGCGATCCTGAAACACTGTCGGTTTCAGGACAGGTCCCTGTAGAATTATCATCTACAGGGCAAGAAAATAAGTAACAAGAATCGTGTCTAGATTGTGAGTTTACCAGTGAACAAAATTTATTTTGGACACTTAGGATCAATTTTTACAATTAACTTTATACGCAACCTGCATTGATTCTGCCACTCTATGAAAGTACCCAAACTTAACCCTGAACAATTGCGCCAATACATGCGTCAGGCTCCCCGAAAGGTAGTTTCATTTTTTCGGAATCTACCCGCTGCTTTTGTGACTGCAGTGAAAGACCCCAAACAGCGAAAAAAATGGTTTCTGCGCGGGTGCTATGCCTTTGGAGGCGTCATTTTTATTCTGCTGTTTATCTTCTTGATCACCTGGCTGGGTGCTTTTGGCCCGATCCCGGACAGCAATGAACTACGGGAAATCAACCAACCGGAAGCCTCCAAAGTGTACTCCCATGATGGCCAGCTGAGGGGAAGTTCTATACGAAAAACAGAAACTCCCTCGCGTTCGAAGACCTTCCTCCGGTATTCATGACGGCCCTGATCGCTACCGAAGATGCGCGTTTCTGGAGTCATTCAGGCATCGATTTCAGAAGCTGGATGCGCGTGCTCGTCAAGCGCCTGATCCTGGGACAAAAAAGTGCGGGCGGTGGCAGCACGCTGTCGCAGCAATTGGCCAAGAACCTCTTTCCCCGGAAGGAGTATCTCTTTGCCTCGATGCTCATCAACAAATACCGGGAGTTTATCATCGCTACCCGACTGGAAAATGTATTTTCAAAAGAAGAACTCCTTACCTTTTACATCAGCACCGTACCCTTTGGTGAAAACATCTTTGGACTGGATGCTGCCGCAGATCGGTATTACTCCAAAACTGCCGATCAACTCAATATCGAAGAATGCGCCATGCTCGTGGGTCTGCTCAAAGCAACCGGATACTACAATCCTAACAACCATCCCGAACGAGCCATCAGCCGACGCAATGTGGTCTTGTTTCAGATGAAAGAAAACAGTGTCATCGATTCGATCACCTATGATTCCTTAAAACAACTGCCTCTCAATCTATCGTATCAGCGAAATACCGATTCCGAAGGTATCGCCCTGTATTTCAGAAACCATATACGCCCGATGTTGCTCGAATGGTGTGATACGCATACAAAGCCCAATGGCAAACCGTACAACCTCTACACGGATGGTTTACAAATCTACACCACCATAGATTTCGGACTGCAGGCGTATGGCGAAGAAGCACTCAAGACAAGAATGACTGCGTTGCAGCAGATCTTTGACGAACAATTCACTGATGATTGGGATCGGTATCAGGGCGCAGTAGATGATGCCGTGCTGCGCTCACAGCGGTATCGCACACTGGCTGATGGTGGTATGCCGGATTCACTGATCATGGATAGCCTGAACCGAAAAATCGCCATGAAATTCTGGACCTGGGACGGTGCCGTCGATACCATCGCTTCGCCAATGGATAGTATCAGACATGCACTCAAAACGTTGCAAGCCGCCATGGTAGCCATCGATCCGCGCACCGGAGGCATCCTTGCCTGGATCGGCGGAAATGACGCGAGTGAATTTGACATAGACTATGTGCTGACACCACGACATCCGGGTTCGGCATTCAAACCGATCCTGTATGCTACGGCACTCGATCAGGGCATGGGCATCTGCACCTATTACGCCAATGAACTGATCACCTACGACCAGTACGAAGGATGGACACCCAGAAATGCGGATGGAAAATATGGAGAGATCTATTCGCTGCCCGGTGCACTTGCAAAAAGTGTCAACACAGTTGCTGCACAATTGATTTTTGATGTGGGCATTGAAAATGTGATTGAGAAAGCCAGGCAGCTCGGCATCACCGGCGAGATGAAGCCAGTTCCTTCCCTTTCACTCGGGACGGCTGAAATACAACTCATCGAACTGGTTAGTGCCTACTCCACTTTTTTGAATAAAGGCGTGCATCAGCCTTACCATTTTATCACCCGCATCGAAGATCAGGATGGTAATGTGCTGGAAGAGTTTACCCCTGCGGGAGCGACGCGCGTGTACACACCCGAGACCTGCGGGATGATGAACCAGATGATGGCCAATGTCGTGGACAGTGGTACAGCGGTGTCTCTGCGGTACCGGGAGTTTGGTATCCGGGGTGCCATTGCCGGAAAAACAGGTACGACCCAATTTCATGCCGATGGTTTGTTTGTCGGCATGACCCCAAAGTTTGTTGCCGGCGTTTGGGTCGGCTGCTTTGATCGCAGGATGCGGTTTCGCACACTCAGCCGCGGGCAAGGTGCGAAAACAGCCCTTCCCATCTGGGGCGAGTTTGTTAAAAAAATGCAGGCTGATCCAGCGTACAAACATTTATTTGAACCCGCCTGGCCATCAGAGTATTATTGGGTGAACGACTGTGCGTTTACCTTGGATTCCAGCGAACTGGAATTGATTGAAATGGACTCAATACCTGCAGACAGTCTTTCGCGAACTTCACAGCGTTATCGCGTGAAGGGGAACGAACGCAAAGGCATTGGCAAATTACTTCACGATATTTTCGGACGCAAGGAGGATAAAGAACGTAGGAACGAATAGCGGGTTTCGGTAATTTTCTGCTATTCTTCATCCAGCTTAAACATCACCGGAAGATGCATGACGGCATCAACATTTTTTCCTTCTTTCGTTGCGGGTGTCCATTTGCCCAGTTTCTCATTCATACTGATCACGAGATTCAGCACAGCCAGATCTGCATCAGGATGAAGCGAATTAACGATTGTGGCATCTTTTACTTTCCCTTCGCTTGAAACGATAAACTTAGCGACTACCTTTCCCTCCAGACCTTCTTTGGCCAGGCTCTTTGGATATACGAGGTATTCGATCATGTAAGCATTCAGCTTTGTGGCCGTACACATTTTTTGCTCTGCACTCGCGACCTTTTCACACCCCGGAAAAAGAGGTGAATCAAGATCAGCCGAGATCATCGTATGTGCAGTGCTGCTCTTCGCTTCGAAAAGCTCCGGCGCATCTGAAGAGGTAAACGAAAAAAGTACCAGCGCCATCAGGAGTGCGGGAACAATGCTTAAGTATTTTAGGCGAGTCATGCCAGTTGAAGGTTGTCTGGTCATCATGTGTAAACGATTTTTAAGTGGTGAATAGATGAGTTGGTGTACGAGTATGGGCGATTGTTGTTTGGATTGTTGTCTTACTAA
>JAUHXV010000059.1 GCA_030426765.1 Bacteroidia bacterium | reverse complement strand
CAAACAGGGCAATGATGATACCTAATATGGATTTACCCATTCGTAATAGATTTAATCTGTTCAAAAAACTTAATCACAAGCAAATCAGGGACAAATATAGTAATACTAATAGCAATATTATATATGCCACGAATCATTAACTAAGGAAAGGTTTAATTACAAAAACTACACCATAGTTCTATATGCCGGCAAAGAGGGAGCTGGTAATCTCAGGGGTGAAATTGAATTCGCGAGACAAAAATGCTGAATTTCCGGATATTATCAAATGTTCGGGGACCCTGCCACCGGATCAGGAACAGAAAGGCACTCAAAATAAGTGGATCAAGTACCTGTTATACAGCCACTTAAAGCAAAAAGGCCCCGGAATATCCGGAGCCTTTTGCGTTGATTTTATATTCTGTTCTGGCGGCATAAGCCTCGCGATCACCCGGGGAATACCTCGGGCATCGGATACTGATACCTATTGGCGGATGAACTTACCTGACAATTCACCCAGGGCGGAAGTCACCTTATAGTAGTAGACGCCTGGCACTGCGGCGACCTGATTTCCAATGATGATTTCAGCTCTTGGCGTTTCGGAAGCATATTTCCGATTAAATACCTCCTGACCATTCATGTTAAACACTGACACATAGAATTCCTCTCCGGTAGGGATCAGCACTTCCAGCGTTGTATAATCTGTGAATGGGTTTGGAGACAGTCTGGTTTCAAAGGCAGCTTGTGCGCGATATTCCACATAAGGGATCAGTTCGATCATCTCATTGTCCAACTCCCGGGTATATGCTTCAGGGTACAGAGACTCTTCGGCACGGACCATTAGGTCAGCCAATTCGAAGTCCTCTGAATCATTATCCAGGGTAAAGAGCACCTCTCCTTCATTCACTTTCACAGGAGTGGTCTGTCCCCAGCTGATATTGGTATAACCATCCACATCTTTACCGAGGTGAGCAGTCTGAACCGGCAATGCACCTTCGGACACTTTCGTGTTCAGGATGTTGACCGAGAATTGTAGACCGTACATATCTTCTGTGCGAGTACTGATAAATTCAATGGAGTGATTGTTCTGATCGTACCTAACCGCAATCGGCAAACTGGAAGACGTTCTTGGAGTCAGGTTAAAGGCCATATTGACCATGTCTGCGTTGATATCGCCCATCTTTAGTGCTTTAAAAGATGTGACCATCGGGAAGGTCCCTTCGTGATCGACCTCAACTCCATTGTGGCAAACCTGATCGAGAAGATCAAGCGGAGAATTCGGATCACAAGGATCACCGAAGAAGACCCAGGACAGATCGCCCTGATAGCTGTTGAGTTTGAATCCACCCAGCAGAGCTTTTTTCAGGAGAAGCAGGTCATTGGCGCCAACGCGACCATTGCCATCGAGATCGGCAGCATATAATTGATGTGCTTCTGTCAAAGGCGTCTCCCCGCTGAGATGAGCCTGCAGATTGATCAGGTCCAGCGTGGAAATACCTTCCAGTGCTTTTCCTTCTCGTGACAACATAATCATGCGGTCGTATGCCGTGGTACCAAAACCAAGAAGGAAGTGGCCGGTGGCATCTGAAGTGGCTGTTAAGTCATCCTGATCAAGTGAAAGATCCGGCATGATCTTGTACATCGCCGCAGAAGTTTGCGGTACTGCCACATCTGTAAAGGTGGTCACGAGACCCTGCACTTGATTCATCCCTGAGCAGGCATCTTCATTGTCGTTGATCTTGATGAAGGTAGTACAGTAGTCTGCATTTCCGAATTCGTCATGCACCCAGATTTGAATCGGCACAGTCCCGAGATCATCACAGGTAAATGTCCTGGAGGTCTCAAATGGGTTTGATGAAAATGAATACCGCAGTTTGTATTCCGGTGTACAGTTATCATAACTGGACGCATTAAAGTCTTTGGCCCAGATCGTCACCATGCCTCCGACCGGCATCACGACTGTAGAAAGACCGTAGTAACAAATTGGCGTAGGCGGTTTAGCATCCTTCACGTGCACTTTATAACTGCAGCTTTTATAATTACCGCAGGCATCGGATACATTCCATAAAATTTTATGCCATCCATACGGCAACACTTCATCTACAGTTGGCTGACCATTACCTTCCTTACTGATATTGTAAGAACCATCTGCCCAGAGATCAATCTTATAATCCCATTCCAGATGTTCGTTGGTTGTACAGTCATCATACACTTTAGGTTGCTCGTAATAGCGTCCTTTACAATTTGGGAGGTAACCGTCGACTTCAATGTCATGGCATCCATCGACGAAGACGGGAGCTACGTTGTTCATGAGTTTGATCACCTGGGTGTGTTTCCACAACCCCGGACTCCATGGATTGTTGGGTTGGTATTTGCACCAGTCAATCACGGTCCACTCGCGAAGAATTTTTTTGCATGCACCATCTGAGAAGGTGAATACGAGGTCATCATGGGCATACCCGATCAGACCACATCCACCCTGGGAACCTCCATTGATTGAGGGTTTGTTATATGGTGCCGGAAGATCTTCCGGGTCTACATCATCGGGTGTATACTGGCAGGCATCAGCGACATAATCGTGAGGCCAGTTGATGTAATAGTTGTTACTTGTAAAATCCTTAACGGTAATTGTCTGGTAGCACCAGTCGGACCAGTAGTTGGTCTCCACGTAGAACTTCCTTTTTATGATACCCACACCACATGAGTTTCTATAGTCGATTACTTCAGGAATAGTGATCCATACATTATTATTACCACCGCAGTATCCACCACCCACAGTGCCGTCAATCCCCCAGTAGTGAGGCTGACTATAATAGGAGTTACCCGGGTCGTTGATATAAATTGGTAATCGGTCGGCGCCATTGACAGCGACTGTACCAAATGTGCGGTTGTACGGATTGTGTAAAGCGTCCGGGCTAAACCAGAATCCGCAGCTCACCGTAATATTCGGTGGGCAGATCATGTGGGGGGAGGTATTGTCCTGGACAGTCACTTCTGCCATACATTCATTATAGTTGCCATGCTCATCTGTCACGCGCAGGACAACCCAGATGGTCTGGCCAACATCTTCACAACAAAACTCCACGTAGGGTCTGAATTGTGTGTCATCGGCTACCCATGGCGGGCACCAGCCTTGCGTCATACGGCGTGCTTCATAGCTATGGATATGACAGTTGTCGTAAGAGCCGTCGTCAATATCCACGGCATACAGTTTGGCTGTACCGTTGTTGGAAAGGGCTACAACCGTGTGCGCGTCGCATATGGCTACTGGTGCGATGTAGTCGTTATAGCAACCAGTACTTCCGCGTAACGGGCTGACAATCAGCATTGTAAACAGGAGGGTGGATAAAAGGGTAAACGTTGGTTTCATAGTAATAAAGGGATAATTAGATTATAATTCTGTTCATAGTTACCTGTATAGCTATTACATGAGATCTGCATTTAAACTGATCTAAATGTAAATAAACTGCTTAACAAAATGCGTGGAGGGTGCCCAAATTTAACTTAATTCTTGAATTTACAAGCAATTAGAGTCAAAATGGCAGGTTTTTTGCAAGATATTTTAGCCTGGTAGATTTTCAATGGCAAAGCGCACCAGACCGGCTGTGGTGGAAATATTCAGCTTTCGCATGATATTTTTCCGGTGGGCTCCCACGGTTTGTGGACTGATAAACAGGTGGTCAGCGATCTGCGTATTGCTTTTCGCTTCTGCTATCAAACCGAGTATTTCGAGCTCCCTTTTCGTCAGATTATATCGGGCGAGGAATGTTTCGTCAAAAACTTCATCCTCGTCGGATTCACCATTTTCTTTTGGATATAATTGCAACCCTTTACTCATGTACAAGTTGCCCTTTAACACCTCCTGCAGTGCTTTGACCAATTCTTCCAGTCCATTTGTTTTCAAAAAGTATCCGGCGACGGCGTGCACCTGCAGACATTCTTTGACAAACTTGGCTTCGCTGTAGTTGGTGACCACCAGAATTTTCAGGCGGGGATAGTTTTTCTTCAGCACGGGGATAACTTCCAGTCCATTCATGACCGGCATATTCAGATCCAGAATCAGGATATCCGGACGGTGAGCGGGAAGTTTGGCTAGTAATTCTTCTCCATCAAAGGCCGTCCCTACCGTTGATATTCGAAGGTCCGGATAGTTTTCAAGCGCCACACTGAGCGAATCCACATAGAGTCTGTGGTCATCGGCGATAAAAATGGAGATATGATTAGATTCTGCGACGCTCATTCTGAAGATAATCAAATGCAATTTTCATACCACCTTTCAAGCGCCCGCTCGATGGCTTTTCCTGTCTGCGTTTCCAGTGATTTCCTTCGTAAAGCAGACATATGCGTTCGTTTGCGGCTCTGAAGATTTTTACCCACAACCCTGCTATCCGGTCAGATCCGGGTATCCCCAAATGGAATAGGTACGGCCTGCTGAAAGGCGAAGAGGTAATCATCAGATTCCCTACATTTGCGACGTATCGTAATCGCAGCGACATGACAAAGAAAGAAGAGGCCACCTTTCTCAATTACCTGAAGAGTCTTACGTTTCGCAAAACCATTCTGGCGATCGTCGTCTTTTTGGGTATTTGTATGCTGACCTCATTTATCTGGCTGAAGGTATACACGCATCATGGTGAAGAACTGGTGATGCCGGATTATACGGGCTATAAATACGAGGATGCGCTGGAGGATGCGATGGAACGAAAATTCAGAATGAGTATTCAGGATTCTCTGCACATCCTTGGCCGACCGGGTGGTATCATTCTGAAGCAAAACCCTGTCCCTTCGTCGCTGGTCAAATCCAATCGGATGATCTATGTTACGATCACCAAACGAGGTAAGGATAAAATTCTCTCGGCAAGGCTACCGGAGATGTACGGCAAGAATTATGAACGCAAAAAGCAGGAACTGGCCGATCATTTTCAGATTAAATCACGCATTGTGGATACCAAATACGATCCAGGTGATCCCGGACAAGTATTGAGCGTATCCTACAAAGGTGAAGTGATCACAAGTGCGAAAGGAAGAAATAATGAAGTGCAGATAGAAAAAGGGGATTATCTCGAATTTGTTATTTCAGCAAAATCAGGCGGCGATGTGGAAGTGCCCAACCTGATGTGCAAAACCCTTGAAGAAGCTCAGTTTCTGTTGGAAAATCTTAATTTAAATATGGGCAGTGTAGAGGAATCAGGAGAGATTGTTGACAGGGCCAATGCGTATGTGATTATGCAGGAACCTGCAGCCTCCGGACAGATGATCCGGATGGAATCCCCTATCCACGTCACGATTCAGCAGGAAAAACCGGAAAGCTGCCTGTAAACCCTTATTTTTGTGGGTATGAAAGAGATCACAGTACACGTTCTGAAAGAATTAATTCAGGCCAACAAGGCACCCTACATGATCGATGTGCGGGAACCGCATGAACACGATGAATTTAATCTGGGAGGGCAAAATATTCCTGTGACAGAACTCCCCTTTCGTATAGCGGAACTTCAGGCGATTGGTGAAGCGGATATCATTTTGTATTGCCAATCCGGAGCTCGAAGCAGTCTGGCACAAAAACTGCTCGGCACCCAATTTAATATCACCAACACAACCAATGTTCAGGGTGGTGTTAAAGCCTGGAAAGAAGCATTTGAGGACTAATCAGGCACGATGTTTCAGAAACGATTGGCAACCGTTTTTAAAACTTATTTTTCCACATCATACTTTCAATCGGACGCGCGGATCGTTCGTTGTACTTAGCCCCGGGCTTTCTATTGTATAAGTTTTCAATCACACCTTCTACCTGGAAATAAATAAGCTGCCCTATCGGCATCCCTGCATAGATGCGTACAGGTTTGACGCAGGATATTTCGAGCGTCCAGGTATTGCAATACCCCACATCGCCTTTTCCGGCGGTAGCATGAATATCAATACCCAGTCGACCTACACTTGATTTGCCTTCCAGAAAGGGTACTGCACTATGCGTTTCGGTGTATTCCTGCGTAACCCCGAGGTAGAGTTCACCGGGCTGAATCACAAATCCTTCAGGGCCAATTTCAAAATGCCGAATGGTATTATGAGCTTTAGCATCCAGGACGTCATTATCGTATACGGCGAGATGAGCGGCGAGATGCACATCGTATGAGTTAGTGCCAAGGCCTGCTCGGTCAAAAGGAGAAATGACGATATCGCCATTGTCGAGGGCTTCCAGTATCTGTGTGTCCGTTAATATCATATCCGGTATCGTCTAAAAGAAGGCAAAAGTAACAAAACCGCAATTAGTTTGACAGATCAGCTTATGATTTCAGTTGTCGCTATAAATAGCAGTGTATGTTGAAAGGAGATACGTAATTTTGCAGTCGTGGAAATACTTGAGAAAATCACTTTTGGACAGACTGTGGTTGGCCTTGGTCAGCACAATGGCAAGGCAGATCTATCAGGATTGGATCTGAGTGAAGATGAATTGAATATTGTGAAAGCGCTTTCCCCTCGAAAGCAGGTTGAATGGGTTTCCAGCAGAGAATTGCTTCATCAAATTGCAACGATCTCACCACGGCCGCTTTGTCTTTATGACGAATTTGGCAAACCCTATCTGGCGGGTTCAGATAAGCATATTTCAATCAGTCATAGTGAAACATGGTGTGCGGCGATGGTGAGTGACAGACCTTGCGGTGTCGATGTCCAGGTGTACTCTGATACTGTCAGAAGAATTGCAGATCGATTTTTAACTACGCCTGATCTGAGAAAAATTAATGCGTTGAAGCAGTCCGATGCCCAACAGGATGCACTACCGTTCCTTCATCTCTTCTGGGGAGCTAAGGAGTGTCTTTATAAAGCATACGGCAAGCGCAAACTGGGATTTAGAGAGCACCTTTTTATTTCAGATATTGATCTCCGAACGAACACCGCCAGAGGTGAAATTAATTATGAGCAAGTACATTTATCGTATGATATCAAATTCGAATTATTATCGGAAGTGGCCTGGGTATATTGCACTGCCTGCGATATGCCTGATACTGTTCATGGCGAGTAGCTGTGGTCAGCCCAAGCAACCAGCAAGTGAAACTACCATAGAGGAAAGTGAAGTAGATACTTTGCCGGCTGACTTTGTGCAGTTTTTTAATCGCTTTCATGAAGACACTGCGTACCAAATGGCGCATATCACTTTCCCACTGGCCGGGATGCCGCCCACTAAAGGGACTGGTGATACGATCATGCAGGAACGGTTTTTCTGGCAAAGAGATACCTGGACAAAGCACAAACACTTTAATGATCCGGGAGGCGATTTTGACCATTGGTATCTGGTGCTGAACGAGCGAATCATTGAACACTGGATTCAATTAAAGGGCACCAACATGTACATGAAACGGCGATTTGCCAAACTCGATGACGACTGGTACCTCATCTTTTACCAGGGTCTGAGACCCGGGCAACCTCCAGCTGAATAGAATCCGTATTTACAGGTAGGCACCTGTGTTGAGATATTGCTGCACGTAATCAGTTACACCCTCTTCAAGCGAAGTAGCGGGTAAGGGAAGACCTGCATCTTTCCACTTTGACATATCCGCTTCTGTGAAATACTGATATTTTTCCCGGAGATCTTCCGGCATGTCGATGTACTCGATACTTGCTTCGCGATCCAGAGCGTGAAAAGTAGCATTCCCGAGACTTTCAAACGTTCTGGCAGTCCCCGTTCCGACATTGTATAATCCGGAAGCAGGTTTTTTGTCAAATACATCCCAGACCATCTGCAACACATCTTTCACGTAGATAAAATCTCGTTTTTGTCCGCCATCCTCATAATCCGGACGATGCGATTTAAACAGCTTTAGTTTGCCGGTATCGCGAATCTGATGCCAGGCATGAAAAATCACCGAAGCCATTCGGGCTTTATGGTATTCATTAGGGCCATACACATTGAAAAACTTAAGCCCGTACCAGGCAGGAGGCGTTTCTTTTTGCTTGAGCACCCATTGATCAAACTGTTGTTTTGACTGTGCGTAGGCATTCAGGGGCTTGTATGTACCGACCAATTTGTGATCATCACTAAACCCAAAAGCTCCATCCCCATAGGTGGCTGCACTCGATGCATACACTAAGGGGATTTGATTTTCTGTGCAGATCTCCCAGATCTTTTTTGAATAGTTGAGATTCAACTCATCAAACACCGCGACATTATCGCTTACGGTATCTGTTCGTGCACCGAGATGGAAAACCACATCGATTTGCGATGCTGTTTTTTCAAAATACGAAAGGAAAAGATCGCGGTGCACCCAGTCATGGATCTTTTTGCTTTTCAGGTTTTCTTCCTTCTTCCATTTGTAGAAATCATCGACGACGACGATATCCGTAAATCCCTTCTGATTGAGGTATTGTACGAATCCACTTCCTATAAATCCTATGGCACCGGTGACGACGATCAAACTGCTTCAGTTTCAATGGAAGAATAGGATTCAATGGGTGGGCAGGTGCAAACGAGGTTTCGGTCTCCGTAAGCATTATCCACTCGCGCTACGGATGTCCAGAATTTGTGTTTGTGTTTAAGCTCTGGGAGCGGGTATGCTGCTGCCTGCCGGGAGTATGGATATTCCCATGCATCGGCAGTAACTTCAGCCAACGTATGGGGTGCGTTAGACAAGAGGTTGTTGTCTGCGGCATACTTACCTTCAGCCACTTCATCGATTTCCTTTCGGATTTGAATCATCGCGTCGCAGAATAAATCCAATTCGGCTTTAGACTCACTTTCTGTGGGTTCGATCATGATCGTGCCCGGCACCGGAAAGGATAATGTGGGCGCATGAAAGCCATAATCAATCAAGCGCTTGGCAACATCCTCTGCGGAAACACCAAACTGTTTGAATGGACGCAGATCGATGATCAACTCGTGAGCAGTTCTGCCGGCTTTTCCGGTGTACAAAATATCGTAACTGGAAACCAATCTGTTTTTGATATAGTTGGCCCCAAGAATTGCGTGTACGGTTGCTGCCGTCGCACCAGTGGCTCCCAGCATCCGGATGTACCCGTATGAGATTAGGAGAATAGAAGCGGAACCCCATGGGGCACTATTGACTGAATCGATAGCCTGATCGCCTCCGACTTCAGCAAACAAATGTCCGGGAAGGAACGGTGCGAGTTTTTCATTGACACAAATCGGGCCCATTCCGGGTCCTCCCCCACCGTGTGGGATGGCGAAGGTTTTATGCAGGTTGAGGTGACAAACGTCTGCGCCTATCGAACCTGGATTCGTCAATCCGACCTGCGCATTCATGTTGGCTCCATCCATATACACGAGTCCGCCGTTATCATGGATAATACCACAGAGCTCTTTAATGGTCGTTTCGAAAACACCATAGGTAGATGGGTAGGTTACCATTACACCGGCCAGGTTTTCTTTGTGGCTTTCAGCGTGCATCTTCATGTTTTCAATGTCGATATTGCCTCGTTCGTCGCATTTGGTGACGACGACTTTCATGCCGGCCATGATCGCACTGGCTGGGTTGGTGCCATGCGCTGATTCGGGAATGAGGACGACGTTACGGTTCTGATCTCCGCGGCTTATGTGATAGGCGCGGATGGTCAGCAAGCCGGTCAATTCACCTTGTGCGCCTGAATTTGGTTGCAGCGAGCACGCTTTCATTCCCGTGATATTCACCAGATAGGCTGACAAGTCTTCGAAGATTTTATAATACCCGGCTGCCTGATCTTTTGGAATAAACGGGTGCAGCGAAGAAAATTCCGGAAAACTCACGGGGAACATTTCCGAGGCTGCATTTAGTTTCATGGTACAAGATCCCAATGGGATCATCGCATGCATCAGCGACAAATCTTTGTTCTCCAATGATTTGATGTATCGCATCATTTCGGTTTCCGTACGATACATAGTAAATACGGGATGTGTCAGACAGGCTTCTTTGCGCTGAAGACTGTCGGGTATCATTATAGCATTCGAATCTATTGAAATCTGGTTGTTTTCTTTTCCTAACACAGATGAAAAGACATCGCAAATATCCTGGACATCTTCGTCTGAAGTGGTTTCATCGATACTTAGGCGAACATCCTGTTCCGTGTAGAGGAAATTGATACTTCGGCTTTCGGCGGCCTTGCGAATAGCGTCGCGTTGTTCTTTGGAAAATTTAATTGTCAGCGTATCAAAAAAGGAACCGCTCTCTGGCGCAACTCCAAGTTGCGTCAGGTGCTGATAAACCGTCACTGCTTTTCGGTGCATGGTCAGTGCGATCACCTTGAGATTGTCCGGACCATGATAGACTGCATACATACCGGCCATGATCGCCAGCAGCGCTTGTGCGGTGCAGATATTGGATGTTGCTTTTTCTCTTTTGATGTGCTGTTCACGTGTCTGCAGGGCCATGCGGAGTGCGCGTTGGCCGTTGCGATCTACCGATACACCAATAATTCTGCCTGGAATACTGCGCTTGTATTCTTCTCGGGTAGCAAAAAATGCAGCGTGAGGGCCACCAAATCCGATGGGTACGCCGAAACGCTGAGAATTCCCCACCACAACATCCGCGCCCCAGTCTCCCGGAGGTGTGAGCACCGTCATAGCCATCAGATCGCTGACAACTGACACTCTGATCCCTGCTTCCTGCCAGGCGGCTACTTTCGTGCGGTAATCGTGTATGGTCCCCTTTGCGTCCGGGTATTGAAGTTGTACACCAAAAAAGTCTTCATCAGCTTCCCATGTTTGCCAATCTCCTATCACCAATTCTATACCGATAGGTTCGGCTCTGGATTGTAATACGTCCAGTGTCTGGGGATAGGTATTTTGATCCACAAAATATTTAGTGGCGTGTCCGTCTCCGCTCTTTGATTTTTTAGCAGAGAGGTTGTACAGCATGGTCATCGCTTCTGCGGCAGCGGTCCCTTCATCGAGAAGCGAGGCATTGGCTATCGGAAGACCTGTCAGTTCGCTCACCATCGTTTGGAAATTGAGCAAAGCTTCAAGGCGACCCTGAGAAATTTCTGCCTGATACGGCGTGTACTGCGTGTACCAACCCGGATTTTCAAATACATTTCTTCTGACGACAGAAGGTGTATGTGTCCCGTAATATCCGAGACCGATGTATGTCCTGAACACTTTATTCATTCGTCCGATGGACTGAATGTGCTTCAGATATTCCTGTTCGCTGAGCGCTTCCGGGATATTCAGTTTCTGACGAACACGGATGGCTTCCGGTATAGTCTCATCAATCATCTGATCCAGGCTGTCGGCTTTAATGACCTCCAGCATTTCTTTCAACTCAGCGGGGTCGTAAGTGCCGATGTGCCGCTCAATAAAGCCGGCTAGCGTTCCATTTGTAGACATATCTTTCAGGTCTGTTAAAATGGATACTTCGTTGGATTGAAATATCCGGGTTATTTTAAGTTAAATACTTTTTTGATCTCATTCACTTTATCCAGTTTCTCCCAGGTAAAGGTTTCAAACTTGATCGTTTTGGATTTGCCACTTCCATCTGTGAACGTTTTCTCTTTCTTTTCCGGTGTTCTTCCCATGTGTCCGTAGGAGGCTGACTCGCTATAGATGGGTTTGCGGAGTTTGAGTCGTTGCTCGATATCATACGGACGCATCGGGAAAATCTCTTTGATTTTTTTAGCGATTTGAGAGTCACTCATATCGATATGTGCAGTTCCGTAGGTATTGACATAGATATTGGTGGGCTCTGCTACGCCGATCGCATAGGATACCTGTACGAGGACCTCATCGCAAAGTCCGGAGGCCACCATATTTTTGGCAATGTGTCGCGTGGCATAAGCGCCTGAGCGATCCACCTTGCTTGGATCTTTTCCGGAGAATGCTCCGCCGCCGTGAGCGCCCTTGCCGCCATACGTATCGACAATGATCTTGCGACCGGTCAATCCGGCATCCCCGTGTGGACCCCCGATCACGAAATTACCGGTTGGGTTGATGTGGAAGTTGATGTCTTTATTGAACAGTTTTTTGATCGAGGCTTTTGACTTTCTTTTTACGCGAGGAATGACAATATTGATGATATCCTCCCGAATTCTGGCTTGCATGGCTTTTTGTGCTTTCTGACGAGCGGCCTGACTTCCGTTTTTCGGCATCTCAAACTCATCATGCTGGGTACTGACTACGATGGTATCAATTCGGATAGGTTTATTGTCGTCGCTGTATTCGATCGTTACCTGGGATTTGGCATCCGGACGCAGATACGGCATGAGTTTTCCTTCTTTTCTGATGGCTGCCAGTTCGATCAGGATGCGATGCGCCAGATCAAGTGCCAGTGGCATGTAGTTGTCTGTTTCATTGGTTGCATACCCAAACATCATGCCCTGGTCTCCTGCGCCCTGATCTTCTTTTTTCTGGCGATCTACGCCCTGATTGATATCTGAAGACTGTTCATGGATGGAAGACAATATGCCACATGAGTGGCTGTCAAACATATACTCACTGCGGTTGTACCCGATGCGGTGGATGACTTCGCGTGCAATTCCCGGTAGATCCAGATAGGTTCTTGAGTTTACTTCTCCCGCCAGTACGACCTGCCCTGTGGTGACAAGGGTTTCGCAGGCGACTTTGGACTGGGGGTCAAACGCCAGAAAATGATCAACGATGGCGTCTGAAATCTGATCCGCAATCTTATCCGGATGTCCTTCAGAGACTGACTCTGAGGTAAATAAATAAGGCATGTAAAAAATTATTATTTGTGAATGGTCATGTACTTCAGTTCCAATGGATCACGATCCGTCAGGATGCCACCCGGATTGGAGGCGCAAAAATAGGAATTTATATGATTGAAGCAGGTAAAACCCACTCGTAAAACCCTGTTAAAAAGCTATTGCGAGCCAACAGCAGGCATAAGAAAAATGCCTCTACCTAATCTCACAGGTCAGCATTTTCCTGCCTTCCAGGTGACCGGTCAGGACATCTCCTTTTTTCACCGGGCCTACCCCTTCCGGCGTGCCGGTAAAGATGTAGTCGCCTTTTTGGAGTTTGAAGAACCTGGACACATAGCAAATGATCTGGTTAAAACTGTGAATCATGAGGGCGCTATCGCCTTTTTGCACGGTTTGGCCATTGCACTGCAGATCAAAGTGAATCGACTTTGGATCGCCGATTTCTGAGACAGGGATAAACGCATCGCTTAAGGGTGCACTTCCATCCCACCCTTTGGCGATTTCCCATGGGTGTCCTTTTTCCTTGCATTTCTGCTGTAGGTCGCGGGCTGTAAAGTCTATCCCCAGCCCGATGGATTCGTAGTAGGTATCTGCAAATTCAGGCTGAATGTGTCTCCCGTTTTTGCTGATTTTCAACACGAGTTCCACTTCATGGTGGATGCTTTTTGTAAAGTCAGGATAGTAGAGCGGCTTATTGCTGTTTAGAATCGCCGATGGGGGTTTCATAAAAATCAAGGGCTCAGCGGGAACTTCATTTCCCAACTCGGAGGCATGTGCTACGTAATTTCGTCCAATGCAAATGATTTTCATAGCGCGCTGAAATTAGAGTTTCACGTTCATCAGGCCAATCAGGTCTTTGGCTTCGTGCAAAGTTTGCTGTGCAGTTTTTCTGATCGCTTTTGAGGACTCCGCGATTTGCTCTTCGTATGATTTTCGTTGATCCATAATCTCCATTCGCTTTTGTCTGAAGGGTTCGGTCATATCGATCACGGCATCCGCGACGGCTTCTTTGACCGGGCCATACTGCAGGGTACCGGCTTTCGCTTTTTCCTCAAAAGATGCCAAATCGGGATGCCCACCGGTTGCATTGAGGATGGACAGCAGGTTTTGCACACCCGGACTGATCTGGCCGGCTGGTGTATCGCCTGAATCGGTGACTGCGCTCTTGATTTGCTTTCGAATCACATTGGGTTCGGAAAACACGCTGATGTTGTGTTTAGGGCCCAGCGACGCACTCATTTTTTTTGACGGGTCTGCGGTTGAGAGCACTTTTGGAAAAGAGGTGTAGAGCGTCTCGGGTAACACGAAATATTCTTTTCCTGCGATCTGATTAAATCGGTGCGCAATGTTTCGGGTGAGTTCCATATGCTGGTCCTGATCATTTCCGACAGGGACATAATCTGCTTTGTATATCAGGATATCCGCAGCCTGCAGTACCGGGTAAGCAAAAAGACCTGTGGAGATAAATGCATCTTTTGCTTTCGCATTGACTTGCTGACTTTTGTCTTTAAACTGGGTCATGCGGCTGACGTCACCATATGAGCTGACGCAGTTAAAAATCCAGGCGAGTTCGGTATGTTCCGGAACCATGGATTGGATAAAGAGGTTCTCAGGTTTTACGCCTACAGCCAAAGCGTCAAACACCAGGTTCCAGACTCGTTCCTTCAGGTCGGCCGGTTCGAAGGGCATCGTCATCGCATGATAGTTGACTACGCAATAAATGCATTTGTAGGTGTCCTGCAGATTGACCCAATTTTGAATGGCACCGAAATAACGACCCAGGTGGAGATTACCGGTGGGCTGCATACCTGAAAAAACTTGTTTTCTGTCTGATGGGTTTGTAGTTGACATTGGATCCTAGGTTTATAACTGGGCGATGGCTGAAATTTCGATATTAACTTTTTTGGGCAATTCACTCACCTGTACAAGTGCTCTGGCCGGTGGAATATCGGAGTTGAAGTAAAGCGCGTATACAGCATTGATGCGGGAAAATTGTTCGATGTCTTTAACAAAGACGGAACAACTCAGTACCTGATCAAAAGTGATTCCTGCTTCCTGCAGGATGGCACCCAGATTTTTTAAGACCTGATGCGTTTCAGCTTCAATATTTTCTGTGATGAGATCGCCTGTAGCGGGATCCAGGGCAATCTGCCCGGAAATGTATAAAATGCCTCCTGCCTGAATAGCCTGGCTGTATGGGCCTATCGGTGCAGGGGCGGCTGAAGTCAAAAGCGCTTTTTTCAAAACAATGATTTTAAAACGGGATGAGAATTTCGAATACTAAAACAGCAAAGGCTCCCTGATCATCCATGACCGGGGAGCCTTAGCAAATATATCATGCCAAATGACCGGAATTAGTCTTCCAGCCCCGGTGTCTTCACGAGCATCTGACCTTTGTAATAAAGGTGTCCGTTGTGCTCATATGCCTGATGCCAGACATGTGGTTCACCCGTCTCTTTGCAAATGGCCACATGCGGGGCACTTGCTTTGTAGTGAGTACGGCGTTTGCGTTTGCGTTGTTTCGAGATACGACTCTTAGGATGTGCCATTGTTCATCAATTTTAAGCCTCAGGCTTATGGTTTAATATTGTATTGTGTTGATTCATAGTGCCGGAAAATTTTCATTCGGCGTTTGGTGTATGAATCAGGTTAATTGTCCATTACATTTTTCAAATCATCCCAGATTGATTTCTTTTCATCATCACGGGGATGCTCTTCATTCTTTGTGTTTAAATAGTTCAGTACAGATGGATCACACGGTGGTTCCGGCAATTGTTCACAATCCGGAATGCGCTGGCTAATGGGTATGGAAAGCAGAATAAAATCATATATGTGCTTTCCGAGATCGATTTTCTGGGTATCGTGTTGGATAAACAGGACTTCGTCGGTGCTGTTTTCCGGATCACCAAAATTTACGATGAGCTCAAAGTCACCGGACACGGGCATTTGGATTGCTGCCATGCAACGATCGCATGTCGTTTCCACGTTTCCTGTCACTGTGAAATTGAGGGTAGCCACACCCCCTTCGCGATTCAGTGCCATATCGATGTTAAACTGCCCTACAAGGTCATTTTGCTTATCATCAAACAGGGCCAGAAATCGTCTGTCCAAATCCCAGGAATATTCTGCAGAATCTTTTTTCAAAACTGCTGCCGGAATCCGGTACGGTGCCAGTGCATCCATCTTCTAAAGAACTTTTTTAACAAAAATGGAGCGCAAAGATAATACTATTTCCAGAAATACCCGTTCTGCAAGGGCAATATTTACAGCAGATTACCTTTGCCGAGAAACAAAGACAACAAGCTGGGGGTCAGCATATTATCTATCTCATCCGAGGTCTGCGTCGCTTACCACCGGCTTGCATTGACTGACCAGATCGCATATGGACGGCATTTCCGCTCTGATTAAGCGCTTTTTCAAATTGCTTGATTTGCTCTTTCAGGGGGCCTTCGGTCACATTAAACTTCTTCAGCTGATGAAAATAGCTTTTGGCCTGTGGCCATTTCCCCTGGTTGGCCTTGATATTAGCGAGTTGCAGGTAGATCAGTGCACGCTCATTGTCTGAAGGGAGCTTCAATCCCCGGGCTTGTTCGAAATACCCTTCAGCCTCATCTGCCCGGTTGAGGTTGGTGGCGATGCTGCCCTTCATGATATAATAAAATGCCCGATTGGTCACGTACAGCCATCCAGGTTTGAAGGTCCATCGCAGGCGTTCTTCAGCTGCGACGAACTCCATTTTTTCGAGCAAAACAGCCGCTGACTGCACGGTACCGAGTAAAAGGTAGGAAATCAGAAAACCCAGCCCAATGAGGAGGAAGGGAAATCCGTACCAGAAGCCCATGGTCAAAATGAGTGCCAGTCCACCTCCGATACCGAGGATAATCCCTGCTAATTTTAATTTATAATGGATCGTAAACATGGCGCGAAGGTATGGAAATCGCGTGAAGCCAACCTCAGATCGCGGCCCTGAAATTTGAAACCGGAATTGGAATAAACGGAAGTCTTTAAAAATGTCGATCTTTTGCCATAGAAACACAAAACGGAAAAACATCCTATGGAACTTCAGGGGCTTGATTGGGGTATCGTCATCATATATTTTGTTGCCACATTATTCATAGGCCTCTGGGTGGCGCGGAAGTCGGGAAGCAGTGTAGCCGAGTTTTTCCTCAGTGGGCGCAATATGCCCTGGTGGTTGCTCGGTGTCTCCATGGTCGCCACAACTTTCTCAGCAGACACACCCAATCTTGTGGCTGATATCGTCCGGACGAACGGTGTGGGAGGAAACTGGGTGTGGTGGGCCTTTTTGCTCACCGGGATGCTGACTGTATTTGTGTATGCGAAACTGTGGCGGCGAACCGGGATTCTCACTGATCTCGAGTTTTATGAACTGCGTTACGGCGGCAAACCGGCTTCATTTCTTCGTGGATTCAGAGCGATCTATCTCGGACTTTTTTTCAACGTGATGATTATGGCCACCGTTTGTCTGGCTGCCATTAAAATTGGGAATGTTTTGCTTGGACTGGATCCCTGGGAGACACTGATCCTATCCAGCATCGTCACGGTTGCGTATACCATGATCGGAGGGTTGAAAGGAGTGTTATTAACAGACTTTTTTCAATTTATCCTGGCCATGGGAGGCATGGTAGCCGCGGCAATCTTTCTTGTCAACCGGCCTGAGATCGGCGGGCTGACAGCCCTAATCGAAACCCCGTCAGTTCGCCAGGCGATGTCGGTCTTTCCGGACTGGCAGGATCCTGCTTCCTGGATTCCGATTTTTCTGATTCCCCTTGCTGTTCAGTGGTGGAGCAGTTGGTACCCCGGTGCTGAGCCCGGTGGCGGAGGGTATATCGCTCAGCGTATGCTTGCGGCTAAAAATGAAAGGCATGCCATGGGAGCGACCCTGTTTTTCAATATTGCTCATTATGCGCTGCGGCCATGGCCCTGGATTATCATTGCGTTGTGTTCGATTGTGATATTTCCGACTACAGCTGATATCGCCCGCCATTTTCCGGGTGTAGACCCTTCCATCATAAAAGATGATATGGCATTTCCGGCGATGCTGTCCTTTCTACCTTCCGGATTGCTTGGACTGGTGGTGGCTGCTTTAATCGCTGCATTCATGTCGACGATTGCCACGCATCTCAACTGGGGCTCATCATATCTGATCAATGATTTCTATGCCCGCTTTGTCGAACCGAACGCAACTGAAAAAAAATTGGTTTTTCTTGCTCGTTGGTCAACCCCTGTGATGATGATACTTGCCGCACTGATTGCCACGAAACTCACAAATGCGCTTCAAGCATTCCACATTTTATTACAGATTGGAGCCGGCACCGGGCTTATTTTCATTTTACGTTGGTTCTGGTACAGAGTCAACGCCTGGTCGGAAATATCGGGTATGGTGATCAGCTTTATCGTGGCGGTGTACTTTGAAATTTTATACACCGGAGAAATGCCGGCACATGAAAAACTGGTGATAGGCGTAGTCATTACTACGGTTGGCTGGGTAGCGGTCACCTTATTCACCAAGCCGGAATCGGATGAGGTCCTGAAGCGTTTTTATCTTAAAATAAAACCCTATCGTCTCGGCTGGCGTCCATGGTTAAATCGATCCTCTGTCGATCTCCAAAGTCTTCAATCAGAGTCAGGAATGCTGTTTGAGATACTATCTATGCTCCTGGGCAGCATCATGATCTATGGCCTGTTGTTTGGCATCGGATATGGTATCTATGGCCAGGTATTTCATATGGGAATTTCCTTGCTGGTGGCGGGGGTATGTGGACTTGGGTTGAGGTGGTTTTGGGGGAGGATTTCGTTTGATTAATCCGAGAAAATCAGCCATAAGGGTGTGCCACACCTAGGTGTGCCACACTGAATTGTTATGGTGCTGTTAATCTTAACTTTACACATACATATTTTTATAATACATTTTTATCACCTCCCATCACCCCATATTCGGAGACATGGCCATATAGTCCTGCCGAACAGGACAAAACGTATCGATTACTTTGCATAATGTAATCGCGGTGGCACTGTGGATCACGTCTGAGGGGATGTATACGCTCATTCCACCTGTCAGATGAAATTCTTCACCATCCAGGACAAACTTTAGTTCCCCTTCCACGAGATGCGACCATTGTTCATGGGGATGTGCGTGCGCCGGCAAATGGGCGCCCGGCTCCAGGGTAATATACCCCACAGTCAGTTGTTCCGAATGAACAAAAGCACCGTGGATTCCTTCTCTTAAAACGATACGTGGAAGATCTTTGGGTTGTATACAGGACATAGCAACATAATATTTCAACAATAATACATTTTACTTCCTTACGTGTATATTAAAAACTCGTTTGTACGCACAATAAACAGATCGAATGCTGACATTTGGTACCCACAAAACGAATCATTCACATAGCTGGTCAGGATGCTGACTTTCCAAACTTTACACACTCTAAAATGAATGCCTATGACACTCGAAGAAAGAAAACGCGCAGCGAAGACAAGTATATTTAAAGCTGTCTTTCCGAACACGACCAATCACTACGACACTTTGTTTGGCGGCACCGCTATGCACCTAATGGATGAGGTCGCCTTCATCACTGCTACCCGCTTCAGCAGACAGAAAATGGTCACCGTCAGTAGTGACAAAATCGATTTCACAAACCCGATTCCGGCCGGGACCATCATCGAACTGGTTGGTCATATCACGCATGTAGGGAATACTAGTTTGAAAGTTGCCGTCGATATCTATATTGAAGAGATGTACTCCGATCACCGAATCAAAGCGATAACCGGCATATTTACATTGGTTGCACTCGACGAACAAAAACGACCTATGCCTTTGCGAAAGTAATTGCGCGGTCCATCTGACCTGGTTTTTCAAGGCTTTCAGATTCTGAAAATTAACGGTATTTTTAAACCATGATAACGATCCACACTTCACGATCCCGGGCTATCTTAAAATATGTTTTTGCCCTTTCCTTCTTACTTACCTGGACTATCTCCTTCAGCCAGATCAAACCGCCAGGGTATGAAAGAGAAGTGCAACAGTATAAAGAACAACAGAATATCTCC
>JAUHXV010000132.1 GCA_030426765.1 Bacteroidia bacterium | reverse complement strand
TCTCTTTATTCCGCTTCCTGCCTTCCCTGAGTTACCGATTTTCACTGCATTGACGGTCGCCAGGCGTAATTGGAATGTAAATTTTTGCTAATTAAAGTCAAAATGTCGTATCTTTAAAGGGTGAAGAACCTATTTTTATATAGTGCGGTCGTTCTGGCGATCGGCGTACTGATGATGTCATCAGGGTGCGAAACCGCATTGGATCTTCCGACCAACACACGTCCCAAACTGACGATTATCTCTCATCTTTCACCGGGTTCTTCCGGCTGGCAGGAGCCAAGAGTCTATGTATTTGTCTCGCAGTCCGTATCAGATTCAAGCAGTTTTGAAACACCTCAGAATGTCGAAGTGGAGGTGACTGAACTCGAATCAGATCACTCCATTACACTGACGCAATCTTCAGAAGGTGGAGAGCCTTATTTTGGTTTTCCAAAAAACTTCCTGAAAGAAGGTTTTTCCTATACCATATCCGCCTATTCCCCCGGATTTGAGAGTGTGCGCGCGACCACGAAGATCCCCACGCCCAGTACGATCTCCAATCTGAGCATCAGTGGTATCACGATAGAGCCTTCGACCAAAAATGATTTTAAAGACATCGTTCGCTATTCCCTGAGTTTTGATATCAACCACATAGGGGCTAATCAGTATTACCATCTGGTGTTCTACAACCAGTATGCGGGTTTGCCGTCGAGGTATCTGGTCAATCCTGAACTGACGGATGATCAGCCATTCGTCGCGCATTACGATTTTGGGATTCTGATCGATAAGACGGATTTGATCCCGGGACAGCCTCTGCAGTTTAATTTTGTGGATTGGGTCCTGGAAAACAATGAGTTGCGCAGGGTTTTTGTTGAATTGCGCACGATTACCAAGGAGTATTACAAATATCACAGCACCCTGGCACGTCAACTGATCGTCCGCCAGGATCCTTTTGCTGAGCCTGTGACCATCTTTAATAACATTGAAGGTGGGTATGGCAATTTTTCGGGCTTCTCCCCCGATGTTTCCTCTTCCTATTTGCCTCAATAGCATTTTTTACAATTTTTATTTTGCCTGCCATAGGGGTAGACGAATCTTATTGTGTCTTTTACCTGACAAATCAATTTATCTTTTAAGGCATAAGACCACAGCAGGCTATGAAACTTGATATCCTAGACAGCATTCCTTTTTTCGGCGTTTTGGAAAAAGAAGAGTTAGAAGCGCTGGCGCACCATATGGAGTTCCAGACTGTCCCAAAACACACCACAATATTTGCCGAAGGCGATGAGGCACAATACTTCTACATCCTTTCAGAAGGCAGCATCAAAATCGGTACTCACCATCAGGATGGAAGAGAAGTCATCAAGCAAGTCCTTCACCCCCGCATGATGTTCGGAGAGATTGCGCTGATCCAGCCCAATGAAACCCATCATAATTTTGCCATGGCATTATCCAATGGAACCTCCTTTTACCGGATACCCGTAAATGTGTTTCGCAAAATCATGGATAAAAATCCGCAACTGACGATGGGCGTGATCTCTATGATCGGCATGAAGCTGCGTCGAACAGAAAATCAGCTCGAGTCGCTCATTTTTAAAGATGCCCGCGGACGGATTATCGATTTTATTATTGAAAATGCAAACCAATGCGGCCGCCAGGTGGGTTTCGAAACACTCCTCAAACATTCACTGACGCAGCAGGATATAGCCAACTATACGGGCACGAGCCGACAGACGGTGACAGCTGTGCTCAATGACCTGCGAAAGTCTAATAAAATTTATTTTACACGAAGCAGTATTCTGATCAGAGATCTGGATGCGCTGGCGTAAACCACGCCTCGTAAGCATATAAAATGATTGGTTTTGAAAAAGCCGATTCGGGAGTTATAATCTCGGGTCGGCTTTTTCATTAGCAGGTATCCGCAATGAGTGTCATGCCGGATTATTTGCGACCTGAAATTTTCTTGTCTAATTTGCGGAAAAAGCTTTTTATTTGCCAGTAGTATTGCTAACATTGTCTGGGCAGCAATGTGATATCTTTCACGACTACGTTTTGCCAGACACACCTAGACAACTTTTATTATGGTCAACAAACCTCGTATCGTTAAAGACTTTGAGAAACTGGCTCCTGAAATCCAGGAACAGATTAAGCTCAACTATCCGTATGGATTTCATCGCAATCTGATCCAGTACAAAAACGCAGAAGGCAAATTTGTCTCTGCACTTCCTTTCGAAACCGAGGACCGCTACTACCTCGTGCGCATGACACTGGTAGAGGCCAAGCAGATCATTGAAGATGACGACGATTACAACGATCGCGGCGAACTCAAAGACAGCATCAAGGAGGATTATGAGGAGAAATACGGCGATCTGGATAATCTGTCTATCACCGATGGCGCGCCGGATGGAATGGACGACGATGATGATGATATGGATGAGAGTGACGGCGATAGTGGAGGGGATGACGAAGATTAAAGGCCGTTAAGCTTTCCTAGCCAACCGGTATTATTCCGGTTTTCAATACTGATATTTCTACTTGTTTGTGCTGCAATGCCTGTTACCTGTACTCGGGTGAACAGAGGCATTTTTTTTATTAAAATTAAATATTTAGTTGCATAACGTAAAAATACGTTATATGTTTGTCATCAAACGCTAACAAAGCCGATGATGAAGAAACTCACCAAAGCCGAAGAAGAGATCATGCACTACATCTGGTCGCTCGACCGATGCACTGTGGCCAATATCATCGAACAGATGAGATCGCCCAAACCCCCGCACTCATCGATTTCTTCCATCGTCCGAATTCTGGAGAAAAAAGGATTTGTCGATCACAAAGCCTATGGCCGCACATATGAGTATTTTCCCATCATCACCAAAGAGGCTTACAGCCAGCGCAACGTCACCTCACTGATCAAGCAATATTTTGACGGTTCCGCGAGTCAGCTGGTGTCTTTTCTGGTGGCCAACGATAAAACTTCAGTGGAGGAATTGCAGCAACTCATTAAAGAACTCAAGAAAAAGTCATGAATCTGTTCATCTATACAATTCAGGTGATGGTGAGTATGGCCGTTTTCTATGGCTTGTATCACCTGACCTTGCGCAAGGAGACCTGGTTTTCACTCAACCGCGCTTACCTTTTGATGACGCTGATATTCAGTCTGGTCTTGCCTTTGTTATCCTGGCCTGCATGGGTCGAACTGGCTTCGATACAGTGGATGACGCCGGTCGTGATTTCGGAAAACGCAAAACATTCTTTTACCGCTTTTTTTGTTGAAAGTGAAAGCCATACTTTCCAAATCACGACAATCCTGTACGCGATTTATTTCACCGGTTTGATGATCATGCTGATTCGTTTTTTAATGGGATTACGACATATACTGCACATCCGGCAATCAGGCAAAATGATCCGCTTCGGAGATGTATCGTGCTGCCTCTCCGATCAGGTACAAGCTCCGTTTTCATTTTTTGGTTTTATCTGCTTGCCCGATCAACACGATTATTCAGATGCAGAATTGTCTGAAGTACTCGCCCATGAATCCACACATGCCAATCACTGGCACTCCCTGGATGTTCTTTTTGTGGAAATGCTCAAAATCGTGTGCTGGTTTAATCCGCTGGTGTATGCGTATCGCAGATCACTGGAAGAAGTACATGAATACACAGCAGATAAATCAGTACTGCATTCCACACCCTGGGAAGACTACG
>JAUHXV010000058.1 GCA_030426765.1 Bacteroidia bacterium | reverse complement strand
GTACGCTTTCAAACACATTGGGAAAGGAGGCTACCTCCGCAAATCGCTTTAACTTATTCTTTCTGCCCATGGGCTCAAAACTAAAAAGAAGCGGCTAAACGGATGACAGGGCGAGTCGTGGATACTGATTTTTCTTTCATTTTTCCATACATTCACGCTACAATAAAATGGATCCGGGACGAATGCATGATAAGACCCTGAAAGACAAGTACGATACGCTGTTTGAGGAGGAATTGCTCCCGCATGTGTCTGCTTTGCAGACCTTTGCCTACCATCTGACCTACAATCAGGAAGATGCGGATGACCTGGTGCAGGAAACGTATTTGAAAGCCTATCGATTTATTGATAAGTATCAAAAGGGAACTAATGCCAAAGCATGGTTGTTTAAAATTCTCAAGAACGCCTTTATTAACGAATACAGGAAGAAGTCCAAACAACCCTCTAAAGTGGACTTCGAGGAGATCGTTGCCTATCACGATACTGATGATCACCAGATCACCGGATACAGTGACCTGAGAGAAGAGATTTTCCTGCACATGATGGGTGATGAAGTCACTTCGGCCATAAATAGTTTGCCAATTGACTTCCGGACAGTCATCCTGTTGTGTGACATTGAAGGATTTACGTACGAAGAGATTGCCGCGATCATCGATGTGCCGATCGGAACAGTTCGGTCCCGGCTTTTCAGGGCGAGGAATCTGTTGAAAGAAAAACTAACGAAATATGCATTGGCGCATGGCTATACAGATGTCAGGGGTCAGAAGAGAAAGTCAGCATCGTCAGATGAAACCCGTCACCAGGAAGAAGAATAACAAAATGTAACCCATTTTCGGTCAGTTCTACGAACCGCCCGGAAGAGCCTATGGCATGTAAATATCAGTTGTTATGATAAACATCAACGATCACGAAGAACTCAGGAAGCTGGTAGGAATGTATTTTGATCAGCAACTTGACCCACCCACCCAAACCGCATTTCTTGAAAAAGTAGATTCCGATCCGGACTATCAGCAGGCCTATCAACATGAGTTGATGATCAGAAGCAAAATCAAAAAGCACATCCATCGCCCAGTGGACTCTTCCCAGCTCGTGCAGGCGATAAAAAACCAGATACTGAAGCCATGAGGATTAAATGTATTCTCATCGCTTTATTGTGCACGCTTTCAACAGCGATTTTTGCCCAGTGTGAGATTCAAAGCAGGGTCTATCCGGATGGTTCTTTGTTGTACTCGATGGCACCGGTAAAGTTTTACTGGACCGAAGCAAAAGAGTTGTATGGAGGTGTCGTAACCGATAAAGAACATTTTTTCCTTTCTCTTCAACCTATCCCTTTTCCTGAAAAACCCGCAGGCATCAAGCTGAAGGATAACCTACTACTCACCTTATCCAATCAGCAGAAGATTGAATTGACCCATTATGATACGCGGTATATGCAAAATGACTCCATCATGGAAATGTTGTTTCTTCTGGACAAGAAAGATCTGGAAGCTGCTTATACATATGAAGCGAGTTCAGTAAAAATGAACATGGGAGAAGAAGAGGGTTATCGGGAGTATCATTTCAAACTACACAAAACTGCCTTTCAGGATCAGCTGGCGTGTTTTCTGGAGGATAAGAGTGAAAAAATAAAAGAGTAGGGGTGTGCCTTAGTTTGACTTTTTAAGTGTTTTTCTTAGCTCTGCCATTAGATTATTAAAAATCAGAGTGATGGAAAAGGCATTGATGATTTCATCTTCGTCGCTACGTGGCAGGAATTCATTGACATAGGCCAACTCGACCTGAAAATTGTCACTAACCAGATAACCCCCACCTATAGTCAACACATTCCGGTCAAAGAAGGAATTGTACTCTTCTATAGTATTAACTCTGAAATAGAGTTCGTCAGATGCCAGCAGGTAAAATACACCTTTCCGAAATGATTTACTGTTTAAAGGTTTTTGATATTTCACGCCTTGTCGATACCGGAATGAGTTGACGATACCGCTTTCCTTATCGTGTATGTTGCGCCATTCGGCCCGGCCGCGTGTTGAAAAGGTGTACCCGATCTTGTGAAAGAAATACACGCCTTCGAGCGTATACCGATATTCTTTTGAATTTTCCTGATCAATCTCCGGCTGGTAGAAATTGTCGAAATAACCGAATGCACCGGAGAAACGCCAACGGGAAGACATGTGATAATGCACCCATCCGCGTATGCCAAATTGACTCCGGGTTGAAAAAATACTGGGATTACTGGGTGTGTCACTGAATTTGCCGGTCAAATCAAGTTCTGATGTCCACTGATTACCAAACGAATGTGAAAATTTGTATTTGGTCCAGCCCTGATTGCTCTGGGAGGATTGCGCTGTAATCCCGGATGCAAACAAGCACAATGCCCACAACATGAAGGTGCCAGTTACAAAACTTTGTTTTTTTAAAATCCGAATCGGCATCATTGGTCAATCCGGGGCAATATACGACCATGCTACAGGATTTCTCCTGCTGTCAACGAATATGCTTTCACGATTTTGGTTGCTCTTCCTGCTGGATTCGCAAAGGAACATCGGGAGATGGCATTAAACAAGGATGTAAGCACCTTCAGGTGATAAAATACTATCGGGTGGATTTAATCGGTCCTGACGGCCAAACTTTGGTTGGCAGGTAAGGGACTTTGTTTACTTTTGAATAGAGAAAAAATATTAAGCGATGAGAGTTATTGTACTATTCGTAATCATCCAGTGCCTGTGGGTGCTTAATCTCCCAGCACAGGTGTATTCGGATAAGCTTGTTGGGAAAAAAAGCGAGGCATTAAAAGACAGTATCGAAAGTACGCCCTATCCGTATGCATTACCCATCTGGGGAGCTAAAGCCGCAGAGTTGGGTTTTGACCTGCCCTATTCTGCGGGGATCAGTGTCAATTACTTTACCCAGCGGTCGGACCTTGTGATTAATAATCTAATGGCGGGATTCAACAATGGACCGATGTATAATCTGGATGAGATTGTTCGATTTAACGAGGCTGTATCCGAAGCTTCTGTCGTGAATGTACGTCCCGACATATGGTTGTTTCCTTTTTTGAATATCTATGGAATTCTGTCTAAATCAAAAACGTCTACAGCCATTGATGCGAGTTTTTGGCTTCCGGACTCCTCTAATGTGTGGTCAGAAGTAGCGAACCTTAAAACGAAAGCTAATTTTGATGGCTCTACGTTTGGATTTGGAATGACACCTACCATCGGAGTGGGTGGCGGATGGTTTGCACTGGACATGAATGTGGCCTGGACAGATGTTAGTGCGCTTGACAGGCCGGTCTTTACGTTTCTGTTTGGCCCGCGTTTGGGTAAAACATTCCGTTTTAAAAATCCTGAACAGAATATTTCGTTTTGGGTGGGTGGATTTCGCGTGAAGTTCTCTTCTTCTACAACCGGGTCTCTGCCCCTAAATGAACTTTTTGATATTGATGAGATCCAGAATAAGGTGGATAATGGGATTGACGCGGTGGGTGAGAAGCAAATGAACGTGGATGAATGGTGGAATGACCTGTCAGAGATAGAGCAGAACAATCCTGTCAATAAAGCCAGGTATAATGCGGCCAACAGAGCCCTGGATGCAGCAGGCAATGTGTTGAGCAATCTGGATGCTGCACTGAATGATGAGCAAACAGCAAGTGTTCAGTATTCCCTGGACAAAGACGTCAAGGATAAATGGAACTTCATCGTTGGGTCCCAATTTCAATTAAACAAACACATTATGTTACGCGCTGAGTATGGATTTTTGGGATCACGGACACAGTTTTTAGGATCGGTACAATACCGTTTTGGTTTATGAAAAGAAGTCAACTGTTAAAGCCATTATGGCTCTTTGCATTTTTGCTTATTGGTTACACAGCCAACAGTCAGGTACTAATCTCCTTGTTGTTTGGAGATAAGTTGAATTCAGGGCATATCGAGTTTGGCCTGGAAGGGGGGTACAGCCTTTCTTTCCTGAGTGGGGTAGATCCTTCTAAACCGCATTCCGATTTTAATCTGGGTTTTTACTTTGATATACGCACTAAGAACCCTTCCTGGTTTGTCAGCACAGGCGTGCGTGTCAAATCCACCATGGGGGCAAATGGGCTGGCCACCTACGACCTAAATGATCCCGGGCTGAATACCGCATTCGAAGGGGGTAGCGTCAATCGTGTACTGGGATATTTTCAGGTGCCATTGACCATGAAGTATATGTTTAAAAACAATTTCTTTGCCCAGGCCGGCATACAACTGGGTGCTCGAAATTCCTCAAAAGATATCTTCGTCAATACGATCGAGAAAAAAGATGATTTGGAATATACCCGTAATGTCAAAGATGCTTATCATCTCCTGGATGGCGGATTGCTGGCGGGACTTGGCTATCGGATCACCCATGGCAATGGCATGAACCTGAGTGTGCAATACTACCTTGGGCTGATCGATGTGCGTGTTTCCGATGCTACACCCGATCAGAAAAACAGTGCCTTGTATGTCAATGTAGGGATCCCAATCGGAAAAGGAAAGGCAGCGAAAGCTCGCGCCGAGAATAATAATAATGAGTAGTGTCATCAGAAGGCGTAGGAAGTCAAAATCATTATATCATTGGCTTCCGGGTTTGAAAGTACTTCAGGAGTACAAAGCCGCCTATTTACCTCATGACATCCGGGCGGGTCTAACACTTGGTCTCGTGATGGTCCCGGTTGGGTTGGCGTTTGGAGAACTTGCCGGGAGTCCGCTTGCAGGTCTTTACGCAGAGATTTTTCCTTTGGTGGCCTATGCTTTATTTGGGACGTCCAGGCAATTGATAGTTGGTCCGGGAGCCGCAATGGCGGCATTTGTAGCCTTGAGTGTTGCTCCCTTGGCGATGGGTGACCCCGACAAACTCGTTATTCTGATCGCCTTAATTTCCATAATGATCGGAATACTGTGTATAGCCGGGTCTTTTTTGCGTTTGGGTTTCTTTGCCGACTTTTTATCCAATCAGGTCGTCGTGGGGTTTATGCATGGACTGGCACTGGTCATCGCTGTAAGTCAGTTGCCACTCGTTCTGGGTTTTGAGATCGGTGGCGGAACGACCTTAAAGCAGTTTTTTGCCGTTTGCAACCAACTTGATCAGACCCATTTTTTAACAATGGCCATCGGCCTTCCGTGCGCTATCATCATCATCCTGCTCCACAAATGGTATCCGGCCTTTCCGGGACAGATCGTTGTTTTAGTGGGCGCTATTCTGGTGGTTCATTTTTTTTCGCTCGAGGATCATGGCATTGCAGTGGTTGGACAAATTCCAGTTGGATTACCTGACTTTCAGATTCCCCTGGTGAGTTTTAAAGAAATTCAGTCACTCATTGCAGTCGCTTTTGCTGCTGCGATTGTCGCTTTTTCGGACACAATGGCCAATTCACGCGGTTTTGCAGATCGCAACCATTATCGGGTTGATTCGGATCAGGAATTACTGGCCCTGGGGATGGGGAATATTTTTGCCGGCGTCACACAAAGTCTGCCTGTGAGTGGGAGTGGAACAAGAACCTCGGTGGCGGAAGCAGCAGGTAGTAAAACCCAGGTCACTTCCATCATTGCAGCGCTGGTCGTCGCATTGGTACTGATTTACTTCAGCGACCTGCTCTATTCTCTTCCGATGGCAGCACTGGGAGGAGTCCTTCTTGCAGCTGCGTGGAATCTGATCAACATAAAAGCCTTTAAACGCATGTGGGAATACCGGGGTATAGGCCTGATCAGTGCTGTTATGACTCTAGTTGGCGTGGTCTCCTTTGGCATCATTCAGGGGATTGGTATTGGGGTATTGTTCTCCCTCGTACTCGTCGTACGCGCAGTAGCGTTTCCGACAGATACCACGCTAGGGAAAATGAAGGATCAGCGATTTCGCGATGAGAAAGAATTCCCCGAAGCAGAAACCGTACCGGGTATTATCGTGTACAGGTTTTCAGGTATATTGATTTTTGCCAACAGCGGTACGTTTCGCAATCGCGCAGAAGAGCTCATTAGTGATTCGGATGAAGACATCAAAGGTTTTGTACTCGATGCATCGAGCATTATAGAAGTCGATTTGTCGGCCTGTGAGATGCTTTCTCTGTTTCACAAAGAACTCGAGGAACGCGGCATTAGACTGATCATCACCAAACTCAGAAAGGATATCCGAAAAGCACTTATCCGTGGCTGGATAGGCCCCATAGACAGGAACAGGATTTTTAAAAAAAATAACCGGGAAGCGGTAGCTTCTATTCATCAGGATCTTTGATTAAAGGCTCCTCCTACACCTGAGTTTTTTCTGAAGTTATCGTAATTGCTTAATATAGTTCCATCATTACATCCGGCAGCCAATGTTTGATTTCGTTTTTTCACTCCCATTTATCGTCTTAGTTGCGATCGTCACATCACTTCTGTATCTCTCGATAGGTTTAGGCTATTTTACAGGCAACAGAAGTAAAAAAACGCATGGCGATGAAGTAGAAAAATCAATATCCTCAATCTCGGGATCTGTGCTGGGACTGCTGGCCTTTATTATCGCATTTACATTTGGAGGCGTCTCTAGTCGATATGATACTCGAAAAGCACTGGTGTTGGAAGAATCCAATGCCATCAGGAATGCATGGCACAGAAGTGATTTTCTTCCGGATAGCATAAAGCAAATATCCAGAGAGCTGATACGACAGCATGTACAAAGTCGACTTAATTTGCACGCCGAGAGAGACCTCGATGTGATTTTGGCAGCCACCCGCAACGCAACGGATATTCAGGAACAATTATGGGATCTTGCAATGGAAGTAGGCGGCGTAGGGATGATGCCCGGACTCTTTACCCAATACACCGGGGCACTCAACGATATGGCCAATCTGCATGAGTCAAGAGTGATCGTTGGGTTATATTATCGCATACCGGTGGGCGTTTGGAAAATACTGGTATTGCTGGTTATGCTCGGGATGTTTCTCGTCGGGTATCAGACGGCTTTTCAAAAATCTAGCTGGCCGTGGGCAAAAGTATTGATCGCGCTGGCCTTTTCGCTCGTATTATCAATGATCGCTTCATTGGATTACCCCCAGAGTTCGTTTATCAAAGTATCGCAGTTTCCCCTGGAAAGCCTGCTGGAGTATATTGATCGTACGATGTAGGAAAAAGGCGGGGATGTCCTTACATTTACGGTTACCTTCGGAATGAGTTTTCGAAACGGATTCAACCCAGAAATTAATACCATTTTTCTTTGCAGCTCAGAAGCCTGTTATTTTTCGTTGTATACACCTTGATGGTTCTGGGACTTGCTCATACATGGGGTTGTCGTTCAGATTCCGCATCTCACTCTTTTTCTTCTAAGACGAATTCATATGTTGGGTCACAAGCATGCATATCCTGCCATGCAGAGGCCTACGCCGACTGGACAAAATCGGATCATTACAGAGCTATTGAGGTGGCGCATGACTCCACAGTGCTTGGCGATTTTGGTAATATTACGTATACAGCAGATGGCGTGACAAGCCGTTTTTATAAAAAAGCGGACAAGTTTTTTATTCATACAGAAGGAAATGACGGTCAGTATCACGACTATGAAGTCGCCTATACGTTTGGGTTTTACCCATTACAACAATATCTGGTTGCATTTCCCGGAGGACGCATGCAGTCCACAAGGGTAAGCTGGGACTCCAGAGAAAATAAGTGGTTTCACCAGTATCCTGATCAGGAAATTCACCACAGCGATTGGCTGCATTGGACCGGAGCCAGTCAGAATTGGAATACGATGTGCGCGTCATGCCACTCCACAGATTTGAAGAAAAATTATCACATCGAGGCAGATTCGTTTTCTACCACCTGGAAAGAACTGAATGTGAGTTGCGAAAGTTGCCACGGCCCGGGCAGTACCCATATCGAATACATGGAAGCAAAAGCAAAAGGGGCAACCTTTCACCTCTTAAATAGCGGCCTCCGGTATGCGCGTGATACCACACCTCAAATCCAACTGAATACATGCGCAGCCTGTCATGCCCGTAAATCAGATGTCTCTCCGAATCTGCTGCATTCCGATGAAATCATGGATGACCTGATCCCCCAAGTGCTAAGCAATGAATACTACTATGCCGATGGTCAGATCATGGAGGAAGACTATGAGTATGGATCGTTTACGCAAAGCAAAATGTTTCACTTCAATGTGCGTTGTACGAATTGCCACAATCCACATTCCGGCAAGCTCAGACAGGAAGGGAATGCACTTTGTCTGAGTTGTCATACGTCCAACTACAATACACCAGAGCATCATTTTCATATGCCGGAATCAGCAGGAGCACAGTGTATCAATTGCCATATGATGGCACGCACATATATGGGCAATGACCATCGCAGGGATCATAGCTTCAGAGTCCCCAGACCCGATCAGTCTGCGCAGTTTGGCACACCCAACGCCTGTACGCAGTGTCATGCAGACCAATCGGATCAATGGGCCGCTGATCGCATTGTGGATTGGTACGGACCGAAACGCGTATATCATTTTTCTGATGATCTGCTCCCCGGGAGTGCAATGGGTGAGGATGCTGAATCTCATCTGGGGGCGCTGCTTCGGGATACACTTCAACCGGGCATTGCGAGAGCAACTGCAGGCTATTACCTGGGTCGCGTGCAAACGATGGGCAGTATTGACCATCTGCTTTGGGCTACGACGGACAAACATGCTATCGTTCGGTATCACGCCCTGAGGTCGCTGGAGAGTTTTCCGGAAAATCTATGGTCCCAGAAAGTGGGAGCTTTGCTGCGCGATCCGGTAAGGGCGGTGCGGATTGCCGCAGCTGATTTGTATCATCGTGTGGCACCGGATCAGATACCCAAAGAAGAAAAGGAGGCATTTGCAGCGGCAGATCAGGAAAACAGGGAATTTCTATCGTACCAGGCTGATTTTTCAGTGGGCAACGTTATGATCGCGGATTATGCACTACAGGAACAGGATTATGATCGTGCGATTCTGTTTTACCGAAGAGGCCTCAAAAAAGACAGTCTGATGAATTATGCCCGGCTGAATCTTGCTACGGTGTTTAATATCATCGGGCAGAATGATCGGGCGATGGAAGCATTCCTGCAAGCGGCTCAGATCGATCCGTTTAATGACCGCATCCAGTATAATCTTGCCCTTCTGCACTATGAGTTGGGGAATACGGAAGGCGCCCGGAATGCTTTTCAAGCCGCGGTAGATCTTGCTTCTGTCAATCCGTCAGTGTATTACAATTACGGACTCCTGTTGCAGCAGGAGGGCATGGCGGAAAAAGCAGAGCGTATCTTCCTTCAGGGGCTGAAGCTGGATCCGAACTCTGTAAACATTCGTTATGCCCTGACACTGTATTACCTTGAACGGGGGGATCCAGGTGCTGCCAGAGTGCAGGGAGAAAAGTTAAAAGCCCTGGATCCTTTCAATCCTGATTTTCAGCAACTCTTCTTTCAATTGGATATTTAGCAGGCACACATCGCTTGTTTGTGAAAATGCGCTGAGATGACAAACGTTTAAAGTGATGGGAGTTCGAAAATCCTCACGTAATAATCCTATTTTGTGCGTAGAAATGAACCATATGGCTATGTCTAGAATTTACTCCTTTTCCATCTTTTGTTTTTGCTTTTTATTTTCCTCAATGCTTCTGGCGCAGGATACCACATCGGTTGTCAAAAAGGAAAAGAAACCGTTAAAAAACACTATTCGCCTTAATATTACTAACCCTTTGATTTTTGGTAACAAATCCTTTGTAGTGGGGTATGAGCGTGTGTTGAGTAGTCAAACGAGCTTTTCTGTTAACGTCGGCCGTACGGAACTTCCAAGTTTCGGCAAGTTTAATTTCAGTGACTCGACAGTTCAAATTAATAAGTCGGTTAAAAACAGAGGTTTTCATATTACCGGAGATTTTCGTTTTTATCCTTCTTCAGAAAACAAACATTTAGCACCTCGCGGAATGTACTTTGGTCCTTATGCTTCCTTTGTGACTATGGGGAGGGAAAATTCCTGGGAACTCGATACGGATGATTTTCAGGGTACAGTCGGGACGGATCTGAATTTTCAGTTTTTTGCCGTAGGGGCTCAATTGGGATATCAGTTTGTGATTTGGAAGCGACTGGCGCTTGACTTTGTTTTGATTGGACCTGGCGTTGCTTTTTATGAACTTTCCGCTGAACTTGACACAGATTTATCTGCTGAAGATGAATCCGCATTGTTTGAGCGTATCAATGAGATTCTGGAAGAAAGATTTCCAGCATATAACTTCGCATTTGATGGGAGCTTTAAGACTTCAGGTACTGGGAAAACCACAAGTCTGGGATACCGTTATGTGGTGCACCTTGGCTTTAGATTTTAAATGACGAAACGCAGTCGGTAGCACATGCCTCGTACACCATACAAGTCAAAAATATCAGGTGCAGAGCCACCTTCCTCAAGACGATTTATACACTCCATTCTGCTGACGGTCGTGAGTGCTGTTATCGTCCTGCTTTTATTGTATTTTTTCTTTCGACCGGAGATTCAGGGTGCCTTTCAGAAAGCCGATGAAGCCAAAGATCAAGTAGCATCTCAGTTGACGGAAAGTGTTGTTGAGGTTCCTGAAGTTGCCGGATTAGTTGGAAAATGGAAGCGTGCGGATGGTGATTACACGATTGAAATCCTTCGAGCTGATGCTAACGGAGGGCTTGAAGCGGGGTATTTTAACCCCAATCCTATCCATATCGGTAGGGCAGAATGGGCTGAGGATAAAGGGTATTTGTATGTCATGATCGAGCTTCAGGATGTCAACTATCCGGGATCTACCTATGGACTGCAGTATGATCCGGACAACAACCAATTGGTCGGCAGATATTTTCAGGCTGTCGATGAAAGTGTGTATGATGTGCAGTTTGACCGAACAAATGATGATTAACCGTTACCTTTATTCGCAGACAGGCATGGCACGTAGTCGGTCAAAGACCTGCTGATATATTTCAAAAAAACTGCTGTATGAAATTCCTTTTTTATCCCGTTGTAATCATCTTTATGAGTGTAGTCTCTCTGAAAGCACAGACCAATTCATTTTGGTCTACCGGCATGGATATGGTGTTTTCTTTTGCGGACATTGAAGCCAATGGAGTTCAGGGAGATGCTTTGATACGTTGGGCGCCAGTCGTCAACTTTCATGCACATTTTAATACAGACTTTAATGAGAACCTTGGGTTCTTTACAGGCTTTGGTATCCGAAATGTAGGCTATACGTATAATGACTATCTCGATCCGATGACGAATATCGAGTACAAGAAAAAGTTTCGCACGTACAACCTGTGTATGCCTTTTGCCCTGAAATATGGGGAGTTATCTAAATGGTATATCTACGCTGGATACGAGATTGAATTTCCGTTTGTCTATAAAGAAAAAACGATCGACAATGGAGATAAGATTAATAAAATAACCGGATGGTTCAGCAGCCGATCGAATAACTTTCAGCATGGTCCATTTGTGGGCGTACGTCTACCGAAAGGAGGCAATATTTCATTTAAATATTATATCTCTGAGTTCCACAACCAGGATTTTGAAGATAGCTCTGGTAACAAACCTTACGCCGGATTGAATTCCAATATATTTTATTTCACCGTCGGATACCTGTTTGATCATCGTTACAGAATGCCGTAGTCATAATAGATATTACCCAAATAAGGAGAGTTATGTAAAAACCTTGCTTTTCCAGTGAATTCATATCGATCTTAAAAACAAAACACCGGATTATGGGTTTCCTTTTTTTGCAAACTTAAAACCACACATATGAATCGTAAACTCCAATTAATCCCCGCATTCCTGCTGTTTTTCCTGGTGGCGCTAGTCGCACAGGATAAGCCTAACATTTTGGTGATATGGGGAGATGACATCGGCACCTGGAATATCAGCCACAACAACCGTGGTATGATGGGGTATCGAACACCAAATATTGACCGCATCGCAAAAGAAGGTGTCGCATTCACGGATTACTACGGTCAGCAGTCCTGCACTGCGGGTCGCGCGGCCTTCCTCGGAGGCAATGTACCGGTCCGCACCGGGATGACGAAAGTCGGAATGCCCGGCGCGAAAGAAGGCTGGCAAAAAACGGATGTGACCATTGCCACCGTTTTAAAATCTCGTGGATATGCCACCGGTCAGTTTGGTAAAAATCACCAGGGAGACCGCGATGAGCACCTGCCCACCATGCATGGTTTTGATGAATTTTTTGGCAACCTCTATCATTTAAATGCAGAGGAGGAGCCGGAAAATGAAGACTATCCAACAGATATGGTGATGGCGAATGGAAAAAAATTCGGTGAAGTGTTTGGCCCTCGTGGCGTGATTCACAGTTGGGCAGACGGCAAAGGCGGTCAGCGCGTGGAAGATACCGGACCGCTCACAAAAAAACGTATGGAGACTGTAGACGATGAGACGCTCAAAGAAGCCAAGCGCTTCATCCGCGAACAACATGAAGCCGGCCAACCTTTTTTCTGCTGGTGGAATGGTACGCGTATGCACTTTCGTACACACGTCAAAGAAGAGCATCGTGGTATCAGCGGACAGGATGAATACGGTGACGGGATGGTCGAACATGACATGCATGTCGGAGAACTACTGGATTTGCTCGACGAATTGGGTATTGCGGATAATACAGTCGTATTGTATTCCACAGACAATGGTCCACATTATAATACATGGCCAGATGCCGGTACCACACCTTTTCACGGGGAGAAAAACTCCAACTGGGAAGGCGCGTATCGGGTGCCTGCCTTTGTGCGTTGGCCCGGAAACTTCCTCAGCGATGTGACCCTCAATGGTATCGTGGCGCATGAGGACTGGCTGCCTACTTTTGCGGCTATTGCCGGAAATGATAAGATTGCTGAACAGCTTAAAAACGGGGTGACCCTCAACGGACGTAGCTACAAAAACTATATTGACGGGGTCAATCAAACGGATTACTTGTCCGGCAAGACAGAAGAATCAGCACGCGCGGGTTTTGTCTATGTCAATGATGGAGGTGAAGTGGCAGCATTGCGCTATGGCGACTGGAAGGTTAACTTTCTGGAGAACCGTGCTGATCAGCTTCAGATATGGCTTGAGCCATTTGTACATCTTCGCGCACCCTATCTGTTTAATCTAAGAAGAGATCCTTTTGAGAAAGCGCTCGAGGGCTCTAATACATACTACGATTGGTATATTGACAGGGCTTTTATCATTACACCGATACAACAATATGCTATTCAGTTTCTGGCTACATTCAAGGATTATCCCCCAAGTCAAACTGCTGGCGACTGGAGTCTTGATAAAGTGCAGAAGCAGGTTGAGGCTATGACAACCGGGACTAATAAATAGAAAAACAGTTTTTATGAAGGGAGGAAATTCTTGTGAGTTTCCTCCCTTCTTTTTTTAACATTAACAGACGAAGTATGCGAATTGCTCTTATTGTGCTCACACTCTCGGTGATGGCTTCTTTATGGATCGGCTGTACCGAAGAGTCAAAGAATCAGGAAGATTTGAATGAATCTACTGTTGATCCACTTCCTTCCTGGAATGAAGGGGAGACCAAAAAAGCAATTGTCGATTTTGTTTCAGAGGTCACCAACGAGGAGGGTGGCAACTTTATTCCGGTGGAAGACCGAATCGCCTGTTTTGACAACGATGGCAATCTCTGGTCAGAACAGCCAATGTATTTCCAATTATATTTTGCTATTGATCGGATAAAGCAATTGGCGCCTGAACATCCTGAATGGCATGATGAGCAACCCTTTAAAGCAGTTTTGGAAGATGACCTTGAGACGCTGATGAGTTATGGTGAACATGGTCTGATCCAGCTTGTGATGGCGAGTCATGCCGGTATGTCCACAGAGGATTTTGAAGCCATCGTCATCGACTGGCTGAAGACTTCCCGACATCCGCGTTTTGATCGACCCTTTAATGAACTCATCTATCAGCCGATGCTGGAGCTCCTCGATTTTTTAAGAGCCAACGATTTTAAAACGTTTATTGTTTCCGGTGGTGGCGTCGAGTTTATGCGGGCCTGGACAGCGGATGCGTATGGCATTCCTCCCGATCAGGTGGTGGGCAGTTCGATAAAAACGCGGCTGGATACGGTTGATGGCAAACTAAAAATCATGCGTCTTCCTGAACTTGACTTTATCGATGATAAGGCAGGTAAGCCTGTAGGGATAAACAAATTTATCGGGAAGCGGCCTGTGTTGGCTTCGGGTAATTCTGATGGGGATCTGCATATGATCCGCTGGACGACAGAAGGCGAAGGGGCTCGCTTTGGTCTCTACCTTCACCATACGGATGAAACCCGAGAATGGGCGTATGATCGAACATCACACATAGGCCGTTTGGATAAGGGGCTTGATGAGGCACTTGAAAAAGGATGGACCGTCATCGATATGAAGAAGGACTGGAAGGTGATTTACCCTTTTGAACAGTGATTTGAAAGCCGGGTATATAAGATGGAGAATCAAAAAAGGCTACCGCATTCTGATGCGATAGCCTTTTTCGTTTTACGGTAGCATGGAAATGAAAAGATTCTGGTTAGGTTGTTCGGAACTTACCATTTTGCCATGATCTCGGCTTTCTTGGCCTCGTATTCTTCCTCTGTAAAAATACCGGAGTCAAGGAGTTCTTTTAGTTGCTTTAGTTCAGCCACAAGCTTTTCTTTGTCCGCATCGGCATTTTCGAGAGCAGCCATAGCCTCCTTTAATGTGGCCAGTTCGGTGGTGAGCATGGTCACACTATCTGCCAGTGACTCAGATGCCGTTGACAGGCCTGAAATTTTTTCATCCCGGCTGGTTCTCAGCGAGTCAATAATCTCGGGTAATGCGGCCGGATCGAAATCATGCGTCAGCACTTTTTCCTTGATGGTGTTGTAATAAAAATCAAGGCTTTTGGTAGCAGCGTCCAGGGAGGTAGTCAGGGAATCATTTAATGCTCGGATGGAATCGAGTTCTGCAGACAACAAAGTGTTTTGCTGGGTGAGGGTATCAATGGTAGCCTCCTGCTCCTCGATCACGGCTTTTTTCTGGCTTATAGCCTGAAGCGAAAAGAGCATCAGGCCAAAAAGAATAAGATTTTTCATAGGTATCTGATTTTGCGCAAAGGTAGCTACCCTGAAACATAAAGTGAATAATTTTTAGATTTTTAAACAGATTTTACCTGATATAGCCGGTATTTCTTTGCCCATTCCTTTCATGCAACATAGAGGAGTACCGACTGGATATCTGTGGATTTGGATCATAGAGTGTTTCATTGAGTATTCCGAAGGCGAGCATATTCAGGCACCTGGCAGATGGATGACGATCGTCGAATACTGTTTTTCATTGGAAATTCAAATAAAAGTTTTGATACCTTTATTGCGGTAAGCTCAAAAAGCAATGTAGGTCGAAACTCCTGACCAGTATATTTGTTTGCCGGGATTATATATTATAAACTTTAAATACTGTTACGCCTTGGGTTTTATGCATAAGCTATTAAACATTTCCATTTTTGCGGTGGTGTTTATCACATTCATAAATGCACTCTTCTTTTTTGGGTTAGGGATATATCATAGCATACTCGCGTATATAGGGATTCTGAGTGGAGAGCTGAGCCATCCGGGAGTCGATTTGGTTGAAGCCATGGATCGGTTTTTAATCGGATTTGTATTTATTATTTTTTCTGTGGGCCTGGCCAAGTTGTTTTTGACGAAGTATGAATTTCTATCCAGATATGAACTTCCCTGGTTGGAATTGAAGGACTTCCATCAACTCAAAACGCTGCTCATGGCAGCAATCCTCATTGCGCTGTTTGTGGCCTGGATCCCAAATGCACCTATTTTTGACACGGATGGTACATATACCTGGACAGAATTTGTATTCCCGGTATCATTAGTTCTGATGGCCTTTGCGGCTCGTCTGATTAAGGATCTCCATTGACGAGAGATGGCGCATCAGGCTTAGCTTACATTATCTTTATCTAAGGGCAGCTATCTATGCATTGCGGCTGTGTATTGAACAGGTAAGGCATGTCCACCGGACTGCTGCTATTTGCTTATTATTAAGCTCAAGAACTTTCTTATCATGTCAACGTATTCGGATCGATGAAAACATTATTGAGTTTCCTGCGCAACACACTTACCGGCGGAATTCTGTTTCTGTTACCGGTTGTTATAATTCTCCTGCTGTTAAAAAAAGCACATGAGATAATCTACGTTTGGGTGGAGCCACTGGCCAGGCGCATGCCTGATATATTTTTCGGGTTTGATGGCAGCAGGACGATAGCCCTGATCATCATGATTGCGGTGTGTTTTATAAGTGGATTGTTCGTCCGATCGAATTACATTAAACGCCGTATTGGTTTGATGGAAGATCGTTTTCTTACCCATATTCCCGGCTATTCATTAATGAAGTCCATTGCAGCTGGTGCCCTAGGCAAAGAAGATCAGGCAGGACTTATACCGGTTGTATCATCAGAAGACGGCATCAGTAAAATTGGTTTTATGGTAGAAGAGCTGGAAGACCGCTGTGTTATATTTTTCCCGGAACCCCTCGACTCCAACTCCGGCGAAGTGCTCATTATGCCCACTACATCCATCAGGAGATTGAATCTGCCGGCCAACAAGGTGACGCTCGGTATGAAACAGTTTGGAAAAGGACTTCTTCAACATATCAACACATTAGAGTCCTGAAGATGATCATCAGGGGTCAATACTAATTTAACCACAAAAGCCTATCGTAACAATGAAATCTCCAAGACTGAAATGGACAGGATGTTTTCTCTGGTTGATCCTTTGCAGTTTGACGTTAGCAGGACAGCACGATACGCTGGTGTTTAAAAACGGCGATCAGGTGGTCGGGGAGATAAAATCTATGGATCGCGGAGTGCTGGTGGTGGAAACGGATTATTCGGATTCAGATTTTAAAATCAAATGGATCGATGTCAAAGAAGTGCATGCAGAAAGCAGATTTCTGATCAACCTGAAAAGAGGAGGAAGAGTGCATGGACGTCTGCAAACGCAGGCCCAAACCGATACCCTCACGATCTACACAGATGAGGATGAAACGCTGGCCATTTATCTTCCGGATATTGTATACCTCAAAGGCCTGAAATCGGCATTCTGGAATCGGGTGAATGCCAGTATTGACCTGGGACTAAAAGTGACCAAAGCGAATAACCTCCGGCAGCTGAGTGTTCAGTCGGCCATTGGATATTTGGCGGACAAGTGGTCTACGGATATGTATTACGATGACCTGTCTTCATCACAGGACAGCATCTCCGATACACGAAGGAAAGACGGTGGAATCAATTACCGTTTCTTTTTGCCCCATGACTGGTATGCCTTTCCGGAGGTGACATATCTGTCCAATACCGAGCAGGCGCTGAAAAGCCGGGTCACGACCAAGCTGGGAGCAGGAAGATTTTTTGTCCGTTCCAACAAAGCCTACTGGGGAGCCTCCGGAGGGATTTCGGTCCTGCGGGAGAGATTTACCAATGATACGGAAAGCAGAACCAGCTCCGAGTTGTTTGTGGGTACTGAGTTAAACTTTTTTGATGTCGGAGATATCAATCTGCTCACCAATTTTACGGTCTACCCAAGTCTGACGGAAACAAACAGGATACGAAGTGATTTCAAACTGGACGTGAAATATGACTTTCTTTCAGACTTCTATGTCAAATTTAATTTTACCCTCAACTACGACAATCAGCCTGCTGTCGTCGGCAAGGACACAGATTATATCTATGGAGTTTCGTTCGGATGGGAACTGTAGCCCAATGATAAGAACGAACCCAATCCGTTAGCGAATGCGATAGTTGATACTTCCCCCCAGGTTGAACTGGAAAACAGTAGAGCCTGTGGAAACGGAAGTACCACCTCCACCACTTCCAAAGTAGAACCCTGCTCCAAACCACTGCACCGGAGAGAGGAGTTGTGCATGAATGCGCATACTTACTTTATCACCCGGGGCGATGCGTAATCCCAGGCGACCACCCAAAGCAAATCGAGTGACGTTCGTGGCATCCAGAGACTCACTGATATTGGACGTAAAGGATACACCCATATCAAAACTTCCAAAACCGCTAACGACATCATTGAACGGTTTGTATTGCGTCCCGCCAAGCATGATATAATTGATACCGATTGTACCGTTAAGGCGTTGATTGAAGTCACCATCATAGTATGCATCCGGGTCCATTCGCTGGTAGTAAATTTCCAATGCCGTATATGGGCGAACTTCAACTTCCAACCCGGCTCCCCATTGAAAGCCACTCTGGATTTTTCCATATCCGTAATACGATTGGAAACGGTCTGCAAACGTGTAACCGCCAAAGGTCAGGAGTGTTACGGACTCCTGGGCGGAAGCACCAATCGCCATCACAAAGAAGGTAAGGGAAAGTACATATGATTTCATAAGAAGGTTTTTAAGTATGGATAAAGATAAGTGAATTTTAATCTTTTCGTGTATTGTTCCGACAAAGTTCAATGTCCTTTCAATACATCTGTATATCAATGATTTGTCATGTTTTGTAATGGGCTGATGCTGTTCATGCAGATTCATTTTTACACCTTCGGGAAATTGCTGTTGGAACATAAAAAAAGCCGATCATACTGGACCGGCTTTTCTGTTTTACTGTCTGAGTAGGTTAATCCAACTCTCCGATAAACGGAATTTCTTCCAGAATAGAGGCGCGAATTACACTGAGCAGGTAAGCTTCGATCTGAACAAACTGAGCAGCAGCTTTCACCCCTGCAGGTTTCTTCATTTTTCCATAGTATTTGGAGATTAGCTTATCCGTTTTAGCCCCGAGTTTGTTCATCTCTTTGATGATCTCGTCAGTGGTCGCATCATCCAGCGTCCCATAGTTGTACGCATAGCGTTCGAGTAGGGCGACGCGCTCTTTTCCATAGGCTTTGCGCTCCATTTCATACGCATCATAGAGGGTCCAAAAGGCATTGGCCTGGTCACCCTGTAGTGAGATAAAATCAGCCACAATGGCTTTTTTCTCCATGCCGTACAGAGATTGGATCAAATCAAGATCTTCTGTATTGCTTTGAGCAAAACTCAGCGAAGAAACAAACAAGGCAATTAATAATAGTGCGTTTTTCATGTTTTTCAATAATTAGGTTGTGGGATAGTTTATGTGTTTATAAGCTTCTGAAAACAAAACCAATATTCAGTGACAGGTAGGATTGTGCAGCTTCCAGCTCACCAGCCGCAAATCCGTGATAGTATTTCAACATAATCGTTGTAGCTGAGCTTAGGCTACTGTTAAACTGCACACCAATCTCCGGTTGCAGGGTAAAATTCCATGCATCCTGCTCAATCGTGTAAATACTCATGTCAGTATTTCGACGCGTATAGGTGACGCCTGTTCCCAGTCCGATAAACGGGCTGACTTTTTCACCGGGATTGAAATAATAATCTGCACTGATTAACATCGGAACATGGTTACTGTAGCGGTATTGTCTGCCCGATAAGGAGGCATTGCCATCGTGGTATGTATCATATGCCTTTTCTTCGTAAAAGGTATTCCACCCTAAGCTAAACCCGAAGCCAACATCCGGACGAGCCATTTTTCTGAAATCTAAAGTAGCTCCGCGGAAACTAGTTTTGGAGATAAAGTCACCGAGATCACCCATGCCAAATCCCATCGCATAAGAAAAGGTAGTATTGGTCTGAGCCGATAACGGTGCATATGAAAAGGCAAATATGAGCGCGGATATGTATAGTATCTTTTTCATGTTCGATTAGTATTAATTGATTTTAAGGTAGGGGGATTGTTCGTAAGCCTGATCAATCGCATCGAGCGCTCGACCGACATTACCTGAATTTGTCAGTATTCCATTGCCTATCCCTATCCATTCTGTAGGAGAGCGATTAATAGGGGTATCCAGATTAGGATTGGCAAAGACCATGATCAGGGATCCGGTAGTTATGCTTGAGACCGTATAGTAGGGTGGGTAATACCAACCCCAGCCGCCCCACCAGCCACCGTACCACCAGTCATACCAGTAAGAATAAAAATAAGTGGTAGTAGAAATTCCGGCAGGTGTAAGCAACATATCCGGATTTTCGGAAACATCTACGCGAGTCCATCCGTAATTGGTCATATTTTCGGCAATTTTATCCAAAATAGGGTCCGCGTAGATAGGTTTCATGTATTCATAAATCGTATCGCCTCCGTTCGTCATATGAACATCTGTCACAATCTGATCAGGCATGGCATACGTGTTATATGCTTTGAAATCGTATTCGTCATTATAGGTGGTGTAGACGACATCCCGGTCTGATGTATAATCAGCTCCACCGGGATAACATCCTCCAAAAAACAATCCTGTCAGGACCGCAAACGAGAACATTTTAAGTATTCGATTCATAAATATTTTGGTTTTGCTCGGTGATAAAATAGCGGGTATAAAGGTAACAAATTAATAGACTTATGTGTGTGAATCTTCTGTTTCGATACAGTATGGCATTCATGCCGTTTTTTTGTTAAAATATTTTTGCAAAGGACAGACAATCAGCAAAAAACATATTCGATTATCAAGTTTTTGTATGCTGTTTTGAGCATTGAATAACGGTCTTTTTACAATTGACGCACATAAGACAAAATTTCCTTTCCCAAGTTTCATTTCCTGACCACGATAATCAGGTTGTGGTAAAAAGCAACAGAAGCGATAGCCTGATCTGGAATATCCGGAGTGGGTTCATCCTTCAGCCATTCCTTCCGGTTTAGGCC
>JAUHXV010000006.1 GCA_030426765.1 Bacteroidia bacterium | reverse complement strand
TTGCATGTATTAAGCCTCCCGCTAGCGTTCATCCTGAGCCAGGATCAAACTCTCCATAGTTCGTTTTTTCCCCACCTTTCCGAAAAAAGATGGTTAGTAACGTGATCCTCGCCCCTTCTGTATTCCTATCTCGGTCGCCATAGCCTTTTCAGGCGACGGCGATTCTTTACTTGATATAACATAACAATCGACTCCTTCAGGCCGAAACCCTCCAAAGCCAACTGCACGCTTCGCTTTTAGTTCCCCTGTAGTATGTACTACAGGGCACGCCCCGTAGCATATGCTAGAGGACTTGCCCTGAAGCACGTGCTTCAGGGGTATAAGTATCTTACCAAAACGTATCATTCCGATCCTCCTCAGATCAAAATCATACGCCCTGCCAACCTGTCAATGAACTTCTTTTTGTTTTCCCATCAGCCCTCAATTCAGACACACGCTTCTTCTAACGGGACGGCAAAGATAAGACGCCTTTATATATCTCACAACCCCCGGTTCTCTTTATTGTGAAATATTTCTTCAGGCTTTCCACCAGTCATGACTATTTATCTGATTTACTGCCAGTTATGAAGTGAAAAATTATCGGGTAAAAATGAAAAATGATGATGTGATTTACCAAGGATAACTCTCATCTCATCACTCCTCCATTTTACCACATTTTGTCAAGATTCAGGAATGCCAAACAGAATTTGGCAGAACCACGAAAAAAGGAAAGAATGGGTTTATTTTCATCTGGAAAACTTACAAATAGACTCAAATCCTTAGACATGGGCCTTTAATCTGAAGCAATCCTTGGGGTTAATATCAGCTTACGGTAAGTCCTAAGTAATTGATCAGTAGCCTTAAACCAACTTAAATTGCATGCAAAAAACATGATAACCGACCCAAAACAATTTGAAACTAAAATACAATTGATACGAAATCTCATTTGGGATGAGAAAACTCAAATTACCTCAATTAGTAGATTCCCATATAAAAGTCTGGATGAGGAGAAAATTATGAAACAATACGAAGTTTATTTCGAAAACTTCCCAGTAAACTTGCAACCAGCTCAAAACGAAATTGGTATCTCAGCTTTTAGTGCGGAATTTTTTGACGCGTATTATTTGGTTAGGCATGAAAAATCTCAATTTTATTCTGATCGTTGGAATGAAATCCTAACAAAAAGGGCTGCTTTTGACCCCAAACTTCATCGTGATGTAGTAGAAAACTTTATCGAAGACCTTATTCACAATCTGGTTTATTTCTACGAGAAGATACTTGCCAACACTAAAAGACAATACTATTTTGCTTGTATTGACAATGAGTTAAAAATTCTCTTATGTCTATTAGACAGATATAAATCAATAATAGCTGATTCAAAAACACAAGTTGAAGTTTTTGGAAGCCTACAATTGACTAAAAAAATATCAGATCTTTTAGTTGAAGTATTGATTGAGTTCATTGAATACAGAATTTCTCTATTATCAGAATCAAGCTTTCCTAAAAGTCCAGAAAAAACCTTTTTTGAGTTTCCAATATCAAGTATTTTATGGCAGGGCACTCAGCAAGAGTTGTGTGAATTGTTTGTGCAACTCGAAAAGCAAGGATGGATTAATGAAGTTAAATCTGGCGATCGAAAAAGCATAGCTGATTCCATTACTAAAATATTCGACTTAAGCAATACCAAGAAATCCGACAATTCTGATTTTCGCAAATCATTCTATCAAATCTTCAAAGGAGAGCTAAAAGGATATAACCGAATCTATCCCTTTTTAGAAAAAGAGAGTTACACTAAAAAATTCGATAAAATTCAAGAAAACAAGAACAATACTCACAACAGTTATCCAAAATAAATGAGGTAAATATGCATGGAAATAATATTTATGAAAATTTCGAAAAAGCTATTAATCAAATTGAATCTTTATCATCAGATCATGATAAAATCTCAGCAGTACTGACTCACTTAAGAGAAACTAATAATTTGATCAAAGAACACTATGACGTTTTGAAAGCATTAACAGACAACAATTCACAAAGTGCGGTCCTAATAATGACTATTCAAAAGAATCAAGAAATGGTAGGGGAAAAACTAATCCAAATCTTCGAAGAACTATCTGCATATAGTGAAAGTCTGAATGGAATCAACCTAAAGATAATCTCATTGGTCAAACGGGTTGAATTGTTAGAAAGAAATGAAAGCTAACTTTCTGGTATTGGCCCTAGTTGCCATATAATCACATCTTCTTCCTAGATAACCAAAGATTTTTGTCTGATTTTGATACATCATTTCAACCTGGCAGGATATTAACATAAGGGAAACCCCGATATTTCTAAATAAAAGTGAATATTCGGATAAGAACTTGCGACTAGCTAGTCATTGAAACAGCTTGACATAAACTCGCTCACCCAAAAAGGTGATTTATAGCACATAAGCCGGACTTAGTTTTGAAAAAAATACAATCCGGCTATGAAATCATTCCTGCTCCCCGTCCTGCTTCTCTTCCTCAGCATCACCACAAATGCACAGAAAGAAGTCATCATCGGTGAATCCAGTGACATCAATCACCTGATTCTAAACGGCCTCGATCATACGGATGCCATTCGAATGGACAATGGCAAAGTGCGCATACGCCACAGCTTCGATTTTCTGCTCACTGAACGCGATTTTCTAAGGATATTCCTGGATTCAGACAACAATCAGGGCAACGCCAATTTCAGTCTGTATAAAGACACGACCCAGGGAGGCAGCCTTTTTCCCCAAGTACAGTTCAACCTGGACGGGTATGACAGTTGGATCAACTCCGGAAATTTTGGCATCGGCGATATCACTCCGGAGGAAAAGCTCACGGTCAACGGCGCCATTAAAATCGGTGGCAGCAGCACGAATACCAATGGTGTGATCCGGTATCAGAGCGGAGCCTTTCAGGGGTATGCGAATGGCACATGGCGCTCCTTAACACAGGATGCTGATTCCGATCCGAATAATGAACTCCAGGATCTTATTTTAAATGGCTACAGCCTGAAACTCACCGGAAGTAACACCGTGACCCTGCCTCATCTCGAATTGCGGGATGCCGATAATGACACCTATCTCTCTGCCGAGTACAACACAGACGATGATAAAATCACCGTTGGACTGGGCAATCAAACGCGAATGAACATCGCCAAAACTACCGGGTCAGGGCGGACGTATCTGAATTTCCCTAACAATGGAAATAATATTATGATTGGGGCAAGCGGCAGTAATATTGCCTCAACAGGAACCAATAACACGTATATCGGGGGTTTGACCGGTACTTTCAATGCAAGTGGCAATGACAATGTTATGATTGGAAGAAATACCGGCGTACTCAATAACCAAAATGACAATGTGTACATCGGAAATGGAGTGGCTACACTCAACGAAAGCAGTGAGAATGTATTTATTGGAAAACATGCCGTCAATACAGGATCGATAAGCAATTCTGTAGTTATTGGCCATGGAGCTGGAAGCGATGCGGATGGAAATCTATCGGTTTACATCGGCCATTCGAGCGGGCCAACGGCAGGAGGTATCTTTAACACATTTGTTGGTTATGATACCGGTCAGAATTTTACCCATGAACATTATAATACACTTATCGGAGCCGGAGCAGGAGGAGGTTTGATCAATGGCGGAAACAATACGCATCTCGGTGCTTATGCAGGAGGTGGGCTGAATAATGGAAGCAACAACACATTCGTTGGCGTCTGGGCAAGAGCTGATGACAGTACATCACATAACGTTATCGCGTTGGGCAATGAAGCAGTTGCCCTCGCCTCACATGAGGCTATGATTGGGAGTACAACAATGACATCCATTGGTGGATACGAATCCTGGTCAAATTTTTCAGACGGTCGCTTTAAATCAAAAATCAAGGAAGATGTACCCGGACTGATCTTTGTCAATCAGCTCAGACCCGTAACCTATCATCTGGAAGCAAGTGCCCTGGATGCATCTATCAATCGAAACAATCCTAAATATGCCGAGAACAAAGATGCAGAAGCACTTGCTACAAAAGAACAAATCGTATACTCAGGCTTCATCGCCCAGGAAGTGGAAGCCAGTGCCCTGGCGCTAGGTTACGATTTCAGCGGCGTAGAAAAACCCAAACATGACAATGATTATTATGCGCTTAGGTACTCTATGTTTACTGTCCCGCTGGTAAAAGCGGTGCAGGAATTGTCTGCACAAAATGATTTACTCACAGCGGAAGTGGAAAACCTGAAAGCTGAAAATGCTTCACTACAGGATGAATTGAAAAATCGGATTTCCGCACTGGAAAATCAACTCAGTCTAATGGCGGAGCAATTTGCACAAGTGAAGCAATAGTTACTCATCACCGACCTACCGTTTGATTCTTATCAACAAGGTGATACGTGTGTAATTTGGTAGGGACTTTCATATGAATTTCGAGGCGCACAAAATCACCTGTCAATTGATACCCAGGTACTAAAATGATGTGAAAGGAAAAACTAACGATGAAAAAGTTAAATTTGGGAGAGAATCACTCTCACCATTTAATCACACCATTTTAAACCAACTACCATGCGTGACGCAATGCTCATCATCCACTTCATCGGTCTGGCTATGGGCCTGGGGACCAGCCTGGCGTTTATGTTTCTCGGCATCGCCAGTGCCAAAATGGAAAAATCAGATGCCATGAAGTTTACCCTTAATACGTTTGCATTGAGCAAAATGGGCCATATCGGCCTCACCCTTCTCGTGGTCTCAGGGATCTACCTGATGACTCCACTCTGGAGTATTTTGACATATATGCCACTGATGATGATCAAGCTCGCTCTCGTATTGGTACTCGGTGCGCTCATCGGGATGATCAGTGCTCGTGCCCGTAAAGCCAAAACCGGCGATGCGGAAACGCATTTGGCAGCCATCGCGCCCCTGGGTAAAATTTCATTGCTTACCGGGATCGCCATTGTGATTCTGGCCGTATTGATTTTTCATTAAATAACATCTACCTGTTCAGGATATTCTTTTGGATCGAAAAGCACTGATACAAGACTGGTTTGCAAAATGGGAAAGCGGTGACTATCTCCATCTCCCGGTGACAGATGATTTTTGTCACACAAGCCCGTTTGGTACCATCGAAGGCAAGAAAGCCTATCTCGATCTGGTGAAAGCCAACGAGGACAAGTTTCTCGGGCAGCAATTCGAGATTCACGACATTATTTGCCATGCGGATATTGCCTGTGCGCGATACACCGCAAGGCAGGGAGAAACCTTTTCACTAGAGGTAAGTGAGTGGTACTATTTTAAAGAAAACCTGATCGAAAAGATTATAGCCTATTATCATATCGGGGATATCCGGGAAGAAAGGAAACTTGACATGTCCTGAAGTCTGTGGGGTTTTTCTCACCATGCAGGAGATCAACCAATCTACCGCACCCCAAAATGTTCACGCTGATCATCGTTAAGGGGAGCAAGAATTCTTTCATCATGAAAATGATTCCATCGCATTCCCTGTTTGATCGTGTGATCATAACTGCCACTCAGCACAAATATTCCGTCCGGAGCAAATGCGACTGACGAGACGCCACTGGCGAATCTCCCAAATGTTTGAATTTCAAGTCCATCAGTTCTCCAGAGTTTAACCGTTTTATCCGAACTCCCGGTAAGCAAATACTCTCCCGAATCATCTACTGCTATAGCAGTCACCGGACCGGCATGGCCTCGGAAGCGAAGTACCTGTTTTCCATCTTTGCGCCATTTGCCTACGCGCTGATCGCTGCTGCCGGTGTACACAAATTTTCCATCCGGTGAAAAGGCTACGGAATGCACCAGAGATATAGCGTCATATGACTGTAGTATATTTCCATCGATCGTCCAAAGGATCGCACTGAGATCTGCGCTCCCTGTCATAATCTGCTGACCATCCGGAGAGACCGCCACCGCTAAGACGGCCAAACTATGTGAAGAAAACACACGCTCAATCTGCCCATCGATCTTCCACAATATCGCCGTCTGATCATCGCTTCCCGAAAGAATCCTATCACCTGCGGGAGTAAAGACAGCACTATTGATGCCCCCCTTGTGTCCGGTGTATCTTCGAACCATGTCACCCTCAGCGGTCCACAGCATTAAAGTGGAATCCTTACTTCCGGTCAGGATAAATTTACCATCCGGAGAATAAGTCACTGTATGCACGGGTTGTGTGTGGGCTTCCAGCTTTCGAACAAGATTACCGTCTTGATCTAAAATAAGTACTGTGTGGTCAGCACTACCGATCAACATATGTTTACCATCGGGAGAATATGTCACATTTAAGACGGATGCATGTGCCGGATTGTATGTTTGCATGCGCTTGTCCTGTAGCCGCCACAGTTTAGCGGTTTGATCTTCTCCACCCGTGAGGATATTGCGTCCATCCGGGGAAAAGGCTACCCCAATCACGGCTTTTTCATGGCCCAAATACGTGGATACGACTTCGCCTTCAAGCGACCACAGGCGCACCCTGAAGTCGTAGCTTCCATCTAAAATATAACGACCATCCGGGGAAAAAGCCACTGACATCACACCTCGATCCATAACGCCCTGATCATCATCCTGATTGATGTACGCCATCAGTTTCTCTCCCTTCAGATTCCACAGTATGGCGGATTGATCCCAGCTACCCGTGACGACATATTGTCCATCCGGCGAAAAGGCGGCGGAGTACACTTCCCCCGAATGCCCGATAAATTCCTGCACCAGGGAACCATCCAATGTCCAGAGTCTGCCCGTCATATCCTGACTTGTCGTAAAAAGGTATCTGCCATCAGGTGAAAACACCACAGTGGTCGTCGGCTTAGTATGCCCGATGAATTTCTGCACAATGGTGCCTTCTATTGTCCACATCAAAGCATTGCCGTCACCATGTGTCGTGGCAATAAATTTTCCGTCAGGAGAAAACGTGGCAGCTGTCAACGGCCCCGCTTGTGGTTCATAGGAATGAATGACTTCTCCTGAAAGATTCCACAGTTTGGCCGTGCCATCCCAACTGGAGGTAAGGATCTTTTTGCTGTCCGGCGAAAAGGCAACTCCGGATACTGGAGCTTTATGCCCTCGAAATTTCATCTGCGCATGGCCGTTGAGATCCCAAAGAATCGCCGTGCTGTCCTGACTTCCGGTCAACACCGCATTGCCATCCGGTGCATAGCTCACGGCAAACACCGCCTGTCGATGCCCATCCAGAGAAGCGTAATATAAAGGTCCGGCCTTTTCCGTCACTACACTCAGGGCAAATCCGGTTTCTTTGTTCAAGTGCCTGTTGACTGCCTCTATGGCAAGATTAATTCCCGCAGAGTTATCATGCTCAAAAGCACCAAAAGAAAGCGCAGCAATTCGATTGGTCTCGGCTTCAAATGCGCGTCGCGTAGCATCCCGCCAGAAGAGCGTGGCTGCCAATCCAAAGGCGAGAATCAATACCACCGCACCAATACCCACTCGCCGGACCAACTTTTGCCGCTTAAGCGCTTTATCTCTTTCTAATGTACTGCGTTCAATCAATGCCGTCTCGTCCTGAGTCAGTGTTCTCATACCGTCCAATCCTTCCTCTACCTGAGCGAGATCCTCGGCATCCAGATGACTGTCTGCGATTCCGGAATGAATCTTCCCTTCCAAAATTCCTCTGGCTCTTTGTCCCGGGCGATCTGATATGTCATACAGCTCGCGAACAATGGGAGCAAGCGTATCATGCGCAAGACTAAGGCATTGTTCGCCGTTCACTACAAACTCCCCAAGCACACGTGCATCCACTAAATGGACAATCAGTTTTGCCATCACCTTCGATCGGTGCGGATATCGGTTGATCACTTCAGTGATCGCAAGGGAGTCAGTTGTATTTCGTTTAGTGACAAACTGCTCAAGCAGATCTAACACAAGACCTGAAGACTCTACTTTCTCTTTATAGAATGCTCTGCTCGAATCCTGGTCAAGTGCCCGTATGGAAGCAAACCGGGTCTGGATAAAGTCATGGAGTGCGATGCCTTCCTTATGAATCTCGTTGTACAGGTTAAGTGATAATATTCTTTCTCCCTCCTGATTTTTCGTTGCTCTGTCCCATAATTTGGTGAGCAGTATTTGCAGCATGGGTGCTATCGGTGAATGCAGGTCCTGACGCAGATCGACAACGATTTTTTCTATCAGATCCGCTTCAATATGTCCTTCATGCAGGTGATAGAAATCGGCCGTCAAGGGATTTCCGGCGACTCCGGAAACTGCCTCTACCATACCCTGTCTTCCAATAGGGGCCAATAGCAAATCTGTTTTGGCAATTCGATTTTTGGATAGCGCGTCCTGTATTTGCGGAAGATATTCGGCTCGAAAAGAAAAAATAATCTTTCCTGCTTTCGAATCACTTAAGGCGTCAGACAATGGCTTCAGGTACCGGCAAAACTCAGCCCAGACTTTGTCCGGATGTGCACCTGCTTTAATATAGATTTCTTCAAACTGGTCAAAAATAAAAACAAGGGGTTTGCCCTTGACTTTCTCGACTTCTCGCCACAGCTCAACCACCTCCTGGGGTTCGGGAAGTGTATCAGGGATATCAAAATGGATGCAAGCATAAAGTCCACGAATAAGCTGATGAACCATGCCCTGCTCATGCAGATGTCGCATGACTACAAACTGGTGAGTAGACTCAAGTCTGGGGATGAGCCCTGCTTCCAGTAGAGAAGATTTCCCAATCCCGGACTGTCCATAGTACAGGATAATCGGATAGATACTCTGAATCTTATCAATGAGTTTGCGGACTTCCGCATTTCTACCGAAAAAAATCCCGGCATGCTGCTGTTCAAACCGCTTAAGACCTATATATGGTGATGGAGGAAGATGTAAATAATATTTCTGATCCAGCTCCGGCAGTCCGAACACCGGATTGCCCGCCGCCTCGGGAAGATTCCACTCTTTCACATGCGTACTGCTGTTAGAAAAACGAATAAACCATGGGAAGGTATCATGTGTATCCTCATGCGCCCTAAGTATGCCTTTCACTTCGCTTCCGCTATGGCTCTTCACATACAAAACTGATTCGTTCCATGCATTTTGCAAGGAGAGCCCTGCGCCAAGTCCTGCATAAAATCTTTGTGATAATGCCTGCGCCACCTGATCAGGGACATTCTTTGTAGTTCCTATGACTGCGGATACCCCTTTGCTGATCAAAGCATCCGCCTGCGATTGTGTAGAGCATCCATTTAGAAAAACAAGTTGCAATCCTTTTTGCGAAGCTAAAAAAGGTACCAGGCCAGCTGCATGCGCTTCCACCTTTTTACCCTGCGCACTTTCCAGCAGCAGTTTAAAATTTTCAGCATGTCCGCCGTAATGAAATACCGCAATCCTGTCTCTGTACGCAGGATTTTGAAATGAATCAAAAATGGTTTCGATGGACGCATCGGGCTCCACGATCACTTCACAAACAGGATTGCGTCCGGCACTGGCTTGCTTTAATGCATCACGAATCTGATTGCGCTCGAGTGTGAGGTTTCTCAGATATCCGTCTGCCGTTTGTTTGTCATTGGCAAAGGCAAGAAATATGATGGGCAACTTCTGCATTGCAGTGCTGAAAAGACCAAAATACGATTTCACAATGAAAAATCACGTTGTCTATCCCAGGATCTGTTTCAGCCTGTGCTATTTTTTAATACCCACAAAACGGATCACAGAAGCCTTACCGCGATGAAAAAGACCTTCATCCAATTCAACTTCTTCCTGGGTCAACAATTGGATGTCAAGCTCTTTGAAATCATCAGCCATTTCTTCCGGGGCAAATAAAATATTAGGTGCTTTAGGCCCTCCTGCAGTTGGATTGGTCTTTTGAAAAGCAACATGATCTTTGCTGAATGCTTCCAGCATCACCGTTCCCCCTTTTTTAAGAAAACCCAGCAATCGATGGTGATACTCGCGGCGAGTCTCCGGCGGGAAATGCGCATAGAACAATCCGATCGCATCAAATGAACTTGCCTCAAAATCCAGGTCGCTCACCGATCCAACGAGGTACGTGATCTGCACACTTCTTTTCTCCGCTAGTGCAAGTGCTTTTTTCTGTCCTTCATCACTCAGATCAAACGAGGTGACTTCCCACCCGAGCGTAGCGGCGTACACGCCATTGCGGCCTTCTCCATCGGCGGGCATGAGAAGTTTTCCGGGAGGTAAACCGTCAATATTTTTCTTAAAAAACACATTGGGTGCTTCCCCGTAGACATAGTCTCGCTGCCTATACCGTTCGTCCCAAAACGCCTTCATCAATCTTTTGTCTGGTGGATGATCAGTTCATGCCACTGGAACGCCAGTCCTTCAGTAATTGGATCTGGTCGGCCGTCAGTGGGTCCTTTTTACTTTTAAACGGCATAAAGCCATCAGCCTCGACCGGCAGCTCAACGCGTTGAATGATATCATCGATGCTTTTGCTGACCGCTCCGTGCGTATCGAGAAATTTCACTTTACCTCCGTCCGGAAAATGGCAGGGTGAACAACTTTGTCCCAGGAGTGGAGCAATGTCATCCTGATATGAGATCATCGCGTCTCCGGCAACAGGCCCGGAAGCTGCCTTTTTTGTTGTCGTACAAAAGCTAAGTGTCATCGCCATGACAACTACCCAAATGCATAAAAACTTCTTTACCATAGAATCTGATTTATTTCAATAAAAAGAGTGTGATGATGTGGAGGCAATTTCTGTACCAATGTATGTGTGACTGGCCCACGTATCCCATTCCTCTCCTCAAAATACGGTAATGCATGTGATTGTCCATCGAAACCAGGAAAACGCAGGGGAGTTTTTACACTTTTTACGATGATTTACAGACAGGCAGGAAAGAACAGGCAATGTCGGGGGCTGATGATACCAGATTGTATGATTATTTTGTGATTATTCCGAAAGTAAGACCTGATGAAATACATCTGCACCCTCGACATCGAATGCCGTATAGAAAAGGTGGTGGCTGTGTGGGATGATGAACAGTATTTCAGTCATTGGCAGGATGGGTTTCAATCCATAGAGCTCCTTGCGGGGAAAAAAGGTCAGCCGGGAGCCAGATCAAGGATTCTCTTCCGGCAGGGAGGAGGCACGATGGAACTGATCGAAACCATTTTAATAAACCGGTTGCCCGAGGAAAAAACAGGACTGTATGAACACATCCACATGACCAACACGCAAACCACCCGGTTTGTCAAATTGGGTGAGGCCAGAACAAGGTATATCTCAGAAGTGGAGTATACAAAGTTTCGAGGATTGATCCCAAAGCTAATGGCGACTTTCCTTCCGGGCAAGTTTAAAAAGCAAAGCATGAAGTGGATGAAACAATTTAAAACCTTTGTTGAAAGAAGGGAGAGTATTTGATTCTGTGCCTTAACCTTCTTAAATTTATCAAAAACCATTGTTATGAAATATACAGTATCCAATATCATTAACAAACCGCTGGAAGAAGTCATCGCTCATTTCAGAGATCCTGATTGTCTGCCTAAATGGATGGAAGGCCTGCAGCGTATCGAACATATTTCGGGCACCCCCGGCCAGGTAGGTGCGGAAAGCAATCTTCACTTTCTGCATAAAGGGAAGGAAATGATCTTAAAGGAAACCATCCTGGAAGAAAACCTCCCTGATCAAATGAAGTTTTCCTACGTCAGTCCAATGGGATACAATGAAGTAGAGATACAATTTGAAAAACTATCGGACAGCAGTGTGAAGCAATTCAACACCAGTTATTTTCAATTGAAGGGGCTGATGAAAATCATGGGGCCCCTGATGAAAGGCATGTTTAAGAAGCAATCGATGAAATATCTCGATGCATTTAAACAGTACTGCGAGCAATAAAAACAATGGCTTATCTGTCTGCGATACAATCTCCAAAACCTGTTCGGGCGATATTTATTTTATCTGCATGCTTCCTAATGTCTTACACCATGCAAGCCCAGAACAGGTTTGGGCTTGAAATACGAACCTCCAGGCATATCACCTCAAACACAAAAGAAGTATTTAGTAATTGCTGCTTTGTTACAATTATGGACGTTACGGATTATATATCCAATAGCGTTAGCGTAGGATTTATGTATCAGCTTTCTGCCTCCAGTGCGTTCAAATTGCATTTTGGCAAACATCACAATGGCCTTGTTGGAACCCTTACCTACTACACTGACACAGGAATTTCTCTTGGACCTCAGGAGGCGGATGTCAAATACACGTATCTGCAAATTACTCCCTCCTTTGCATATCAGGTTTCAAGTGGTCGTCACTTATTCCCAATTGAAATAGGCATAAATGTCAATAAATGGATTAAAGCATATGAGGTATACTTCGGCACATTAAAAAAATACAACTTTGATATACGCTTCAGCGCAGGATATGCGTACACCTTCACAAATGAACTTTCGCTTGGGCTAAACTTTTTCTATGCAAAAGCATTAGATGGGTATACCGATGACATGTATGTCGTGGGAGAATTCCTTCCTGAGCAAAAAGGGCTTGAATTATCATTGAAGTACTTTCTGAAGAAAGGCAAGGAGAAATAAATAGCGATTCCATATACTCAATTACATGACTAAAGAAGAAATATTTGATCAACTATCCTCGATTGTACTTACCTATGGCCCCAAGATTGTTGGTGCCATCCTCGTCTGGATTGTTGGCTGGTGGGTGATTAAGTTGCTGAATGTTGGTTTTGGAAAAATGCTGGATCGTCGGCAGATTGATGAAAACATCAAACCTCTGCTCAAAGGAACGACTAGTGCGTTATTAAAGGTATTACTGACCATCAGTGTCCTGAGCATGATGGGGGTGGCGATGACTTCCTTTGTCGCCGTACTGGGTGCGATGGGGCTGGCTGTTGGCCTTGCACTTTCCGGTACTCTCCAAAACTTTGCCGGGGGTGTGATCATTCTTGTGCTTAAGCCTTTCAAGGTAGGCCATCTGATTGAAGCACAAGGTTTCCTCGGGGTCGTCCACGAGATCCAGGTGTTCAATACCGTCTTAAAGACGCCCAATAATAAAACCGTGATCATTCCAAATGGTGGCCTGTCGACATCGGCCATGACCAACTACTCTCTCGAGAAGACAATGCGCGTAGACTGGACTATCGGGATCGCCTATGGGGACGACTCGCGCAAAGCAGCAGCGGTAATCCAAAGACTCTGTGATGAAGATGGACGAATTCTAAAAGATCCTCCGGTAATGATTGCTGTGGCTGAACTCGCCGATAGCGCTGTAAACTTCACTGTTCGCGCATGGGTCAAAACGGAAGATTACTGGAGCGTATTTTTCGATATGAATAAGAAAGTTTATGAGGTGTTTGATCTGGAAGGCCTGAATATACCATTTCCACAGATGGATGTGCATGTGCATAACCCATAAGCAGAGTATCTTTATCATATCCAGTCAGCTGCACCTGTTTTAAGCGGATTGGAAAGAGCCCTGAATCTATATGACCAATCAGTTCTGTAATCGATTTTTTGGAAAATTCGATCCTCGCATTCTCCTTGCAACAATGATTGCTTTGGGGATATCTTCCTGCGCTGTAAAGTGGATGGATACGATCCGATATGGCTCCATCGGCAGCACTGATTTTAGCGAAACGGTTGAAGTAACACTGGAGAGTCGTCTGATCTTTGTTCCTGTACAGATCAACGGGAAGTCCTATCGGTTTCTTTTGGATTCCGGAGCGCCGTTTAGCATTTCGAAGGAAATTCAGGACGAACTTCAGTATAAAGAAATCTCGAAAGGCCATATTGTGGATTCGGATTTCAATCGAATAGCCGTAAAAGTGGTTCAGGTGGATAGCCTTCACATCGGATCTGTTCCGTTTTTAAACCAAACCGCATTTATCGGCGATTTTAAAGCGAGCCCGACGTTGAAATGTCTGAACATCGATGGTATTTTGGGTTCGAATCTGATGCGTCACTGCAATTGGGTTATTGATCAGGAAAATAGTGTGATCACGCTGACGAGTGTTTTAGAAGACTGGGCAAAGGAAGATGCGAAAGTCATTCCCTTTTCTGCAGACAGCCAGTTTGACATCATGTTAGATATCGATGCCGGTGCATCTGTCATCACAAATATTGAACTCGATTATGGCTCTAACGGCGCGATTACTTTGCCGAAAAGTGTGTTTGACAGCCTTCAGGCCAAAGAGGAATTTGCAGGGGTGATGATGGATCGCGGCGTTAAACAAACCGGGCTTGTGGGCACGCCTGTGGAGATCGAACGAAAGAGTGTCATCATTGATTCGGTCGGCTTTGGTGACGTCCGCCTGAACAACGTAGAAATCAAAACAGGCAAATCGGGTTTACTGGGCAATCACTTTTTATCGGGGTTTTTAGTTGCCATTGACTGGGCATCTAAGCAATTGTATTTCAAAAAATATGCAAAAGACCCTGGCGTCAAAAGCACATATGGGTTTACACTTGGCTATACCGAAGAGAAGGGCATGTATGTTGCATCGGTCATGGATGGTTCGGACGCTTTTCATCAGGGGATTACGCCGCACATGACAGCGCTCAAAGCTGATTCACTCGACTTTAGCCGTACACATGATTTTTGTGATTATATGGTGTTGATGCGTGAGGCACCTGATACAATGCACGTCGTTCTCCAGGACTCTGCAGGGGTTATGTTGCCTTTTAAAGTTGGGAAGACTACCTTGTTGTCGAAATAACTACCGAAAAAACTCTGCTGGAAATATGAACACTGCTTATTTATTACCCAAAAAGATATTTTCTGTGCGCTATTTATTGCTTTTGGTGTTTAGCCTCCTTGCTTTCGATCTTACGGAGGCGCAGGAAAATACCCACAGCACCTCTATCATCGTATTGGGCACGATCCAGGACGGGGGCTCACCACACATCGGGTGTACGAAAAAATGTTGTGCAGCATTATTTACGCATCCGGATGAAAATCGTCAGGTGGTTTGCCTGGGGCTTTATGATCATCAGCATAATCGACGCTATCTGTTTGAAGCCACTCCGGATCTCACCACTCAAATGAAAGCTTTGAAAAATCATGGGACGCCCACCACCACGGAGATAGCAGATGGCATTTTTCTGACACACGCGCATATCGGGCATTATACAGGGTTGATGTACCTGGGGAAGGAGGCAAAGGATGCAAAGGAAGTGCCTGTATATGCTATGCCACGCATGGCTGAATATCTGACCACCAATGGCCCCTGGAGTCAGCTTGTGGAGAAAAGGAATATTTCTATCCAACCCCTTGCGCACGGCACACCGATTTCTCTTTCTACTGAACTTACTGTAACGCCCTTTCTGGTTCCTCACCGGGATGAGTATTCGGAGACAGCTGGGTTTCTGATTGAGGGTCCAAACAAGCGGGCGCTGTTTATTCCCGACATCGATAAATGGGAAAAATGGGATCGGGATATTGTGGAGGAAATCAAACATGTGGATTATGCATTTCTCGATGCTACTTTTTTCAGCGGAGAAGAAATCAATCAACGAGACATTACACAGATTCCGCATCCGTTTATCATTGAAAGCATGAAAAAATTTGAAGGGTTGGCCCCTGCGGAAAAGCAAAAAATAATTTTCATTCATTTTAATCATACCAATCCTGTCATCGAACCGCAAAGCGATGAGGCCAGACTAGTTTTGGAAAACGGGTTCCGGCTGGCCAAGATCTATGAGGTATTCGAGATGTAATACCCGATCCTGCACGATCCCAAATCCCATTTCATCTGCTAAGGCTATATTTGTTACGCAATGTCAAAATCAAATTCCATAGGATTACTCCTGTTGTGCTTACTGGCTTTTACCACAGTGGGAAATAGTCAGGCTCTTTCCGGAAAAATAAAAGAGAGTCAGCATTTTGCTTTTTACAGTGATTACTGGATCAATCTTCACCATTTTCTGTATCAAATGGCCAAAGGAGATCAGAAAAAACATCTGCAGGAGGATGGGAATGCCTTGATAGATATCGGGGATAACGGCATCATACGCGTGTTATCAAACGAAGAAACATCTCTGCTACATACCGCGGTGAAATATTACCGGGAAAATCTGATTTCAAAGTCGTTGCTGTTTCAGCTCGACAGTATGCGGCTTTGGTTGCAACAGCATGAAGCCGGCCGGCCTATTTCTGATACCAGCTACTCAGCTGCATTTACACAGGTACTCAATGATTTTATCCCGGTATACAGCAGTCGTTTTTGGGAAAACCATGACGCGCAAAACCGAAAGATCCTGGATTTGTACTTTGAGACTATCCTGGATTTGGAGGGTCCTGTCACCACCCGTCTTGGTGAACTGGCCGGTCTGGAATGGCCGGATACAGTATTTCGGGTCGATCTGACGACGTATGCCAACTGGGCAGGTGCTTATACGCAGGAGCACCCCACGATCAATGTTTTCATCTCCACACTTGACCCATTATCCGATGATCCTGCGTTTGTGGAAACGGTTTTTCATGAAGGCTCACATATTATTTTCAGCAGGTTCAGTGCTTTTCGGTCCGACATTTTTCATATGAGTAAAGCGATGGATATTGAATTTCCAAAGCACCTGTGGCATGCCTCTCAGTTCTATTTGTGTGGCAGGTTGGTGCAGGATGGTTTGGCCGAAAAAGGGGAAGACTATGCCCTCATTATGGACCGTAAGCATGTATTCCCTGAATATAATACGTCTGCTTTGAGAGAAATTTTAGAAGCCTATTATCAGGGCGATGTTGATATGGAAAAGACTATCCGGGCTCTTTTAATGAATCTGGAGTAATTCAGCTTAGCCAGCCACTCTAGTCGCTATGAAAGCACAACTTCTGTTTGCAGTGATCTTTTTTCTTACCTCGAGTTGTCAGTCTGATGCTGATCAAAAGGCTCAGGATGTGACTGTCTCCGAACCCACTCCTTTAGCTTTTGACCGTACAAAATGGCTGGAAAAAGAGGGGGATCGGTACCTGTACCGAATGGAAATGCTTCACGATGTAGTGTATAATGATACGATCAGAAATTTGACGAAAACAGAACTGACCGCACTGCTGGGAGCGCCTGATCGCGACATTGACGGACATTTGTATTACGATATAGAACGGAAAGGGATTGGCTCCTGGACGATGCACCTGACCTCAATGGTGGTCAAAATAAAAAATGACAGTTTGATTGAATGGATTAAAATACATGAGTAGACAAACCTACATATCAGGTATTCTGCTGATCTCCATAGCATCTTTTTTAAACTGCAAAGTGAAAAACGCGCTTCCGGATCCTTTGGCTGCAGGCTGGCAGGGACAGTCAGTTTGTGAGGTGCTGGAAGACAGCCCGAAGCTGCGCGTGCTGAAATGCACATTTCCTCCCGGTGTGGGTCATGAGCGTCACTATCACAATCCGCATTTTGGCTATACGTTGGCCGGGAGTACGTTCAGGATTACGGATACCACGGGCACAAGAGAAGTCAGGGTGCCGACGGGATATAGTTTTTCCAATGAGGGCATAGAATGGCATGAAGTGTTGAATATCGGGGATAGTGTGGCAGTATTTTTGATCATAGAGCCTAAGTAAGCCACCTTATAACTCGACAGGGCGATAAACCAATGCGATTTTATAATGTTTACCTCAGTGACATGACAAGGGTATCGTAAAATCAGTCTGCCCACCTGGCCACCAATCCTTATATGCCTGACCAGAATGGCTGGTTTTACTTTTGTCTTTACGCAAAACAATGCAACAAAAGTGATATACGACAACGAAATACTTCCATTTCCGGCGATCAATAAAATCAGCTTTTTCAAAATATTTGAATCGCTGGAATCACTTACCCAGGATCCTGATCCGAATGTATCAGGGTATGCCAATAACCTGCTGAGAGATCTTGCGCCCTACCCCGAACTCAGGGAAGGATTTACTGATAAATCTCTTCTGATTAAATACGAAAAGGAGATCCATCAGTTACTCAGGGTGATATTCCCGGATGTTTTGCTTGAAAATGAGATCAAAGCCATCGCTGCACCGTTTGATTTTCATCCCTTCTATTTTTCCACCCGTTTTAAGAACATTATAGAGGCTGCCGGACCCGGGTTTACATTGGAATATGCCGGGCTGAATAAAGATGACTTTTATGTCATTGGGTGTCTGATGATATTGGGTTCGCATTATAAATTTCCGGTCGATATCAGTCAACCGGTCACCCTCGCGATACCTAATCAGCAGACCAAATCTACACGACAATATCGGGTGGCATTTAATGCAGATCTGCTCGAAGTTGTTCCGCCTGCAAATGTCCCCGAATTTACGATGGAGGACTATATGGAACTGATCAACAATATGGACAATCTGGCTTTATGGAAGGAAAAGTTTCCACCGGATACCTGGGAGATGCGTGGTATTGGTGTTATGAATCTCACGGATGTGACCATGGATCATTCCATTGGACAAATCACGAGTGCGCTATTTGAAAAAAACGGAGACCTCATGGCGCGGATGGAGAGAAGCATGCGCTCTTTATTTAATATCCACGACCTCAGCGTAAGTTTCGTTCACTTTGCTGACAATGCTTTTCAACAGACCCACAAAAACAATATCAAAAGTTTCCTGCTCGGAGATATGGAAAGTTGTTCTCCGGCAGAGGCCCTTTGCGATGAGTCCTCCGACAAATTGTTTGCGCGTAAAGAGCCATTGGTCATCACGGATGTGAGCGCATTTCATGAAGTGGTGCCCGACAGTCGTTTGACACAAAACTTGCTGGATCAGGGGATAAACAGCTATATCATCGCGCCTTTGAGTTACGATGACCAAACTATAGGCTTTCTGGAGATCGCTTCCCAGCATGTGCATCAGTTGAGTCCGCTTTCGTTGAAAAAATTGGAGCATGTCTTACCTGTTTTGAGTATTGCTGCCGCGAGGTTCTCGGAAGAGTCCAAAAACCGCCTTGATGCTATCATTCAGGAAGAGTGTACCACCATTCACTCCTCGGTGAAGTGGCGCTTCGAACAGGAGGCCAGAAAATTTATGGAAGATCAGTATAGCGGAAGGGTACCGGTTTTTAAAGACCTCGTATTTAAAAATGTCTTTCCGTTGTACGGACAGATGGACATCCGGCAATCTTCCACTCTGCGAAATAATGCGGTACGGGCTGATTTAACTCAACAGTTAAACCAGGTAAAGAAGATTCTGCACAAAGCCTATACAAAACAAAATCTGCCCTCCCTTGAAGAGCTGACCTATCGCGTGGATCAGTATCTGGCGGAGATTGCAGAAGACCTGCTGGCAGGAAGTGAGCATAAAATTCTTGCCTTTCTGACATCCGATATCTATCCGGTATTCAATCACCTGAAACAAACTGACTCGAAGCTGGAGAAAGAAATTGACACCTACCGAAATCTCCTGGATCCGGAAACGCAGATGGTCTATGATAAGCGCAAGGATTTCGATGAGAGTGTCAACAAGATCAATCGCACACTTGCCGGCTATATCGACAAAAAACAGTTGGAGGCGCAGCAGATGTTTCCGCATTATTTTGAGCGGTATAAAACCGATGGTGTGGAGTTTAACATGTACATCGGTCAGTCTTTGGTAAAAGACCAGATTTTCGACAAACTGTATGTGAGTAATCTGCGCATCTGGCAACTGATGGTCATGTGTGAAATGGAAAATGAATTCCATCACATCCAGCAGGATCTGGGGCATACGCTGGAAATAGCTTCAATGATTCTGGCACACAGCAATCCACTTTCCATTCATTTCAGGCTGGACGAAAAGCGGTTTGACATTGAAGGGGCGTATAATGCGCGCTATGAAGTGGTCAAAAAGCGGGTGGACAAAGCGCTGATCAAAGGCACGGATGAGCGTGTGACGGCTCCCGGAAAAATCGCCATCGTGTATTCCAATGAAGAAGATGCGATTGAATATGGTAAGTATCTGGATTTCCTGATTGCCAAAGGCTATATCGAAGCAGAATCTGTTGAAGATCTGGAATTGGAAAATCTCCAGGGCATCACGGGCTTGAGAGCCCTCCGTGCATCTGTGGTGTATGATTCAGGGCGATTGTCGGACGAATCGGTAGCATTGGATGAGCTGATTGACTCAATATCTTCCGAGTCGGTGGGGCGTAATTAATGCGTGAATGAAAACAATTGAATGTGTTTCAGTATCGCATACAAATGTATCTGAAATTCAATAGTAGCTAACTTTGTCACATGCCCATTAATCTCCCTGAAATTAACAAACCACGTGTTGTCATCGTAGGTGCAGGATTTGCAGGTCTGACGCTTTCCCGAAGACTTTCTCAGAAAGATTACCAGATCGTTATTATCGACCGAAATAATTTCCATCAATTTCAACCGCTACTTTACCAGGTGGCGATGTCGGGGATTGAGCCGAGTTCTATTGCGTTTCCTTTGCGCAGGTTGTTTCGAAAAAGGAAGAATGTGCACATTCGGGTGGCAGAGCTCGAATCCGTTGCGCCCGGGGAGAAATTTATCATGACCAATGAAGGACGAGTCAACTACGATATCCTTGTGCTGGCTACGGGTGTGACCACTAATTTTTATGGTAATGATGATATCGAAAAGAATACTTACTCGCTGAAATCGGTATCCGATGCACTTTTTCTTCGAAATGCAATATTATCAGATCTCGAAAAAGCATTGACGGAACGCGATGCGGATAAACGAAAAGCATTGATCGATTTGGTGGTAGTCGGTGGCGGACCTACCGGAGTAGAACTTGCTGGTTCCCTCGCGGAAATGAGAAAGTATATCCTGCCAAAAGAATATCCGGAACTCAATCCGAAGGAAATGGAGGTACATCTGATCCAAAGTCGTGATGATCTGCTGCATGGCATGTCAGAAGAAGCATCGGAAAAATCACGAGCTTTTCTTAAAGAACTCGAAGTGGATATTCTCACCGGAGTGCGTGTGACCGGATACGACGGGCATGAGATCACCCTGAATAATGGCCAGAATCTCTATGCGCGAAAAGTCATTTGGGCGGCCGGCATTACCGGGCATCGCATAGAGGGTATTCCTGACACGTCGTATGCGTATGGCGATCGAATAAAAACGAATGTATTCAATCAGGTTTTCGGGTGTGAGGATGTCTACGCTTTAGGTGACAATGCTTACATGGAAGAAGGCGATTACGAAGGTCATCCGCAAGTTGCACAACCGGCGATTCAGCAGGCGCGTTTGCTAGCGAGAAATCTGAATGGGCATGTGAAGGGAAAATCGTTTTCACCTTTTCATTATAAGGATCTGGGTTCATTGGCAACAATTGGTCGCAATAAAGCAGTTGCCGACTTACCTTACTGGAAAACGCAGGGGTTTGTAGCCTGGATCATCTGGTTGGTCGTGCATTTGAAATCTATTCTTGGGGTACGCAATAAACTTCTTGTCCTTACCAATTGGATTTGGTCCTATATCACGATGGATCAGGGGCTCAGGATTTTGATTCGGCATAAGACACGGAAAGGTTAGGGAGGATACAGACTTCCGGGCAACTCACCCCCGGCCATTGGGGATTTGATTTGTTTGATTCACAGATTTCCATGCAACTCACCCCCGGCCATCGGTGGATTTGATTTATCTGATTCACGGACTTCCGGGCAACTCACCCCCGGCTTTAGGAGGATTGACTTATCTGATTCACAGATTTCCGGGCAACTCACCCCCGGCCATTGGGGGATTTGACTTATCTGATTCACGGACTTCCGGGCAACTCACCCCCGTCCATCGGGGGATTTGATTTATCTGAATCACGGACTTCCGGGCAACTCACCCCCGTCCCCTCTCTTATTTAACAATCTTACTTCTGGATACAATTTCTGACAAAGAGAGGGGTGATTGTCCACCCCTCTCTTTACACAAGATTATACGCTACCAGAAACTTTCTGCAACAAGTGAGGGGACGGGGGTGAGTTACCCGGAAGACACTCTCCACCAGAGAATCACCAGACAGGGGTGGGCTACCCGGAGACATACTCCAGAAGGACTCTCTCTACCTCTGCCCAATCCGTCAGTACTTGTTCGTTTGTAAATCGGATTACTGTAAAGCCATATTTTGACATTCGGGAAGTGCGGATCATATCTTCCTCCTGCTGACGCAGATGTATCTGGCCATCCAGCTCTACGATGAGTCTGAGTTCGTGACAGTGAAAATCGGCTATATAAAACTTCGTTAATTCAGATGTGAGTTTGCATGGAATGATGTACTGCCTGTTCCACTTCAATCCGTCGAGTTGTCTGTGGCGCACCTTCTCCCAGAAAAAGTCCTCTGCTTTTGTGCCGTTCTTGCGCATTTTACGGGCCAGAAAACGGATACGCAAATAGAGTTTTCGATTCTTATGCCGGTAACGCATTATTGAAAAGTAGGGGATTCCGGGCAACTCACCCCCGGCTTTAGGAGGATTGACTTATCTGATTCACGGACTTCCGGGTAACTCACCCCCGTCCCATTGGAGGGTTTGATTTATCTGATTCACGGACTTCCGGGTAACTCACCCCCGTCCCCTCTCTTATTTAACAATCATACTTCTGGATTCAATTTCCGACAAAGAGAGGGGTGATTGTCCACCCCTCTCTTTACACAAGATTATACTCCACAAGAAACTTTCTGCAACAAGAGAGGGGACGGGGGTGAGTTCCCCGGAAGACACTCTCCACCAGACAGTGTCGGGACGCGAGTGAGTTGCCCGGAAGCCTACTCCCCTATCGGAGTCTGCAACATCAATGACTTCTGCTCGGCAAAATCATAGAGTGTCAGGCCACGCAACTCATACAAGGCCATCCAAAACTCTCTCACGGCCTGCAGGTATGCCCTTCGCGAACTTTCCTGATCATCCAGTGCAAGATTTAAATCGGTGATGGAAATTTTTCCGATGAGGTATCGCTGGTAGGTGATCTCATATCGTTTACGCGCAGCATCCTGATAGCGCTCTGCGATTTCTGCATTCTGGCGGACCAAATCAAATTGCTGGGCGCGCAGGATGACCGTACGTTTAAAATTTTCCCGTTCCTGCTCCACCTGTCGTTGCTCCAGATCGAGATTAGCAAGTGCCACTTCGCGTCGCGCGCGTGATTTTCCCCAATCCGCAATCGGCACAGAAAGACCTACTGATACAATCTCCTGATCAATCAGGTCGCTATAAACAGAATTGAGTTCTGGCCCTGTCTGCGTGAGACCAAAGCTACCTTCGATGCTCGCCGTGATTCCATTATCTCCTTTTGCCCTTTGGACTTGCATATTGGCTTCCATCAACCGTCGATCAAAGGCTACCATATTGCTCCTGTGCTTCATCGCATATGCAAGGGCTTCCTGCTCATCAATCATCACAGCCGGCAGATCATAGGGCGGCACGAGATCAAATTGTATGTCGCCCTGCAGATCCAGAAAATCTCTTAACTGCTCCGTATTCGTTTGCATCTCTAATTGTGCTGCCGCCAGTCGCGTCTCTGCCTGCATAGCATTGAGCTCGACCTGCAACAAATCTGTCTCTGCAATCTTTCCTACTTCAAATCGACCTTTCGACAAGACGAGCAACGTATCAGCATTTGCTTTGTCGCGCTCTGCGGCCTGAGCATCCAGCTGACTGATCAGCAAATTGAAAAAAAAGCGCGCCGCCTGATTGGCAACTGTTTCCATCTGCTCAGAATACAACTTCTCGTTTTCGAGGTAGCGCAAGGGTTCAAGTTTGCGCTGCCATTTCATATTGTTAAACTGAAACAAGGGTTGTGAAAAACCGAAATTGATAGGATTAGACAAATAAGAAATAGAACGATCATTGCCTGTAGTCTCAAAGACATCTAAACGGCTCAGCCCTGTGCCCAAATAAACAGTTCCCCCAGTGAGCGCAACATCCTGGGTCAGCGACAGATTCATGGAATTGTTCATGTACGTTCTTTCCACATAAATATCCTCACCATCCGGTTGCGTGACAGGTTGAATAGAACGGTTAAACAGCGGCAGCGTGTTGGCATTAAATAGAATATTGGGTTTGTAGTCCGCCATAAAGGATTGATGTGTCCAGTAGTTTCGCTTCCATCGCGTAGAAGCCAGCAATGCATCCGGCGCATCACTCTGTGCTAACTCAACGACCTCATCCAGGGTGAGTTGGTAGGTATTCTGTCCGTTGGCCTGAGGAATCAACCCAAAAGAAAGAAGTCCAAAAAGAATAAAAAACTGTCGTAAACGAATCATCATAATCAATCCTTTGAAATGAGAAATAGTATGTTGTCAGAAAATACCTTCCGGTATTCACTACATGCTGTCATATAGTTTACCAGGTTTATTAGTCCGTGCGCAAAGCTTCAATAGGATCCAGCCGAGCAGCTTTTTGTGCCGGGAAAATCCCAAAGATCAATCCAATCGAAGCCGCCACTCCAAATGAAAGGACAATCGACCACCAGGAAATCACCGTAGGAATCTCCGCTGAATTTGAAATAATACTGGCCGCAGCAATTCCCAGGAAGACGCCAAGTACACCCCCAATCGCACTGACGAGTACAGCCTCAATCAGAAATTGTATCACAATATCTTTATGCGTTGCTCCAAGGGATCGGCGCAGCCCGATCTCCCGAATACGCTCATACACAGAAGCGAGCATGATATTCATAATTCCGATGCCTCCGACCAGGAGAGATATACCGGCAATCACCGCAAGTACAAGATTGAAAATATCCTGTGTCTTTTGCTCCTGTTGCAACAACAACTCGGGAATCTCCATATCAAAATCCACTACATCCCCATGCCGTCTTTTAAGCAACCGGGCTGTAACATCAGCAGTGGATTGAAGGTATTTCGAGTCTTCTACCCGGACGACCAGTCGATCGATTTGCTGCACCTCAACTTCTTCCCCGTTGTTGCGCCTTCCTCTGCCACCAAGATCATCGCCACGAATCACAGACCGGTCTCCAAAACGTATGAGCGACACATCGAGTGGAATAAAAATATCCGAGTTGAGATCGCGCAGTCCGAGTGAAACCAGCGTCTCTTTGGCTGCCACTCTTTTTTCCAGCACGCCAATAATGGTAAAATAATTATTGCCCACTTTGATCGCCTTTCCAATGGGATCTTTTCCACTGAAGAGTTTTGTCTCAACATTTTTTCCAATGACACACACAGGCAGTGCATTGGCGATATGTTCCTCCGTAAAAATGGTCCCCTTGTATGTGCTAAGTTGGTTGAGTTCAAAAAAACTATTTGTGATACCTACGCAGCGCATGTCCAGAATCTTTCCGTCAAATAGCGCTTTGGTTTCGCGGATCACTTCCGGACTGACTAAGTCAACTGAAGGCAACATGCGGATGGCTTCCACATCGGCTTTTGACATACCGGGTGCCCATGGGGCGAGTTGATTGTCATTTCCGGAAACCGAACTGGCTGCTTCATCCTCTCCATCATCCCCTGCTCCTTCCTCCGGCGACTTATGCGAAAACACAATATTGTTGGTTCCGATGAGGCGCATCTGGTCCAAAATAAACTGCTTGGCGCCTGAGCCTATTGCCAGCATGGCAATGACCGCAGCCACTCCAAATACCACTCCGAGCGCTGTGAGAATACCTCTCAGCTTGTTGATCAGCACACTCTGCACGGCTATATTTAAGAGAAATAGGTATCGATCCATCATGAGGTTTAGCTTATGCGGTCAGGTCAGAAAAAAATAACTCTTGTGCCTCCGCTTTCCTCTGTTGGAGATTCTTCCGCTTTAATGGTCTTGGAAAAGTCAGCCTGAACTTTCATCCGTGCCGCAAGCTCATTGGCAACCTTTTCTATCGCCGCATCCTTGTTGGCTGACTCGAGATAACTAAAAGACAGATCTTCGGCATTCGAAGGTGTGTTCAAAATCACCTGATCCCCTTTTTCCAAACCAGCGGCGACACTGATAGAAATGTCATTGGCCGGACCGGTGACCACCTCTTGTTTGGTGATTCCCCCTTTAGTTTTTTTATACACAAAACTGACACTATCCACCTGGATCGCTTCCAGGGGCACCTGTAAGGAGGTCGGGATGGAGTCTACCAGAATTGAAATCCCGGTAGTCATGGCCGGCCGAAGCAGTGAGTCAATCGAGTTTAAAAGGACGATCACTTCAAATACCTTGGTATCAAAATTGCGCACTTGCTCACCGATATTCGCCTTAGTCAGCACCATGCCGGAAAACTCTTTACCGGGAAATGCATCTACCGAAACTTTAGCTTTTTGTCCGGGCATAACTTTTGAAATATCCACCTCATTGATATAGGCTTTGGTGATCATTTCACTCAGATCGGGCAACTCCGCAATGACAGGATCCCAGGCGGAAACCTGACTTCCGGCCTGCCGCTTTCCGTTCCAGTCTCTTGTGTAGATAACCATCCCCGATTTTGGGGCAGTTACCGTCATTTTGGACTGAAGCTCGAGCAGGCGATTGAGTTTGATCTCCTGTTGACGGTAAGAGGCATTGATCTCTTCGATTTTGGCAATCGACTTTTCCTTCGTGAGCATCAACTTGGTTTCGAGTTGATCCAGATCCCGTTTGGCTCGCTCCAGGTCGAGTTCTGCCTGCTGGATGATCGACTGCGGCTCATACTTGCTGAGTTCAAGGGACAATTCCTTTTCCTTCATCGAAAACCGAATATTGACCAGTTGGTCTCTCAGCCCTCGCATCTCGATAGCGGTGTCGATTTTTGCCTGATCCAGTTGCGTCATGATCTTATCGATCTCAGCCTGAGATTCCTTGATCTTGCTATCCATCTCTGTTCGATCCAGGGAGGCGATAAACTGGCCTTCTTTGACTACGGTGCCTTCGGGAACGAGATCGGCTATAGTGAGTTGGTACAATCCCACAGAGCGAAGGCCTTCAGGTCCCTTGATTTTTTCGGAACGACGTGCCATGAGTTCACCAGGAGCATGGATATTGACCGCCATCGGAGCTTCTTTGACTACGGCGAGGAGATTTTCACTTGTCGCCGTGGTATCAGGTTTGCGAAAGAAAAAATAAGCCCCGATCAAAAGCAGTAAAATGCCTCCAATGGCGATAAGCTGGGATCGTTTCATAAGGGATGTTTGTGATGTATTTGATTTTCAATGCATTGAAAACCCAAAATAGATTGAATTTATTGTCTGTTTACAAAACCGAAAGACATTTAACCTGATGTTAACGACCAATGTTCAACATCCACAAACAATTTGATGAGAATCCGGCCGTTTGCCAATGGAATTGTAATTTTGTCGGTACAATCAAACTACCATCATGAAACACGTCATCAATTTCTCCGCCGGACCTTCTATTCTTCCCAAAACTGTATTTGAACAGGCCTCTCAGGCGGTTCTGGACTTTAACGGCATGGGGCTATCCATCCTGGAAATTTCGCACCGTTCGAGTCAATTTGTAGCGGTCATGGAAGAAGCCAATGCCCTTGTCAGGGAATTGATCGGGCTGCCGGAGGATTATGAAGTGCTGTTTTTGACCGGAGGCGCGAGTACCCAGTTTTTTATGACGGTGATGAACCTGCTGCCGGAAGGGAAAAAAGCCGCGTATGTGGATACAGGTTCATGGTCGGCGAAAGCGATCAAGGAAGCAAAAATCCTGGGAAGCATTGATGTGATCGCCAGTTCGAAAGAAGACAACTACACGCATATTCCGAAAGGCTATTCAGTTGGTTCTGATTATGTCTTCCTGCATACGACGAGCAACAACACTATATATGGTACGCAATATCAAAGTTGGCCGGACAGCCCTGTGCCGATGGTATGCGATATGTCTTCGGATATTTTTTCACGCCCGATTGATATTGATCGTTTCGGACTGATCTATGCGGGGGCCCAGAAAAATCTTGGTCCTGCCGGTGTCACCCTGGTGATTGTGAAAAAAGATATGCTTGGAAAAATCAACCGTGAGTTGCCTACCATGCTGAAATACGAAACACACATCAATGGAAAATCGATGTTCAACACGCCACCGGTATTTCCGATCTATGTCAGCATGCTGACCATGCGTTGGCTGAAAGAGCAGGGAGGGCTTGCTGCGATTGAAGAAGTCAACAAACGCAAAGCGGATAAACTATATTCGGTCATTGACGAGATTCCGTTTTATATCGGACATAGTGTGCCGGAGGACAGATCCAGAATGAATGTGACTTTCAACCTGGCCGATGCTTCACTCAATGATCCGTTTAGAAAATTCTGCGAAGAAGCGGGATGCAGCGGACTGAAAGGTCATAAATCAGTAGGCGGATTCCGAGCTTCCATATATAATGCTATGCCAGAAACCGGAGTGGACACATTAGCCGAAATCATGAAAGCGTTTGCCCTGAAGCATGCCTAAACGACAGACCCGAACTTCATTGCGATGGAACGGCATTCACCTGCCGTTGCTGATCATTGAAGAGAAGCGAGTCGATACGCTCGTTTCGATCGGCAAGTCTTCTGCCTACCTGCGCCTTCCCTACACGGCGCCGAAAGCCTTTAAACACGAAAAACTCATCTGGGCTAAGAAATGGCTCCTGGAGACCTTGACTGAAAAGCCGGAAATGGCTCAGCGATGGAAAAACAAAGAGTATCGTTCCGGACAGGTCATTAAAACTGTATTCAGAGATTTCGTTTTAGAACTCGGCACCAATCCAAAAGCAAAATCCACCGGTACCGTTCATACGAAAGGCAAACAATTGATTTTGTCTTTGCCACGATTGGAGGAGAACGATTATTTCACCCGAGATTTTGTCGCCAAGCTTATTTCAAGAGGTATAGCTGCGGAATTGCTGCCCGAATTTTCGGAGCGCGTAGAAGCCTTCAACAAAAAATATTTTAAAGAAACCATCACCGGTATCAAATTAAAATACCTGCACAGTCGCTGGGGAAGTTGCGCATATAGTGGCAACCTCAATTTCTCTTCCAAAATTTTATTAGCACCCGCTCCGGTCATGGACCACATCATCATTCACGAACTGGCGCATCTCAAAGAAATGAACCACAGCCCGCGCTTCTGGAAATGGGTTGAAAAAGCGGATCCGCAATATAAAAAGCATCAGGAGTGGCTGAATGTGCATGGCGACAGGCTGGACTTTTAAGTATGGGGCATGGGGCATGGGGCAAGGAGCAAAGGGTGATATTTCTGGTCGCGCTTCAGCGCGTGACCATCTTTGAGAAAGGTTTAAAAAATTTAAACGCTACCCCGTGCTTTAGCTCGGGGATTATGGGTAAAACCTCTATCTCTCTTTCACCTCTTTCTCTTTTACGCCTCTTCCTCCCCTACAGAGCATCCTCCTTTGTCGGATGGCAGGGTCTCCGCTCTGCTACGATTTTCTGCCCTGAAACACGTATACGGCCATTTTTTATTTGCGAACAATTCCCTATTTAAACAGTTTCACAGTTAATCAAATCTTAGACCCAAGACACAAGACACAAGATGTTAGACCTAAGACCTAAGACCTAAGACCTAAGACGAATTTCGAAAAATAAAGTGCTACCCTATTTCTAAACGTTAAACCCTAAACATACCATTGAATTTATACAACAAATCACCCATCACTGATCACCTATAACTAATAACTTTATAACCCCATAACCTTTTAACCTTTTAACCTTTTAACCTTTTAACCTTTTAACCTTTTAACCTTTTAATCTACTAACCTTCCGCAACAGCGGATCACAACTTTCTTTTGCTTTGAAAAATTTCTTTTTTGTCATCACCTTTTTCTCATTCCTGGCGAGCGGGTGTGCACAACCTAATGGAAGCGAGGGCAATCCATACTATTCGAGGACAGATACGACGCATCTTGAAGTAAAAGATGCGGAATGGAAAAAAATTCTGCCGAAGGATGTGTACTACATTGCACGAGAACAGGGCACCGAACGGAGGTTTACGGGCGAATACTGGGATCATACCGGTATCGGTACCTACTACTGTCGTGTATGCGGGAATGCATTGTTTCGTTCTGAGGGAAAATTTGCCAGCGAGTGCGGATGGCCCAGTTTCTTCGAACCTATTCGGGCCACAGCGGTCACCTACAAAGAAGATCTTTCACACAATATGGTGCGCATCGAAGTGGAATGCGGTCGCTGTGACTCGCATCTCGGACACATCTTTGATGATGGTCCGGCACCGACATACAAGCGCTTTTGCATGAATTCAATTGTTCTTGAATTCGAGGGCGACTGACCGAAAGGTAATTGCCTGCATAAGCCATATCTTCGTAACTCATGGAAACAATGTCAATCTCCGAACATACAACTCTCATCGGTGAAAAACTGTCTGCCTACAAAGCAGCCGGTAAGAAGGCGTTTGTGAGTTCTTCATTCCAATCTCACAGCCTGCCGCTGCTCCATATCATCAGCCGGGTAGCGCCTGAGATTCCGGTTTATTTTTTAAACACCGGATTTCATTTTCCGGAGACCATGGCATTTCGACATACGATTGCCGAACGCTTCGGACTCAATGTCATTGATGTGTCATCGCCGGTGTCCAAGGTCGGTCAGCGGGATGGTAATGGAAAATTCTTTTTTGTCCACAACCCGGACCATTGCTGCTATCTTAATAAAGTACTTCCGATGGAACCCGTATTGGCGCAGCACGATATCTGGATCAACGGTGTACGGCGCGATCAGACCAAATTCAGAGCTACGCTTCAGGAAGAAGAATCCCTGGGCGAAGGCAAACTCAGATACCATCCCATGTTGGATTGGACCTCTAAAATGATCTGGGATTATCGCAAAGCGTATGATCTGCCGGAACACCCACTGGAAGCCAAAGGATACCTGAGTATCGGTTGTATGCCCTGCACGCGTTCCTTCGCCGAAGAAACTGACGGCCGCCAGGGCCGATGGGCCGGAATGGCCAAAGAGGAATGCGGTATTCAGACGGAGTTTGTCAAAGGCTCTTCTAACCATCAATCATCATGAATATACTGATCACCGGTGGTGCCGGTTATATCGGGTACAGTGTTGTCAAACACCTGCTGGAAGATATTGGCCAGGTGCACTCGCTCACCATTTACGATAATCTGTCGCGCAGGAATTTTAGCTTTTTTACGGAAGCCAGATTTGATCACAAACCGGTCAAACTCATCCACGGGGACATCCTCGATGGGAGAAGCCTCGAAAAAGCGCTGGAAGGAATCGACTGCGTCATACATTTGGCCGCCAAGGTGACTACCCCTTTTGCGGATTCCGAAGCACATTCTTTTGACCAGGTTAACCATTGGGGATCCGCCCAACTCGCCTATGCGATTGAAAAATCATCTGTCTCCAAAATTATTCTCCTGAGTAGCATCTCGATCTACGGCACGCCTGCGGATCCGGTGGATGAGCAAACACCGCCCACACCACAATCCTTTTACGGGAGATCGAAATGGGAGGGCGAAAAACAAATGGAAGTGCTAAAGAGAGATCGGGAACTGATCATCCTGCGATCCGGAAATGTGTACGGCTACAACCCGGCGTACCGAATCGACGCCGTAGTCAATCGCTTTCTCTTTCAGGCCAACTTCCTCGGGAAGATCACCATCAATGGCAGCGGAGAACAGCACCGGGGTTTTATCCATGTCGAAAAACTGGCTGACGTTGTGACCAAAGCGGTCGATGGCAGTGTCGAGCCCGGGATTTATAATGTCGTCGAACATAACTTCAGCATCAATGAGATCGCCGATCAGGTAAAAGCCGTCTATCCGTCTTTGGATGTGATCCATGCCAATCACAACGTGCGCATGAAAGATATGACAACCGCCCTGCCTTGCCGGATATGGTCACAGGTGCCACTCCGAAAAGCCTCCTTTGCTGATGAGTTACTCGACTTTAAATCCCACTTCTCATTTTAACCAATTGACTATTAGCACATTACACATAGCATATTCCATCTCCTTGCTAAACCGGGCTTAAGTAGACTGATTTTCAGCCCTTTAAATTAAACAGGCACGAAAATTTTACCTAAATAATAGTTATCTTTGCAGCCCTTTTGTGAGCAATTAGTGCTCATGCGGAACATTGTTTTTGATGACCTTAGGATAAACGTTATTAATGAGTACTAAAAAACGCGTGCTTTTCCTGACCCAGGAAATGTCCCCCTATACAGATCTAACAGAAATTTCAGCCCTTTTAAAGCTTTTACCCTTATTCACACAGGATAATGGTATGGAAATCAGGGTGTTAATGCCTAGATTTGGCAGCATCAACGAACGCCGTCACCGACTGCATGAGGTGGTTCGGCTTTCCGGTATGAACATCATCATCGACGATGATGACTATCCGCTGATCATTAAGGTCGCCTCTCTGCCGGGAGCTCGCCTTCAGGTCTATTTCCTTGATAATGAGGAGTTTTTCAAAAGAAAATTCCTGTTTACCGATGGCTCTAAGAAATTGTATGCGGACAACCAGGATCGCATGGTATTTTTCTGCAAAGGAGCAGTCGAGACTGTCCGCAAATTCGGTTGGGCACCGGATGTCGTGCATTGCTTTGGCTGGATGACCTCTCTGGTTCCCCTCTACCTGCGTACGGCCTACAAGGATGACCCTTTGTTTAAAAAGAGCAAGATCATTTATTCCTTGTACAACGAATCGCTGGCGAGCAATTTCAACAAAGACTTTTTCACCAAAGCATCGATTAATAATCTGGAGCCGGCTGACCTGGATGCATACCAAAATGGAGATGGTTCCGTTAATCTTCACAAAGGCGCCGTTCAGTTTGCCGACGTCCTGGTACAGGGCCCTAAAGATCTGGATGCCGACCTGGCCAAAGAAGCGAAAGCTTCTAAAAAGCAGATGCTCCCCTATCAGGAGCCCGATGATCTGCTCCAGGCTTATTTTGATTTGTACACGGAGTTAATGGGGTAAGCATTTCCCCTTCCATTTACGGGTAGTCAATACACATATGCATCATAGAATTGTCTCTTTTTCAGCTCTCTGTCTGTTGGTCATTCTATCATGCAGCAAACCCGTTACCCTCGGCTCAGAATTTCTCGACGATCAAAAAGCATTGCTGAATTACGTTGATTCGTTTGCACTGAGTTTTTATACGGAAGTAACGGACAGTGTCATTGTACATAGTGATAATACCAGTCGTCAACTGACGACCTACCTCTGCGGAGAAATCCAGGAACCAGTATTTGGAACCTGCACAGCTTCCATATATGCGCAGCCGTTCCTTCCGAGTGTCGCCACTGCCTTGTTGGAATCCACGCTGGACTCTGTCATTTTGCAATTGCGCTACGATACTTTAGGTCTCTACGGCACCATTGATGATCCGGTCACCCTTGAGGTATATCGGATGATTGAGCAACCGGATTTTGACGAGGACTATTATTCCAATCGCACCTTTATGACCGAGACGGATCCACTGGGCTCCATCACGTTTACGCCAAGACCCTATGACAGTATTGATGTCATCACGCCTGATGACACGATGACGATTGCGCCTGCTTTGCGCATCCCGCTGGATGTGATGAAGATGTCGGAAATCACCATGCAAGACACGGCAACTGTTTCCAATCAGGATAGCTTCCTGCATTATTTTAATGGTTTGTACATCAAAATGTCTGGCGCCAATAATACTATGCTCGGATTTAAGCTTGTCGATGCGGTGTCTGGCCTCTATTATTATTACGATAAAGGCACTGCTGAAAATCAGGAATTGCGATTCGTGTTTATGACGGGCAGCGTTAAGACGGTCCACATGGAACACAACTATACAGGGTCCATGGTTGAAAGTGCTCTCGGCCCGGACGAGGATAGTGACTATTTTTACATACAGGGGATGTCCGGCGTCAGAACCAAAATGGAATTAAACGGGTTAGATACATTGGGCCAGGCGATCATCAACCAGGCAGAAATAGAATTATTCTGCACGTTCCCCAATGGCGACGCACCTGACCTCTACCCTCCTCTGAGATATTGTGTGACCCAGGAGTATGACGATGATGATGGTATTGTCAATTCGGAAGACGTCATGGTTGCACTTGGATTGACCGGCAGCAGCCAGACCACGGAATCTTTCAACCTGATCTATGGCGGAAAGGTTTCGGAAGTCGAGGCAGACCCGCCGGTGTATCGGTATAACATGAATGTGACACTCCAGGTAAAGAGCATTTACCAGGGAGATGAAGAAAATATCATATATTTCAATCCCTTTGCAAAGGGGAATTTGCCCAACAGGGCGGTTATGTTTGGCCCTGATCACCCCCAGTATGCACCCAGACTGAGAGTGGCATATACTAAAATTAATCCGTGATATTGCGAAGATGTCCGAAACCAATCCATCTGTCTTAGCGTTGAAGCCTGTGAGCAGGATGTACGCAACACAGCGGATTCATCTTCATGATTTGAGCGATCTTAATTCTAAACTATTATGTGTGGTATAGTCGGATATATTGGCGATCGTCCAGCCTACCCTATTTTGATACAAGGCCTTAAGCAACTCGAATACAGAGGGTATGACAGCGCCGGCGTTTCATTACTTGGCGAGGGCATGAGCGTCTTTAAAAAGAAAGGAAAGGTCTCCGAACTGGAAAACCATATCGGGAACAAAAAACTTTTGGCCACCGCCGGTATGGGGCATACGCGCTGGGCTACGCATGGCGAACCAAATGACATCAATGCGCATCCCCATGTATCCAACAATGGCCACCTCGTGCTGATTCACAATGGGATCATTGAAAATTACGCTGTACTTAGAGAAGCACTGACGCGCGAGGGATATACATTTACCAGCGAAACTGACACGGAGGTTTTCCTAAACCTTATCGAAGCCTACCAGAATAAAGAAAAACTCAGCTTGGCCGATGCATTGAGTATGGCCTTATCCCAAGTTGTGGGGGCCTATGCCATCGTGGTCGCTGACGATCGCAACCCGGATGTCATCGTCGCTGCGCGCAAGCAAAGTCCTCTGGTCGTCGGTATGGGTAATGATGAATATTTTATTGGTTCGGATGCCACACCGATCGTTCGCCATACCAACAAGGTGATCTACCTCAAGGATAATGAAATCGCTATCCTCGATCGCAACGAAGGTGTCACGATTAAGGATAGTAAAAATGTGGTGCAAAAACCGCACATCGAAGAGATCTCTCTGCGCATTGAAGAGCTCGAAAAAGGCGGGTATGAACACTTCATGTTGAAAGAGATTCATCAGCAGCCGCAGACTGTGTCCGATTGTATGCGCGGGCGGCTCAACAACCAGGAAGGATGGGTCAAGCTCGGCGGAATGGAAGAATATGGCGGCCTGTTTGAAAATGCAGAACGCATCATTCTGGCGGGTTGTGGTACCTCATGGCATGCCGGTCTGATCGGCGAATACCTCTTTGAAGATCTCGCGCGCATTCCGGTGGAAGTAGAATACGCTTCCGAGCTTCGCTATCGCAATCCGGTCATCCGCGAAGGTGATATCGTCATGGCGATCTCTCAATCCGGAGAAACAGCCGATACACTTGCGGCGTTGGAACATGTTAAAGGAAAAGGAGCGATGATCTACGGTGTGGTCAATGCGGTTGGTTCGTCCATCGCGCGCCTCACTGATGCAGGATCTTATATCCACTCCGGCCCGGAAATCGGAGTAGCCTCCACGAAAGCGTTTACCGGACAGGTGACCTTGCTGAGTATGGCCGCATTGTGGCTTGGTAAAAGGCGAGGCACGATCTCTTCGTCCCGGTACCGAACTTTGATTTCTGCACTGGCGCGCATTCCGGAGCAGATCGCGGAGACGCTTAAGGTCGAGGACCAGATCAAATACATCGCGTCAGAAATGACGGCCTACAATAACTCTCTGTACCTCGGCAGAGGCTATAATTTTCCGGTTGCCCTGGAAGGCGCGCTCAAACTAAAAGAGATCTCGTATATCCATGCAGAAGGCTATCCGGCCGCGGAAATGAAGCACGGTCCGATTGCCCTGATCGATGAAAATATGCCGGTCGTAGTCGTAGCGACCAATCAAAGTGCATACGACAAAATTTTAAATAATATCCAGGAAGTCAAAGCGCGCAAAGGAACAGTGATCGCTATCGTGTCCAATGGCGCCAAAGAGATTTCGAAATTTGCCGATCATGTGATTGAAATTCCGGAAACGGCGGAACCCTTTTCCCCACTGCTTTCCGTGATTCCGACACAACTGCTCTCATACCATATCGCTTCATTACGAGGCTGCAATGTTGACCAGCCAAGAAATCTGGCTAAATCCGTGACCGTAGAATAAGTACCTTTGACTGATACGGTCAATTATTCGTAAAACAAAAAATAAATTTCCAGGCAATGGAAAAAGAGAATACAAACAAAACCATCGGCGAAGGCCTGCTTGAATACAACTCCGCAAGAGAAAAGCTTACCCTGCCGGAGTACGGACGAAACATTCAGAAGCTCGTACAACATGCGAAGGCGATCGAAGATCCTGAAAAACGGCAGTGGTATGTGGAGACCCTGATCGAACTAATGAATCAGATGTTGCCAGGAAATAAAACCTCCAAAGAGATCGCCGACAAGCTTTGGAATCACCTGTACTTTATCGCAGGATACGAGCTTGATGTACAGGTTCCGGAAAGCGTCATCATCCATAAGAAAGGCGATGTCTTCATGATTCCGTCCGACGATGTGGATTATCCGCAAAAGAAAATTCCGTATCGCCATTATGGCTGGAATGTGCACACCATGGTCGAGAAAGCCAAGACGATGGAAAAAGGGCCAAAGCGTGATGAGTTTGCCAAAGTCATCGCTTCGTATATGAAGCTCGCCTACCGCACCTGGGGAAAAGAACAGTTTGTCAACGACGAGTTGATCAAAGCTGATCTGAGAAAGTTGTCCGGCGGCGAGATTGAACTCTCTGAAGACAGCAGCATCGATCTGTACAAGAATGTTCAGTTGCCCGCACAAAACACCCAGCGTAAAAAGAACAAAGGTGGTTCCGGTGGACAGCATGGCCGACGTCACCAATCCAAAAACAAAAACAAGCGTCGGCACTAAATCACTCCATCGGTTTGGGGTAGGAATCAAAGGTTTTATGATATCGCATAACCTCATCCCATCTTCACTATTCCTTTTGGGTAGCCAATGTAGTTTTCTTACCTATGGGCAAACGCAGCGCGCATGAAACACCGATTTTCATGGGCAAAGGTGATGTGGATGATACTGGTGCTTACCCTGCCTGCTGTCATCATTCATCATTTTTTTGAAAAGATAATTGCTTGTCCTTCGTGTTACCTCTTTGAGGAAGGAGGCGATGGACTGAAAAATTATTTCACCCTTGATTATTATGTAAAGCACGATTCAGGCTGGCATTTTTCCGGCATGAATTATCCGTATGGGGAGCACATCATCTATACGGACAACCAGCCGATACTGGCGATGACTTTGCGTTGGGTGGATCAGCATATCGTGGATATGGATGGGCATGTCATCGGCACGATGAATATGCTCTTGCTGATCTCTATATACCTCGCCTGCCTGATTACGTACGTTTTACTGAGGCGATGGGAGATGGGTCGGTGGTGGGCCTTAGGCGCTGCGCTCTGCATTACGTTTTTGTCACCACAGTTGTGGCGACTGCACGGGCACTATGCACTGGGGTATGTATTCTTTATCCCTTTGATGATCTTGCTTTTGGATTTCCTGGTCCGAAGTAAAAAACGTCGATGGGTATGGGCAATATGTCTCGGTTTACTCACCGTGATGACAAGCCTTACACACATGTATTTTTTGTTTTTCAGTTCATTCGTGATCGCTTCGTTTACTTTTTTCTGGTGGGTCTATAATCGCAAAGAAAAAGCCCTGATCCGGCAGATGCTTCCGCTGCTGTTAGGTGCACTCATCCTCCCGGGACTATTTTTAGTCGGTCTCAGAAAATGGACAGATCCTATTCAGGACCGGCCTACAGAACCGTATGGACTGGAAAACCATACGATTGAATTTGAAAGCACCTTCTTTTCTTTTATACCCCCCTTTGATAAAACATGGAGCACGGTATTGAAGTATGAAAAACCGATCAATGAACGTGCGGCTTACGTAGGAATCATCGGATTTCTACTTCTGCCAGGCGCTCTGCTTTTTTTACTGCGACGCTCCGGCCAGTCACCAATGGACCATCACCTGAAAATATTTTTATGGGTAGCGGTGATCACATGGGGCATGGCAGCAGGTTTAATTTACCAAAATGGCTTCAAATTTTTATGGGAGGCCGTGCCGGTGCTCAAGCAATTTCGTGGTATGGGACGGTTTGGAATTCCCTTCTATTATCTGTACACACTGGTTTGCGCTTATCTGTTGTGGCATGCGTATAAAAGAATCCATGAAAAAGACCTTGGTCCAACGGGCACGTATTTGCTTGGCTGTATATTTCTGGTTTGGGGCTTCGAGGCCTGGTGTAATCTAAAAGCAATCAGCGCTCCTGTGTTCCACCCAAATGAAACCCTGAATGCCTCCAAAGAAGATTATGTACCACTCCTGAAGAATGCCGGATATACACCTGACGATTTTCAAGCGATTCTTCAATTACCGATTGTGGTGATTGGAAATGAAAATATGGGCGTGACACGTGGATTCTGGACTTTACGTGAAGCGACTCATGCTTCTACTGAAACAGGTATCCCGATGATCGGATATGCTATGTCGCGCACTTCAATCGCGCAAGGCATGGACCTGCTGGAACTCATCTCCACACCGTATACGCCAAAACATAGGGCATCTCACTTCAATGACAAACCCATTCTGTTGCTTTGTGAAGAGGAATTCGTTCTGCCCGGCGAAAGGCAATGGATTGATCAGGCGACAAAAATTGGCATGTATAAGAGCATCACATTATATGCAATTTCGGCATCGAAATTTAAAAAGGCTGCTCCTTCGGAAATCAATGACACCACGCTGGTTTACTCCTCCAGAGAAAAATTCTTTAATGGGTTCGAAGATCAACTCTGCGATACTGTGATGTCAGGGCAGGGCGCCCTTCCCATCACCTCATCTGAAACATTGATATGGAGCTATACCGACACCGCATCAGTACCCCGAACGTGGAAGATAAGTTTCTGGTCCCATGTAGATAATAGAAAAGGGGCCACGCCTGTGTCACGCGTCCGGGAAACGGATCCGTCGGGAATTGTGACATACAATCAGGGGCGGTACCGAGACCATATCGAGTGGGCGGAAGCCTATCAGGACTGGATACAGGTATCCTTTCCTTTGACTACATTGGGTGCCGGATATACCTATGAATTGTTTATTGATAATGCGGGGCCTGTAATAGACAACCTGCTCATATATCAGGAAGGAGACACTTGCCTGCAGGTGTATCCCGACATGTTGTTGTATAATAACCTACCCATACCGAAGACAGAATGAGAGAATTGCTGAAAAAGATCGTACACTGGTGGCCATGGCCACTGACGCTGAATGAAAAATACGACCGACAGACGAAAGCTGTGCTAAACAAGGTGTGCAAGTCCGATAGCATTTGCATCGATGTAGGTTGCTTTCGCGGCGATATTCTGAAAGCGATGATGAATGCCGCTCCGCAGGCGCGTCATAAAGCATTTGAACCTGTACCCGGCCAATTCACACTGATTAAACGTTTGTATGGCGATCAGGTCGACATATACCCCTATGCGCTGGGCAATACCAATGATAAGACCACCTTTCATCACGTCGTCAGTAATCCGACCTATTCGGGATTACAGCAAAGAGTATATAAAGGCGAGGAGACAATCAACGAAATCAACGTTGAAGTCCGCAGGATGGATGATGTCATAAAACCGGAGATACCTGTTTCGGTTATCAAGATCGATGTGGAGGGTGGCGAACTGGATGTACTGAAAGGCGCGGAAAGGCTTCTTCAGAAATGGCATCCGTACATCATCTTCGAGCACGGGATTGGCGGGGCTGACAAATACGGTGTCAAACCAGGTGATGTCCATGACTTCCTTGTGGACAAACTCGGGTATACCGTTTGCCTGATGGGCGACTTTCTGAAAGGCCGTCCTGACAAGGCTTTTACGCGTTCCAGTTTTGAGGAGCAATTCTGGGCAGGAACAGATTGCTATTTTCTGGCTGTACCTCAAGCGTCATCTACCAGGTAACGCGTACCGGAAACGCAAACCGGCAATTCCAATTATCTTCGGACAAAGAATACTGCTTTGAATGCAGGATCATTTGAAGTATTGAACAAAACCCACCCGACTTTTGCTGAAAATAAAGTGACCATGATTTACAAGACTATACTCCTTTGCGTATTGCTGATATTCTCCGGTGCAAACTTGTATGGGCAAAAGGCAGAAGACAGCCTGTTTATAGAAAAGCATCAAAGACTCAGAAAACTGGTCATTGAAAATCCCGCATTGGCGCTTGAGGAGGCCCTTGCACTGGAATCCAACAACCGAGATGTCTCCGATCAGGGTCTGGCCCTTCTCATCAAGGGTAATTCCAAATGGGCATTGGGGGAATTTCCCAAAGCACTGAAATACTATTATGAAGCGATGCAATTGTTTGAAGCGTCTGACAATATCTACGGAAGGATCACCGTCTACAATGATGCATCACTCATCTTTATCGAAGAATCAGACTATGCAGATGGTCTTGATGCCCTACACAAAGCCCGGGATCTGAATGCTAGGTATGGCAGCCAATGGCTGGATGCGGTGATATACTCAAACATCGGAGATGTTTTTCTCAGGACGGATCAATTGGACTCTGCCTCGTACTATACAGACCTGTCCTATACCTACGCCAAACAAACACAGGATAGCAGCCTCTATCCGTTTATTTTGAAAAACCAGGCCACGATCTATCTGAAACAAAATGACAGGCCTAAGGCAAGAATTAAATTTGATGAGTCGCTTCAGGTTTCAGAGGCGTTGAAGGATGCTTTCCATGAAATTGAAATCCTGCAGGTTGCCGGAGACTACTTTTCAAAATCAGGAGAATTGGATTCCGCCCTTAACTTTTACACAAAGGGGTTGCGTCTGGCAGAGCAAATCGATACTAAAAAAGAGATCCTCAATATCAGTGAAAAACTTCATGTGCTCCACGAACGATTAGGGCAGATTGACTCCGCATACTATTACAGTAAAAAAGTGATGTACCTGAATGATAGCATACTCGGCGCTGATAAAATACGTCTCTCCAATCATTATGAGGTGATGGAAGGCCTCAGACAAGAACAGTTGAAAGCTGAAGAAGAACGGAAGCTGGAATCGCAGAAAAACCTTATGCAGTACACTGTTATCGGTATTATCATCCTACTCTGTATCGGTCTGTCCTTTATGCTCAGGAAAATAAAGATCCCGCCCTTTTGGTTTGAGGTATTTCTGATCGTAGTCCTGCTGGTCATATTTGAATGTATCACACTGGCTGTGCACACCTTTGCGGCCGAAGTCACCCATCACTCACCGATCCTGATGCTTCTGATACTCGTAGTGATTGCTTCAGTGCTTGGACCCCTGCATCATCACTCTGTCAAACACGCAAAAAGAATTTTTATAAGAAAGGGGGAGGAAATGAAAAGTACGTGACAACCTTTGCATTAACCCTTATGTTTCAGAATAAAACGAAACACAATTTTGGGGGACAAATTGAAAAGCAATAAAGATCAATCTCTGCAGTCTAATTCTGATCTGATTGAGGGCGAACACTACTACATCAATGCATCCGGGTATTGGGTGTTTACCGAAAAGTATCATCTGCAGCGTGGATATTGTTGTCAAAGTGGCTGCAAGCACTGCCCCTATGGAAATGCCAGGACATCATGAGTACACGTGAAGATTTCTTTCCAAAGCGTATCGTTTGCCTCACCGAAGAGCCCACCGAAATGCTATACCTGCTGGGTGAAGAACATCGCATTGTGGGCATTTCAGGTTTCACGGTTCGCCCGAAAAAAGCCAGAAAAGAAAAACCAAAAGTTTCCGCTTTTACATCCGCTAATATTGAAGAAATCATCAGTCTGAAGCCCGACCTGGTGATTGGGTTTTCGGATATTCAGTCCGACATCGCCAGAGAATTAATTGCCCGAGGAGTTACCGTTTGGATCAACAATCACAGAAGTGTTGAGGAGATTTATCACATGATGGTGCAGCTTGGCAGCCTCGTCGGCAAGCAGGATGAAGCCATGTCGCTGGTCCATCAGGCGTGCACGAATGCTGAGCGGATCTGCAGCCCCAATCTTCGTCGACCGGTCAAACCCAAAGTCTATTTTGAAGAATGGTACGATCCTCTGATCACCGGCATTCGATGGGTCAGTGAAATCATCACGATAGCAGGCGGGATTGATATATTCGCTGAACGCCAACATGCCTCTCTGGCGAAAGATCGAATCATCGCTGATCCTGAAGACGTGGTCCGTCGCAATCCGGATATTATAATCGCATCGTGGTGTGGGAAAAAATTTAAAAAAGAACGACTCATCCAAAGAGAGAATTGGAATACGATCCAAGCTGTAAAAAATGATTTTATCTATGAAATAAAATCAGACATTATCCTGCAACCAGGACCAGCGGCTGTTACGGAAGGTATCCAAGCCATGGCGTCCATTATCGAAACATGGCATACGGCTCAACGCCATTCTCTATAAAATTAATAATCAGCAAATCCGGGATCAGCCCAATTTTCTTCAGCGTGCTATTACACCAATCTTAGACTGACTGCCAACGCTTTACCATACCGAAATGAATTTTAACATTCTCGCAAATTGCATGTGTGGGTATTGTGAAAGGAATGTTTCGTAGATTTGAAGACTGAATTTAATCAAAGGCAACCGGGCCAAAGGGTCTGATTGACATAAAGGGGAATCACGTGAGAATCGTGAGCTGTTGCGCAACTGTAAGTCCGCCTCAGACGGACAAGCCAGATTACCTTCCTTTGATCTACTCATTTGCTTTCGCATCAAAAGCAAGTGCCTGAACCATCCTGACGAAGTGTACGTCTTCCTGATTACACGACTCGTAAGTTGTTTTTGTCACATTGCTTTTTGGCAGATATTATATAGGTGATAAAAACAAAACCAACACTCGCTTTACTCATTTTGCTCAGTGCTTTCTTTGGCATAGTATCCGCCAATGTGATCGCTCAGTCTGCTCCGGTGGACACTACTGTTATGCTTCCGAGTGTAGAGGTCAATGCTCACCAGACACGCCAGTCCGTAGTCGGAAGCATGAGCAGCGAATGGCAAACCACCCTGCTTCAAAAACTCCCCACTCATAACCTGGCTGACTTGCTGCAGACGCAGGCCGGAACCTATATTAAGACATATGGCCTCGGAAGTCTGGCCACCTCCTCTGTGCGGGGAGGAAGTGCCGGACACACCTTAGTACTATGGAATGGGCTTCCGGTTCAAAATCCTATGCTTGGCCTGCTTGACCTTGCCCTATTGCCAGTTCAATCTGCGGAGTCCATCTCTTTTACAAAAGGAGGCAATGGCGCCATGTGGGGAAGCGGGGCGATTGGAGGTGTCATCGAAATGCGCAATGAAGCTGACTTTTCCCAAAAGCTCAATGTCACGAGCAGTACCGAGTTTGGTAGTTTCGGATATTTCAAACAACAACTGAAACTGGGTCTGGGCAATGAAAAGCTACAAAGCGTTACCCGATTTTCCTTCCTGCAGGCCGACAATGACTTCTACTATTTTTTAGCGGATGGATTACCTGAACGCCAGCAAACGAATGCCCGCATTTCGCAACAGTTTTTATCGCAGGATTTGTACTGGAAGATCAATCCTCGCAACCAGCTGGATTTCCACTTGTGGTGGGAACAATCCGACCGACAAATCCCTCCGACCAAAGTGCAAACCCGCAGTGAAGCTCACCAGGATGACCTTATCACTCGCCTTCTTTTGGAATACAAATACATCGGCGATGCGTGGCTGTGGAGAGTTAAAGCGGGTTATTTTGACGAGCACATTGATTATTATGATGATCTGATCTTGCTGGAATCCCCGAATCATTTCCAAACGATTCTGGGTGAAATCACCGGACAGTGGTTTCACAAAAAACATGAATTTCTGTTTGGTAGTACCCACACACATACCCGTGCCATGTCAGCTGGATATCGCGATCAAACACCTGAAGAATACAAAACAGCTTTGTTTGCCTCCTGGAAATACACCGGAGGAAAATGGAATACGCAAATCAGCATTCGACAGGAAATGGTGGATGGTACAGTAGTGCCCACCGTTCCTTCGTTTGGGTTTGACTGGTACTTTGCTCCTTCCCTGATCCTCAAAGGAAAAGTCAGCCGCAACTACCGGCTGCCTACCCTCAACGATCGGTACTGGATACCGGGAGGAAATCCGGATTTGCTGCCCGAGTCAGGCTGGAGCGAAGAACTCACGATCGAACAAAAGTCAAAAGAAAGAGCGTTCCAACTGAATGTATCCCTGACCGCATTCAACCGAAAGATTGACAACTGGATTTTATGGAGTATTCCTGAAGGCCAGTCGTACTGGTCCTCGAATAATATCACCCGGGTCTGGAGCCGAGGACTGGAGCCTCGATTGGCTGTGACCTACAAACCAAAAAATATTGCCTTACACTGGCGCTTTGGGTATGATTATATCCGCTCCACAAACGAGGTGGCAGTGCAACACCCAAACATAGCTGTCGGTGACCAGCTGATCTATACACCCGTCCATCAGGCTTTTGGTGCGTTTACCGTCGATTGGAAAAACCTGCACGTTATGTACCAGCACAATTTTACGGGAGAAACAGAAGGTATAAACGAAACTATTGATGCCTACCACGTTGGGAATGTGCGAATCCAATACTCCGGCACACTTTCTCAATTGAAAGGAACGATGTTTCTCAACATCAACAATATCTGGGATGCTGATTATGTAGTGATCGAACGTCGCCCTATGCCCGGTATCTATTTTCAAACAGGACTAAACTTATTTTTTAACGTTAACCCATAACACATGAAATTTCATTTTACGCTGCTTTTTCTTGCTTGCACAATGTTTTTATCTGCCCAATCCGTGGTGGACTTTGAAGAGTTTAACCTCCCGTCGGAGACTATTTTAAATGGAGAAGATCAAAGTGGTGGTTTTACCAGTGGTGAAATCTTCCTCCCCAATATCTATGATGCTCAGTTTGATGCATGGGCAGGATGGGCCATCACCAATACGACTGATGTTACCACGCCCGGATTTACAAACAATAGCGCAATCACAGGCAGTGGGTATAATGGTTCATCACACTATACTATTTCGTTTGACGGATATGCAAATAACAACATGATCTTAAGCGGTGAGGCAGCAGGTCATCCGGTATCCGGTATGTATGTCACAAACAGCACCCATGCTTATCTGAGTATGCTGGATGGAGATGCCTTTGCTAAAAAATTTGGCGGAGTGACCGGTAACGATCCCGATTTTTTTCTGCTGACAATCAAAGCATTTTACAATGGAACCGAATCTGCTGACAGCGTGAATTTCTACCTGGCTGATTTTCGTTTTGCAGACAACAACGAGGATTACATTGTAGACGAATGGATATGGGTGGACCTGACCTCTCTGGGCGCTGCCGACAGCCTCTCCTTTGTGTTGACGTCTAGTGATGTCGGGCAATTTGGCATGAACACACCTGCATATTTTTGTGTGGATGATGTGACGGTTCACGGTCAGATGGTCAGCACGACTCTCATCAATGATCCGGACCTGTTGCGAATTTATCCTAATCCGACAGCAGATTTCATTCAGCTTTCTCATGCTGCCGATGAACCCATGGACTGTTTTGTCTACAATGCGTCCGGGCGTTTGCTGCATCGGCAAAAATTAAATCAACATAGTGAGCAGATCAGTTTGCAGCACCTTCCGTCGGGCAACTATATCGTCAGACTTCAAGGTGAGCAAACATATTCGGCAAAAGTTGTCGTGAAACAATAGAATTTAGTTTGGACGGGTAAGAACGAGGACAAACGCCAGGCAACCCATAGCAAAAGGTGTTAATCTCCCTGTGAGGTTAATGCCTTTTGTGTTTTCAGACCTTTTCCACCAATAGCCTTTCACTCACCTTTTGACTTAAGGTTTCAGACGGATGATTGCGATAGCTGACCAGCATACTGTGGTCAAACGGTTCAATGGATTTTATTTTTATTTCAAGCCTCAGCGAAATCTCCCGACTATCTAAAAATTCCAAAAACTCTCTGGAGGAATGATTGAGTGCCACAAGCCTGACCTTATCTCCGACCTGGCATTCACTCAGCTTTTTGTAATGATGTTCTACGATGTTGCCGTCCTCGTCCGGGATCGGCGAACCATGCGGATCCACTTTGGGAAAATCGAGGAGCTTATCCATCCGATCAAAAAAAGCAGGGGCTTTGATATGTTCGACCTGCTCGGCGATCTCATGTACTTCTTCCCAGCCGAATCCCATTAGTTCAACGAGATACATTTCCGTCAGGCGATGCTTGCGAATGATCAAGGCAGCAGCTTTACGACCTTTTGAAGTGAGCTTCAGGGGTTTGTATTTTTCATACTTCACCCACCCTTCCTGCTGCAAAGTTTTGACCATGCTGTTTGCCGTAGGCTTACTCACGCCCAGGTGAACACTCAGTTCAGATAGGTTGATCTCCCCGCCTTCATCGGCCAGCGTATATAAGGCTTTGAGATAGTTTTCTACGGTTGGTGATGCCATACAGGTCTGATATCTATGACAAAATTAAAACTTTCATTAAAAATATTTGTTAGACTCGTCTAACTTATTAATTTTGCAAGCATAACTGATCAAAAAGGGGAAATGCCTTCTTCACACCACTCTATATCCGGACGCTTCGCCCTGCTATGCTTTCTCCTTTTGGGAACAGGCCTCCATGCACAAATGGCAGGTTTATATGGCAAAATAGGATCCGATGATCATGAGGTGGCATTTGCGACCGTTCATGTAAAAGGCACCCAGCTCGGGACTTTCACGGAGCCTGACGGTAGTTATTTCATAAAAAACATTCCCGCCGGAACGTATCAGGTGCAAGTGTCAGCCGTCGGTTTTGTCCCAATCATCGAGTCCATTTCTTTTGGAGAAGACCAGAATCTGGAAAAAAACTTTTCGCTCCGTGAAGACATCCTCAACCTGTCGCAGGTGGTCGTCACAGGATCGCGCAACCGCGTAGAGCGGTACAACTCACCGGTCATTGTCAATACAATTGACAACCGGACCTTCGAAGCTACGCAATCGCTGAACGTCGCTGACGGATTAAGTTTCTCTCCCGGATTAAGGGTGGAGAATAACTGTCAAAACTGTGGTTTTACGCAACTCCGAATGAATGGCCTGGACGGCCCGTATGCGCAAATCCTGATCAACAGCCGTCCGGTGTTTTCCGCTCTGGCAGGTGTCTATGGCTTGGAAATGCTGCCCTCCAATATGGTAGACAGGATCGAAGTTGTGCGAGGCGGCGGCTCCGTGATGTACGGCGGAAATGCAATCGCAGGAACCGTCAATATCATCACCAAAGATCCGGTTGAAAATACCTTTGAGGTGGGCATCAATCAATCGCTGATCAACGGAGAGGCCTCCGACCGAACGGTCATTTTCAATGGGGCACTTGTTTCAGAAGACCTGAACAATGGTGTTTCTTTTTTTGGTTTTAACCGAAACAGAGAGCACTGGGATGCGAATGAGGATGATTTCTCTGAAATCGTCGAACTGAGCAATACCACCTTCGGGTTCGACGCTTTTTACAATTTTAATGATCGCGACAAGCTAAAACTCGGTGCATACTATATCAATGAGTATCGCAGAGGGGGAAACAAATTTGAGTTGTTTCCACACCAGACGGATCTCACTGAACAGCTGGATCACGATATCCTGAGCACAAATCTTTCCTTTGAGCATCTCAGCAAGGACTATAAGCACAAAGTTTCCCTGTATGGCTCGCTCCAGAAAGTGTTCAGAGAAAGTTACTACGGTGGAGGCGGCCGGATCATCAACGAAGGCGACACGCTGACAGCCGATGATATTCTGGCCTTAAATGCCTATGGAAATTCGGAAGACCTATGCACCGTCAGCGGATTGCAATACAGTTATTTTATAAATCCCCGTCTCACCCTCACTGCCGGGACAGAATACATTTACAATAACGTGACCGATGAAATGCCCGGCTATGGGCGCGTCATTGACCAGCAGGTCGGTACGTGGGGGACATTCGCTGAATTGGAAATCAAGGCGGTTGATCGGCTGACGGTTTTGCTTGGCGGGCGTTTTGATCTCCTCAATATCAATGGCCGGTATGATCTTGAAGGGGAACACTACGCCAATGACGAAAACCTTCAGGTATTTGTCCCTAGGTTGTCAGCTATGTATGCGATCAAAGAAAATTTGAAGTTGCGTGCCTCATTTGCACAGGGGTATCGTGGTCCTCAGGCTTTTGATGAAGATCTGCACATTGAGACTGTGGGGGGCGCGGCGCGTTTTATTCGACTCGACCCGGATCTCGAAGTAGAAAGATCCAATAGTGCAGTCCTCTCGCTGAACTACGATAAGTTTGTCGGCAAAAACCAGATGAATTTTGTGGTAGAAGGATTTTACACGCAACTGATCAATCCTTTTCTTTTCGCCAACCAGGAAGAACTGCCCAGTGGGGTATCTGTGATCACAAAGCGCAATGGCGACGGTGCTACGGTATCCGGTATCAACCTTGAGGCTAACATAGCTTTTGGGAAAAAAGTGGTTCTGCAATCAGGAATGACACTGCAGTCAGCACGCTATGAGGTAGAGGAAGAGATCTGGGCGCCGGATGACCCTACTGAAAACATCCCGTCCACCACGACGGATCGCATATTGAGAACTCCCGGGACGTATGGATACTTTTCGCTGGTGTATACCCCAATCGAGCCGCTTGCACTCTCCTACTCCGGAGTCTATACGGGTTCGATGGACGTCCCGCATGTGGTTGATGTGGACACGGAGCAGACGATCATTCAATCTACGCCTTCTTTTTTTGAGCATAATCTCAAGGTTTCGTATACCTTTCGTTCTGACCACCATTTTAAGGCGGAGTTGTTTGCCGGCGTCCAAAACATCTTCAACAGTTACCAGGATGATTTTGACCTCGGTGCGGATCGGGATGCCGGGTATGTATACGGCCCTTTGCGTCCACGGACTTTTTTTGTAGGGTTGAAGTTTGGGATCGATTGATCGTGTAACAATCCCCAATGCAGCTGAACACATGATCCCCACCCAGTTTTTTGTGTCTTGCACCTTTTACAAATAGTTATATAAAAACACTTAACAAAGTCCTACCTACAAATTCTGACCCGCACCTCATGCCAAGAATCCATAAAAGGAACAAATGACCCCTGTCAGACTCCAAGAGAAATAATCCTGCTGGCTATAATAGCTCCCTAACTTCTGCTATATTTCCACTCTCAGATAAATCCTAATAAACTTCCATGATAAAGGTCTACGGTCAAATACAGACCCTGAAGAGTATCCGAGCAACATTAAACGCTCACGGATTGTCTGAGTTCGCATCTGTTGGAGAAATCAATTCATTTCTATTGAACTATGAATCTCAGGTGAGAAGAGTTAGAGATGAATCAGAGCTATGGGTAGAAAACGAAATAAAACGACTTGGAATAGAAAAACTTCAGTTAGAGCAGCAACTTGACCAAGTTCGGGAAAATACCATTTCAGATATTTCAAATGAATCAACTTCGCTTCAGCAACAAATAGATGGATATCATCTGAATAGTGGCAGAAATACTTTTCAACGATTAGTGAGTTTCTTTATGTCAAAAGTGCTTCAGTTTCGCTTACGCAGGTTAGATGCTTCTAAGTGGAAGAGGATTGACAAATCCATTGCTCAAGTTTCCAGTGAATTAAATCATGTAAGCACTCAACTTTCAAAATACGTTACTAACACATCCGATGTTATAAATCAGCACTATGCGCCTAAAATCAGAAAGCTCAACCGTACGAAAGACGTACTGGAACAGATTAGTCCCTTAGTTGCCGGGGCAGTTGGTGAAAGCATGGTAGAAGAAGAAGTAAAAAAACTATCCATACATGGTGTACTACTAAATGATTTCTCGACAAATTTCAATCCGCCTATATACAATAAAAAGGAAAATGACAGAATCTTTAGCGTCCAAATTGACCATGTTCTAATAACTCGAGCTGGGATTTTCCTATTGGAAACAAAAAACTGGAGCAAGTCGTCCATTGAGCGATTAGACCTAAGATCACCCATCGATCAGATAATGCGATTCAACTTTGCGTTATATGTCTTGGTCAATAAAGCCAGACGCAGAGAAATCGGCATTAAGGTTCACCACTGGGGTAAAACACAAATTCCAATTCGAAATCTCATCGTGATGATTGGTCATAAGCCAAAAGAGCAGTTTCAGCATGTTTCCATAAAGACTCTTAGCGAGTTAAATGGATATCTCGAATACTTTGAACCAGTTTTCAGCGAGGAAGATGTTGATAATATTGCAAGTTATTTAAGAGGTCTTCAGCAGGACCACCCAGCTAAGTACATTCAAAGAACACGAACAACAACCTATGTAAATCCGGTTTTCTCTAAGGATCATAAAAGTGATAAACACAAGGGAAAAAACATGCTTGCTATAATCACTTTACTGATCATCATATTCAGCTCGATTGGTGCTATTCTCTACTTTCAGTCAGAGACAAGCTTTCAGCAGGATTCGTTCAATGCCATTCAAAACAACAAACCGATATCAACTATGAATGCAGCGAATTCTTTTATAGCACAGGAAGGTTGTCCGACATACTCCAAGCCAAATATTAAATCAAGTATAATCGGATACCTCGTGCCAGGAAATGAGGTACTCGTTAAAGACGCTAATCAATTCAAATATTTCTATCAAATACCCAATAAAAGTGGGAAGAAGCGTTATGTTCGAAAAGAGTGTTTAGAAAAAAAATAAACTTTAATCCTTAATCTCGTCCCACTATGGAATGGTTAATCCTCGGATCTGTTTTTCTGGTGCTTGTCGTACCGATACTTGTTATTCTCTACTTTTTCATTTTTGACAGAGACAGACTCACTGATGTTAAGACCAAAACCGGCGGTCATCCAAGGTAGAAAAATGCACAACTTAGGACCTTCTCACCGATTATATAGCCGACCTGAAGGCCAATCAAAAGTTCTCACAATGCGGTGGGGTGAGATATATGCCGCAGTGATAAAAAAATATTCTTACCTGGAATTCTACTTCCTCTTCCTCCCCTTCACCTTCTTAAATACCCTGCCCTCTTTCGGTTCGGCGCTTTCAGTATCGACGAGTTCCAGATCCATTTGCCTGGCCGTCATATCAATCCTGCGAATACGCACACGCACAGGCTGACCGATCGTATACGTCTCTCCCGTACGAGATCCCGCCGTATATGGCGCCGTCATATAAAACCCACCCCCCATCGTGCGGAAGGAAATCATCCCTTCAGCTCGCGACTCAACCAGCTCCACAAAAATGCCACTGTCAATCACACCGGAAATCACGCCTTCGAATTCCTGCCCCACTTTTTCCTTCAGATATTCCATCTGCTTGTATTTGATGGATTCCCGCTCAGCATTCATGGCAGCACGCTCACGATCCGAGATATGCTTGCACATCACCTCCAGTCTGTCTTTTTTCTCGCGATACACACCTTCAAGGTTAGCATCTAGGATCCGATGCACCAGCACGTCTGAATACCGTCGGATCGGCGAAGTAAAATGGGTGTAATAATCAAAGGCTAAGCCGTAATGTCCGATGTTATTCGTCGTATATACCGCCTTCGCCATCGTGCGAATCGCCAGCGGTTCAAGCAGTCTGAGCTTCTCATCTTCCTTCGCGGCCGCGGCCAACTTATTAAATGATTGCGAAATCTGTTTTGGCGTATCAATCTTCAAGGAAAAACCCAATTCTCGCGCAAAACGCTGAAAGTCCTGCAGGCGATCCGGATCCGGTACATCATGCACCCGGTATGGAAACGGAATCTCCTTTGACTTCCCCTTGTTGTGCATCAGTGTAGCCACTTCGCGATTGGCGAGCAACATAAAATCTTCGATCAGCAGGTGCACGTCTAGTCTTTCCTTCACAAAGATCTCCAGCGTCTGCCCGAGTTCATCGACGCGAAACTGCAACTCATCCGTTTCAAAGGTGATCGCGCCGTCCTTATACTTTTTCTTGCGCAGAGATGCAGCGATCTTTGAGAGAGTTTTTAATTCATCGATAAACTGACCTTCACCCGCATCAAGTACCTCCTGTGCGCCTTCGTAGGAAAACCGATGATCCGAATAGATGACCGTTCGCCCAAACCACCGATCCACCACTTTGTGCTTTTCATCAAACTCAAAAACGGCTGAATAACACAAGCTCTCCTCATGGGGTCGCAGCGAACAAAGTTCGTTCGAAAGTTTTTCCGGAAGCATCGGACAGACGCGATCCACAAGGTAAACGGACGTGGAGCGCAGATACGCTTCTTTGTCGAGCGCAGTACCGGGCTTGACATAATGTGAGACATCTGCAATATGAACACCTACCTCCGTATTTCCATTCTCCAGCGTACGGATGGAAAGCGCGTCATCAAAATCTTTTGCAGTGATCGGGTCGATCGTAAACGTGGTGACGCCGCGAAAATCTCTTCGCTTTTCGATTTCCACTTCCGGTATTCCCTCCGGCAGGGAGATACACTCATCAATGACTTCTTCCGGCCAGGCCAGATTAAATCCATTGTGAATGAGTATCGATTGCATTTCCAGTTCGTGACTTCCGGTGGCACCGAGTACATGTACCACTTCACCCGAAGGAGAAGACTGCGTCCAGTCCGTAATCTTCACAACGACTTTATCGCCATCGGCTGCTTCACCGACATGTTCCAAAGGAATAATAATGTCAAAATGGATATTCATTCGATCCGGCACCACGACACCAAAGCGCTTATAGAGTTTCAGTGTACCCATGACCTGCTGAAGCGAACGGGTGACCACTTCAATGATCCTGCCTTCTGCTTTTTTCCCACGTCGTGGCGGAAGTACATCTACCCGCACGATGTCTTTGTTCATCGCACCGCCTACATACCTGGCAGGTACATACACATCTTCTTCCATCTCTTCGACGATGACATAGGCCGCGCCGGAACGCGTCATGTCGACTTTACCTTCGTAGACGTTTTTCCCGACTACCTTCACAGGCTTACCTTGTGGTTTGGATTTCTTGCTGCGCACGAGAGAGGCATATACGCCTTCCTCTTTCTCGGTGATTTTTTCATGCTTGACCAACGCATCGAGGACGCGTTTGATGTCAGGCTTGCTATTGGCGATCCTCAGTTTTTTGAGGAGTTGGGAGGCGGTCCAGGTCGGAGAATTGCTCTTTTGGATGGTTTCAAGGACGAGCATCCTGAGTTTGGCGTAGGGGAGTTTCTGTCCTTTATACTTGGCAGGGTTTCCGGGTATTTTGTGTTTATTCTTCTTTTTCTTCTTCATTGTTTTCGTAAGTAATCATTCCGGATGGCAACAGAGCCATCTGGTAAGTCTGTGTCTGTGCGGGATCCATACTCAGCAGTCCGACATCATCGAGGCCTTCCGCGATATTGATCCGATAATCTTCATGCACCACGGCGACCGAATGAATCGTACCTTCTTCTTCATAACGAATACCTCCGACAATCGCATGACTGAGAGGTTCGCCGGCTTTTGAATAGGTCGCCAGGATATACTCATAGCGCAGCAGTGATGCTTTCCAATATACAATCGCGTGAAAGTCCTTTGTGCCGGCGATCCTTCCAAACGGTACAAATTCGGTAAACTCGTCGATTTCGTCCGCTTCGAACGGTAGGATATAAGCTTCCTGCAGGATTCCGGGCAGCGGCAGTGGGTCAACGGGAATCTGACTTATATCAGGCAAAAGGCTTAAAGGAAGGGCTAACTCCGGGAAGAATTCAATAAATTCGGCAAAATCGGCCGTTGGTTGTTTTCGCACAGGGCAAATTTATAGATATAAACCCAACCCGAAGTCAAATGGTTTACGTCTATCCTTCAAAAAGGGCATTCATTAACAATCCCATGAGAGGAAAATCACATCATATTTCAGGCTTATTCCTGCTTCTTAGCACACTGTTCTGGAGCGGATGCACCCTCAGTGATCCCGATCCCACACTCAATGATCCGGCCCTGACCCTCACCTACACCCAGGATTATTCTGTCACCCACTTCACCTGGGACAAAGTCAAAGTGACGGGATTCAAAGAATATATTTTGCTTCAATCCGCGATGCCCATTCCGGATGCCCCAACACCTGAAGTCAACCAGGATGTAACGGTATTAAAACGGATCAACGAAGTGGATCAGAACTTTCTCACCACTTCAGGTTTTCTGATCGGGACTCAAACTTGCTATAAGTTGTACTGTGCCGTCGATGATCGGTTTATGTATTCTCCGACGGTTTGTTTTGATCAGAATAATCTCTCCTTTGATGGTTTTTTTGATAAAGGCGCCCATCTCGAAGGCAATGATGAAATGGCCGTATATGATCGCGTCAATGATGAGTTTGCTGTCGTCAACTATAAGACTGGACAGGTGACCAAAAGGGTGACGAATTCGACTTTCAATTTTCCTTCCATGGAAATGCAGTTTTACAATAATGCTACGAATGTTGTCGCCTACAACCAGTCTGCTGCCTGGCTGGGCGTGTATAGCTTTCCATCCCTGAATCCCATTCAGGTGCGGAGCTTCGGCAATGTGCTATGGTCCGCAAGGCCCTTCCGCAATTATATTGTGGCCGCAACGAATCAACCCGGAGCAGAATTTCAGGTGCTACAAAAGTCCACGTTACTGGCATTTGATGGCCGATCCGGCACCACAAACAGTCAGAACATTGCCATTTTTGAAGGGGATCCGGCTGTTATCCTCACTTTAGGTCCGGCTGGATCTAAACGGTATACCTTAAGCACCACCGGGTTTATTCTATCCGAACAATCTATTCCGGCACGTATCGGACAGCCCGATCAGCAGTTTTCCTGCGCACAAGGAACAGACATATTTATTGGCGGTAATAAAGGAGACATCATCAGTCGCGATGGAGAAAATATAGTTTCGCTCACTTCCGGCAACAACAATTTTGTCGTGTTGAGTCGACTCAATCAGGATGAAACCAAAGTGGTATATATCCTTAACCGAAACGGCAATATGTTTCTGGAAATAGCAGATATAAGCCAACTTCCGCAAGTGACAGTAGAACGATCTTTTGAACTTCCTGCTCTCACCTATGCGGATGTCATCCCTGAAGAGGATCTGATCTATGTCGTCGGGACTACTTTTTCGTCCAGCCTGCCAGTGACCTTCACCTTAAAATATCCCTGGTAGTCTATGGCCACACGATCACTCCATATTGCATTGCTTTTATTGCTGACCACCACCATGAGCTATGGTCAGGCAGACAGCACCCGATTTTTTCACTGGGATATCGGTATTAGCACCGGCGATATTCTGCATGAATTGTTCAATGGTGATAGCGAGAATAAATCCTACCCGGCGATTACCCTGGAATATTCGGGACAGAAGTATTCCACGCAAATAGGATTCCGGCCGGACTACAACCTGACCAATACGACCTATGATGGATTCCTGGACAGTGAAGTGACTGACCGCTTTTCTATCTCCGGACACCTGGCGTTTATGCGTATTATTTTTAATAATCGCAACTGGCAGATACGCGCAGGATTGCAAATTCCCGGCGGTTGGTCACGAGAAGACATTTCAAAAGACACCGGCTTTGATCAGGTGATTACGCGTCGTCTGGAGTGGAATGTCGGTCTTGGCCCGGTCATGGATTTTCGGTATTACCTGCATCCTCGGCTTAGTCTGGGGTTGGATGTGAGTTTGATTTACTCGGTGTCGCGATCAGAATTGCAACAGATCTTTACCAACTTTCCCGATTTTGACAATACAAAAGAAACGACTGAGATGGATGGTCTTGCGGTGGTAGAACCCGGCACTTTATACCTGCGATTTCATTTTTAAAATTTATATCCTTAACTTATCAACTAAATAAACCCGATATGAAACAATTACTGACCTTGTTGTCCCTCTGTTTACTGTTCGCGGTGATATCCTGTCAAAAGGATAACTTTCAAACGAAAATTGTGTACCCTGACCTTCCTGAAGTCAGTTATGACTACTCGCCCAAATGGGGGGGTATGCACAACCATATGGAAGGCCAGGATCTCGGCATCACAGATGCCGGTGCTACCCTTGGCCGGGTCTTGTTTTACGACAGGATCCTGTCCATTGACAATACTGTATCATGTGGCTCCTGCCACAGCCAGTCCATTGGTTTTGCGGATGAGGCAAAACTGAGTACTGGCATTGACCATCAGTTGACCGATCGCAATGCACCTCCCATCAGTAATCTCTATGATGATGATCTGTTGTTCTGGGATGGTCGCTCCACCAGCATTGATGATCTGGTCCTCGAACCTGTTCGCAACCATAAGGAAATGGGTATGGAGAATATGGAGTTTTTAGTGGCCAAAATCGAAGCCGCTCCCTATTACGGCGACTTATTTACAAAAGCATTTGGCTCTCCTGAGGTCACTTCCGATAAAATTGCCAATGCGATGACGCAGTTTGTCAAGAGCATGATCGGATGTGACAGCGAAATGGATCGCCACCAGGCATTGGGACAGACTTTGTCTCCACTGGCACAGCAGGGAATGGATCTTTTCTTTGGAAAAGGAGCTTGTTACAACTGCCATTCAGGACCTGATTTTAATGATCGCGGAGGATTTTTTGATCCTTTCTTTCCACCGAATGGCGGAGGCTTTGGCTGGGCCCAGGATATCGCGGATATCGGGCTTGATGTCGAATATGAAGATGTGGGTATGGGTGTTTTTGATGAAGCACTTGTAGGCGTCTTTAAAATCCCTTCACTGCGTAATGTAGCCCTGACTGCCCCGTATATGCATGATGGCCGTTTTGCCACGCTGGAGGATGTGCTTGACCATTATAACACAGGCATACAGAAATCACCCAATCTGGATGATGTGCTCAAGTCCTGGGATACCGGAGATGCCATTACCCTGGGCCTGACAGACAATGAAAAATCCGCTATTGTGGCATTTTTGCACACGTTGACGGATGACAATTATATGCTGGATGAGCGGTTTTCCGACCCATTTAGCCGATAGAAACGGGAAATTTTAACGTAAAGACCCTCCATAATGCTGCCTTTGGGCTGTTTTAAGGGATATTTATGGTAAAAATTTTCATTTGTTTATTATATTTGAGTCCAGGTTACCACCTGGCTCTAGATTTGATGTGGCCTTGCATAACATCCAAAATCTCCCCTTTTAGTTACTAAAAGGAGAAAACAGGTCCCCAAGTTTTGTGTCAGGTGGTATTATTTTTTGGGAGTGACATTTTCTTTTTAATTGCTCATCGCCTCCCATTCCAAAAACTTTTCTTCCGATTTCATTTCATTTTTCTGCCGTTGGCACAAAAAAAAATCCCGCGATGTATCACCGCGAGATTTTTCATTGGGTGTATGCTTTTAAAATTATGAGAGAAACTCAATGCTATCGGAAATAAAAGCATCCATCTCCTCCCCTTTTAGCATGCCCTGGTTGAGCTTCGCCAATCGAAGAAGGTATCCGGCAAACTTTTCTTTCTTTTCCGCACTTCGCATATTGATGAGTTTCTCAGCCACGAGTGGATGATTGGCGTTGACGATCACCTGGTAGTTGTTGTCAAACATATCCATCCCGTTCATACCCTGCATCGCCTGCATCTCCTGCATGCGTCGCATAAACTCCGGGCGTGTGATCAACACCGGATGACCGGTAGACGCCATCGGACGTATGATGAGCTGATGTGCTGCAACACCGGGTAATGTAGAGAACAACTCCTTGACTTTCTCCTGCTCTTTTTCACTCAATACAGATTCTGTCTTCTCTTCTTTCTGGATCAGTTGATCGGGTGTATCTGAATCCACACGCACAAAGGTTACGCCATCCCCTTTATGCTCCATGTGTTGGATGAAGTGATTGTCGATCATATGGTCGAGATGCAGAACATCATACCCCATATCCGTGGCTTGCTTGATATACGATGTATGGGCTTCAGGAGAGGGTGTGTACAAGGCAATGGTGCGATCGTGCTTATCCACCTGGTTGGCTTTGATCTTTTCCATGTATTCTTCGAGCGTGAAGAATTTGCCTTCTGTATTTTTCATGACAACAAACGTGCGGGCCTTCTCTTCAAACTTCTCGTCCGTGATCATTCCGTACTTAACGAATACGCCGATGTCGTCCCATTTCTTTTCAAATTCAGCTCTGTCATCCTTAAATAGTTTCGCGAGACGCTCAGCCACTTTTTTAGTAAGGTAACCGGTGATCTTTTTGACATTGGCATCGCTCTGCAGATAGCTTCTTGACACGTTGAGCGGAATATCCGGGCTGTCGATGACACCATGGAGCAAGGTCAGAAACTCAGGCACAATTTCTTTCACTTCATCCGTGACATACACCTGATTGCTGTAGAGGTGAATTTTGTTTTTCTGCAGCTCAAACTGATTTCCGATTTTAGGGAAGTAAAGTACGCCGGTCAGGTTAAACGGGTAATCAATGTTGAGATGAATCCAAAACATGGGTTCCGGAGACATCGGATACAGTTGCTTGTAAAAATCAAGATAGTCCTGGTCTTTCAGCTTTCCGGGTTTGCGCTTCCAGAGCGGGTCTGTGTCGTTGATGATATTCGGAACTTCCGTTTCGATTTTCTTTCTGTCTTCGCCTTCCCCTTCCCAGGAGATATCGGTGCGCATACCCATCTGGATGGGATAGGGCAGAAAGCTGCAATATTTTTTCAGGAGTCCTTCGATCCGATCTTTCTCCAAAAACTCTTTGCTGTCATCGCTGATATGGAGGATGATATCCGTACCGCGTTCTTTGCGATCGTGTTCTTCCATCTCATATTCCGGATTGCCTTCGCATACCCAATGGACAGCTTTCGGAGTTTTTTTATACGTGCGGGTGATCACCTCGACTTTGTCGGCCACCATAAAGGCGGAATAAAATCCGAGACCGAAATGTCCGATGATATTCGTTTTACCCTGGTACTTTTTGACAAATTCTTCAGCGCTACTGAGTGCGAGTTGGTTGAGGTATTTTTTGACCTCAGCCTCTGTCATTCCAATCCCGCGGTCACTGATGGTGATGGTGCCGGCTTTTTTATCCACGCTGACGTGGATCGTCAGGTCGCCTAGTTCGCTGTCCATTTCGCCTGAAGTAGCGATGGCGGAAAGCTTGGAAGTAGCGTCCACGGCATTGGAAATCAGCTCTCTAAGGAATATTTCGTGGTCAGAGTAGAGAAATTTCTTAATAATGGGGAAAATATTTTCGGTTTGCACCGATATATTGCCTTTAGTCATAACTACTTGATTTTTAATACTTAACGATTACACCCCTCTTTGTCAAAAGGCGTGCCACCCGCCCGATCCTGTCAAAATGACGGTTTTCAGCGTCATTTCAGTGCAAGTTTGGCATTGTATGTGCAGTAATTGAGATCAATAGAGATGATCAAATGTCGATTACCTCATTAAGACCGGTCCAAACAGGGGGGTTAGGATCGGTCTTCTTTTTTTCTCTCCAAGCCCACAATTCTTTTGATTCCCAAAATTTCTGGTGATTTTCACAGTCCTTCGCTGTCCGCTAAATGACCTCCGTCAACAGCGGGATCATGGTCCACACATGTTTTGGGCGGAAAAGAGGAAGAGAGGGAAAAGAGAAAAAGGAAAGTTAACTCAAGTTTACCCTTCGCACTCTGCCCTTCAGCGGGTAAGCCTCCCCGGGATTTTCGAAATGAAATGTAGAAAAACAGGGGCCAGGGGTTGCGCCGTCCCACTAATCACCAAGTTGCTACATGCTCAACACATGTTTTGGGCGGAAAAGAGGAAAAGAGGAAGAGAGGAAGAGAGAACGTGGTTTTTCCCATGATCCCCGAGCTAAAGCACGGGGTTCCCAATGCATCGGGATAAATTTTTTAAACCTTTCTCAAAGATGGTCACGCGCTGAAGGGCGACCAGAAATATCACCCCTTGCTCCTTGCCTTTCAGTCGCCGTAGCTTTAGCGAAGGAGATCCGCTCACTTGATACTGTCCTTTCTGTGTCACGAAGAACCCCCTCACGCTGCGCGTGATCCCCCTCGCTTGTCCAGAAGGCGCAGTCCTTTGGAAAAAGGGGATGCTTTCCTTGAGACAGATATGGATTTATCTCCCTACGCTTTGTCACAGATTGCTCCTTGCCCCATGCTCCATGCTCCTAATTCCCACTGAAGGTGCTGATCACAAGGTCGTCCATCAGAATCTGTCCGGGGGATTCTGAATTCCATAACGTCAGTGTGCACCGATCAAAATTTTCCTCGGGTATTTTAACATCAAAATAGATAGATGTGAGTTGGTGATCCACCGGGATAAGGCGCTGTAACCGGATAGCGCTGGATTTAATCACTTCTTCGCCATTGAAAAAACGAACGATCCATTGGGAATACTTCCAGAATGTCCACTCTCTGCTTGTAATCATAAAGTCTGCTTCGATACGCAGCCAATCGTGGGCGGAATGATTCGCAATCGGAATATCAAGAGGGCCATACATCTGATTTTCCGCATGTAGAAATACCGCAGTGCTTCCTCCCGGCCATTGTATGGTATGAATTGTTGTATCTGCTTCAAAATCATTCTTCAGAACTGTCACTAATTCAGCAGGCTCTCCATGGAAGTACTCATCAGTGTCGAGCAACTTGAATAAATCCCTGTCCGGATTAAGTCGCCCAACAACACGCATAAAATACGGTGTGGTTGTTTGCCCGGCCTTAAAAAAGCCGCCTTTATGGGCCTGGTGGATCCACCATGCGTTGTAATACACATTCGCGATCAGCAGGCATATGAGTATCCAAAACCGCATTTTATTTTCCACAAACCACCCGACCACTACAGCCAGTGGAAATGCCATCAGCGGATATATCTGGATAAGATTTCGTTGGCCAAGCCCACCACCACCGTCAAAATGAGACCAGCTCAACGTGATATACAGGGCGAGAATAAAAACAATAAAGCAGGGCCAGAAAACCGAAGGGTATTTTTTATACAAGCCATACCATCCAAACATGGCTATAAGCATCAGTGGTGTGTATGTCCACCAACCAATTCTCACGCCCACCAATCCTTCCCGTATCCTGGGATTCAACCACTGGAATCCCTGATCACCATACGAGTACACGATCCATTCACCTGAAGCATACTTCCAATAGATGAGCTGAATGAATCCAATCGACAAGGTCAGGCAGATCGCAAGAAAAACTTTCTTCCAATGCTTACCCAGAAAATTTATTCTTGCCTTCAGGTTTGTCATTCCCCAGAGCAAGGGGACAAACAACCAAATGATCTCTGTGGGTCGGGTGAGACTGGCAAGGCCTAATGAACAACCGATACCCAATACAGAGACGAGATCTTGTTGTTTGTAAAAGCGAATACTACTTAACACCAGAACGCACATCAGTGTAAACAGCCAGCCGTGATTCATGGCATTGGTGATCGCCGCATACTCCAGCCAATGGGTGCCAAGTGCGAGGGCCAAAAGGGTCAACAATACCACCCTATCTTCAAAATAAATCAGCAGTAATTTCCGCAGGAGGATCAAACCCAGAATGGAAAACAGGAGGCTGCCCAACCAAAGCGCAACCTGGTAGGGCCGACTATACCCATCCGCCGGATAATGAGTTGAAAGGCTGGCGTAGGCATGAGCGATCAGAAAAAATGGTGTATACAGCACCGCCTGGCCTATGGCGTATTTGTTCACCTTATGCCCGGAATCGTGATGGCCAAAGGCCTGGTCATAGGCCGTTGAAGGCAGATACTGCGCATTGATGGCATGCATCCATTCCTGGTGTCGGATATCCTTATAAATAAAAATGGCCGGCAGGTAATGATAGTACCCACTGACATCCCAGGAAATTGTCGCTTCAGTGTAGGCTTTATTCCATTTAGGATAAAACACTGCGCCCATACACAACCAGATTAAAGCAATAGCCATCAGGGCATGTGAGGACTTCATACAGAAGCATTAAGGCGTAATAAAAAACTGAACGCTTATCATCAGGAAGCCTCAAGCTATATATATATATATGCAACTTTTCCGCAGGATAAAATTCTACTCCCTGCATGATGCCTATACATAACCCTGCATTGATCAGGATTCTTTTATATGCACTATCTTTAAAAAGTCAGCTTTCTGACAAAATGATTATATCCATAATCTTCAGACATATGAACACTATGAAAAAACTATTGATCCTCCCCATTCTTATTTCGGCCAATTTGATTTTTGCGCAGCACACGATTGAATTTGGCGTAGAACTATCCGAAGTCACGGACACCGAGAAAATCTATGACTTTGTTTTTGATGATTTTGTCAATATTGTCGGATGGCAGTTTAATATGAATTTTGACGGTTCAAAAATGTCTTTTAAAGAAATCCGCAATCCGATTTTGGAGGGCCTTTCATCAAATAGTTTTAATGAACCACAATCCGGAGATCTCATTTCCGTATGGCTGGACTTTGATCTTGTGCCCGAGGATTTTACCGAAAGTACAGTCGCATTTCAAATTGTTTTTGACCTGATCGAAGGAGATGGTTCTGATCTTTGCTTCGAAACATCGCAGGACTTCTACGAGTTTATCGTAAATGATGAGATGGGCAATTTCTATCTCTCAGAACTCGTCATCTATGATGATTGCAATCAGGGAATGTCTATCCTCTTTGAAACCACGTCCACACAAGAAGCAGAGCAGACCTTTGAGGTATTGACGGATGTCTTCCTCAGCGCTTCAGGAACACTTGCATTTACTGCTCAACAAGCGACCTATCTTTCTTTCTCTCTTCGCGATATGCAAGGTAAGGCGGTGTTTACTGTTCGGGATATTGAAATCAGAGAAGGCAGACAAACCGTACATGCTGAAGCATTGCCACCGGGTATGTATGTACTTTCTGCTACCACCAAAACGGGAGAAATTCAGAGTATAAAATTGGTCGTTCAGTAAGCCGGAACAAAAATTCTGACTAAGAATATTCATTCAGGCGGTATCCATTATCGGTTGGTCATCCACTCCGCTTGCCAGCGGTCAATGGATTCACAATACTGATATTGCGGGTCGATCAAAATATAGGTATGGGGAATCTGCTTGTCGACCCATTCTGCAAACGCAACACTCCGTTTACTTTCACGCGCGGCTGCCTGAATGCGGCTGTAGTCCTGTTTCAGATTGGCCTGATGCGGAGGCGTCCTGCCCTGTAGCTGAACGATCTTATAGGAGTAATCGCCGATGGGCGTGCGGTACTCAATTGGTGGTGTGATCCCCCAGACATCCAGGGTATCGATACTGAAAAATATTTCACTGTCGACATCGCCTGTTTCAAAAAAGGTATTATTTGTTTTTGGGTTGATCATACGGCCGTTGTTCGAATAACTCTGCACACGGCTATCTCCGTATTTAGCTACCGCGTTGGCAAAGGAAATTTCGTCATTCAGGATCATGATCCGGATGGAATCGAGAAGGTCCCGGGTCTGCTTCAGGTCATCGGGTGTGATTCTGGGTCTGATGAGGATGTGTCGGGTGTGAATGGAATTACCTCGACGCTCAAGAAGTTGTATCAGGTGATACCCGAAATCTGTCTCGATGATGTCTGAGGTACTGTTGATCTCAAGCTGAAAAGCAGCGGCTTCAAACTCCGGCACAAAACTGCCTCTCGTCGTCCAGCCTAGATCTCCACCTTGCGATCCGCTCCCATCTTCAGAATATCTGCGTGCCAGCGTGGCAAAGTCGGCTCCCTCTTTTAACTCCGCTTTTATTTTTCCGATTTTTTCCAGCGCCTTTTCTCTCTCTTCTTCATTCACCTGAGGGAAAATAACGATCTCCGCAAGCTCTACTTCCGCGTTAAAGTACGGAAGGCTGTCTTTTGGAATACCCTTATAAAAAGTGAGTACATCCGCCGGAGTCACTTCCGCATTGCTCATGACTTCTGCCTGCATGCGATCACCCAGCAGCTTTCGAAGCATATCTTCCTTTACCTGTTCGCGCATCTCGCTTACCGTCTGACCGTACACTTCCTGAAAGAGTTTTCGGTCATTATTCATGTAGGCGAGGATTTGGTTCATACGAGCGTCTATCTCTCCATCAACTTCGGCATCGGTGACCTGCACACTGTCAATTTTGGCGTAGTGGACAAGCATTGACTGTGCCAGCAGACTTTCCAGTATGAGGCATTGCTCTTCGGGTCCCGGTGCCTGTTTGCGCTCTCTGGCCATCGCCATCTGATCCTCCACATCCGAATGAAAGATCACTTCACTTCCCACCTTGGCGATGATTTTATCCAGCACGATCGTATCCTGCCCGATTCCTGAATGCAGACTCACGAGCAAGCATACGATGGCTATACAACTGATCCTCATCATGATTATTCGTTATAGATTTTGACCCGTTCATCCTGCATGTCCCGGTCGTAGATTTCTTTTTTTATGTTTTCCAATAACTCCAGTTCCCGCTGATGGAGAATAAACCGAGCAGCATGCTCACGAATTCTGCCTAAAGGAGCTACTTCGTTTTCCTGATACACTTCCAGCGGATACAAAGCATAGATATACTCACGGTCTTCTTTGTACACGCCCTGATTAGAACGTATCGATCGCGGAGAAAGTGTGCCTTCCGGAAAGAGTTGAATGACCATTTTCATTTCTCGCCATGCTGAGGAGTCTGACCAATTGGTGATGGCGTGTTCGTCCACATACGCCATGACCTCATCAAAGTTTTTCTCCGGAAAACTCTTCCACAGTTTTGGAAAGGTATTATTTCTGCCATCCGGCCGCCGTATTTTAAAATAATATCCGCGCAGGATACCGGACGGCAGACGATGGAGGTCTTTATTCGCTTCATAATACGCCAGCAAATCCTCTTCTGTGATGACCGTATCGAGGTTTTCTTCGATGGTTTTCTGTTCGAAGTAATGTCGGAGGAGGGACTGACGATAATCTTCAATGAGCTTTCCGAGGTTGGCTTCCTTGGGAAACTTCTTTTCAGCTTCCACCAGAATGAGTCTGTCGCGTACCCAGTGTTCCGTCAAGGTGCGCACCTGCTGTATGCTGTCCCGTTCGTTTTCATACCCTTGGATCAGATCGCTGATATCATGGAAATAGAGTTTGTAATCAAACACCTGAGCCAGTAGAATCGGTTCGGGTTCCTGGACGTCATCGGAAGTATCTTTTTTGCATGCCATGCCTGTACTCATCAGGATAACGGCAATGAAGAAAAGAACTCCTTTCATGGTGCGACGTGCTACGTCCGTTATTTTACCAGACTCATCAATACATCATCGTTGATACTTACCGGATACTTTGCTTTCAGGGCAGCCACCCAGTCTTTTTCGAGTTGATCCTGGTAGTCCGCTATGATATAACCCATAGCTTCTTCGAGTTTCTTTGGTGTCGGTGGGATAATCTTTTCCACACTGACAAAACCGCTGCCATCGGGCAGGTCTGCCATCTGTCCTTCAGCCCACGTGAGGCCATACGGAAGTTCATCATCTTTTTGATAGATGCGACGGGTGATCTCAAGATTGATTTTCTTTTTAGCGGCTTTATCGGCAACTGCGGCAACCGGTTTTCCCACGGCCCACTTCTTCACTGTCGGCAGCTTAGACAGAGAAGCAGAATCCAGCGTCACCGTGGCCACTTCGATGCGCTCTTCCCACATATAATCATTGCGATGGGCAGCATGAAACGCCGACAATCCGGCTGTGTCTTTACTGGCTTTATCCCAAACATTGATTTTTGTGGCTTCAAACAATAGAATGCCTTCTTCATATTCGCGCATCAGCGATTTGAATTCAGGGTATTTGTCGGAGAGGTTTTTCTCTTCGTAAAACAACGCTTTGTCGTTGACAAAATCATCCAACACCTGGCTTAGGATGTCTTCATTGGAAGTACCCCGCGGCAAGGCCATTCTGGTTCGAGCATTGCTCAGCACATACTGACCAAAATCAATATTGGTATACGTATCTTCTCCGAGCGTCATCAGTGTTTGGGATTCCACTGTGGGCACTTTCCAACGATAGGTCTGAAGATCATCACCGGCATTGGCCACAAAATCATTAAATACATTTTGATCGAGTGAAAATCCGGCTTCTCTTTTGATACGGTTGACCATAGAGTTGCGCGCAGCTTTGATTCGCTCATCTTTGCTGATCTGTGATTCAATTTTCTTGCGCGACGCTTCCAGCGTTCGGACAGGGCGCACCCGTACGCGCTTGATGATATGCCAGCCCAGCGTGGAACGAACCGGTTCGGTGTAGTCCCCATCATTTTCCAATGCATATACCGCGTTTTCAAAATCGGCTTCATATTGGTTGATGGTGATGGAGCCGATACCTCCTCCACGCTCACCGGTTGCTTTGTCTTCCGAGTATTCCTTTGCCAGCACTTCGAAGGTTTCACCGGCATCAAGTTTATCGTGTATCTGATCAATTCTGGCCTTTACTTCCTGATTGTCACTGCCATCCTTTTTTGTTCGGAGAAGAATATGCGCGATATCCATTTCACCTCGTGCGGGCCGCACATCGATCACTTTGACAATGTGATAGCCAAGGCTGGTGCGAACAGGTTTCGAAAACTTCCCTGCCTCCGTCTCATAAGCGGCTGTTTCAAACGCGTAAAAACCATTGGGCATCACTGCAGTGATATAGCCCAGATCGCCTTCAAAATTTCTCGTAAAAGAATCTTCCGACACTTCGCGCGTGATCGTTTTCCAATCGCCGCCTTCTGCCAGTTTCTGATATGTCGCCTGGATCTTTTCATAGGCTTTTAATGTATCCGAAGGGACATTCGGATTAGTCTTGACGAGGATGTGGGCTACATGCACATCATGTTTCATTCGTTCGAACGCTTCCTCTGTCAATCGCTCTGTGATCTCTTTGTCGGTCAGATAACTATCGGCAAGCTGTTTGCGATACCCGGCAAGTTCTGCCTGGAGCTGAGGAATCGTATCGAGCTGCATAGCATACGCCTCTCTGACTTTGAGTTTGAATTTGGTGTAGAGATCGAGATATTCTCTCAGGCTTGACTCGGTATAGTCAGCATCTTCGCGATTGTTTTTTTCGTAGATATACGCGAATTCTGAGGCATTGACCGATTGTCCGTCAATGGTAAAGAGCACGGGATCACCTGACTGACCAGTGACTCCATTGATTAGAAAAAGGGTGATAAGCGTTAAAAACGATATACATCTCATGGGTTGTATCAATTATTGTATCGAAATAAGGGCGCAAAAATAGCCATAATTAGGGTTAACCAGTCAAAAGACCGTGTTTTTAGGGAAAATATTGGGTCTAAAAATCTAACTCACAACAGATTAACAATAAAATGCAGTGGAAAAGAGCCTTGACCGCCACCTGCGCCTTCGTGAAGGTTTACCCATGTTCAAACACCTTTCTGATCCTGGGGTTGAGATGAGTCAGAATCTCATATGGAATAGTCCCACAGGCCCGGGCCAGGGTCTCAAGGGACTGATGCTGGTCAAAAACGGTGACTTCATCTCCGATCGCCACACCCGGAATATCCGATACATCGATCATGGTCATGTCCATACAGACCCGCCCGGTGATCGGGGCCTGACTGCCACGCACCATCAGCGTACATCCCACGTCACCGGCCAGTCGGGGCAAGCCATCTGCATAGCCCAGATTGACGGTAGCGATCGTCCGGTCTCTGTCCGTCACAAAACTCCTCGAATAGCTCACAGACTCTCCGGCCGCAATCCGTTGAATATGCAGGATTCTGGCTTTGAGGCTATGCACCGGCATCAGTTCAGGATGCCCGGCGATCCCTACGCCGTAGAGGCCGATACCGAGGCGAACGTATTCAAACTGATATTCCGGAAATCTGAGTATGCCTGAGGTGCTCAGCACATGGCGAGGCGGCTTATAGCCAAGTCCTGACGTCAGCGCTTCGTACGCTGCTTCAAAACGCCTCACCTGCTCATGCGTAAAAGCATCATATCCGGGATCATCACTTGCTGACAAGTGGGTAAAAATACTTCCCACTTCCACCCAGGGCTGGTCGCGTAATATATGGATCAGTGGATCGATTTCTTCGGCGCCAAATCCAAGCCGATGTGTTCCGCTATCGAGTTTAATATGAATGACTGCTTTGCGCTGGTGAAAGGAACACAGCGCCAGTAGTTTTTCAAGAATAAACGTGTTGTATATCTCAGGTTCAAGATTGAAATCCAGAATATTTCCCATCGCATCCGGATCAGGATTGAGCACCATGACCGGCAGTGAAATGCCCGCTTCCCGCAACTCTACTCCTTCATCAATCACCGCGACTGCCAGCATATCAATATTCTGCCAGGAGAGGAAGCGACAGACCTCCATGCTTCCCGCGCCATACGCATTGGCCTTCACCACCGCTATCTTTTTTACACCGGGTTGAATCCGGCGATAGAAATATCGAAGGTTGTGATCGAGCGCACCAAAATCCACATGCAGCACCGCACTATGTGATTTGAGTCTCAGTTGCCTCGCTATCCGTTCGAAACCAAATCGTCTGGCGCCTTTGAGCAGGATCACCTCGTTGTGAAAATCCGCCATACTCCCCAGCCGTAGAAACTCATCCACATCCTGGTAGGTGCATGTAGTGGTTTTTGTATCCACCAATTGCGTGAGCACATTCACGTCCGTCCCGATGCATATCAGTTTGTCCACACCCGCCCCGTTGATCATACGCGCCAGATCATCGTAGATATGAGGTCGACCGACGGCATGATCGGATAAAATCAAAGTCTTCTGCTGTGAATGACCCGCAATATCCAGACTCTCCAGGGCATACTGCAGCGAATCAAGGTCGAGGCTATAGCTGTCATTGATGATCACACATCCCTGGATACCTGTTTCTGCTTTGAGTCGCATATCAATCGGGCGCAGATCAGCCATGTATTCCAATCGGGGTTCCGGCGGTATCCCCAAAGCACGAAACGCTGTCAGGCAAGTCAGGCTGTTGGCAACCGGTATGACACCGGAAAAAGGAAGTGCATAGGTGTAATTCTTTCCTTCGATATCTACGGAAACTTCAGAGGTTTGGCCTTGCTTTATCTCAGTCCCATTGACGCTTCCATTGCCAGACAATCTCCACATATAGTGGCTTTTGTCCGGAAAAGATTGTTCAATCTGTTCTTTAACGATAGATTGATCGGCAGGAAAAACAATAGTGGATGCACCCTCACACATGATGAGTTTTTCAGCCAGCTTGGCTTTCTGATCCCCCTTAAAACCTTCATCATGGGCATCCCCGAAATGTGTAAAAATGACGATATCCGGTTGGATGATATCTCGTAACTGACGCATTTCCCCAGGTCGTGAAATGCCGGCTTCTATGATCGCTATTTCTGCTTCGGACGGAATACCCCACACAGAAAGCGGGACACCCACCTGGCTGTTATAACTCCCCGGACTGCGGTATACCGCCATATCGCGGTAGAGCAACATATACATCCATTCCTTGACCCATGTTTTGCCGTTGCTGCCTATGATGGCCACTACTTTACCTTTGAAACTCTTTCTCCGTTCTACAGCCATCTGATGAAAAGCCTTCAGCACATCAGGTACGCGGATATAATTGCCTTCCGGCATTCCGGTAAGATCCATGGTATCTCTGACCAGGAAATTTCTCACTCCTTGTTTCCACGCATCCCGAATGTAAATGTGTCCATCTGCCCTTGCCCCCTGCAATGCGATAAAGATGGCATCGGACTGCCAGGCTGCTTTTCGGCTATCGATACACAACTGACTCACGGGAGCATCCGGATCCGGAAGCAGATGGTCACCCTTCGGGAAATAGGAAGCAATGATTTTTGCCGTCATCACTGAATGAAGGTAGGGAATTATCAGAGGGGTTTGGGTCGTTTATAGACCGGGACGGTCGAACACGGTTCGCCAAACATAAGTGATTTAACGATAGGCTGAAGTCTGGAGGTAAGCGCCATGTAGATATCCGGCCCAATTGCTACGTGATCACTACACCCTTTGATGATGACGCGTTGATCGGTATACGCTTTAATATCCATTGTGTCGATATGGTGTAGCAGTTGATCTTGAATCCATGCTTCCGGTGTACCGGAATACACTTCTTTGGCAAATGGGGTAGCCAGGCTGGTCACAAGCATGTAGGCCCAATTTGGGATAATCGCATCGGCAGAGCAAAACACAGCCAACGATCTGTCTTTATACTGACTCCAGTCGTGTTGCTTCATCGCTTCCCTGAAATCCTTTTCCTTTACGATCTGGCCCATGAAGAGAAATTCTTTGAGGTCAAATGGTACAGGAAGAATGGCGGGAACCCATTCTTCCGGCCTGAGGGTAATCAGGCCACTGGCAGCAACTTTGTTTATGAGTGTATCCCCCATGACGGTGGTTTATTCGGACTCATCCGTGGGCAAAGATTCCTCAGAACCTGCGTTTTCTTCAGATGCTTGTCCACTAGAAACAACCTCTTCAAGCGCAGAAGGTTCACCGATTTCGTCACCGGTAACCTGGAATTCTTTCAACTGGGGAAGATCTTCCATGGATTTCAGGCCGAAATAGTCCATAAACTTGCCACTGGTCGCGTATAAGAGTGGTTTGCCCGGACCGGGTGAACGGCCTACGATTTCGATCAATTCCTTCTCGAGGAGCTTGTCAATCGCATAGTCGGCATTAACACCGCGGATCTGTTCGATCTCAGTACGGGGAACAGGTTGCTTATACGCGACGATCGCCAGGGTCTCCAAGGCGACACGAGACAACCTTTTCTTAGTCAGTTGTTTAAGGTATGAGCCTACGATGTGGTGATAGGCGCCTTTGGTGACAAACTGAAAGCCATCGGCGACTTCGACGATCTCAATGGCAAATGTATCATCCCAGTATTTTTCCTGGAGTCGGTTGAGGGCTTCGTCAATACTATCCTCATCGATCGTGACCTGAAGGGCATTTTCGAGGTTGTATTTGATTTCTTCTTTGCGAATCGGTTGCTCAGCAACGAAAATCAGCGATTCTATGTGGGTATCCATTTGCTCTGCCATAGGGGTGGCAAAATTAGCCATTAAAACCAAATACAAGATAAATCACGAGAAGAATCAACAGGATGAAGCTCAGGGCAATGGCCAGTACCTGCCATCTGCGTTTTTTTGCCAGTTTCCGCCTGGCCCGATTATACGGGGTGTTGGTCTTCTGATCCGATTTGAATCCATAGGAGAATTTGCCGTCTTTTTCCTCGATATCAAGGTCAAACAACTGGCCATTAATAAAAAAGCTGTACGTCTTAGAAGTGGATACGTGGAAATCAATGACCACGATTTGCGCATTGCAATACACCAGCACATGCCCGGTTTTATTGCCGTGGAATAATCCCACCTGATGTCTTGAGCCATCATCTGCGATATGTGTCCAGGTCATCTGGCTCATAGGCGGGAAAAAAGTTATGTTTTGTGCAGAATAAAAGTATTTCCTAATGTTGATAACGTCAGAATACACCTTATCATATACCGGAAATGTCAGATCAGCAACATAAACTGGGTCACCAATGCTATGATAAAGAGAATAAAATGGAGTGATTCGGAAATAGCAGGATGCCTGATGTTTTTAAGTAAAATAGCCAGAAACAAGGAAAATGGAACTGTAATCACCATAATGTAGCGCACGGAAAGTTCGGTCAGGAAAAAGGCCATTGGGATACTAAAGAAAACCAATGCGTACATCGTATCAATTTTCTTTTGCGCATGGATATTTTTTCGGGCTATGATCTGTGTATAGCCCAAAATGCAAATCAACAGCAGCATACCAAAAACAGAAATCGCCAGAATATCCGAAATATCAAAAGCATCAGGCACGCTCGGAATGCCCCACGAAGCAAACATATCCAGCATGACAGGTTGAAACTCATGTGTCAGGACCACCCGAATCATCCAGCCAATCAGAAACGGGCTGATGTACCCGGTCATAAACTGAAAAATATCTTTCAGCTTGAGTGTTTTCAACATACTCATTGAAATCAACCCAAAGAACAAGAGCACAAAAAACGGTGAATACAGCAGGCCGGAGACTGCCAGCCACCATCCGATCATAAATCGGGTCTCTTCCTGATCTTCTTTTTTAAGGACATCAAATAAATATGCCAGTGCGATCAGGAATGTGGTGATCGCGAGCAACAGGGAGGATATACCGATAAATGAAGGGTGTAAGGCGGTGAGCAGGATGTAACAGAGTCCCGGAAACAAATTAATGTCCCCGAGCATGTTTTGCTTGATAAACAACCGGTTGATCATGACCGCCTGAATGAAGACGAGGAGTGTGGAAAACAAGTATTCTCCACCACCCCATTGATGCGTGGCCAATACAAAATCTGCAGCCCAGCTGCCATTTATCTCCCCGGGCATCCTGGCATCCGGAAACAAAATGACCACACTGCGGATGACCAGTGCGTACGGCAACAGCAGGAGGCTGTTGAACAGGTGGTTTTTCTTGAATAATTCGAGCACTGTGCCTCCGGATTGTGGTTCAGGTGCAAAAATAGAGTTTTCTCCTTGCAACGGCCGGCCATGTGATCTCGTTAGATTAGTTGGCATCCTATATCTTTGACCATATGTCCACCGTGGATAACCACCATATTCCATTGTTAAAGCACAAGGGATTCCTGTTTGCCGGCATGACTGGTCTTTTGCTCCTTTTTGTGGCAGCCAGTTTCCTTATGGAAAATCTGATGTTGCTCGCGCTACCAATTGGGATACTTGCCTTTGCATGGGGCGTGAAGGATTTCAGGATCGTCTACCTGGCGATCTGGGCGACCATCCCATTTGCGGTTGAGGTCGACCTGCCCGGAGGTTTGTCGACTGATTTTCCGGCCGAACCCCTGATGTGGCTGTCGTGCTTTTTGTTGCCGGTGTATCTGTTCCTCAGGCATGAAAAATTAAATTTCAGATTTGTCTTTCATCCCTTGTTTATCCTGCTGCTGGTGCATTTTATTTGGATTGTGGTCACTTCGGTCCTGTCTGTAGAACCGATGATTTCCATCAAATATACCTTGGCTAAATCCTGGTACCTGGTGTGCTTCGTGGTGATTCCTATTCTTCTTTTTAAAGATATCCGGGATTTTAAAACATGGGGACTCGTAGTGCTCGTACCATTAGTCCTCACCGTGATCATTATCCTGCTCCGGCATAGTCAGTATGGGTTTACTTTTTCCACGATCAACAAAGCCGTGATTCCAATCTATCGCAACCATGTGGATTATGCGTGCTGCCTGGGCATTCTTCTTCCTTTTGTCTGGTATATGCGGAGTTGGTTTGCCAATCGATGGATAAAGCGGTTTCTGGTCGCGAGTCTTCTCCTGATGCTCATCGGCATTTATTTCTCGTATACGCGTGCCGCCTGGGTGTGTGTGCCGCTGGCATTTGGTAGTTATTTCCTTATCCGATACAAACTCATGCGGATGGCTATTCCGCTTGCTTTGGCCGGTGGGGTGTTGATCACCGGTTATCTGGCTTATAATAATCGATATATCGACTTCGCCCCTGATTACGAAAAAGCGATTACGCACAAGCATTTTGATGACCTCGTCAGTGCGACGTACAACATGGAGGATATCTCCACCGTAGAGCGTTTCTATCGTTGGGTCGCCGGATATTATATGGTGCAGGAGCGTCCCTGGCTGGGATTTGGTCCTTCCAGTTTTTACGGTCTATACCACAGTTATACCGACAGACATTTTACCACTTATGTGAGTGATAATCCGGAGCGGTCCGGAATGCACAATTATTATCTGATGGTAGCCGTCGAGCAAGGGCTTATTGGTTTAGCGTTATTTCTAGCGCTCTTGGTGGCCGTCCTGATTTATGGTGAGCAATTGTATCATCGTATGGCACGCAGTCCGGAAAAGCAACTGCTGATGGCCGGACTGATTTCGTTGTGCTGTAATTTGTTTGTCCTCACACTCAACGACACCGTTGAGACGGACAAACTTGGTACTTTCTTTTTTCTATCCATCGCCATCGTCATTTTGCTTGGGATGAAAACTGTCAGGCGCATAGAACCTGATAACGGGAATTACGTTACACCTAACGCCCCTGCCAGCGGAGATGAATAGAATCAGTATATTTTTTCCACACATGATTTTTTCGAGGTGTAAGGGGAAAAACGCATATTGCAGGATTGTCAGCCTTATATGAAAAGATCACTCCAGGATATTAAAGCTCCGATTGCCTCTGAACTGGAAGCTTTTGAAAAGCATTTCAGGGATTCAGTGCGCAGTCGTGTGGCGCTGCTGGACAAGATCATGCACTATATCGTGCATCGCAAGGGCAAGCAGATGCGGCCTATTTTCGTGCTTCTCTCCGCTAAGATGTGTGGCGATATCACACCGAAGACCTATACGGCGGCTTCATTAGTAGAATTACTCCATACGGCCACGCTGGTCCATGATGATGTCGTGGATGACGCGCATCAACGTCGGGGGATGTTTAGCATAAATGCTTTATGGAAAAATAAAATAGCCGTTTTAGTCGGTGATTACCTCCTGTCCAGAGGACTGCTTGTTGCCCTCGACAATGAAGCCTATGACATCCTTCAGATTATGTCCAGAGCCGTTCGCGATATGAGCGAGGGAGAACTGCTTCAGATTGAAAAAGCAAGGCGATTGGACATTTCCGAAGACGTGTATTTCGATATCATCAGCAAGAAAACAGCTTCGCTGATTGCGGCGTCCTGTGCAGCCGGAGCTGCCTCCGTCACGACTGACAAATCCGTTGTGGATAAGTTTTATGCGTTTGGTGAATGTATCGGCATCGCTTTTCAGATCCGCGATGATTTATTTGATTACGGTGATGCCGATGTTGGCAAGCCCAGAGCAATTGACATTAAGGAAAAGAAAATGACACTTCCTTTGATCTATACGTTACAACAGGCAGATCCTTCCAAAAGGAAGGCTTTGATTCGGGTGGTGGAAAAGCACAATACGAACAAAGAAAAGGTACGCGAACTGATCCGTGACGTTCATGCCAGCGGGGGCATCACTTATGCCGAGCAAAAGATGAAACAATATGTTGACAAAGCGCTTGCCCTTGTCGATGACATTGCTCCTTCTCCGGCGACGACGTCTATGAAAGAGCTGATCGCGTATGTGATCGATCGGAAGAAGTAGCGTTTAGACGCCAGACCTGAGGGCTGAGAGCTGAGGGCTGAGGGCGAAGGGCTGAGGGCGAAGGGCTTAGTCCCGCTATAGTGGGATGAGCGTCGGGTAATTCTTGAATCCTTGAGGATGATTGTGCTGGCTTACACAATCCCCGCGTTAAAACACGGGGCAGTATTTTTTTTTAACATCATCCTAAAATATTCAAGCGCTGAAGCGCGACCAGATTATTTTGATTTCTCTTAATTCCCTTATGGCACTGATTGTGCTGGCTTACACAATCCCCGAGCTAAAGCACGGGGCAGTATTTTTTTTAACATCATCCTGAAATAGTCCTGTGCTAAAGCACGGACTAAAACAGTTTGATCTCTCTAAATTCCCTCTCAAAACATTGAAAGGCAACAATTCTCCCCTTCCTCAAACATCAAGCCTTCTTATCTCTGCGCCTATTGCATTTAACCGGCCATCAATATTTTGATACCCACGATCGATTTGATTGATATTGTAGATCATGGATTTTCCTTCGGCAGAAAGCGCTGCAATCAGGAGGGCCACACCTGCGCGGATGTCTGGTGATGTCATTGAAATTCCGCGGAGACGATTTTTCCGCTCCATGCCGATGACCGTGGCACGATGCGGATCGCAGAGAATAATCTGAGCACCCATATCGATCAGCTTATCAACAAAAAACAAACGGCTTTCAAACATTTTCTGGTGGATGAGGACGCTACCTCTGGCCTGTGTCGCGACGACAAGTACAATACTCATGAGGTCGGGTGTAAATCCGGGCCACGGTGCATCATAAATCGTCATGATAGAGCCATCAATAAAGGATTGTATTTCGTAAACCTCCTGAGCAGGCACAAACAAGTCATCGCCTTCTACGCGGATGTCGATTCCGAGCTGCCTGAAAACGCGCGGTATAAGACCGAGCTCCGCCACCTGGCAATCCTTGATCCGAATATTAGATTGCGTCATAGCCGCCAAACCGATGAAAGATCCCACCTCAATCATATCCGGCAAAATCCGATGCGATGCGCCACCAAGTTGCTCTACACCGTGCACGGTCAGCCTGTTGGATCCCTGCCCTTCAATACGTGCACCCATTTTTGTGAGCAGACGACAGAGTTGCTGGAGATAGGGTTCGCAGGCGGCATTGTATATAGTCGTAGTGCCTTTGGCCAGAACAGCTGCCATCAGGATATTGGCCGTTCCGGTTACGGATATCTCGTCCATCAGGATATAAGCACCTTTTAATCCCTCCGGCGATTCAACATAATAATGATCTGTTTTTTCGTCATAGACAAATCGCGCCCCGAGATGCTCAAATCCATGAAAGTGCGTATCCAGTCTGCGACGTCCTATTTTATCCCCACCCGGCTTGGGTAAAAATGCCTTGTGAAATCTTGCTAAAAGCGGGCCGATCATCATGACACTGCCTCTGATCCTTCGACTTTTTGTTTTGAATGCGTCCGATTCGAAATGATCGAGATCGGTTTCGTCTGCCTGAAATCGAAAATGGCCCTTCCCAAGTTCTTCGATTTTTACATTCAACCCCTTCAGCAGATCCATCAGCATCCGGATATCGATGATGTCCGGAATATTACTGATGTCAACGGGTTCGGAAGTGAGTAATACGGCACAGATGATCTGCAGTGCTTCATTTTTCGCTCCCTGTGGATGCAGGTCTCCGGACAGAGTGCGCCCGCCTGTAACCTCAAAGGCCTGTGATTGGATCATACGCTTGGTCGTGTTATTGTCGTAAATGTAACGAATTCAACACATGTTATAATAATATTTAATATAAGCATGGTGAAGAAATGCAGAATATCCATAGCACCCGGAGCAACTTACATACAACGAAATTTCCCGGTTTGGGTATCCCTGAAAAAGTAAACCTGCCACCGAAAGTCGGTGGCAGGTTTAAAGCATGATGCAAAACAAAAGGAACTAATGTTGATTTACCTTGACGCGACGCCTATCATGGGCCTCACCTTTCCGAAGGAAGTAGCCAAACCTGTTTTGAGATTGATGTAAAACAATCGGTAGGCATCCTGTGTCGTATCATCACCGCCGCCAATCGTACCACCGCCATCCGGCATAGGGAAACGACTGTGTCCGTACTGAACGGCAAATGCGATGTTATTTCTGGTGATTTCAAATCCACCATCACCGGACCAGTAATATTCCAGAGGGCCAATGAGCTGTAACTGCCCGGAGTTTGGATCGCGCTGTCTGTAGAGCACCGCGTTGGCGATATCGATCGAATAGAGTCTCGATGGAGATCCTATGCCGGGAAACGTATAGGCAGAACTGTTAATTTCAGCCGTAAACGAATTGATAACATTATCGATGGCAATGACTGCGCCTGTCTCCGGACTGATCCGGAGGTTTTGGCCGGAATCTGTAATCAGACGAATAACATCCGCTGCGGGATCAAAATCAAATCCTACCATAACGCCATTGACCTGGGGAGCCAGCGGGCTATTGGAAACGGGTGTTGCTACACCTGTTTCAGGGTTTATGATATAGATAAAATTCTGATTGGTTACGGCAAATAGTTCTTTCGTAGCCGGACGTGTATCAATCGCCTGCACGACCTCAAGATCGCGGAGTCCGCTGATCGGTACGACACCGAGATCCTGGGCAGGTGGCCCTGATGTAAAGTTGACTAACTCATTATTCGGTGAAAGACCAATCAATGGTGTGTTGGGTATAAAACCGGTGGTCAGACCACGGCTTTCGATCTGTGCATCATCCAACGGTGTGACCGCATCATCTGTGGCGCATCCAGCCAGCAGAATCATTCCGGAAAGCACAAGCGTACTGAAGCGAATTACTTTTAATTTGAGTCTCATATGTAGAAGTTTTGATTAGTGACAAAATCCTTCCGGGGTGAGAGACTTTTATGATGTGTCATGCCAACAACACAAATTTCCTCTGTGTCCATGACACATGGATGGTATGCAATTCGAATAAAGGGAGAAGTAGTATAAATATACCCTTTTAAACGCAGGATGGAGAAAAAGCGCGCCTGAAAATTGCGTTTTGAAGCAAATTCAGGGTTTACACTTAGAAGCAAACATCGGGCTAACTGAACACAAATCTGGTTTTACAAAAATGTATTTCATCCTGACAATCTGGGGTATGTGCAAAAAAAAAAGAGATCCGCTATGGTTAAACGAATCTCTGTTAGGTTGTTTCCGGGTTTATCACCAGGAAATCAGGTTGGTTTACTTTACTCCTCTACGACTTCAAACTTAATTGTCGTTTGTACTTCCGGGTGGAAGTTAATAGAGGCTTCATAGCTACCGATGGTTTTCACCTCTTCGGCGAGTTCGATTTTCTTACGTACGACCTCGACACCCATTTGTTCTTTTAGGGCCTGCATGATCTGTACGCTGGTCACGCTACCGAAGATTTTACCTGTTGTGCCGGCTTTGGCACCGATCTTCAGGGTCTGACCTTCGAGTTTTTCTACGATTTCTTTGTATTCGGCGATGCGGCCTGCTTCGTTGGCAGCCTCATCTTCGCGCAGCTTTTCGAGCTTCGCCAGATTGGTAGGATTAGCGGTCAGCGCCATCTTGCCGGGGATCAGATAGTTTCTGGCATATCCCGGTTTTACATTGACGATCTCATGACGCTCGCCGAGGGTTCCGATATCTTTTAACAATATAACTTCCATGATGTATTAGTCTGTTGATGTTTTATGATTACTTCAATAAGTCCGTTACATAAGGAAGCAAAGCCAGGTGACGGGCACGCTTAATGGCTTCGGAAACCTTACGCTGGTATTTCAGTGAATTTCCGGTGATGCGTCGGGGAAGTATTTTTCCCTGTTCGTTCAGAAACTGAGCCAGAAAATCCGGATCCTTGTAATCGATGTGACGAATGCCGTACTTCTTAAAACGGCAGTATTTTTTGCGGAGCTTTCCAATATTTGGATTGCTGAGAAACTTAATATCTTCTTTTGTTGCCATGATATATTAATTTATGACGGTTTTAATGAATAGTGTACCGAGACTTATTCGTCTCCATCTGCGTCGTTGTCGTCATCTGTGTCTGCGTCAACCGTTTCTTCGACTGCCTGTGGTTCGGCCTGCTTGCCTTTGTCTTTGTCAGCAGTCTTTTCAGTGGATTTAGATGCTTTTTTCTTCAGACGCTGTACTTTCTTGATCAGACCGTTACGCTTGTCCTCGTTGTATTTCACCCCAAATTTGTCGAGGCTGATGGTCAGGAAGCGCATGATACGCTCGTCCCGGCGTAGCGCCAGTTCGATCGGAGCAATCGCTTCGCCGTTTTCAGACGAAAACTCGATAGTGAAATAAATGCCGGAATTCCGTTTGTTGATTGGGTAGGCCAGTTGTTTGAGGCCGCTGTCCTCGATGTGGACAATGGTGCAACCTTGTTTTTTGACCAGATCCTCGTACGTCTGCCGGATGGATTGGATCTCCTCATTGGACAGCACAGGATCGACAACGAATGTTAGTTCATAATGCCGCATGGCGTTTTACCTGGATTTGTAGCCTGCACACTCCCGAGGGCTGCAAGCGCGTTTTTAATGAAAATTATGTCAAAATGGGCGGCAAAGATAAGAAAAAGAGCGAGTTATGCAATGTCCGAACTTAATTATTATCAAAACACTATCTCGCGGGCAGTTTAATTTAAAGCTTTGCAAACCAGCTACTTATATTCCACAGAAACCTCCCGTAAAGGTTTCCGGCACCCATGTTTTCATTTTTCAGGCGGCCATCGCAGGATAAAAGTTGCATTATTCTCCATTCTGAGACCCAGGGCGCGTAAAAAAGTCAAACATCCATTCCAGCTAAACTTTTTAAGCCTGCCAGTCGGCTCAAAAAATAAAACGGAATACACGGATTAAACTTATTTTTACACTTTAATTTATTTAGATCAAGCAACTTATGAAACTAACACAATCCTTATCTGTCCTCCTGCTGGGCCTTGTATTTGTCTTCGCCTGCAAAAGCGGCACTACCACAGATACCGGAATTTATGGTGACGGCGTGGCCAACCCGGATGCAGCCATCAGTTTTTCAGATGTATATGCACAATTAGATGCGACCGATTCTCTCCAGACCACAATGCGTGGAAAAGTAGAAAGCGTTTGCCAAACAAAAGGCTGCTGGATGAACCTGGTGGATCCTGAAGGCGCATCAGAAGGTGAGATCTTTGTTCAGTTTTTTGACTATGGATTTTTTATGCCAAAGGATCTCGCCGGAAGCGAAGTGATCGTGGAGGGCAATGCCTATACCTCAGAAACAACCGTTGAAGAACTTCGTCACTATGCGGAAGATGAAGGTGCCAGCGAAGAAGAAATTGCCGCTATCACCGAACCCCTGTTTGAGAAGAAGTTTATGGCCACGGGAGTTATTGTGGTCAAATAGTGAGTGGTGAATGGTGAGTGGTGAGTGGTGAATGGTGAATCGTGAGTGGTGAATCGTGAGTGGTGAATCGTGAGTGGTGAATCGTGAGTGGTGAATCGTGAGTGGTGAATCGTGAGTAGTGAGTAGTGAATGGTGAGTGATAGGTAATTAGTATAACTGACTACTCACTACTCACTACTGACCACTCACTACTGACTACTCACTACTGACCACTGACCACTCTCCACTGACTTCTCACCACTGACCACTCACTACTCACTACTGACCCCTCACTACTCACTACTCACCTTTTCTTCTCCAGTCCCAGTTTCTCAATCAACAGATCGATGTCGACGTGCTCGCCGATGAGCTCGACAGCCTGTCGAACTTTCCACGGCGTATCGCGGTTGATTTTCACTTCAATTTTGCTGATCTGCAAAACGGATCCGTAAGTATCGAGTTCCGTTCGGACCATCGGAATTTTGTGTTTGACGATATAGTCAATGGATCGACTCTCCGGTGTGCCTTGTCCGGTAAGCACTATTCCTGACAATGGCGACTTGGACGTGCGCATCACCTCAGCGATGGCATTGATTTTTTCAAGGGCGGGTTCGAGCTGTCGCACCGCGGCGACCAGCAGGATGTTTTCGAATGATTTTAATTCCTGGATGTCAATCAGCGAGCCGGCCATGATATCCCCGACTTTATTATCGAGATTTTCCGGATTGTGTGTGACCAATCCGGAAATCGAATCCATGACGGTGCGCATCACCGGATACGCAAGGCTTTTCTCGTACGGCACACATCCCAGCAAGGGTATGCCCATGGGTTCCAGCCACATGGTCAGGTATTTTCTGACCCGCTCCATTTTTTCAGGAATCACCTTATTCACAATCACACCGAGGATCGGAACCCCTTCTTCCCGAAACAAAGCGAGGTTCATATTGAGCATATCAATGGTACTGCCGATCCCTCCTTCCACCACCATGATCACAGGGGCATCCACTACTTTCGCTACTCGTGCATTGGACATCTTGGCGATACTTCCGACACCGGGATGGCCGGTCCCTTCAAAGATCACGACATCGTACAGTTTATCCAATTCTTTTGCCGCAGCCTGAATATCCGTTTCAAGATTAAACTCTTCCGGATGCTCAAGGATGCGTGTCGTCGCTCCTTGTCCCAGGATCACAGGACTATGCAGACGTGGGTCAAGATTAAAATGAATCAAATCGGCAAAGAGAACCGTATCCTTATCCACCCGAAGATTGTCCACCTCGAGGGATTTCTGACCCACCGGTTTACAATACCCAACACTGTATCCCCTCTTGATCAAAGCAGATACTAATCCCAATGTGCTTGTGGTTTTTCCCACATGCTGACTTGACGCGGCTACATAAACTTTTCTCATAAGGCTTGAAGTTAAGGCAGATTAAAGGACATCTCTACGCAGCTTAATTTCTTTTTACAAAACAACAAATTTTCCTTTCCCAATAATTTTTCCGCGGGATCGTATCCAAAAAAAGTATGTACCGAAAGGCAGGTGATCGGTTTCGAAAAATATTTTTTCAGACGCATACTTTGTCTTGCAATCCACCTTCGAGCCATTGGCATCCACAACCAACATTTGAATATTCGGATCATACAAAGTGCCGATCGAAATCCATGAAATGGCTTCCACTGGGTTCGGGACAACATCATAAACAGGTATAATAGGAACAACCGAATTCGGTACTGCACTTAAATCATCGCAGTCCGACTGCTCCGTGCCTATGCGAACAAACAAATCATCAAAGTAGGCGTCATTATCTACACCCGCATTTCGTGTGCCTTTTAACTCCACCTGAATTGTGCGCGTTTGCACAGGCATATTCAGCTTCTCTCTGACAAGGGTCCAGGAATTGTTAAGCGTAGAAAGTACGCTGCTCGAACCAAGTGCCATGGAGTCCTGGTCCAGGAATATCAATCTCATCTCCGGCAAATCGCTTCCTGAATAATTTGACAAATACCCACCAAAATCCACCATAAAATTTCCGGTGTCGATCGAATCTGCATACATATCCACAGGGATATTCTGAATACCTCTGGCCACCTCACTTTCCGTACAAAGGCCACCGACGACAAAATATCTTTCCCCGGAATGTGGAGCTACTCCGTCACAAACATTGGCTACCAATGCTTCTACAACACCTTCAAGCACTATCCATTGCATCAGACTATCCTCTGCTCCCGGATTTAGCAATACGTTGGGCGACCGTATGGACTCGCCCGTTGTAAAGGACACAGGTGCAGACCACGCCGACCAGTTCATCTCTCTGTCCCGGTACCGCACTCTCCACCAATACGCTGTATGCTCTTCCAAACCTGTCACTTTTTCATCCGTCAGATCATCTTCTGCCTGTGTGTCAATATCTCCATACCAGTTTTCAAAATTCTTCCAGCTTTCGAAAACAGGATCACTGAAGTCTGCAGCGTCTGTGGCAACCTGCCAGTGCGACTGACCGTGCGCAATTTCGGGAACCGCTTCAGATGCATATGGACCAGCTTTTAAGGTGACACATTCAGGAGCGAGTCCTTCTTCATTCGGAGAAAGAACTATGGGAGTCGTGACTGTGGAAGGAAGTAGTCTAATGACTAAACTATCTGTCAGATGGTTGTCCACCACCTGATCCTGATCCCCTCTGCTAATTCGCCTGATGACAATCTTCGGATCAGGATCATCCTCAATTTCCACAGAGACAAATCCATATTCATCTTGCGAAACACTAAACTCATCATAATCGAAATTGGGAAATTCACCCCAGTTGTCAATCGCGCCTCCTGCGGTAGCCACATTGATCCAAAGATGTTTGTGGTCTCTGGACTGCCCTCTTGAATAACCATGGGTGTGACCGAAAAAGTGGATGCTGGGCTTACCACAATCCGTGCTGAAATGCTCCAGGTGATGCACAACCTCACCGGTGAAATCAGATTCTCCAGGTGTCCACAATTCTGATTTGTGCGGATGATGGAGTTGTGCAAAAACAAAATCAATGGAATCTAATGCACATGTAGCATCCAGCAGGTTTTCCAGCCAGTCCAATTGCTCCTGATTGGCAAAAGGATTGTTGGAATCCATACCGACTATTCTGACATTGCCATAATCTTTATACCACCATCGCTCTTCAAATCCGGGCGTTCCATTTTCAGGCAATTTGAAGTACTGAAAGTAGTATGATGAATTGTTTTCATGATTTCCTAACACAGGATACACCGGTACCTGATTAAACAGTTCTTCTCCCGGATTAAAAAACGTTTCCCGCCAGGAGTCAAAATTATTTCCGTTTTGCACGAAATCACCGGGGATCATGATGAGGGCGAGGTGTTCACTGACATCTTCCCCGTAATGATCATTCAGATACTGAAGAATGCCTTCTTCAACAACTTCCTGAAACTTATCCGGAAACGCGTTATCGCGCTGCATATCACTCATCGCGACCAGATGGAAAGGTTCGTGGTCATGCGCATGAGGAGGTGTTTTAAAGGAATAAACTTCAGACTCTATCGATCCGGTCCTTACCTTATAGTAATACTTTGTAAAGCCTTGTAATGAATCGATTTTTACCTGATGGAGTACTCTGCCTTCATGCACCGAGAAACTACCCGCAACGCTTTGCCCTAAGGTGTCCGTGGGTCCCCATTCCACAATGCTTTCTTCCCCTTCGGAAGTTTCCCACAAAATAAAAATAGAATGCGGGGTCGCATCCTGCAGATAGGGTTTGATGGTCATAGTTTGGCCAAACAATCCTGCAGAGAGGAAACAACTCATGATGATTGAGGCCAATAGCGATTTCATATTACTACTTTAAAAATTAGAAGTGAACGGTCAGGAATTTTTCCAGATCAAATTGTCAATCAAACGCACTTCCCCGGCATAGACTGCACAACAAGCCACAATCTGTTGCGCGTCATCAGGAGTTTCAACAGGAAGTAAAGTATACCCATCGACTACTTCAAAATATTCCGGTTTGAAATCTGCCTTTTCGAGCGTGTCAAAAAACTTTCTTCTGATGTCTGCCACGGAAGTTCCATTTTCAAAAAGCGTTTTGCCTTCTGAAAGAAGCTGATGGATCAGACCTGCTTTTTGGCGCACACTCAGATCAAGGCGTTCGTTGCGCGAACTCATCGCCAGTCCGTTTTCTTCCCGAACGGTCGGGCACATGACCAGTTGAACCGACAATGCAAAGTCGTCAATTAATTTGCGGATGATCGAAAACTGCTGGTAGTCTTTCTGTCCCATAAAGAGCATATCCGGTGTGGTGATCCGAAGTAAGCGATGAACCACTTCCGCCATCCCGTCAAAGTGTCCGGGCCTGAATTTTCCTTCCATTGTTTCTGCGGCCTCGCCGGCATCGAAATCGATAGTGGTCGCAACACCTGGTGGGTAGATATCCTCCACTTCCGGCAAAAAAAGCACATCAACACCATTATTATATAATAGCTCGATATCCTTCTCCACCGGTCTCGGATATTTGATCAGATCATCCGGGTCATTAAACTGCTTGGGATTGACGAAGATGGAAACCATCGTGGCCTGACAATCGGACTTACTCTTTTCCACGAGTGACAAATGGCCACTGTGCAAAGCTCCCATAGTGGGGATAAACCCTATACTGGCCCCTTCAGCCCTCTTCTGATGGACCCACTCCTGCAGGTGCGACACGCGCTTAAAAATGAACATTGGCGGAAATGTTGTGTTTTACACCAGGCAAGTACCTGATATTTAGCGGGAAAAGGTAGTAAAATCCGGTTCAACCATCAATTAGAACTTGGATTTCAGCTGTATTCCCCGCAATTCCTTGTCTTTTCCAATTTACCATTACTTTTGCGTCCCATGTTGATAAACGTACTTAAATCAAAGATTCACCGGGCGGTCGTGACCGAGGCCAACCTCAACTACGTCGGAAGCATCACGATCGACGAAGAGCTGATTGAGGCTGCCGGCCTGATGGAAGGTGAACGCGTCCTGATCGTCAATAACAATAACGGGGCGAGACTGGAGACCTATGTGATCAAAGGAGAACGCCATTCCGGCCAGATTTGCCTGAATGGAAGTGCGGCACGGCAGGCACAAATCGGCGATATACTGATCATCATGGCTTTTGGCCTGATGACGCAGGAGGAAGCCAAAGATTTCAAGCCTAAGAATGCCTATCCGGACGATAACAATAAGCTTACATTTTAAGCAATAGCGATGCCGAAGTTTATTCGTTCGCTTTTACAATTCATTCTCTTTACCGGAGTCGGTGCACTCATCCTGTACCTGGTGTACCGCGGACAAAACGCGTCCTATGTCGCGGACTGTGCACTCAAAGGAATCCCGGAGAGTGAATGCAGTCTAATGCAGAAACTCAAATCTGATTTTGCCGGTGTCAACTACTGGTGGATTTTGGTGATCGTGTCTGCCTTTATTTTGAGTAACGTATTGCGCGCTCATCGTTGGCTAATCCTGATCCGGACGCTTGGTGTTCAAGCGCGGATGTCCAATGCCTTTTTTACAATTATGGTAGGCTATTTTGCCAATATGGGTTTGCCCCGAATTGGAGAGGTAGTACGCGCCGGACTTTTTGCCAAATATGAAAACATCAGTGCCGGAAAAGTGATGGGGACGATTGTCGTGGACCGCGTACTTGATCTGCTGAGTCTCCTGTTTGCCATCATCCTCGCACTCATTTTACAAGGAAATATTCTTCTTCAGTTTTTTGAAGAAAAACTGGGCAACTCTATTCTCGCCCAAACGTGGTTGTACGTAGTACTGGCACTCGGCGTACTTTCTCTGATCCTGCTCTATCGTTTACGTCACATTATCAAACGCTGGCCTCTGTACCAACGTATTCAGCACATCGTCGAAGGATTTAAAGATGGTCTGCGCAGCCTGCGACGCATCGAACATCCCTGGCAGGTATTTTTTGATACAGTGGGCATCTGGTTGTTGTACTACCTCATGATGTTCCTGTGTTTCCTTGCGTTTGAACCGACCTCACACCTGGGCGGAATGGCTGGTCTTATGGTGTTTGTGTTCGGAGGTTTGGGCATTGTATTTCCTTCCCCGGGCGGGATGGGCACCTTCCATGCGATGGTGATTATGGCACTGGCCCTTTATGGGATCAATGGCAATGATGCCTTCTCTTTTGCAAATATTCAGTACTTTTCCATACAGCTACTCGGTTGTGTCCTGGTGGGAATCATCGGGCTCATCGTATTGCCGATCATCAACAGGAAACCCAAGGCGGATGACATCAAACCGGAAACCAGCACAGTCTAAAATTTACGAACCGGAAAAATTAGCGGATCAGTTGTCCGAATGGCGGGCAAAGGGAGATCGGATTGTGTTTACTAACGGCTGTTTTGATATTCTGCATGTGGGCCATATCCAATACCTGGAAGCAGCTGCGGCGCTTGGGGACCGCATGATCGTAGCCGTCAATGATGATGAGTCCGTCCAAAGACTAAAGGGTCCATCGCGGCCTATTAATCGCCTCGACAGCAGGATGTTTTTATTGGCTTCTTTGAGTTGCATGGATGGCGTAACCTATTTCCACGAAGACACACCGCTGGAGATCATTAAGACTTTACGACCGGATATATTAGTCAAAGGCGGCGACTACACACACGACACGATTGTCGGCGCGGAAGAAGTAATCAGCCAAGGAGGCAGCGTTGAGGTCATCCCATTTGTAGAGGGCTTCAGCACCTCCCGACTGGAAAGCCGAATCCTTGAATTACACCGCAAAAAAACCGAAGAATCATGAAAACGCATGTGGGTGAGGTGATTGATTTTCTGGAGGGCATTGCGCCTCTTCATCTCCAGGAATCTTTTGACAATAGTGGACTGCTGATTGGATCAAGAGATGCCGAGGTCACTGGTGTTTTGGTTAGCCTGGACTGCACTGAGAAGGTGCTCGATGAGGCGATTTCCAAAAAATGTAATCTGGTCATTTCGCATCATCCGGCGATTTTTTACGGGGTAAAATCGCTGACCGACAGCAATATGACGGAGCGGATCATCCGGAAAGCCATCCGGGAGGATCTGGTGATCTATGCCATTCACACCAACCTGGACAATATTCTGGCAAGGGGAGTAAATGAGCGGATCGCACAAAAGTTAGGACTGAAAGTCGAAGGTATCTTGCGACCACTGCCAGGTGATACGACCACTGGAGCAGGCCTGCTAGGTCATCTCTCGATGCCCATGCCTGAAAATGAGTTTCTTACACATATAAAAGATTCTATGGACGCTTCTGTCGTCCGTCATACAGACCTGATCGGCAGAGATATTGCTAAAGTAGCTATCTGCGGTGGCTCGGGATCATTTTTGCTGAAGGATGCCAAAAAAGCAGGGGCAGATGCCCTGGTGACGGCGGATTTTAAGTACCACGACTTCTTTGAAGCGGACGGGGATATCCTGGTTTGTGACATCGGCCATTACGAAAGCGAGCAGTATACAATCGGCCTGATTCAGGAGCTTATTTCGGGGAAATTTGCTACTTTTGCCGCCCATTGCACGGAGATTAATACGAATCCCGTCCATTATTTTACCTGATTTTCTAAAACACTTATGGCTAAAACAACTGAAATCAGTATTGAAGACAAGCTGAAGCAGCTTTACGCACTTCAACAGATTGATTCTAAAATCGATGCTATCGAGATCCTGAAAGGGGAGCTCCCGATTGAAGTGAGCGATCTGGAAGATGAAATCACCGGTCTGGAAACCCGATTGAAAAATCTCAATGAGACGGTGAAGGAAATCGAAGCGGAAGCCAACAAATATTCTGCCCGTATCGCTGAAGGGGAAGCTCTCGTGGCCAAGTATACCAAGCAGCTCGATGACGTGAAAAACAACAGAGAGTTTGATGCCTTGTCCAAGGAGCTCGAGCTTCAGAAACTTGAAATTCAGTTGGCTGAAAAGAAAGGACGTGAGGTCAACGAAAAGGTCGAAGTGAAAAACGCCGTGATCAAAGAGGCGAAAGAAAAGCTCAAGACTAAAAAGGCCAACCTCGAAGTCAAAAAGGAGGAGTTAAAATCCATCGTGGCCAAAACCGAGAAGGAGGAAAAAGCGCTTCGTAAGAATGCTACTGCTGCGCAGGCAAATGTGGAGCCTCGTCTCATGAAGGCGTACAACCGTATCCGTGGCAACTACAGAAATGGGCTTGCCCTGGTGGTCGTTGAACGCGATGCATGTGGAGGTTGTTTCAACCAGATCCCGCCACAGGTGCAGTTGGAAGTTTCCCAGCGCAAAAAGATCATCGCCTGTGAGCACTGCGGTCGTATCCTGGTGGATAACGAGATCGCGGGGATCACTGCGGACGCATAATATTCATAGATTTGATACGTGAATACACTAATCCAGACACAAATGAAACCTGTTCTTTGTGTCTGGATTTTTATTTTCTCCTCCGTGCTTTCGGCACAGGACATGTACTGGACCCCTGAGGCCCGGAATGCCTATACACTCATTACCGACCTGCGAATCGATGAAGGACTGACGGCGGTGCGTCTCCAGGCACTTCGCCAACCGGATAATATGATCTGGCCCTACCTCGAGGATTATGGTGTTTTTTTGAAAATCTTTGTTCAGGAGGACCTGTTAGCCATCGATACCTTCTTTGACGATTCAGACCTGCGTTTTGAAAAAGTAGAAACCGTCCCGGAAACCAATCCGCTCTCCCTGATGGCGCAGGCGCAGATCACACTACATCAGTCCGCACTTCATCTGCAGCAAGGCAAACTGATCGCAGCGGGTTCTGAAATGAATAGTGCATTTAAGCTATTGAGGAAAAATCAAAAAAACTTTCCCGACGACGTCGCCAATCTAAGATTGTACGCTTCGCTAAAAGTTGTCTTTGGGGCTATCCCGGATCAGTATCGACTTATGGTACAAATCGTCACTAGCCTGAGCGGTACGATCGAAGAAGGACTTGAAGAACTGAAAAGTATTCTGGCAACTACTACCCCGGAATCCAATATCTACTTTAATGAAACCGTCTTGTATACCGCCCTTGCCGAGGGGCGGCTCAATAATCAGCCGGAAGTTGGCCTGGCGCTGATCAGAAAACACCTTGGTGATACACCGGACAGCAAATCGGCGCAGTATATGATGTCGAGTTTGCTGCTCGATGTGGGAGAGAACGATGAGGCGATCCGTATTCTGAGCAATGCCCGTGAAGTACCGGGCGCAGTGCAAATCCCCTTCCTGCGATTCGTGCTGGGTGAATGCAAACTATTCCGCGGAGATGCCGATGCCGATATTCCATTAAAGGAATTCCTCAAGTTGCACAAAGGGAAACACTATATCAAGGAAGCCTATCAGAAGCTGGCCTGGCATTCACTGCTTAAAGGTGATATGGATGGCTATACGAAATCCATGCAGCAGATCCTGATCAAGGGTTCTAACAAGACGGATGAAGACCAGCAGGCGATGCTTGAAGCAGAGACTCATGCGGTTCCGAATACAAAGTTGCTTCGAAGTCGCCTCTATTATGATGGCGGCTACTATGAAAAAGCGCTGGCGCTGATGAATGAGTCGTTGTATTCTACCTTGGTGCAACATGAACAGCGGCTGGAATATCTGTATCGGAAGGGTCGGATATTACAGGCGATGGAATCGGATGCGGAGGCCTTGCATTATCTAATGCTGGCGATCACTACCGGGCAGTTTGAGCGCTATTATTTTGCCTGCAGTGCGGCCCTGCAGTGCGGGCTTATCCATGAAAAACTGGGGAGCAAGCCAACTGCGAGGAAGTTTTTCTATATGTGCCTGGATATGCAGCCTGAGGCATATGCGACGGGGTTGCACCAGAAGGCGAGGATGGGGCTTAACCGGGTGGGGAGCTGAGAGATTTGAAAATCAGAGCGAAGCGTAGACCCTGTACTCCGACGTAAGGAGGTAGTACAGGGGTGAAAATTGATCCCGATTTTATCGGGGTGAAAATTGTAAAGTGAAGCTGCTGTATAGTGGTATGAAGCAAGGTGGAATATATTGCTCACTTCTTTGATCCCCTTTAGGGGATCGCCTGAAGGGCGAGGGGTCAGATAGGTGAAAAATGAAAATCATAGACTCTGTACTCCGACGAAAGGAGGCAGTTCAGAGGGGAAGAAAAAGTAGCGTTAGGTGGGATTGAACCGCTGAACATTACGCAGTACTGTGGAACGCTCTAACCACCAAAGCTTTCCTGGAAATTATTAAATCAAATACAGCTTGGGTGATAAAGTAAAAAGCCCCTGAGTTGGGGCCTTTGATGTAGCGTGAGGCGGGATTGAACCGCCGACCTCATGATTATGAATCATGCGCTCTAACCACCTGAGCTACCACGCCAAAAAATCGGAGTGCAAATATAGAGGAATATCCTTAATAACACCATTTGAAACCCTTTTCCAAGGCATTTTACCGGGGGATGCTTTTCCTCCGAAATGATGAATGATGTAAGATTATTTCACACCCCTAGTTGAAGCATGTGATCCTTAAGCTCTTTGTGCTGTCAGATTTTCCTCAATCCATTCAAATAAAGGTCACAAAATACATTAGGATATGATGCATATTTGGTGTATTTTTACACCAATCCATCTAAATCATGTCCAGACAAAGCATCTCATTTACCAAGCCAAATGATGAGTGGCTCAAAGCCCAGGTGGACAGCCAGGAATATTCCAGTAAAAGCGAACTCGTCAATGATCTGATCCGACAGGCCAGAAAGCAACAAGCACAGATTGACTGGATTCGAGCCAAACTTGTAAGAGCCGAAAAAAGTGGGTTCACCAAAGACTCCCGTGAGGAAATACTGGCCCAATCAAGAGCTCAGATGAATGGCTGATTACCGCCTGAGCAACGAAGCCAAAAAGGACCTGATCCGAATTCATCAGTATGGGACTAAACATTTCGGTGTAAAACAAGCCGAGGTGTATTTTAATGCGTTTTTTGAATGTTTTGATCGCATTGCAGAAAATCCTTTTGCATGTGAATCAGTCGATCACATACGAAAAGGATATCGTCGATGTGTCTGTGGTGTGGACAGCATATACTACAAGATCCATAGAGACCGGGTTGATATCATGGCCATTGTTGGCAGACAGGATTTGAGCACAATATTCAATACCTAGCATCTGTTATTTCTATTCGCTCCAATGCCCGAATAAGCGAATGAAATATAAGAAGGTAATCCTGTTTATAATTCTCCTGGAAGCATCTTTCTGGGTATTCAGGTATTTCACCGGATATATCCATCACTTTCATAAATCCTTGTTCTTCATTTTATTGCTTACCGTCTTTCCGACTTTACCTTTAATTGGGATATTTCAGGTTTTAAAGTTTACGATTGAAAGAGAAAAACATCACGAACGATTGGTTTATGCTACTTCCATATTTATCCTGACTGCCTTGATTATCTTAATACCTCAGGGACCTGTAAACTGGGAGTCACTTGAACGCAAACCTATCTTACATGCTCAAAGCTCTAGGTTTGGTCAACTCAAACTTAATGCAAATCAATCATGCAAATATGTATTCGATAGGGATTTCTATTTTGGGAAATATGAAATACGCCAGGATACAATTCACCTAAAGCTTCGCAGAGATACACCCTGGATGTATACCTCCTCTTATGCTGTTCTGGGGAAATCTCAGAAGGATACAACCACATTCGATCGCATTTGCCTTCATCCGAATTATCAAACTAAAAAAGGGATGTGTTGGCGTCTTGGGATTCAATCTGTCGATATGCACCAGCTATCCCTGGTCTCGAAATGACCCCCAAACCCGCAGTTGGAAAATGAAAAAATGACAGCCGAAATGTCATTTTTTCATTGTCAGGAAATGCAATTATGAAATTTTGACAGTTGAAAAACCACTGGCACAGGACTTGCATTTTTAAGGGTGATATTCAAATTCATTAATCAAAAAATTTTAAGCTATGTTACCAGTAAAAAGCACCTTACTTCCGACTGTCTCAAAATTTCTTGATGACGATTGGAATACATTATTTGATTGGTCAAACCGCAACTTTACGCGCACCTCTACTACCCTGCCCTCTGTCAACATAAGAGAGACCGGCGAAGAGTACCTTGTGGAAGTTGCAGCCCCGGGAATGAAGAAGGAAGACTTCCATGTGGAACTGACCAACAACCTCCTCACGATTAAGAGTGAGCTGAAGAACGAAATGGAAGAAAACAAGGAAAGCTATACTCGTAAGGAGTTCAGCTATCAGTCTTTCCAGCGTTCTTTTAACCTGAATGATCGCGTCATCGATGATGCTAAGATCAATGCCACCTACAAAGATGGCATTCTGCGTCTGCGTCTGCCAAAAAAGGAAGAAGCAAAAGCAAAGCCTGCGCGACTCATTAAAATTTCCTAAACCCCATTGCACTGGAAGACCATATCTCTTCCAGTGCACCTATTGTTTAATCTAAATCTATCAAAAATGAAGAAAAATATCATTTTTTCAGGCTTGGTAGCACTAGTGGTCAGCCTCTCAAGTCTGGGCGCATTCACCTATTTCCAAACCAACGGCAGGGTGGTAAAAATTGAACACATCAATGCCGTGCCAAGTACATCTGCCGGATACCTCAATGCGTCCGACGGAGAACTGGTACCTCTGGACTTTAACAAGCCTGCAGAACAAGTTATTCATAGTGTGGTCCATATTAAGTCAACTCATCTGAACAACAGTTATCATCACAACTCATCCAAATCCGAATCTCATCCGTTCCGAGATTTTTTCGGTGACGAATTTGAACGTTTCTTTGGACCGGATCTGAAATTTGGAATTCCTGAAAACGGATCACCACGGCGCTACAATCCCGGCAGAATAGGCACCGGCTCCGGTGTGATCATCAGCGAAGATGGATATATCGTAACGAACAATCATGTCATTGCTGAGGCGGATGATATCGAAGTCACGCTTCACGACAATCGTACCTATAAAGCAACCGTGGTCGGTACAGATCCCTCTACGGATCTTGCACTCCTTCAAGTCAAAGAAAAAAATCTTCCTACGGTTCCGTTTGTCAATTCTGATGATGTCCATATTGGTCAGTGGGTCCTTGCGGTCGGCAATCCCATGGGACTCAATTCAACCGTAACGGCGGGAATCGTCAGCGCCAAAGGAAGGAGTATCAACATCCTGAAAGACAAATATGCCGTGGAGGATTTTATTCAAACGGATGCGGCCATCAACCCCGGAAATAGCGGTGGCGCTTTGGTCAACCTGCAAGGAGGCCTTGTAGGTATTAATACTGCTATTGCAAGTCCGACCGGTACGTTCGCCGGATATGGTTTTGCTGTGCCTGCCAATATCGTGCATAAGGTAGTGGAAGACCTGATTGAATACGGTGTCGTTCAGCGCGGAGTATTAGGGGTGATGATTCGTAGCGTAGATGGAAATCTGGCAAAGGAAAAAGACCTTTCTGTGCTGGAAGGGGTGTATGTAGACAGTTTATTGGAAAACAGTGCTGCCGCCTCCGCAGGCATCCGTACAGGCGATGTCATCCTGGCCGTAGATGATCTGGAAGTAAAAACATCCTCCGCACTCCAAGGTGCCATCGCCAGACACCGACCCGGTGAAAAAGTTACACTCAGAATCAACCGGTCTGGAAAAGAGTCTGCCATTGACGTCACACTCAACAACCGCGATGGCAATCCCGTACTGGCCGAAAAAGATACCCGAAAAGTACTCAAAGTGCTGGGAGCAGAGTTTGAACCGATCGACAAATCGCTTGCAAAGCAACTCGACATTTCCGGAGGAGTTAAAGTCCACAAACTCTACCCCGGGAAGCTTCGTAAGTATACACAAATGCGCGATGGATTTATCATCACTAAAGTGGATGGTGCAGAAGTAAAAACCGTGGACGAGTTGGCCAATATCCTCGAAAATAAAACAGGAGGCGTCATGATCGAGGGTATTTACGAAGACCTCCCGGGACAATATTACTATGCTTTTGGTTTGTAACGCCATTATCTATTTCATGAGCGTGTATTATGAGAGGGGTCAACCACCCCTCTCTTTTTTTTGCTCAAATCGACATCGCCCCCGGTTGCACAGATGATTAAAGTTTAGGTTTCAACACAAAACCCATTTAAAAATGTTTGAGATGCCGGAATTGATTTAATTTCAACGCTCGAATTGCTTTCTAATACACTGAAGTTTTCATCACCAAGCCACACGTATTTGAACTTTGAAGAAATCATCCGCGAAGTCTACCTGAAAAACCAGCCCGTCGAGGAAAAAGGACAACTGCCCGCATACATCCCTGAACTACGATATGTCGACCCCGCTAAATTTGGGGTCTGCGTGTCAACCCTCCAAAAGGAGACCTATGGAATCGGTGATTATCAGGAAAGATTTTCTATCCAAAGTATCGCCAAAGTACTTTCACTCAGCCTCGCCTACAGCATGCTCGGAGGCAATATCTGGAACCGCGTAGGCGTAGAACCCTCCGGCACCTCGTTTAACTCCCTGATCCAACTCGAACTGGAACACGGTATTCCGCGCAACCCATTTATCAATGCCGGTGCACTCGTCATCTGCGACATCCTGCTCACGCACCTGACCCATCCAAAAGAAGAATTCCTGGATTACGTGAGGAGCCTTTCCAACAACCCCGACCTGACCTATTCCGACAGAATTGCGGCGTCCGAAAAGCAGGCCGGCTACCGTAACGTCGCTCTGTGTAATCTGATCAAGTCTTTTGACAATATCATGAATGACCCGGTCGACGTGCTCGACTTCTACTTTAATCTTTGTTCGCTGGAAATGTCGTGCGAAGAACTGTCAAGGACATTCCTGTACCTCGCGAATGACGGCTACACGCTACACGACGACAAACAAATCCTGACCAAGAGCCAGACCAAACGCACCAACGCCCTCATGCAGACCTGCGGATTCTATGACGAGTCAGGAGAGTTTGCCTTTAAAGTAGGACTGCCCGGCAAGAGCGGCGTGGGCGGAGGCATCGTCGCCATCCACCCGCTTCAATATTCGATTGCCGTGTGGAGTCCCTGCCTGAATGAGAAAGGAAACTCCTACAAGGGCATGCTGTTTCTGGAAGAGTTTACCACCCGTTCGGAGCTATCCATATTTTAACTTTTCAAATGCAGGAAATTGATTTCCTTTGGCGCCCGAAATGAAAATAATTCGGAGGATTTCGCCCAAACCCGTATCTTGAATTGCCATGTTCAAAGCCAAACTCATAGAAGACGCGGCCTACTACCGCCTCCGGAGGAAATACCTGCTATTCTTATTTCTCCCTGCTATCCCAGTGGCAATTCTGGTCAACTTCTATGATCTTCCTGTGTGGCTAACCATGACCGGCCTTATAGCTTATTTAATCATCATAGTCTTAGCCATTAAAAACCAAAAGGGCATGTCGACCCTGCTGGGTCACCGCATGATCGAAATCGATCCGGATGAAATACGAATCAAAACGAAAAACGGAAAAGCCACTGAATCGTTTTCTCCGAAATCACTAGATCGGATCCGTGTACAGGAAAAGTACACCATTCCCCATGAGTCAATATCCGACATGACAAAAGAAGTAAAAGGGAAGCCCATCATCAACTCCATATCCATTCTGTCAGACCAAAACGAACGCCGGTTTGACTTTGAGCTGGATTCTCATTACATGATATCACAATTGGAAAAAGTGATATCCGGATGGAAAAATCAGGGCTACCATGTAGTCATTGACGAACGACAACCAGCATGACATTGGGATACGCGTATGCTTTCCCTGTCCATCCAATAACCTGTATATGCTCAATATTCTCGACGGCGTAAAAACAGCCGAAATAAAGATCACCAAAGAAGTGAAGACCCTGAGTGAGATGGTCAAGGACACCAAACTCACTCTGGTCGACCGCGTCGAATCTTTTGAAGACATCATGTCCCTCGAAATCGGCGACACTTCACTCAATCGTGCGCGCAACCTGGAAAGAGAACTGGATATCCGCCAACTTTATATCAAATACGAAGGAGAGAATCCCTCTGGTACACAAAAAGACAGAATCGCCTTCGCTCAGGTGCACGATGCCCTCCGCAGAAAGTTTAGCATTATCACCGTTGCCACCTGCGGCAACTACGGAGTGGCTGTTGCTTATGCTGCCTACCTCGCCGGCATGCATTGTAAGATTTTTATCCCGGAATCTTACCACACAGAAAGGATCAAAGAGATGGAAGCTTTCAACGCGGAAATCATACGACTGCCGGGGACATACGAGGATACGGTCACTGAGTCCAGCCGAATCGCGCTGGAAAAAAGATGGTATGATGCCAACCCGGGTGGTGCGAATACTTCGTTACAGATTTCAGCCTATGCAGAAATTGCCTACGAAATCTATGACGTCCTCCGCGATGCACCAAAATACATCGCATCTCCGGTCTCCAATGGCACATTGCTGGCAGGTGTGTATCGTGGATTTGTCAACCTGCACAAGCGGGGGAAGACAAGCAGGATTCCCAGATTTGTGGCCGGGTCAGCAGCTCACCAGAATCCCATCATTTCTTCTTTTCGCGCCGGCCTCGATACATGCAAAGACATCGATCCAGCCAAAATCAAGGAGACAGTGGTTAACGAACCCCTGATCAACTGGCATAGCTTTGATGGAGATGAAGCTCTCTACGCGCTGAGACAATCCGGTGGCGAGGCCAGTCATATCAGCGATAAAAAAATGAAAGAGATGAGCAGCTTTCTTCACAAGAAAGAAGGCTATCGCATCCTGCCTGCTTCCACTTCCGGCCTGATTGCACTTTTGCAGCTGCACGAAAAAAATGAAATGATCAACGACCGATATGTCGCCATACTCACAGGAAAATATTAATCCATGAAATCTTCTATTGATGGCAAAGCCATCGTCTATTGTGACAAAGCATTTAACATGCCCAACGGCAAAACAGCCCATGGCCTTGTTCGCTTTACTGAACGCTATGATGTGGTGGGTGTGATTGACCAGACCTATGCCGGACAAGACGCAGGCCAGGTGCTCGACGGAAAACCAAATGGCATTCCCATCTTCAAAGACCTGACTACTGCACTTGACACACTTGGTTCAGACAATAAACCCAAATCCTATGTGATCGGACTGGCACCGGATGGCGGACGACTGCCCGCTGAAGCCAAGGGATCTATCAAACGCGCGCTGGAACTGGGCATGAACGTGGACAGTGGCTTGCATGATTTTCTGTACAAAGACAGCGAGATCATGGCGCTGGCCGAAAAGAACAATTGCCGTATCCGCGATGTCAGGCGCACACCCGACCGCGACGAGTTGCATTTTTTTACCGGAAAAATTGAAGAAGTAGACTGCCTGAAGATCGCGCTACTGGGTACTGACTCCGCCATCGGCAAACGCACCACGGCCTGGATACTCGTTCACGCTTTTCAAAAAGCAGGGCTTAAAGCCCAAATGGTAGGCACAGGTCAAACCGCCTGGATGCAAGGCGCCAAATACTCCATGATCCTCGACAGCTGCATCAACGATTTTGTCGCCGGTGAGATTGAACACGCTGTTCATGAAGCCTGGAAAAATGAATCGCCAGACCTCATTGTCATCGAAGGCCAGGGCAGCCTGATGAATCCGGCCTATCCCGGAGGATTTGAAATACTCGCTGCCGGAAGGCCGGACTACGTCATCATGCAACACGCCCCCACACGCGTGGAATACGATGGTTTTCCGGGATATCCACTCCACCCTATCCAGGAACAAATCAACGCCGTCGAAGTAATCTCCGGCAAAAAGGTCATCGCTGTAACGGTCAACCATGAAGGCATGAGCGAAGCAGAAATTCTTCCGGCATGTGCCAAAATCACAGAAGAAACAGGCTTGCCTGCATACGATGTTCTCGCCTTTGGCGCCGAAGAATTGACAGCACTTTTAAAATCCCTCATCAAGTGATCCAACTCGAATCCTTCAAAGTCCTTCGAAAGCTATCTGTCGATCAGTTGCACATCGAGCCTAAAAAAGTAAAGGCCCGATACTGCGTGGAGACATTTTCCGGAGCGTCTTCATCTTTTGAGTTGATCTATTCGTATGAGCACAACTATTTTAACAAAAAACATCCCGCCGATGTCAATCTGGCCTCTATGATGCTGGCACAGGTGGCGTTCAATTACGGATTGTTTTTTGAAACGATCGAGTTTGACGGGCTTTTTGATCAGACCGACCAGCAGTTTATCCGCGACATGACCGAAAACACTTCGCGCGAAATTCTCACGAATAAACTGCTCATTAAAAACGAATTTCTCAAATCACCATTCGACACCCTTCAACCCGAAAAAAGAGAAAAATACACACAGGCGAATCTCGTATTTACCAACACCCTCTTTGCTGATCTGAAACTTGAAAAAGGGGACGCCCACACGGATCTCAATAAATATGCTATCCTCAGCAGCGGAGGAAAAGACAGCTTGCTGACCTATGGAATCATCAAAGAAATTGGCGAACCCTACCCTGTTTTCATCAATGAGGCGGGGAGACATTGGTTTACCGCCGTTAATGCCCATCGCTTTTTCAAAGAGACAGAACCCAATACAGAAAAACCCTGGTGCAACAGCGATCGTTTGTTTTCCTGGATGCTGCGCCATTTTCCTTTTATCAAAGAAAATTTTGCCAGCATTCGCGCTGACATCTATCCGATCCGCTTGTGGACAGTAGCCGTTTTCCTGTTTGGCGTCCTTCCCGTTGCCCGCAAAAAAGGTATCGGCAATATCCTGATCGGAGATGAATACGATACCTCTGTCAAAGGCAACCTGAGCGGCATCTCGCATTACAACGGGCTGTACGATCAGAGCAAATATTTTGACAATGCCTTGACGCGCTATTTTCTAAAAAAGGGGTGGAATATCTATCAGTATTCGATCCTTCGGAGTCTGTCCGAACTACTCATTATGAAGACGCTGATCAAACGGTATCCGGTCTTACAACAGCAGCAGGTATCCTGTCATGCGGCGCATGAGGTTGATGGCCGAATGCACCCTTGCGGAAAATGTGAGAAATGCCGAAGAATCGTAGGCATGGTCAAGGCACTCGATGAGAATCCTGAGCGATGTGGGTATTCCGTCGAACAAATCGCGCAAGGCCTTCAAACCCTTGCTGCTAAATCCATTAAACAAATCGGAAGTGATGCGGCGCACCTGTATCACCTGATGCTCGAAAAGGGATTGATTGAGCGAAATGAATTTACCCAAAAAGCCGCTAAGCCTCACCCTGAAATCATGAAGCTTCGGTTTGATGCAGAGCGAAGCAACCTGGAAGATATGCCTCATCACATTCGCCAACCCTTGTTTGAAATTCTACGTCACTACGCGGATGGGGCTACCCAGCGCATTGACACGAAATGGACAGATGTCACGCTTGATGATGCTTTTATTAACACACCGAAATACAAGTTCGATGAACAAAAGTGAAAAATACCCTGACTTTATGTGGGCGACCTTAACCTGGCCGGAAATCGAAGAACGCCTGAAGCATGTTGATACCGCCATATTGCCTTGTGGAGCTATTGAGCAACACGGACCACATCTGCCATTGGATGTGGACACTTTCGACGCGGAGTACATGGCGCGCAAAGTTGCAGAAGCCTGCCCGGAACCAAAACCTTTTGTTCTTCCGGTCATTCCGTTTGGCGTTTCCTATCACCACAGTAAATTCAAAGGGACCATCTCGGTCACCAACAACGCACTCTCGGCGCTGATCTATGATATAGGCATGAGTCTTGCGCATAATGGTATTAAAAAACTGGTCATTCTGAATGGACATGGCGATAATGTACCTACACTCACGTATGCCGCCCAAATGATCAACCGCGACGCGAGAATTTTTGTCTGCGTGGAGACCGGCGAGACCAGTGATGTGGATCTCTATGATCTGATCGACACGCACAATGATATTCATGCCGGTGAAATCGAAACCAGCACGACCCTCGCTATCCGTCCTGAACTCGTTGATATGCGTAAAGCTGTTGACGATACCATCGATCTGGGCAATGAATATCTCGACTACACGTCAGACCGGGGCGTAAGCTGGTATGTGCATACAGAACGCCTCACCAAATCCGGCGTCATGGGCAATGCCACTAAAGCCACCGCAGAAAAAGGACACCAAATGTGGGAAATCATGATCCGCAAAATGGCAGAGTTTGTCGAAACGATTAAAAACACCCCTTTTGATCAGCTCTACCAAAATCGGTACTGAGATGAAGATCATCGACATCGAGTATTTCAGAATCGATATGCCACTGGCGATTCCGTATACGATCGCCTATGAGACAGTAAGTGAGACAACCAATATCATCCTGAAGCTCACCACGGACAAAGGGCTGACCGGATGGGGATGTGCCGCACCTGACCAGGAAGTCACGGGCGAAACCCCGGAAGACGTGATTCGAAATATCGATACGATCCTGATCGATTTATTGAAAAACAAATCGCCATTTCAGATCGCCTGGTTTGTCGATCAGCTCAGAACCTTATGTCCGAATGCCTCCTCAACGATGGCGATGGTGGATATTGCATTACATGATTTGCTCGCCAGAAAAGCAAAGCTTCCTTTGTACCAGTTGCTCGGCGGCTACAGAACTGAAATCCCCACCAGTATCACTATTGGCATTCTACCTGTCAAAGAGACCATCGAACAGGCTCGATATTTCCTGGATAAAGGATTTACCATTCTCAAACTAAAAGGAGGTTTACACCTCGAAGAAGATATTGAAAAGATCATCAAACTACGCGAGCATTATGGACGTGATTTTTTGCTTCGCTTTGATGCCAACCAGGGTTACACACCGGAGGAGTCCATTTCTTTTATCGAAAAAACAGCGAGTGCCGGCATTGAAATTCTCGAACAACCTACCAAGCAAACTAAGGAAGAACAGTTAGGCGAAGTGACCCGAAATGTTCCGATACCGGTGATGGCGGATGAAAGCATCAAAACGTTAAAAGATGCATTTCGACTTTCCCGACATGATCTGATCGACATGGTCAATATAAAGATCATGAAGGTCGGAGGAATCCTGGAGGCACAGCATATCAATTCCGTCTCCAAAGCGGCAGGCATGGAAGTCATGGTGGGTTGCCTGGATGAATGTGCGCTGGGCATTTCTGCCGGCCTGCATTTTGCACTGAGTCGACGGAACATAGAATATGCAGATCTCGATGGCCATCTGGATTTGCTTGAAGACCCGTTTACTAACCTGTTTACCCTGAAAAACGGGATCCTCTATCCTTCTCATGAATATGGCTTGGGAGCGGTTAATTTCTGACATGTAGATTTTCTAACCCGATATCTTTTGGCGAATAAGGCCTTCCTGTTATCCCTGCCTATAGACGACTCGTCTAACACTTAAATTTTCTTTCCATTCCTCAGAAAGGAATTGCTTAATTTTAGTTGGCCACCAGATCAGTTATCTGCCCGGAAGGGAGCGTCTGGTTAACGTCCTGGTGGCTGACAGGCCTTACATAAAAACCAAATGAAAAAAACAATTCGCACACCACTTTTCTCTTCCCTTCGCAAGGCATTTCATCTCGCTTTGAAAGCCGAAAAAATGCAAATGGAAACAGCCGAAGTGATCGGTCAGGCTCAGGAGGAAATCAATCGGAGAAGAAAATTTTTAAAAGATACCGGCAAACTGATGGCAGGAGGTGCTATAGCTCCCGGACTGCTCATCCAACCCGGCAAATCGTTTTATCTCCCATTTCTCAGAGGGACACCGCCTTCGATCGCGATCATCGGCGGAGGGATGGCAGGTTTACATGCGCTGCATATTTTGAAGAAAAACAACCTGACGGCCACGGTGTATGAAGCCAGTGGACGTACAGGCGGTCGGATGTTTACCGTGCAGGAAGCGATGGGTCCGGGCACCTGGGCTGAATTTGGCGGAGAGTTTATCGACACCAACCATGCCGACATGTGGGCACTTGCCAATGAGTTTGACATAGAACTCATCGACTACCAGCAGGCCAGCGAAACAGCGCTTGAAGCAGAGGCATTTTATTTTGAGGGTGAGCATCGAACGATGGAAGAGGTCGTAGATGGCTTCCGCACATTCGCTCCGCGTATGCAGGCGGACATGGATCTCTTCACCGATGATGTAGATATCTCTTACACCGCTACCGACCCGTATATTATCAAGCTGGACAAAATGAGCGTGTCCAAATACCTGAAAAAAATCGGTGCCAGCGGTTGGGTCAAACGCCTCCTTGAGATGGCCTACGAATCCGAATACGGACGTTCCCCTAAAGAACAGTCGAGCCTCAATTTGACACTTTTAATTTCGACAGATACGAGTAATGGTGCTCTTTCTTTTTTCGGGGAGAGTGACGAACGCTATAAAGCAAAAGGCGGAAACCAAAGCATCCCGGATGCGCTGGCGAAAAAATACGCCGATGATATTCTCCTCAATCACGCGCTGGAATCTCTGCGCCCTTCAGGTACCGGATATGCCCTGCACTTTGCCGGGAAATCTGAGACCGTACAGGCTGATTATGTCATCCTGACCCTACCCTTTACAAAACTACGCATGATCGATATGCCGGTGGAGATGCCTGCTGTCAAGCGCAGGTGTATTGACACCATGGGTTTTGGTACAAATGCCAAACTCATGCTCGGCATGAAGTCTCATTTTTGGAGAGATCAGGGATACGGCGGACTGGTCTACAGCGACATCGGAATCCCTAATGGGTGGGATAATGCGCAGTTGCAAAACCGCGATCACGAAGCAGCCGGTTTGTCGATTTTATTTGGTGGACCTTCAGGCATTGCTGTCGGAGAAGGCACGCCTGAGTTTCAAAAAAACAAATATCTGCCGCTTTGGGAGCGCATTTTCCCGGGCGCTGCGAGCCAGTTTAACGGAAAGATAGCGCGAATGCACTGGCCCTCGCATCCGTATACGCTGGGCAGTTATACCTGCTATACCAAAGGGCAGTTTACCAGTATTTCAGGAGCGGAACAAATGCCACTGGGTAATATCCTTTTTGCCGGCGAACACTGTGGCGGTTGGTTTCAGGGTTTTATGAACGGCGCCGCGCAAAGCGGAAGAGAAGCCGCCGAAGAAATCCTCAGACGACTGGATTGATTTAAAAAGAAACACAAATGAACGAACTGTATGGTATACGAAAGCAGGAGGATGTAAGCGGCTCCAACTTTGTGATCCAGTCAAGCTTGAGACGATTTGCAAGAAAATCGGTGGCTGACAATTTTTCCATTAAGATGGTCACCTGCGGCACTGAACATTATACGATTGACGGACAATATTACCCTTTAAAGGCAGATCAGTTTATCGTAGTCAGTCCCGGGCAGCAGGTGGAAGTAGAGATAGATTCCCTAACGGATGTGGAGGGCACCTGCTTCTACCTGGCTTCTGAGCTGGTGTATCAGATCGCCTCATCACAGTGTGCTTCAGTTGAACGTCACCTGGAAGATTTTACTCCTGAAGAAATTTGCCACTGTGACGAGCTCAACAACATTCCGATACATCACTTCAGCACGCACTTGCACGACGCATTGGTAAAAAGTAAAAAGACACAGCACACACAGGCTTCACTCACAGATTTCCTTATCCTCCTATCAGAGGATCTTGTCAATCATCAGATGCATGCCGCGAGACAACTGCAGACACTTGAACGTGTCGGCACGAGAACGAAACAAGAACTTTACAGGCGAGTGCAGCAGGGTAGACATTTCATTCATGATCATCTCGACCAGGCCATCACACTAAAAGATATGGCGAAAGCAGCCGGACTTTCCGATTACTATTTCCATCGAAACTTTCGCTTCCTGTTCAATTTGACTCCTTTTCAATACCACCATTCTTTACGCATGATAAAAGCGAAAAGCATGCTTGATGCCGGAGTAAAGGACCGGTCAGAAATAGCAGAACAGTGCGGGTTTCAGGATATGAAGTATTTTTCGAGGGTTTTAAAAAAGTGGCTGGCAGCTTCCTAGGATTCGATTATTTCAATTTTCGCAAGATTTTCCCCCTTTTCTTCTGTGGAAGCCTTTAGGTTTATGGTTTCTATGTATGGGCTTATCTTTTTCCTTATGAAAACTATTGTTTCGATGCTAACCTCTCCTATCAGAACTATTCTATTTGCACTCATTCTATTAGTCACTGCAATTGTGTCAATGGACGCACAGACATCTGCGAACTATGCGTTACGGGAGATCAACAATCTGTCATATTATGAAGATGATTCACTGGATTCCGACCTGACGCAGGTCAATCTCATTATTCCGGAAGGGGTGAAAAATCCTCCGGTGTTTATGTGGATAGGCGGCGGAGCATGGGCGTATGTCGATCGCCACCGGGAAATGGATCTCTGCCGCGCGATGGCGAAACAAGGAATCCTTATGGTATCCGTTGGCCACCGATTGAGTCCAAAACTGCTGGGCGAGACAAAGGTGTATGAAGGCGTGAAGCACCCGGCGCATGTGACGGATCTGGCACATGCATTCCGATGGGTGTATGATCATGCTGATGAATATGGATATTCAACAGAAAATATTTTTGTCGGAGGATTTTCTTCCGGATCCCATTTGTCTGCTATGCTGGCGTCCAATGGTGAGTTTCTAAAAGCGGTAGGCCTTTCAACAGATGACATTAATGCTATTGTTCCGGTGGGCGGCGGCTTTGACATTCCACACTATCGGCAGTCTCTGATCGAGGAAGATTCCAGTTACCTGGAAAATCATATTAATCCTGTATTTGGTGAAACAGAAGAAGAACAGATCGCCGCTTCTCCTATGACTTTCATCTATGATTTCAATACACCGATGTTACTCATTTCAGAGAGTGACACCTATCAGTACAATGTGCTTTTTGAAAAGGCCTTATCGGAACTGGGCAGGAAAAATTACCAGGTACTGAACTGTCACAATGAAACGCACAACAGCCTCTGGACGAAACTCAGCAAGGACGAGGATTGTATCTATCGGGATTATATCGTAGCCTACATTCGTTCGATGACAACAAAATCCGATGCAGAAAACTAGTCTGAGTCAAATGTTTCCTCTCACAAAACCAACGTTTGCAAATGTGTAGTTCAGACTGAGTTATGTTTTATAAAAACCTGCTTTTCCATTTTTCCGGAGGAAGCGGACAAGCGTCATATCGGTCGCCAAACCTGTATCTCCTTGCAGCGACCCATCGGTATATTGCATCGCGTATGCTACGCGGGACCAGGTAGCCAAGCCTGAAAAAAGAATATGGCCATCCCAATCGGTCGAATATTTTTATAGCGGCTTCACTGCGCATGTACGCCTTTCCATCATCGTAAAGGACAAGTGTATCTTCTTCCAGGTATCCCGGAAGGACAGGAGACAGTAACTCTTCTGCCTTTCTACTTTCCAACGGTGAAAACCTGAAAATACCGCGAGGATCGTTTCGCAGAATTCGCTTTACCCAGGCGTGACACATCGGGCAGTGACTATCAAAAAAGATTATCCTCATAGACCTTGTTTGCCCTTAAAGACCATTTATGTAAAAACTTTATCCGAACAGTTGCTCAAATACTTCATTCAACAAACGAACCTGTACGACAGTTGCGTCAGAAGCATCGATTTCTGTATTTCCGGACGCAGGAATAAATATCTTCTTATATCCAAGGCGTTTAGCTTCAGCGATGCGCTTGTCCAGCTGTTGTACCGGCCGGATCTCTCCGGACAGTCCGACCTCACCTGCAAAACAAACATCTCTGGGCACAGGAATATCCTGGAGGGAGGAAACGAGTGCCACCGCAAGCGCGAGATCAATGGCCGGTTCTGCGACTTTCAATCCGCCCGCCACGTTCAAAAACACATCCTGATTGCCAAAGAAAAAGCCACAACGCTTTTCCAAAACAGCCAGCATCAGGTGCAGACGACGTGTATCATACCCGGAAGTAGACCGTTGGGCCGTTCCGTACACCGCCGTACTCACCAGTGCTTGTGTTTCGATCAGAAATGGTCTGAATCCTTCACACACCAGTGCGATGCATGATCCGGATGCGCGGTGTTGGTGATCTGCCGGAATAAGCCATTCCGAAGGATTTTCTACGGGCACCAGGCCAAGACCTTTCATTTCGTAAATACCGATTTCGCGTGTCGAACCAAACCTGTTTTTTACGCATCGTAGTAATCGAAAATTGTATTGTCGATCGCCTTCAAGATGCAATACGACATCCACGATGTGTTCCATCAATTTGGGTCCTGCGATGTCTCCTTCTTTTGTGATATGTCCGACGAGAATGATCGTAATGCCGGTTGCTTTTCCTAGCTGCTGGAGTCTGTAACTGCATTCCCGGATCTGGCTGACCGAGCCGGGCACGGATTCCAGGTCAGGAGAATACATCGTTTGAATCGAATCAATAATCACGATGCCTGCTTTAAGCCTGGAGATGGCTTCTGTGATATGGGTCAGATCCGTCTCTGCCAGGATGTGGCATTGTTCGCCTTTCAAACCCAGCCGGGAAGCGCGCATTTTGATCTGTCGGGGACTTTCTTCCCCGGAGATATACAACAACTTCAGATTTTGAAAGCCCGCCATTTGCAACAACAAAGTAGACTTTCCGGCGCCGGGTTCGCCAGCCAGCAAGATCACAGAGCCGGGCACCATACCTCCGCCAAGTACGCGTTCGAGTTCGGGATCGCCTATACGTACCCGCATTTCATCCGCTTCTACTATTTCTGACAGGAGTGTCGGAACTGCTGCTTCCCTTTTCTTTTTAGAGGCGTTTGAACCTGGCGAATGCACGACTTCTTCGACGATGGTGTTCCACTCAGAACATTGCGGGCATTTTCCCATCCAGCCGGAGGAAGTGGCGCCACAACTGGAGCAGATAAATCTTGTCTTTACTTTAGACATAGGTTACTTTCAGATTTTTTTCCTAACCTCACATATAAATTATGATTATTAGGAAAAATCGTATATTAGAATCCACAGACAGAATAAGGTCAGAAAAACGCAAAGTGCGGATTGACGGTTTTGTCTCGGCAGTTTAAAAGTAAACTAATCGGTGATAACTCAAAACTGATCACCCCGAAACCGCTTCTTTTTTGTCATAACACCCAAACCAAAATCCTGCCACAGGATTTTACCCTTTCTATGACAAGTTAAAGACATTGACAACCCTTTGATTTGCTCCTTTTTACAGCTTCAGCGTGATGATTTTTATCAATTGATAAAAAATATCAATTTCAGTAAACGTATTTGATATAATTGATGTTCTTATTATACATTTGCGCCTCGAAAAAAATGAGGCTGATTACAGACAGCATTAAGAAATAGTTTTCAATTGGTTTTTTGGGGTTTTTGGGGTGCCAGGTGCTAGCTTGGTACCCCTTCTTTTTTTAGCTCATCCTTCAATTCGATTTTTCTTCTGTATGTAACATTTGTTACACAAGGATCTGCTTTTACCCTGGTTTCACTTCACCGACCTCCTGTAGACATCCTTTTCAGTCATCTGGCTGAAATAATTATCTTGGTCTCCATGAATCCACTTTTTACCAATGATGCGGTCGTCCTCGGCATACTTATCTGCACGCTCACCGCGATATTTTATACGGCCCATTCAGAAAACCCCTTCTGGAAGAAATTTTACACCTACATCCCGGCTTTGTTGCTTTGCTACTTCGTGCCGGCGTTTCTCAACTGGCCCCTCGGCCTGATTTCCGGAGAAGAAAGCAATCTGTATTTTATTGCTTCCCGATTTTTTCTTCCCGCCTCGCTAATCCTTTTTTGTCTCAGCATAGATCTCAAGGCAGTTTTTGGCCTGGGCCCCAAAGCCCTCATCATGTTTGGTACTGCAACTGTCGGGATTATTCTGGGCGGCCCGATTGCCTTGCTGGCTACTTCCTGGCTTTTTCCTGACCTCATCGGTGGCACACCCGGTGATCTGTGGAAAGGCCTCAGTACGATTGCCGGAAGTTGGATCGGAGGTGGAGCCAACCAGGCGGCTATGAAAGAAATCTTTGATGTGGATGACGGACTATTTGGAACGATGGTGGTTGTAGATGTCGTTGTTGCCAATATCTGGATGGGCTTTCTCCTTTACGGTGCTAATGAAAATGTCACGCGCCGCATCGACAAATGGCTGAAAGCGGATACATCGGCGATCGAGTTTCTCAAACAAAAAATCAGTGACTATCGCGCCAGTATTGAAAAAGTGCCTTCCACACTGGATTTGTTTAAACTGATGGCGATCGCTTTCGGAGGCGTCGCGCTGGCGCACTGGGGATCAGATCATATCGTGCCTTTATTGCAACGTTTTGAACCCACCCTAAAATCTCTGCGGCTGGAATCCATTATCAGCGGTTTTTTCTGGATCGTCCTTATTGCAACTACTTACGGCCTCGTGATTTCATTTACCAAATTCAGAGCACTTGAAGGCGTGGGTGCGTCTAAGTGGGGCTCGGTATTTATCTATGTTTTGGTCGCGACTATCGGTATGAAAATGAATCTGGCTGAAGTGTTTGATAATCTGGGGTTATTTGCCATCGGGATTATCTGGATGATCATCCATGCGGGCACCATGATTCTTGTGGCCAAACTGATTCGGGCACCTTTCTTTTTTATGGCTGTTGGCTCACAAGCCAATATCGGAGGTGCTGCGTCCGCGCCGATTGTGGCTTCGGCCTTCAGTCCTTCACTGGCTCCGGTGGGTGTCCTGCTTGCGGTGCTGGGATATGCGCTGGGTACATATGGCGCGTTGATTTGTGCGTATATTATGAAAGCTGTGTAGTGCACTTCGGACGGATGAACTAAAAAGGATCATCGGTGTTGTGTATACTTTCCCTTCGGGGACAGATAAAAACCGTATTTTTGCCCCTTCTTTTTCAACCTCATGAGTGATCAGATCAAACATGAATGTGGTATTGCGCTCGTCAGACTGCGCCAACCGCTTAGGCATTATCAGGAAAAATACGGTACTGCTTTATACGGTCTCCATACCCTGCAACTGCTACTGCAGAAAATGCGGAACCGGGGACAGGATGGAGCCGGTGTCGCGACCATCAAGCTGAATCCCTCTCCGGGGACAAAGTATATCAGCCGAAAAAGAAGCAACAGCCCTCAATATCTGAAGGACGTCTTTCAGGGTATTTTTCAGCATTTCAATGACTGCACCTCCGAACAAATGGCGGATGCCGACTGGCTGAAAGCCAATAAACCCTATACCGGTGAGGTGCTTATGGGCCACCTGCGATATGGTACGCATGGAGACAACTCCATCGAAACCTGCCACCCGTTTGTTCGCCTCAACAACTGGATTACGCGCAACCTTGTCCTTGCCGGCAATTTCAATCTGACCAATGTCGATGAACTCTTTGATGAACTCGTCAAGCTGGGACAATACCCCAAAGAACGATCCGATACCGTCACTGTGCTGGAAAAAATCGGCCACTTTATTGACGATGAAGTAGAGCGGCTTTTTAAATGGTATAAACAGGATGTGAATGACAATGAGCAGATCACGACGATGATCATGGAAAACATGGACATCCAGCGCATTTTGAAAAAAGCCTGCCGCAAGTTTGACGGGGGGTATGTCATGGCCGGCATGGTAGGCCATGGAGATGCGTTTATCATGCGCGATCCCAATGGCATTCGACCTTGTTTTTATTATGCAGATGATGAAATCATTGCGGCTGCTTCCGAGCGTCCGGCACTCCAGACGACCCTGAATATCAGCGCTAAGTTTGTCAAGGAACTCAAACCCGGCCACGTCTTAATCATTAAGAAAAACGGAGAGCACGAAGTGCAGCCTTTTACCAAGCCGCTGGAAAAAAGAAGCTGTTCTTTCGAACGCATATACTTCAGTCGTGGCTCAGACAAAGACATTTATGTTGAGCGTAAAAATCTGGGCAAACACCTGGTCGAGCCAATACTCAAGGCGGTGGACTACAATTTTGAGGATACCGTTTTTACCTATGTCCCAAATACCGCTGAAGGTGCCTTTTATGGCCTGATGGAAGGGCTGCACGATGCGTACAATAAAATTAAAGCCGAACAGATCATTGCGGGCAAAGGCAAACTCAGTGCAGAAGAAGTACATGCCATTTTAGCTAAGCAACCCCGTATCGAAAAACTGGCCAACAAAGATGAAAAGCTGAGAACCTTTATCGCCAATTCGGATGCGCGTCATGAAATGATGTCCCATGTGTACGATGTGACCTATGGGATCATAAAGAACAAGGTTGACACGTTGGTTCTCATGGATGATTCCATCGTCCGCGGTACGACGCTTCGGGATTCAATCATTCGCATGGTCGCCTTGCGTCTGAAACCCAAGCGAATCATTGTGGTCAGTAGTGCACCGCAGATCCGCTATCCGGATTGCTATGGGATTGACATGTCCAGGATGAGTGAGTTTATTGCTTTCAAAGGGCTGGTCGAAATCCTGAAGGAACAAGGCAAAGAAGATTTGATTCAGGAATGCTATACACGCTGCAAGGCGCAACTCGACCTGCCGAAAGAAGAAATACGAAACGAATTAAAATCGCTGTATGCGGAAGTTTCTGAAGAAGAAATTTCTGAACGTATCGCACAGATCGTTTCACCCAAAGACATAAAAGTGACCGTCAAAGTCATCTATCAGACGCTGGAAGGACTCCATGCTTCCTGTCCTGATCACACGGGTGACTGGTACTTTTCAGGTGACTATCCCACACCGGGAGGGAACAAGGTGGTCAACAGAGCTTTCGTCAACTATGTCGAAGGTCGGGATGTTCGATCGTATTAAAACAACGTATGCCGGATATTATTAGGCTTCTGCCTGACTCAATTGCAAATCAAATTGCCGCCGGAGAGGTTATCCAACGGCCTGCTTCCGTCATCAAGGAATTGCTCGACAATGCGGTTGATGCCGGCGCTACAGAGATCACTGTGATCAT